>CANREF010000003.1 GCA_947629575.1 uncultured Clostridia bacterium | reverse complement strand
GATGACAGGACTTGAACCTGCATGGTCTCCCACAGGAACCTGAAACCTGCGCGTCTGCCAATTTCGCCACATCCGCTCGTCGGAACAAATCTCACTCTGAGCGCTTCGCTCAACGCAAAGCGCAATTTTCGTTCGATTGTTCCTCCTCTTTCTCAAAAAATACTTCGTCTTTTTTGAGAATTATTTTGGTCTTCCTTTTAGAACAAATCTCACTCTGAGCGCTTCGCTCAACACAAAGCGCAATTCTCACTCCGAGACCGTTCCCGATTCATTTTTGGAATGCCGTCTTTCTGAGGTGTTCACCGTCGGAACCGTCCAAAAGCCACACATTGCCACCGCTTGAGACGGTCTTGACAGCTTCGCCATTGACGAATTCCACTGCCGCGCCGTTCTCCAAACCCCAAGCGCGATATTTATTATACCGCACGATTTCGTCAAAGTCAAGCATTCTTTCGTTGTAATGGGGAGAAATTTTTCCCTTCAGCCATCCAAGCCCCCGATACATCGCGTATTCGCCCTCGACGACCGAATCGGAATACATCTCCTCGAACCAGCAGATCGCCCCTGCGGACAATCCGCAAAGGAGCGCGCCCCGCTCATATGCCTCCTCTATCAAGCGAAGAAGGCCGCTCCTTTCCCACTCTTCGAGCATGAACACGGTATTCCCGCCGCCCACGTACAAAAAGTCCGCCCGCGCGAATTTTTCGCGCATCTTATCGCGATCCCACTCTCTGCCGACGGTGAGCGCGACATCCGTCTTTAAGCCGAACTTGCCTGTATACACCTTATGAAAAGTATTGTAATAGGGCATACAATCGTGGCTGGCGGTGGGAAGGAACAATCCGCAGGCGCGCCTGTCCCCCGCTATCTTTTTCGCCTCCTCGGCGATATATTCGTCGATCGCGAGCGTCTCTCCCGTCTTGAGCTCTCCGCCGCCGATGCAGACGATCCTCTTATCCATCGACCTTCCCCTCTGCGCGCAGCGCCGCTTCGTCCGCTGCGGAGATGCCCGCGGTCTTATCGACGGGAAGGGAGAACACGATGCCCCCCGCCTCCGTCTTCAAACCCACCTTCTCCATGAGCGCCTCCATGATGGCGAGCTTGCTCTCCCGTTTTGCGAGCACGAGCAGAACTTCCTGTTCGCGCGCGAGGGAGATCCCGATGAACTGCTCCGCCTTGGCGTTATCGAGCGCACGGGCGCGCAGGATCGTCCCTCCGGCAGCTCCCGCCGAACGCGCCGCCTCCATCGCCTCGTCCATCCGTCCCGCTTCCAGAGCGGCGACGATCAGATCGTATTTTCTTTCATCGGCCGTCATGACCTTCCTCCCTTCTGCAGATTTGTTTGCCGCCGCCCGCGCGAGCCCGCCCGCGGTCAGCGACGAGATCCCCGTGAGCGGGATCGTAAAGGAGATCCCCCGCCCCACGAGATAGAGAGACATCTTGATTCGAAGCACTTTGAGGATGCTGTCTTCGTCGCTCTCGGGAATGAGAGAGGCGATGACCGCCTTCTCCGTTCCGCCGATGCCGAGATAGTCGAGCACCTGCGAACGCGCCGTGCCCGTTCCCGCAAACGTATAGGAGAGCGCCACGGACGCCTCGTCGAGGATCTCCTTGAGCTTTCCCTCGTCGGAAGGGCTCACAACGCTCAAGAGCAATTTGATACGGCTCGGCTTTTTGGAGACGGGCTTTACGCCGATGATCTCCCCCACCTTCCCGCCTGCATTTTTCAGCGTCTGCACGATCTGGGCGGGTTTTTTATCCTGCGTCATGCGTCCACCTCGTATTCGATGATCTTGTCCTCCCCCGAGAGGAAGTTCCGCTTGATCCGCTGCGTCTTGCTCCGATAGCGTATCCCGAGGATCTGGATGGTGATGAGCGGAGTGAGCGCCACGAATGCCACGCAACCGAACGCTTCCGTCATGACATATCCGCCGAGAGAAGAGCAAGCGCCGATCGCCATCGGCAAAACAAAGGAAGAGACCATTGCGCCGCTCGCAACGCCGCCCGAGTCAAAGGCGATCCCCGTGAACATGGGCGGGGTGAAGAAGGTCAGCACGAGGGCAATGGAATACCCCGGCACAAGTATCCACATGATGTTGATGTGCGTGACGATCCGCAGCATGGCAAGCCCCAAAGAGATACAAACGCCCGTACAGAGCCCCCGCTTCATGGACTTTGCCGTGATAGCGCCCGCGGAAATGCGTTCCACCTGTTTATTGAGCACGTGAACGGCGGGTTCTGCGGCGACGACAAAATAGCCGATGAGCATACCCACGGGTATGAGCAGCCACTTTCCGTTCCCTCCCCAGAGGGATGCGAGCCCCTCGCCGATCGCTCTGCCCACCCGCATAAAGCCGACGTTCGCCCCCGTGAGGAAGAGGACCAACCCGACAAAGGCATACAGAAATCCGAAGCAGATGCGCACGATCTGTTTCCTGTGAAAGGCGCGGGTGAGGAGCTGGAAGCCGAGGAAAAACACGAGGATGGGACTGAGCGCGATGAATACCTCTGCGGCATGATCCGCTCCCCCCTTGAGATAGAGGAAGAGGACGCCGTATGTATTTGCGGGGACGTCCCGCCATTCCCCCGTGTCTGGATAGGTTAGCCCCTTTATCTTGAAGGCGATCCCGAGGATGAGCACGGCGATGACAGGGCCGATGCTCGAGAGCGCAACGAGGCCGAAGGAATCGTCCTTCCCGTTTCCGTCGCTTCGGATCGACGCCACGCCGACGCCGAGCGACATGATGAAGGGCACGGTCATGGGACCCGTCGTAACGCCGCCCGAATCGAAGGCGACCGCCCAAAAGCTCTTATCGACAAAGCAGAACGCCAATATGAAAGCGATCACATAAAAGCCGATGAGGATATAGGAAAGGCGGATATGAAATACGATGCGGAGCATGGCGAGCATGAGAAAGATACCGACCCCCGCCGCGACGGTCAGGATGAGCAGGTAATTTCCGAGAAAGGTCTTTTCCGCAAGGCTGCTCACCTGACGGGCGAGGATCTGCAAGTCGGGCTCTGCAACGGTGACGATGATACCGATGAGAAAGGACACGAGGGCGACGAGCCAGATCTTGCGCGATTGGGTGACGGAAGAACCGATCTTTTCGCCGATGACGAGCATGGACATATCCGCGCCGAGCGTAAAACAGCCCATTCCGAGAATGAGCAGGAAGACGCCCGCGAGGAACAGGACAAAGATACCCGAATCGAGCGGGGTGAACGTGATCGCAAGCGCGATGATGATGAGCGCGACCGGGAGGACCGAGGTCAGCGACTCGATGATTTTTTGTTTGAGTGCCGTCGTCATGCAGTTCCTATGAATTACTTCTTGCCGTGAACGGAGCGGTCACAGCTTCCCGAATATTTTTTTTCGATAGCGGCGATCTTATCGATCCGCCTTTGATGCTTTTCCAGACCCGAGAATCCGGTCGTGAGAAAGACGTCTACGATCCCGAGGGCGAGGTGTTCGCCCACGATCCCGCCGCCGAGGGCGAGGACGTTCGCGTCGTTGTGTTCCCGCGTGAGACGGGCGCAGGTCTCGTCCGTGCAGAGGGCGCAGCGGATACCGGGCACTTTGTTGGCGGCAATGGAGATGCCGATGCCCGTCGTACAGACAAAGATCCCCCTGTCGCACTCTCCCCTCGCGACCGCTTCCGCCCCCAAAAGGGCGAAATCGGGGTAGTCGCACGAACAGGCGTCCGTCGTTCCAAAATCCACCGTCTCATAGCCGTTTGCGGCAAGATGTTCCTTTATCTTGTTCTTGAGGGAAAGTCCCCCATGGTCGCAGGCAAGCGCAACTTTCATGAATGATCTCCTTTTTTGTACATGATGGCGAGATGTTCTATTTCGTCCGCGAAGGGGAAACCTGCTCCTCCGCGGCGGGGCAAAACCGTTCGATGATGAGGGGCAGGCACTCGCGGATACGGCGGAGAGTGACGCGGTAAACGTCGATCCCCTGACCGTAAGGATCGGGGATCTCACGCCCCGTAAGTGCAAAAAAGCTCGTGACGTTCCCGTATTTTTCGAGCATCTGCGCCTGACGGTCGGTCATACAGATGACGGCATAAGCCCCCTTCACCATTTTCTCCGTGAGCTGTTTGGGCTTGAACGTCTTGTTGACGGAGATCTTCGCCTCCGAAAGCGCCTGCGCGCTGTTCGGACTGAGGACGCTCCCCGCCTCGGCATGAAGTCCCGCCGAGGACACCGCATAGCCCGAGATCTTGCGGCGGCGGAGTTCCTTACGGAGCGCCGCCTCCGCCATGGGCGAACGGCAGGTGTTTCCCGTACAGACAAAGACGATCTTCTTTTTCGGGAGCTGTTTCTTCTTCGGCTCAACCCTCTTCTGTTCCATGTTCCACCCCAAAGGCGCGCCTCATACGGTTGAGCACGCCCGCCATAACTCCCCCTCTTTGCTGCGGTTCTATGCCGATGAGAAGGCTCGCCTGCTGTTCGCCCTTTCTCAGGAGCGCATACAGCCGCCGCGCCATTTCCTCGGGCGAACTGCCCAAATCGAGGGTATTATATCCCTTCAAAAGGGCACACACCGCGCTCTCGCACAGAAAACAGGGCGTGCCCGTATTGACCTCATTTTTATAGTACGTTATAGCTTTTTCGAGACATTCCGCCGAAAAATAGGCGGTCTTGCAACGGGGCGCGTAATGCTTATACGCCATGCCGGGGCTCTTGGGTCTCTCCCCCGATCTCGGGCGGTACACCCCGCACTCGCCCGCAATTTTGGCGATCATCTCCCGCGTGACGAGCCCTTCGCGCAAGATCTGAGGGATCGCTCCCGTGCAATCGAGCACGGTGCTCTCGATGCCGCCGCCGCACCTTCCGCCGTCTAAAATGAGAGGGATCTTCCCGTTGAAATCGTCGAAGACATGCTGCGCGGTGACGGGCGAGACGTGCTTGGAAAGGTTGGCGCTCGGCGCTGCGACGGGCAGATCCGCCGCCTTCAGAAAGGCCTGCGCCGTGGGCGAGGAGGGCACGCGGATGGCGAGGGTGTTCATCCCGCAAGAGACGTACTTCGACACCTTTCCCTCGGACGGATATACCATCGTCAAAGGTCCGGGCAGGAAGGCACGGCGAAGCGCCGCAGCATAGGACGGCTCTCCGTCGGTGAGGCGGGAGATGTCGTACTCCCTGTGCACATGCACGATGAGCGGGTTGTCGGCAGGTCTTCCCTTGAGAGAGAAGACGCGCAAAACGGCGTCATCGTCAAAGGCGTTTGCGCCGAGGCCGTACACCGTTTCGGTGTGAAAAGCAACGACTTCCCCGTGCGCGATATATTCTTTTGCGAGGCGCAAGCTCTCTTCGCTCACGCCGAGGATGTGCGTCTCCATTATTCGTAAGGGATCTCGCCCTCGTCGGGCTCCTGCGGCGGCTGCGGTTTCTTGCCGTACTGCGGTTCTTCGTCCGTAACGCCCTGATCTTCGACGTCGATGAACTTGGTGCTCTCGCCGATAAAGCGGAGCTGTATCCTGCCCGTCGCGCCGTTCCTGTGCTTGGCGATGACGAGCTCCGCCGCCCCCTTCACGATGTTGCTCTTTGCCATTTCCTCGGGTGTTGCGCCCACTTCGGGGCGGTTGATGAACATGACGATATCGGCGTCCTGCTCGATCGCGCCCGATTCGCGCAAGTCGGAGAGCTGGGCTTCCTTTGTCTGGATACGGCGAAGCTGGGAAAGAGCGATGACGGGAACGCCCAATTCCTTCGCCATGATCTTGAGGGAGCGCGTGATGCTCGCGACTTCCTGCTGGCGGTTGAAATCGCTCCCGCGGACGGCATGGTCCGCCTCCATGAGCTGGATATAGTCGATCATTACGAGGTCGAGCCTTCCCTCGGCGCTCTTCAAGCGGCGGCATTTGGAGAGGATCTGCGCGGGGTTGGTCACCGAGGAGTCGTCGATGAAGATCTTGCTGCGGTTGAGCCTGTCGGCGGCGACCGTGAGATTCTTCCAATTCTTCGGGGACAGCTTTCCCGAGAGCGCCGCCTCCATGCTGACCTCGGCATAGGAGCAAAGAAGCCTCTGCAGGATCTCCGTATGCGGCATTTCGAGGGAAAATACCGCCGCGACGTTCTTCCGTTTGAGGCAGGCATATTCCACGATATTCATGGCGAGCGAAGTCTTGCCCATGCCGGGACGGGCGGCGATGATGACGAGATTCCCCTTTTGCAGACCGTGAGTGATCTCGTCGAGCTTTCTGAACCCCGTCTCGATGCCGCGGAAGGCGTTGGGGTCTTTTTGGATGCTCTCGAAGCGCTCGATGACTTCCTGCACCGCCACGCCGTCCGAAAGCCCGATGAGACTTCCGCCGTCCTCCCGCTGGGAGACGTCATAGACCTGCTTTTCTGCAAAGGCGAGGGCTTCCCTCTCGTCGGGGGAAGCCGCGCTGTATTCGGCGATGTTCTTCGCCGCTCCGATGAGGGCGCGGTTGACCGAATCGCGCTTGACGATCTCCATGTAGTCATGGTAGTTTGCGGCAGAGGGAACGAGCTGGGCAAGTTCGGTGATATAGGCAAGTCCCCCCGCGCGGGCGAGGTTGCCGTCCCGATCAAAGCGGTCATTGAGGGTAACGATATCCACCGGGCGGTGGCTGCCGTAGACCGCCTTCATGGCTTTCAGGATCTCTCTGTGAGAGCCCTGATAGAAATCCTCCTCCTTGAGCGCTTCCAATACGTCGGATTGGATGCTCTCGTCGATGAGGATACACCCGAGCAGCGCCGCTTCCGCGTCTAAATTGTGTGGCATTTGATTTGGCATAAGTCTTCCTTCCTGCGTTTTTTTCGATCCTATGCTTTCTCGAACTCTTCGAGCGCGTCCTCAAATTCCCGCATGGCGGAAAGGAAGGTCTCTTCCTTGGTGAGGTCTGCGCCCGCAAGTTTGAGCAGGGAAACGGGGTCGGTGGAGCATCCGCCCGAGAGGAATTTGAAATAATCCTTCACCGCCGTCTCTCCCTCCGCCAGAATGCGGTCGGCGATGCAGATCGCCGCGGTGATACCCGTAGCATATTTATAGACATAGAACGAGCGATAGAAATGCGGGATGCGCGCCCATTCTATGGAAATATTGTCGTCATGGACAACGGCAGGGCCGTAATATTTCTCGTTGAGCTGTTTGTAGAGCGCGGAGAGATTGTCCTTGTTGAGCGGCTCGCCCCCCTCCGCCATCGCGTGCGCCTTCTCCTCGAATTCGGCGAATTGGGTCTGGCGGAAGAGAGTTGTGCGCACCATGTCGAGAAAATAGTTGAGCAGATATTTGCGCAGTTTCTTGTCCTCGGTGGTGTGCAGGAGATATTTGAGGAGCAGCACCTCATTGACCGTGCTCGCAACTTCCGCCACAAAGATCTTGTAATCCGATTTTACAAACGGTTGATTTTTATTGGAGAAATGGGAATGGATGGAGTGCCCCATCTCGTGTGCGATGGTGAAAACGTCATGGGTGGTCTTCTGATAGTTCAGAAGGACGAAGGGATGATTCCCGTAGATCCCGATGGAATATGCCCCGCTGCGCTTTCCCGTCGTCTCGCAGACGTCGATCCAGCGTTCGTCCCTGCCGCGGCGGAGAAGGGCGTTGTACTCTTCCCCGAGGGGGGCAAGCCCCTTGAGCACGAGCTCGTATGCTTCCTCATAGGTGAGTTTCAGATCGGCGTCTTCCACAAGGGAGGGATAGAGGTCATACATGTACATCTCGTCCAGCCCCATGAGCTTTTTGCGCAGGGCGATGTAGCGGTGCATGGCGGGAGTGTGTTCTCCCACGACCTTGACGAGATTGTCGTATACGCAGCGGTCGACATCCTCCTCGAAGAGCGCCATGGAGAGGCAGGAATCGTATCCGCGCACCTTGCAATAGAACATATCCTTTTTGACGTTCCCGAAATAGGTCGTCGCGAGCGTATTGATGATCTTGCGGTAGGCGGAGTAATAGAGTTCATACGCCTCTTTGCGCTTTTCCCTGTCCGCGCCGTTGATGAGCACGGAGTACAGCCCATGCGAGAGCTTTACCTTTTCGCCCTGATGTTCGATCTCGGGAAGGTCGAGCTCGGCGTTATCGAGCATTTCGAATACGTCCCCCGCGCAGGACATCGGCTCGCCCGTCTGCGCAAGGATGCGTTCCTCCTTTTCGGAGAGAATGTGCGTCTTCTGCGCCTTGATGCGGGAGAGCATGTAATCATAGTCATGCAGACGGGGATCGGAGATGAACCCGTCCAGCGTCTCATCGGGCAGGGCGGTGAGTTCGGGCGTCGAGAAGGCGGTCGCTTCCTCGAGCCGTGTGAAAAAGCTCATCACCCGTGCGATGTAGGCATTATATTTGGTCTCACGGACGTCTTCATCGTGCTTCATGAAGGCATACAGATAGACGCGAAGGGTATCGACGGTCAGCGCTTCCTCCGCCTTGAAATAGGCGAGTAAGCCGTCCACGGTATTCAATGTGCCGCGATATTTGTCGAAATCGATCCTTCCCTCGAGCGCGGCAAAGGCTTCTTCCCACTTCTCATCGCTCTCGAACACGTCCGAGATCTTCCATTTGTAATTTTCCTGTACGTCCTTTCTTTCCATATATTCCTTTCCTTTTTTGAATTATTTTTGATGTTTGGGATACCCGTCCCCCCTTTCGGCTCACTGCGTTCGCCGCTTTTCCCCGCTCCGCGAGAGACAGCTTGGGATAGTTCTTTGCCCCCTCCTGAGGAAGGGGGGTAGGGGGGTGGTGTCTCTCCAATTACTGCGCGAAGCAGGGTTTCCCTGCGGCAGCGCACTCAATTTGCCGCACACTTACGGCTTATTGTTTTTACGGAGCAGCTATCGGGCGGGTAGATAGCAGCTACGAAGCAGAACGCCAAACCCCTCACGAAATTTTGTCGGTACGACAAAATTTGTGAACTCAGTTCTTACTCAATTTGCCGCACGCTTACGGCTTTTTGTTTTTACGGAGCAGTTATCGGGCGGGCAGATAGTAGCTACGAAGCAGAACGCCTAACCCCTCACGAAATTTTGTCGGAACGACAAAATTTGTGAACTCAGTTCTTGAAGCTATGTATCGGAGCGGGCAGGATGCCGCCGCGGGCAATGAACCGCTCGGCGCTTCCCGCATGGACTGCCATCACGGGCGCATGTCCCAATAGTCCGCCGAAGTCCACTCTGTCCCCCACCTTCTTCCCGGGCGCGGGAATGACCCGCATCGCCGTAGTCTTATGATTGATCATGCCGATCGCCGCCTCGTCGGCGAGGATCGCGGATATGGTAGAGGCAGGCGTATCGCCGGGGATCGCGATCATGTCGAGCCCAACCGAGCAGACGCAGGTCATCGCCTCGAGCTTTTCGAGGGAGATCGCCCCCTTTTCCGCCGCTTCGATCATGCCGATGTCCTCGGAGACGGGGATGAACGCGCCCGACAGCCCTCCCACGCGGGAGGAAGCCATGACGCCGCCCTTCTTCACCGCGTCGTTCAGCATGGCGAGCGCAGCCGTCGTGCCGTGTCCGCCCACCCTTTCGAGCCCAAGCTCTTCGAGGATGTGCGCGACCGAATCCCCCCGCGCGGGCGTGGGCGCAAGGGAGAGATCCACAACGCCGAAGGAAACGCCCAGCCGTTTGGCTGCTTCTTTTGCGATGAGCTGTCCCACGCGCGTGATCTTGAAAGCCGTGCGTTTGATGAGTTCCGCCGCCTCCGTAAGATCTGCCTCGGGCGCAAAGGAGAGCGCATGTTGTACCACGCCCGGGCCCGAAACGCCCACGTTGATGACGGTATCCGCCTCCCCCACGCCGTGGAACGCCCCCGCCATAAAGGGATTATCCTCCACCGCGTTGCAGAACGCGACGAACTTCGCACAGCCGATCCCGCCCTCCGCCGCGGTGAGACGGGCAGTCTCTTTCACGAGTTCGCCCACCTTCCGCACGGCGTCCATATTGATGCCCGAACGGGAAGAACCCACATTGACCGAGGAGCACAGCTTCTTTGTGGATGAGAGCGCCTCGGGGATGGTCGAAAGAAATTTTTCCTCGTATTCCGCCGTTGCCTTATGCACGAGCGCCGAATAGCCCCCCAAAAAATCGATGCCGAGGGCGTCGGCGGCTCTGTCGAGGGCGAGCGCGATCTTTCCGCTCTCCTCGGGAAATGCGGCGGTGATGAGGGAAACGGGTGTGACGGAAACCCGCTTGTTGACGATGGGGATGCCGTACTCACGGGAGAGTTTTTCCGCCGTCGGAACGAGCCGTTCCGCTCTCCCGATCACCCGCTCGTACACCGCTTCCGCCGTCTTTTCCGCGTTCTCGCGGATACAGGGCAGGAGCGAGATCCCCATCGTGACGGTGCGGATGTCGAGATGCTCTTTGTCGATCATTTCGATCGTTTCGATCACTTCGTTGGTATGAAACATCTTATTCTCTATTTGCTTTACGGTATTATACCCTGTGCATCGCGTTGAAGATGTCCTCATGCTGGACGTGCACGGACATTCCGATGCGCTCCCCCATTTCCGCCGCCTCGGCGGCGACGGCGGCGAGATCTTCACGGCATTCCTCGGTATCCACCTTCATGACCATCGCGAACTGATCTTCCATGATCGTCTGCGAAATGTCGAGGATGTTGATCTTCTTTTCGTTCAGAAAGGCGCTCACCTGTGCGATGATCCCTCTCCTGTCCGTGCCGAACACGGTGACGAACGCTCTCATTTCTCTTCCTCCGCGATCTCGTATTCGATGAGCAAGTTCCCCTGCGAGATGAGTTTTACCTGCATCCCCTCCTTGAAGGGCGGGAAGTCCTTCTCGCCGTCCACATAGATCTGGCGGATGAGTTCCTCGTCTTTCTTCACGTTCTTCACCTTGAAGAGCGCCACATTGACGTCCACCCCGTCCCGCGTCGTCCAGTCGTCGATGTCCGAAAAGGGCAAAAAGGCGTACTCCTTCCTTCCCTTGGAGATGAACCCGAGCATCTTATAGTAGGCGTTGCACCGCTTATAGCTGATGCCCATATAGGGAAAGCAGAAGATGATATACACCCCCGTGAGAACGCCCGTTCCCACTACGTACCATGTCCCCGACGGGGCGTCGTAAGGCAGCAGGGTATAAAATACCACGAGCAGGGTGAGCCCCGCAAGAAAGAGCCCCGTGGCGATGAGAAAACCGGCAAGCAGCCGTCTGCGCTGGCGGAACGCCGCGAGCAGATCGAGATCGTTATAAAGTCTTATCATGATGCAATGAACAGTACGCCGAGCGTATTCTTTCCGCAATGACCCGTGATGACCGAGCCTGCGACCGTTTCGATCACTTCGTCGAAATCGAACAGTTCCCCCACCTTCTGCCGCGCGACTTCGACCATGCTCTCCTCGGCGCTGCTGTGGGTGATGAAGGCGCGTCTTTTGTCGTAGGCGGGATATTGCTCTTTGAGATCGGCGATATAGTTGGCGATACATTTTTCCATACTGCCGCGGTATTTCTTTCCCGCATAGAGCTGTCCATCCTGCATCTCGATGAGGGGATGGATCTTCAGAAGGTTCGCCCCGTACATCGCCATGCGGGAGCATCTTCCCCCCTTATAGAGGTAATCGAGCCTGTCGGGGACAAAGGAAGTGTTGATCTTGGGCGCGAGCGCGGCAGTCCTTTGGGCGATCTCTTTGGCGTCCATGCCCTCGGCGCGGTAATCCACCGCCTTCATGACCATGAGCCCCTGCCCCGAGGAGAGCGCCTTGCTGTCCACCACGTACACCTTTCCCCCGAACTTCTTGGCGGCTTCCACCGCATAGTTGTAGGAAGAGGAAGACTTCACGGAGATATTGTAATGGATGACCGTCTCCCCCTCGTCCACATAGCGGGCAAAAAACGTCTCGTAATCTCCGATGCTCGGCGCCGCCGTCTTGGGAAGGATACCCGTCTCGGCGACGTAGGAGAAGATGTCCTGCGGGGTGATGTTCACTCCGTCACGGTAGGCGTTCTCGCCGAGGATGACCGAGAGCGGCATCACGCCGATGTTGTGCTCTTCGATGAGCCTGCCCAGATCGCAGGTACTGTCTGTTGTAATGCGAATGTTCATGATCGCGCTCCTTATTTTTTATTGAATATGAATGAACGGAAGCCTTCCAGCTTCTCGATAAGTCCGATGTGTTCCACGACCCACTCAGGGACGACCCCCGTGATCTCATTGTAGCGCAGGTGACGGGCGTTCTCCCCGTGGTCGATCTCCTCCTGAAGTTCCTGCGAATCGAGACTGTTGTCTCTGTGGTCGCCGAGGACGAAGACCTCCCCCTCTTTCAATGTGTACTCCGAAAAGTCGGGCGTTTTATAGTGGATACGGGCGTCCGCTTCGGCGGTGAACTCCTCCTCCCCCGCACAGCGGAGATAGACGACGCCGTGCTCGCACTTAACGGTATCCCCCTCAAGGGCGATGAGCCGCTTGATGATGAGCACCCTGCCGTCTTCGTTTTTCTCCGTATTCTTGTACATCTCGTTATCCGTCACATCCAAAATGACGATATCCCCCCGCTCGGGGCGCACATATTGGGTGGACTCGGCATAGAGGATGTCGGCATTTTGAAGGGTGTCGCGCATGGAGTTCCCGCGCACCTGAACGAGGAAAAAGTTCCTGTTGAAGAGGAGCATGAGCAGGACGAGCACGAAGAGCAGAAGAAAACTGAGTAGACTGAGACAGCCGTAGAAGGGATCGCGGGTCTGTTTGTTGAGCATTTCCGGGCGTTTCATTTCCACCTCACAGCCATTTGAGATTGTTGACGAGCACATCCCCTTCGCCCAAAAAGACGACGGAGACGGCCTGCCCGAAATCGGACAGCGGCGCGCCCGTTTCCGACTTGAAATCGTTGCATTGGAAGAGGAAATTCGTCCACTTGCCTCCTGCGGGCACTTTCACCTGCACCGAATAGCCCCTGTTCTCGTCGGCGTCCATATAGAAGACGATCTTGAGAGAGGACTCCCTTTCGCACCATGCGTCGAAGGCGAAACATGCTCCCTCGGAAGGGGAACAGCGCGGCTCGCTCACCCGATAGGTGATGACCCCGTTCGCGGTATCCGCCCCGACGATCCCCCCATGCCCCGCCATGAGCGTGACGCTCGAACGGGGGCCGTCGGCAAAACAGTCTGCGACCGAACTTGCGCGGCGGCGGAAGGCGGCGATGCCGGCAGTTCCCTCCCTGCCCGACCAGATAATGGGACTGTAAAGGCGGGCGTTTTTGTAGCGGCGCTTCACCGCGAATTCCTGTATCTTGGAGGTGACGGAAAATCCGTTAGAATAGCGCACGAAAGTATAGACGAGCACCTTGCTCGAATCCGCATACACGTCGAGCGGGAAGGTAATGGAGCTGTCCTTCATCTCCCGCATATTGCCGAGCACTCTCGTCCAATCGCGGGAGCGGTAACTGTCCGTGTTCTCGGAAAAGAAGATGCCGCATTCGGTGGGATCGCCCTCCACGTCGTAATTGGCGCGGACCTTGAGTATGTCGTCCTCTTCAAAGACCTGAAAGGTGATGGGCTTGCTGATATACACCGCCCTGCCGCGCAGATATTTGTCGAGGAACATATCCATATCGGCAAAGGAGTGTTCGCCGATGAGGCCGTTCCCGTGCGCGGAATAGAGGATCGCCTTTTCGACGGCGGGATTGATCTGCTGGAAGGTATCGTATACGCGGTCGTAGTTGCACTTCTTATCGTTGATCGCAGACAGCATGAGCACGGGGCACTTGGCGTGGGGCGCATAGCTCTGGGAATCGATCCCCGCGATGAAGCGGTGGCGTTCGGGACTGAAGGTCCTCTTCTCCCCTTCGGCGAACTTCTCCACGTCGCGATAGGCGAGCCAGCCCGCCGCGCACACCGCGATGAAGCAGGAGATAGGCGCATAGGGAGCGATCTTCCAGAGCACCTCTCCCCCCGTTCTCAGCCCGATCGCGCCGAAGGCGGTGACCTCCTCCTTGCTCTCGAGATAGCGCGCCGCATAGCGGGCGACCGCCGCCCATTCGTACCAGCTCGTCTCGCGGGCGGAGGGCTCGGCGTATTCCATAGCCCCCCCTGCCTTCTGCAAGTTGGCGTACTCGATATCGCGGGGGTAGATGGTATGTCTTCCCTTCTGCATATCCCCGCAGTAGTCCACGCACAGAACTCCCATTCCCCGTTTCAAAAAGTGCATGACGAATTTTTCGTCGCACGGGAAGCCCGCTTCAAAGAGCACCATCACCGCGGGATATTTTTCCAACTTGGGCGTGTAGTACTTGGCATAGACTTTTACCCGTCCGTACACGGTCTGTCTGCCCAAAAAATAGATCTCGCGGAACACATAGCCGTCCTCCTCCCGCTCGGAGATGATCTCCTCCTTGAGCGGAAGGGTGTCGTCGAAGTCCTTCCAAAGCGTTACAGGCGTTAAAATGACGTTTCCCAAAACTTTACCTCTTCTTTTCGGCTATCCCCTGATGCGGGAACCGTGGCTGTCCGTTGCTTTTTCCACGTAGAGTTTTTTGATGATGCGATGTTTGAGCTCCTCCACGTGGGAGATGATGCCAATGGAAAAATTTGCTCCCTTGAGCTTTTCGAGACTGTCCATCACGGTATCCACCAAGTTGGAATCGAGCGTCCCGAATCCCTCGTCGAGGAAGAAGAATTCGATGGGGCGCGCCGCCTTGATGCAGATCTCGGTGGAGAGCGAGAGGGCGAGCGACAGGGAGACGAGGAAGGTCTCTCCCCCCGAAAGGGTATACACCGCCCGAAGCGCTCCTCCGCTCAGATTGTCGCCGACGAAAAAGCCCTTGTCGTAGCGCAGGAAATACTGCCCCGAGGTGAGAGACAAGAGCCTTGCGCTCGCCCGCTTGGTAATATCCTGTAGGTATTCCTCGGCGACATACTCCATGAATTTATTTCCCTCGAGCAGCTTTTTCAGCCGCTCGGCGGTCTGCGTCTTTTCGGCGAGCCTCTTCTCTTCCCCTTCGAGCGCGCTCTTCTTTTCGAGAGCTTCCTCTCCGCGGCGAAGTTCCTCCTTTTTGAGGGCGACGAGCCGCACCGTCTCTTCGAGTTCCGCCTCGATCGTCCGCACTCCCGCGCTGCAAGCGGAGAGTTTCTCTCCGAGCCCCTCCTCTTCCTCCTCGGGAAGTTCCCGCTTGCGGGCGGTCAGGGCGGTCCACTCCTCGCGGAATGCCTTCACGCGGGCGGCGGCGTCCCCGCTCCCCAACCTTTGGCAGAGCGCGGCAGCCTCTTCCGCGGAGGAAAATCCCCCGCGCCCGAGCGCGTCGCCGAGCCGCTGCTTCGCCTTGGCGAGATTGTCCGCCGCCGCGCGTTCCCGCTCGGACGCCGCGGCAAGGGCGGAGAGCGCCGCCGAATAGCTCTGCCGCGTCTTCTCCCGCCGCTCGAACCTATCCCGCTTTTCCCGCTTCCCCGCGGCGAGCGCACGTTCGAGCTCGCTTCGGGAAAGGGGGGCATCGGGCAGCGCGATCCCGTCGAGTTCCTCGCGGACGCGCATCCCCTCCTCCTGCAGATGTTTCAGCCGCTCGCAGTGGGCGTGGTAATTCCCGTTGCGCTTTTCGAGCGCAAGGAGGGAAGCCTGCACGGCGCGCCGCTTTTCCTCCTTTTCCTCATACTCCTCTTTCAAGCGGAGCAGGTCTTCCCTCTCTCCCTCCGAGAGAGAGATATATTTTGCGATGAGCACGGAGATGTCCCTCTCCGTCTCGGGATATTTTGCTTGGATCTGCGCCAGTTCTCTTGCGAATGCCGCATACTCGCTGCGGAACAGGCTTGCGGCGTGTCTTTCGGCAAAGGTGTAAAAATCCTCTTCGCCGAGGGCGGAAAGTTTCTCTTCGAGCGCCGCGCGGTCTCTATCGTAGGAAAAATCGGCGAATTGCGCCTTTTCCGCTGCATATTCCTTGCGGGTGCGCTCCAGCCGCTCCCTAAGTTCCCTTGCCCGCCTCAGGATGTCCTCCTGCTGTTCGGCAACGGCAAGGCGGGCGGTGAGGGCGTCGATCTCCACGTCGAGAGCTTCGTCGTCTGCGGGAAGGGCGGCAAGGGCGGCCTCTCCCCTCTCCTTTGCCTGCAGGGCGGCGCCACTCTCCGTGCGCGCGCTCTCGAGTTCGCTAAGCGCCGAAAGGCGCTCTTTCTCGGCAGAGACGGCAGCCGCCGCCTGTTCTGCCTTGCCCAGATCGCGCTCCAAAAGGGAGATCTCCCCTTCCTGCGCCCCGAGCGCTACGAGACGGGCGACGACCTTCTCCCGTTCGAGCTGCGATCTTCTTCGCTCGGTGAGCGTCTTCTCCTCGGCGCGCGCCGCCGAAAGAGCTTCCCGCTGCTTCTTCTCCTCCTCCGCAAGACGAGCGATCTCCTCCTTGAGCGCCCCCTGCCCTTCCGCCGTAACGGTCTCAAAGGGTTCTAAGCGGGCGCGGAGAAGGTCGAGCTCTCCCGCAAGACGGGCATAGTTGCCGCTCGCCCGCTTGAAGAGCTTCTCGCCGTATTCCTCGAGGTCGAACAGCCGCGTGACGAGCTTGAGCCTGTCCGCCCGCTGCGATTTGATAAATTGGGCGAACTCCCCCTGCGGCAGGGCGATACACCGCTCGAAGTCCTCTTCCGAAAGCCCGATGATGCGCTCGAGCAGAGCGCCCCCTTCGCGGACGCCCTCCGAAAGCACGAGGTTCTCTCCGCAGTCGATGACCTTCAAGGTCTGCACGGCGTTCTTGCGCCTGACCGTCCGCTCCACGCGGTAATGCTTGCGCTTCCCCTGCTCCTCGATGCCGAACTCGAAATTGACGTATGCCCTGTCGAGGCGGTGGTTGATGATCTCGCCCGCCCCGCCCCGCGGGGTGCGCGCCACCGTGCCGTAGAGGGCGAAGGTGATACAGTCGAGAATGGTGCTCTTGCCCGAGCCCGTATCCCCGAAAATGCCGAACAGCCCGTATTCGAGCAAGCCCGAAAAGTCTATCTCGGCAGGTTCGGAGAAGGAATTGATGCCGTTGAATTCGAGGCGCAGCGGTTTCATGCTTCCTCCTCCATGAGGGCGAGAAATGCCTCCCGCAGTTTGTCTTGCGGGAGTTCGCCGTACACCGAGCGATAGTACTCGTCAAAGAGCTCCCCGCGGCTCAGGGAAGCCCGCCTGAGAACGGGCGTCTCCTCCTGCTGCCGCAGTTTGGGGAGAATGGACACGAGCCCCTCCGCACATGCGCGCAAAGCGCGCGTCTCCGCCGTCGTGAGGGGCGCGGTGAGGTGCAATGTGAGCTCGATATAGTTGTTCTGATATTGGGGAAGGAGGGCGAGCGCGGCTTCCACGCCGTCGCACTCCAGCCGCACGAGCTTTTTGCCCGCCTTGATGGGGATCTCCCGCACGCTGAATTCTTTGCCCTCCGTTTTGAGCAGAAGGGCGCACTTCTGTGTGTTTGCCTCATCGAAGGAATATTGGAGCAGAGAGCCGCTGTAGCGGGCGTTTCCGATCTGCTGGGGACGGTGAAGATGCCCGAGCGCGATATATCCCTCCTTCGGGAGCACCGAAACGGGCACGGCGCGAGCCCCGCCGAGGTCGATGTCCCGCTCGCTCTCGCTCGTCTTCCCCCCCGCCACAAACAGGTGGGAGAGGAGAATGTGGGGCATATCCCCGCGGTAGCCCTCTTCGCCGCGGGCGATCCAGCGCGCCATTTTCTCGGAAAAGCTCTCATCGCTCTTCCCCTCTTTGAACCTCGCTTCATTGGGATAGGGCAGGCAGTTGAGATAGACCCGCTCCCCCTCCGCGTCCTCGATGACGAGATAGAATTCCCCCGCCTCCACCGCACGGACGGGACGGGACGAGGAAACGGAGAAGGCGCGCGGACGATTTCCGAAGAGATAGACCCCCGCGCCCTCCGCAAGAGGAGCTCCCGCGGCGAGGCGCACACCGTCGTCGTGATTGCCGCTGACAATGACCACCGCACGGTCCTCTCCCGCGAGCGCTTTGACCGAGCGGAAGAAGAGTTCCTCCGCCTCCGCAGACGGCAGGTAGGTATCGAAGACGTCCCCCGCGATGAGCACGAGGGAGACCCGCTCCCCGTCGCAAAGGCGCACGAGCTCGTCGAGCGCCTCCGCCTGTTCGGGAAGCCGTTCCCTGTCGAACAGCTTTTTTCCGAGATGCAGATCGGAGATATGCAGGATGTTCATCTTCGCCTCCTTTCCGTCCAAAGAAACGGTTGATTTTTCCCGAGGGATGATGTATAATATCATCAACGTCTCGCACGGACAGGGTATTTTTCCCTATTATACAACGGATTTCCGAAAAAAGCAAGCCATATCGTGAGGAAACACCATGTCGTTTACAGCCTTTTCCAAAGAATTTACCGCAAATATGTTCACAAGCGTGGAGAACCAGTTCATCACGAAGTATCTCCCGCAGGCGGACGGCGACGCCGTGCGCGTCTATCTGTATGGGCTGTATCTGTGCAACTGCAAGGACGAGGTGGACGCCGAAGCCGTCGCAAAGCTCCTCAAGATCCCCTACCCGCGCTTTATCGAGATCTTCGGATTCTGGGAGGAGTGCGATCTTCTGCACGTCCTCTCCCGCGACCCGCTCATGGTGGAATACCTGCCCGTCAATTCCGCGATCGGCAAGCCCAAGCCCCTCCGCCCCGAGAAGTACGCGGCGTTCAACCGCGAGCTGCTGCGCCTTCTTTCCAAGGCGGGGAAGGACTTCAAACCCTACGAAATGCAGCGCATCCTCGAATTTCTCGAAAACAGCCCCATGGAGCCGCAGGCGTTCCTGCTCGTTGCGGAGTACTGCATCAAAAAGGACGGAAGTAAGGTCACTTCCGCCCACATGCTCAATAAAGCCAACCAACTGCTGAAGGACCACAAATTCACCTTCGAGCAGGCAGAGGAGGAATTCTCCGACTATAACAAGCACGAACAGACGCTCTCGGCGGTCTTTAACCGCATGGGGATCTTCAGAAAACCGCAGGACGCCGACTATTCCCTGCTCGAAAAATGGCTCGCGATGGGAATGGAAGAGGGCACGATCATCGAGGCAGCGGCAGCGCTCGGGAAGGGTTCGCCCGCCACCCTCGACGCCCTCGTCCTCGAGCTCGCCGAGAAAAATGCGCTCACCCCTTCCGCGGCAAAAACCTATCTCAAGCGAAGGGAAGCGCTCGCCTCCACCGTCTTTTCCCTCGGGCGGAAATTGGGCGTAAAAATACAAAATCCGCGCGTTTTTATTGAGACGTATGCAGAAAAATGGGTCACATGGGGGTTCAGCGACGAGAGCCTTCTTCGGCTCGCGGGGATCGCTTTCAAGCTCGGCTATGGGTTTGAAGAGACGGATACGATGGTTTCTTCCCTGCACGATAAGGGCATGGGCGAGGAGGATGTGAAGGAATACTGCGCCGCGCGGGAGAGACAGCTCCGCCTTTTGCAGCGCATCCAAAGCACGTGCGGCGTCGTTAAAAAGTCCCTCTCCGCGCTCGATACCATTGCGCAGTGGAAGGAGATGGGATTCTCGGACGCCATGATCTCGGAGGCGGCAAAGAGAAGCGCGGGGGCGGCCGCTCCCCTCTCGTATATGAACAAATTACTCACGGCATGGAAGGACGCGGGGGTGTTCTCCCCGGGAGAGATCCCCGAAAAGACTTCCTTCCCGAAGGCGGAATTCAAGAACGAGGCGGCGGTGGCTGCGGACAAACGTACCGAACGGGAACGCTTTTACGCCGTTCGCAAGGAACGGGCGGAGCGCAGGGCAAACAAGGTGAAACAGCTCGCCGAACAGAGCGAGGAATACCGCCGTGCCGACAGCGCCATTCGCGAGGAAGAGATCGCCCTTGCCCGCGCCGAGGTATTCGGAGGGGAAACGGAAACGATAAAGATGCTGCTCGAAGAGCACCGTGCGAAGCGCGTACAGGCGCTTGCGGAATTGGGATTGAAGGAAGAGGATCTTCTGCCCAAGTATGCCTGCCCCAAATGCTCGGATACGGGTTTCCTGCCGAACGGCCGCCTCTGCGACTGTTACAAACCTTGACCGAAAATGGCGGAATTTGTGTAGCACGATTCTACAAATTCGCCGAATTATCCACGAGTTTTCCACATTTCGGGGGATTATTCCACATTTCGCGCGGAAAAAGACGGTTTTGGAAGGAAAAAGAACGTACACGGATTCCACAAAATTTTTTTGGGGAATATACTTTTCTCCCCGAAAATCGTTTGACTTTCCCTCGCAAAACCGATATAATGTTATGGCAGTTTGGGATTCAGTAGCTCCGAGAGGAGCGAGAATCCCCCACAATAAAACTTCATATTATGCGCCATTAGCTCAATTGGATAGAGCGTTGGTCTATTGGCGTCAAAGGCTGGGGATTCGCCCCGCGCGCAGTTCTGATTCTCTAAGCGCGGCACGAGCCCGCAGGGCGAAGTAGCTCCGAGAGGAGCGAGAATCCCCCACAATAAAACTTCATACATGCGCCATTAGCTCAATTGGATAGAGCGTTGGTCTACGGAACCAAAGGCTGGGGATTCGAGCTCCTCATGGCGCACCACGTCGCAACACGACGCATTTTGCAGGCCCTTGCCTTTTGGCAAGGGCTATGCTTTTTACGTCGGTTGCTCCTCTTCCCAAAAAATCTTTGCTTCGCAAATCTTTTTTGGGAGCCCCAATTGAATTCGAATTTGGTCGAAGGGTGCATCATTTCGCAAACACGACGCATTTTGCAAGCCCTCGCCTTTTGGCAAGGGCTATGCTTTTTACGTCGGTTGCTCCTCTTCCCAAAAAATCTTTGCTTCGCAAATCTTTTTTGGGGGCCCCGATTAAATTCAAATTTGGTCGAAGGGTGCATCATTTCGCAAACGCGACGCATTTTGCAAGAAGTTGTCCAAAAGGGCAACTTCTTTGCTTTTCACGCCCGCGCTCCCCTTGCTTGATTTTCTCGTTATTTATGGTATAATCATAGCGACAAACAAAAATTCAGTCCTTCTTTTCGTAGAGTAGTTTAACTCTACGGAGCGTGGGGGTATTTGGAAGTTATTTTATGCTATAATAGCGGCATAAGGAGGTCCGCTTTATGGATCAAGTCAAAATCGGGCAATTTATCAAAGCATTAAGGAGAGAGAAAAATTTAACGCAGCGGGAGGTAGCGGAAGAACTTCTCATTTCCGAAAAGACGGTTTCCAAATGGGAAACGGGGAACGGCTTACCCGAAGTAAGTTTGATGAAACCGCTTTGCGATCTGCTCGGTATCAGCCTGAATGAATTTTTTTCGGGCGAGAGACTTGACGAAAAACAATATTACGAAAAAGCGGAAGCAAACATTATGTCACTTGTAGAAGAAAAGGCAAAGGCAAAAAAGAACATTGTTCTTAGCATTATCGTCATCGTAATGGCTCTTATTGCAAGCATAACCTTGATTTTGATTGCAGGTCTTATCGATATGGCGGTATGGTTAAAAATTACTTCTATCGTAATTGCGGTGATTTTGTTGGTATGTGGGATCACCGTTGCAATCGTGCTCGATAGAGATGCGGGCGTATTTGAGTGCCCGCATTGCGGCGAGCGGTTTGTCCCGACTGCCACCGCGTATGTGTTTGCAATGCACGGGATTACTTGGAGAAGATTGCGCTGTCCCAAATGCCACAAAAAGGGTTTTTGCAGGAAAAAATTGAGTCGGGAAAATGAGACATGAAAGAGAGATAAAGCCCGCCGAGGGAGCTTTGCGCTCCCTCGGCGGGCTTTATCCTGAATTCTTTTGCAAGATACCCGCCCTGCTTGATTTTCGTACTGTATTATGGTATAATGAAAACGGAAAGTAAATTCCGATTTCACGGAGAGATGAGATGGATAAAACACAATTATTTCAATTTATTTCCGAACATAAGACGGCGTTTATTGCCTCCGTCAACGAGCAAGGATATCCCGTGATACGCGCCATGCTTGCCCCGCGTAAGATAGACGGAAATGAGATCTACTTTACGACCAATACCTCATCCAATAAGATCAAACAGTATCTGGCAAACGATAAGGCTTGTATCTATTTTTATAAACGCGGGAAATTCAAATATCAGGGCGTTTCCATGATAGGCGAAATGCAGGTCTGCACCGATCAAGCGACGAAAGACGAAATTTGGCGTTTCGGCGATAAGATGTTTTATAAACAGGGCGTGACCGATCCCGACTACTGCGTGCTGAAATTTAAGGGGATAAAAGCCGAATATTATTGCGATTTCAAGGCCGAAACGATAGAGTTATAAATCAACGGGAGCAGTCGATCCCTACCGCCAAAATCACCTTGCTGCCCCTATAGGGGAAGTACCCGAGCGAAGCGAGGGGAAAAGGGTTTTCCCGCTCTCGGAGAACCCCTCAGTCTCGGCTATCGCCTCGCCGGCTCCCCTATCAGGGGAGCCAAGCACCCCACCGCCGGCTGCCGCGAAGCCCGCAAAACCCCTTTTTGTGTGTTTACAAAATTTTCTTGACAACTGCGGGAAAGCGTTATATAATAGAATTATCTTGAAAAAAGAGGTCTTTGTCATGGAAAACTCGGGAAAAGAACCGCTTCGGTTTCTCATCGTCGGATTCATCTATCTTGCGGCGATCGCCTTGGCGGTATTGCTCGTCTATCTGCTCCCCTTATCTCTTCCGCTCTCCTTCCTCATCGCCGATATTGCGGCGACGGTGTTGGTGTTCCTGTTCAGCCTGATGCTCTCGAACGCCTCCGTCTATGACCCCTATTGGAGCGTGCAACCCATCGTCATCGTGGTGGCTTTGAGCATCATGAAGCGGCAGCAGCTCCAACTTCCCGCGATCCTTTTGCTCGTTGCGGTCCTCGTTTGGGGCGTCCGTCTGACGGCGAATTGGGCGTATACATTCAAAGGGCTCAATGAAAAATTTCAGGACTGGCGGTATACCGCCCTTGCGGAACATACGGGAAGACATTACTTCCTTGTAAATCTCATCGGCATCCACCTCATCCCCACCCTCATCGTGTACACCTGCACCCTGCCCGTGATCTATGTCTTCGAGAACCTTCCCGCCTTCAACGTGGGATTTGCGATCTTCATGGGACTTTCCCTGCTCGCGGTGCTCCTCGAGGGAATTGCAGACTGCACCCTTCACAAATTCAAGAAGGATGGCGGCACGGGATTTCTGCGCAAGGGAGTTTGGAAATATTCCCGTCACCCCAATTATCTCGGCGAGATCCTCTTCTGGTGGTGCATCGCCATTGCCGTGATCTTCCTGCTGCCCCACTATTGGTGGTTCTTTGTGGGCGCGCTCGCAAATACCGTTCTCTTCCTCTATGTGAGCATCCCCATGGCGGACGGTCATCAAGCCCGCAAGGAGGGCTTCCCCCTCTATAAGAAGAATACCCGTATGCTTCTGCCCATCTATAAAAAGCAGCAGGAGCAAGACTAAAAACCGAAATAGACAAACGAGCGGCGGCTTTGCCTGAAGGCAAAGCCGCCGCTATGTTATGCGGAGAGTATAACCGATTTTTCTGCACATGCTAACCGACGGAGGTAGCAATGATACAGCACGATACGATAGAACTCTTACGCGAATGTGACGCGGGCATCCAAATGGGCATTTCCGCGATCGATGAAGTGAAGGATCATGTCCAAGACGGGGATTTTCGCAAGATGCTCGACGATTACCAGCGGGAATACGCCGATATCCAAAACGAATTGCAGGGCATCCTTCACACCTATCATGACGAAGGAAAAGACCCCAACCCCATTGCAAAGGGCATGGCTTGGCTCAAAACGAATATGACGCTGGCGGTGAAGGGCTCGGACAAGACGATCGCCGCCCTTCTGACGGACGGATGTAATATGGGCATCAAATCGCTTAGGCAATATCTCAACGACTACGGTGCGGCGGACGGGCGCGCCGAAGATCTTACGCGGCGGCTCATCGAACTGCAGGACCGCCAGCTCAAGGCGCTCGCGGCCTATCTTTGAAGCTCTCCCACGGGCTGACAACGGACGCGCAGGGCAGGGCGACCAAGGACACCACCTCAGTCACTTCGTGACAGCTCCTCCTAAGGAGGAGCACGGTGCGATCATTCGTCGAAACGGTGCTTTATCCCGTCCTTGTCCTTATAGGCGATGAGCGTGGAAAGGCTCACGTTTTCGACGCTTTTGAAGATATTCCGCTCGATCTGCGGGTTCTCTTTCTTCAGATCGTGTATGAGTTCCTTGACCCGCTGCCGCTTACTTTCGGTCTCCCCTTCCGCAAGGTCCGCCGTGAACTTGCAGGCGCAGCGAAGAAATTGCAGACCGTATTCCTCCCGCCACGCGATGATGTCCTTCTCGCGCACGAAGTACATGGGACGGATGAGCTCCATCCCCTCGAAATTGGCGCTTCTGAGTTTGGGCAGCATCGTCTGGATCTGCCCGCCGTAGAGCATCCCCATCAGGATCGTCTCTATGACGTCATCGAAATGATGCCCGAGGGCGATCTTATTGCAGCCGAGCGCTTTCGCATGACTGTAAAGATACCCCCTGCGCATCCGTGCGCACAGGTAGCAGGGCGACTTTTCGATGTGGAAGACGTTTTCGAAGATGTCCGTTTCAAAGATCGTGACGGGAACATCGAGCAGCGCGGCATTTTGTTCCAGCCTTGCGCGGTTTTCGGGGGCATAGCCCGGATCCATGACGAGGAAGACAAGCTCAAACGGAAATTTATCATGCCGCTTCAGCTCCTGAAAGAGCTTTGCCATGAGCATACTATCCTTCCCGCCCGAAATGCAAACCGCGATCTTATCGTTCGGTTTTATGAGGTCGTAGGAGACGATCGCCTTTGCGAACGGTTTGAACAGTCTCCGCGAAAAGTTCGTGCGAAGCCCTTCCTCAATTTTTCTCGCCTTCCCGGCAAGCGTTGGGTCGAATCCTTCCATGTTCCTATCCTTTGCGCCCGACGAGGATGAGCGGCACTGACATCTCCTCTTCCGTGAGGGAAGTGTGGTGTCCCTTGAAGGCGTGCCCCCGTTCGCCGAGACGCATGATCTTGTCCGTTTTTCCCACGGCGATGTAGTCCCCGAGAAGGCGCGCGTGCCCGTTTGCGGGACAGCCGAAATAATTCTCACCGATCAACTTCCCGCTCTCAAAGAGGGAGAAGTCCTCGCCATACTTGCGCATGAAGAGGGTGCGGAATTTTTCCCCGCATCCCTTTTTTACTTTGAACGCCGTTGCCCGCGCTTCGAGATAGGGCGGCCAATCGAGAAGGGCGGTGAGCGCTTCATCCTTATAGATCTCCACCGTGCCTGTGACGTCGATCTGCCCGTGGTCGGCGGTGATGATGAGAAGGGTATCGGAAAGCCGCGCCGCAAGCCGCTCTATCCCTTCGCTCAAAGCGTTGATCGCCTCCCGCGCCTCGGCGGAAGTCACCCCGTAGTGGTGCATGACGGAATCGGGCATGTCGCAGTAGGCGTAGACAAACTGTCTGCCCGATCTTTCGCAGACCTCCCCCACCTCTTCGCAGAGCTCGGGAAAATTCCGCCACACATACTTGTTGGGCTCATCCCCTTCCCAATAGGTCGGGACGACGATGTTCACCCCGATGTCCCCTTCCGCCCGCAAAAAGTAGGAAGGCGCGGGAAGACGGGAAATAGTGAGATCTCTTTCGAGCTGCTCGCCCGTGCGGGAATCGACGCACGGGAACAGATCGACGCACCGTTTGAGGTCGTCGAAATAGAGGCTCCACCCGAACCAGCCGTGCTCCATGGGATAGAGCCCGCTGCGCAGGCTCGTCGTTGCGTTGGTCGTGGTGGAGGGAAAAACAGAGGTGAGAACGCCCGCAACGTTCTTCCGAAGGAAGGCGTCTTCCGCGAGATTTTTGCGCATAGGATGAATGCCCAAGCCGTCCAAAATGAGAAAGACGGCGTTTTTATACCCCTTTGCAAGTTCCCTCTTCAAGAGGGGAAGAACGGGCTTTCCGTTCGGATGACCCAAATACTCCGCGAGCGTAGCGGAAAGATTGAGGATATTGTTGTTCCAATCGGGTTTGATAAATTTCATCGTCCGCCCTCTCCCCCCATGCCGACGAGGTCCTTGACGACTTCGCCCGCGAGGATGAGCCCCGCGACCGAGGGGACAAAGGAAACGCTCCCCGGGGTCTCCCGCTTGCCGCTCTCCTCTTCGGTGGGAAGGGGGCGGATGGGCTCTTCCTTGGAATAGACGACTTTCAGATGTTCGATGCCGTACTTTTTGAGTTCCCGCCTCATCGTGCGGGCGAGCGGGCAGACGGAAGTCTTTGCAAGGTCGGAGACTTCAAAACGGGTCGGGTCGAGCTTGTTCCCCGCCCCCATCGCGCTGATGATCGGCGTATTGCAGGCGCGGGCGTTTTTGACGAGCGCGATCTTGCCCGTCACCGTGTCGATTGCGTCCACGATGTAGTCGTAGGCTCGGAAGTCGAATTCCCCCGCCGTCTCGGGCAGATAAAAGGTCTTGTAGGTGCGGACGGTGCAGTCGGGGGAAATGTCAAGGATGCGTTCCTTGGCGACGTCGACTTTGTACTGCCCGATCGTTGAATGGAGCGCATGAAGTTGGCGGTTGAGATTGGTGAGAGACACTCTGTCGCTGTCGATGAGGTCGAGCGCCCCCACTCCCGCGCGGGCGAGGGCTTCCACACAGTAGCCGCCCACGCCGCCGACCCCGAACACCGCCACGCGACTGTTTTTGAGTTTTTCCATGGCGGAAGCGCCCAAGAGGAGCTCCGTCCGCGAAAACCGATCAAGCATATGGATATTATAATCCAACGGACAAGGAATGTCAAGAAGTTCCCGCCGTGAGACGCCGACAATGTCCTTCAGCGCCGAACAGACTATCTCCCTTCGGCCGAATATGTTAGATTGATTATCTTCCGACCCAGCTTCTCTGCTTTCTTCTTACACTTTGCGGAGTTACCCTCTTCTCGGACGACGTGCATCACAAGCAAGTCCGAATTGTCGATGATCCACTCATTCCGCTTCTCTATCGCCGCTTTGAAGTGAACGCTATTGAGTTCATGAGGGATAAGAACTTCATTGTAGTATTCCTTATAACTCTCATAGTCGGCGACGGGATACGGGAGAACAAGTATCAGACAATTGTTATATGTCCCAATGTCGCGTTGGATGCTCTTAACGACCGAGGCGACCATGATGTCAAAGTCTCCGTTCCGTCCGACGTAAAACTCGACAAACTCTTTCTCATCAAGAAGTTTTCCGATGACTTCCCGAAGCCGCTCCTCGATCTGCCGAAAATGTTCTACCTCTTTGTGGCCTATAAATCCGACCCTGAAAATGTCCAATCTTTTCCCTCAATAAAAAGAAGCGCCGCTCCAAAATGGAACGACGCCCCGTAGCTACCGTTCCTTGGTTGCGACGCCAAATAAACCTTTTCGCTAAAAATCGGCTTGGAACAGTATTACTACCGTACTCTTGCCAATTTTTAGCAAAGTATAAGTCCCCCTTGGGGGGAATGAAGGTTTATTCTTGACGTCGCAAGGGTATTATAGCATTTTTTCGGGAAAATATCAAGTGAGAAGCGCGCTTTTGCAAGATAAATTATTGAAAAAGTGACCCGCAGGTTTATCCGCGGAGAGCGGTGTCCCTTGTCGCCCCTGCAGGGGCAGCGAGCGCTGAATGTCATTTCGAGCGGAGCGCGGAGCGCGAAGTCGAGAAATCTCAATATTATTATTATGCGGTAGAGATGAGGGATTCCAAAACCCCTTCGGCTCACTGCGTTCGCCACTTCCCCTTAAGGGGCAGCGAGACACCCCCTCAGTCCGGACTTGAACCGGCGACCTTTTGTCCTCCCCAAAAAATGATTGCTCTGCGCTCTTTCATTCTCTTCATTCTTTCCCAATCATTTTTCGGGGACCCCGTTTTTTTAATCAGCAGGTCCAGACGGTTCAAGCCGAACAAAACATTTCAAAAAAACAGGGACGGGCATGAAACCCGTCCCTGTTTTTTGGAGCTACTGGCCGGACTTGAACCGGCGACCTGCTGATTACGAATCAGCTGCTCTACCGACTGAGCCACAGTAGCATTATGGCGCTATGCGGGCACGACCCGACAGCCCTTTCATTATAGAAAAAACACGGAAAAAAGGCAAGCGTTTTTGAGCACTATTTTCCATTTTTTTATTTTTCGCTCCGAACGATCGGAAAAGGGCTTCCGTTCGCGAACGGAAGCCCTTCATATTTTTTTATTCCGCCTTCTTTTTCTTGCCCTTGAAACCGCGGGTGACGATCCCCACGACAATGAGCGCGATCACAAAGAGGGCTGAGAGCGTTACGACGGCGATAAATCCGAATAAGTTGCCGCCCGAACCGCCTTCGGAAGCAGCCGCTCCCGCACCGTCCGCAACGTTGATAGAAACGCGCGCGGTAACATTGCGATAGCGCACGATCACATCGGAATCGGAAGTCAAACCCTTGCCGCCTTCGATCTCGTATTCGCCCGCTGCCAATTCTGCAGTCCGTCCGTCCTTATAGATGACGCGGACGACCATGCCCGTAGCGTCGAAATCCTCCCCTTCCGCATAATCCTTTTTATAACTCCCCTCCAAAGTAATGGAGCGCAAAGCGTCGCTGCGGAAGATGAGATCGTTGCTTGCGTTCAGTTCCGGATAGAAATCCTTATCGTCTGCGAAAACCACAGTTTTCAAAACAGTAGCGTCGCATTGATAATCGCTCGATTTGCAGATGATCCCGTCCGTCCTGTTGAAGCCGAATTTGGCGTTGGAAGTGAGGCTCTGCAAAAACTTTATATTGCCGCTCTCGCCTTCTTTTACACTATTGAACCAGATATTATCCGCGACCTCATTTTCTTCATCGCCCTTCGTATTGTCGTAGACGACAGAGCTGCCGCCCAAATTTGCCTTCGCGGTGAGCTCCAAGGAAATTCCGCCGCCGTCGCTTGCATTGTTTTCACTGATGCGGCCGTTGTTCATATTGAACTCGCCCGCGGAAATCTTGAGCCCGCCGCCTGAACCGGTCTCCGCCACATTTTCGGTGATCGTACCGCCGTTCATGGTGAGCACGCCGGGAAGCTGGTCAGTCTGTCCGGACATATAGATGCCGCCTCCGCCGATCGCCGCATGGTTTTTGTTGATCTGCGCGCTTTCGGAGATCGTAAGGGAAGCGTTCTTCCAAATGACAACGCCGCCGCCGTTTTCATCCGTCGTGTTCTCGGAAATGCTGCCGCCCGAGAACGTAGCTTCGGCTTTTTCGGTCTCGCCGTAGATCATGACGCCGCCGCCGCTGGTCTTTGCACAGTTGTGGTCTACGGTCGTGCCGCTCAAGGTAAGGACGCCGTTGTCCCCCACATAGACGCCGCCGCCGCTGGTGGCATTGTTATAGGAAACGTTGCCGCCCGAGAAAGTGGCTTCGGTCTTGCCCGTTCTGCCATAGATCATGACGCCGCCGCCGCGGTTCTGCGAGGTATTGTTGCTTATGACCGTTCCGCTCAAATTGAGAACGCCGCCCCACACTGCCACGCCGCCGCCGCTGTACTGCGACGAATTCCACTCCACTCTGCCGCCGCTCAGATTGAGCGTGGAGTTTTCCGCATAAATGCCGCCGCCGTAAAATCGTGTTTTTCCTCCGCGAATGACACCGCCCTTGAGATTCAAGGTCGCGCCCTCGGTAACGGAAATAACGCCGCCGTTCGAGGTGATCTCAGCCTCATATCCATAGAGAACGCCCTGCGCTTCGCCGCTATTGATTATGGTGAGCGTACCGGCGGAAAGGGAGAGCACGCTGTCCGTCCCCCACAGGCCTTCCTTCGGGCCAACGAAGTATCCGTTCAGATCGAGAGTCCTTGTGGCTTCTTCCTCCAACGAGATGCTGCCCTGAAGTTCGACGTCGGAAAGAAGCCGAAGGGTCGTTCCGTCCGTCCAGTTCTCCAAAGCCTCTTCGAAGGTCGCATAAGACTTATCCCCCACCTGCGCTTTGTTCGGTGCGTCCTGCGTTTCCTCCGCCGCAGCGGCGAATTGGTGCGCGGAGATCCCGACACCGCCAATGAGCGCCACAAGCGCGCACGTCAAAAACAGTTTCGTTTTCCTCATAAGACACCTCATTCTATTAAGAGTCGATTATATTATATCACCATTTTTAAGAAATTGCAAGGGGCTGAACAAAAATCTATCCCCTCATTTTGCAATTTTCGCCCAATTTATGCACGGTTTTTCGCAAACCACTCCGTTTCTTTCAATATTTTTGAATTATTGCTCCCCGTCACCGAAAATTCCACGCCGTCGGAGCAGACAAAGATATTGCCGTTGAAGGAGGTATATCCCCACTTCTTGCCCGCAAGATCGACGTCTGTGGCGAGCGTGGTGACATAGATCTTATCGGTGTATCGCATGAGCCGCTCCAAGACGTCCCGCGTGGGAAAAGTGTTGTCCGAATTCGTGGAGTACTCGGGCGAACCCGCGCAGCAGCAGATACAGACGCATTCGGGACGGATGACGGAAAGGAGCGCCTCGCTCGAAGAGGTATTACTTCCGTGGTGTCCCGCCTTGTAGAGTTTGCATTGCGGGAGCTGATTATACTGCACGAGGTATTCCTCGCCCTCCTTCTCGAGATCCCCCGTGAAGAGATAATTGTAATCCCCCTGCTTGATGTACATGCACACGGAATAATTATTTTCTTCGCCCGATTTGTGGTCGTAGTAATAATTGTACAGAAAATTCATGGAGACGTTTTCGGCGAGCTCGTAAGTGCGCTTGGCGCCGCCCGTCTCGTTATAGCACTCGAGGGCGGTATAATGCACCGCGCCCTCCGCCACTTCCGCGTCCCGCTCCGCGATATAGCGCTTGTAGGTCGCCGAATCGCTGTTCGTGAGGGGGAAATCGATGATCGTTTCGCATTGAAAGCGGCGGAACAGGCTTTGGTTGGAACTGTTCCCCGCAAAGGCTGCGATGTGATCCTGATGCCCGTGGGTGACGATGACATATTCGAGAGTGCCGTCCGTACAGAACTGTTTTACATAGTTCTCGATGACGGGGGCGGAATTCTCCCGCGAACCGCCGTCTATGAGGATATCCACCGTCCCGATCTGGATATAGATACTGTCGCCCGTGCTCTTGTTGCCCAGCTCGAGAAAGTGGATGCCGAGCTCGCCCGTCTTCAGAGTGCCGATCACGGGATTTTCGGGAACGGGTTCGCCCTGCTGGCCCGGTTTACGGATGAAAAAATACCAATAGACCCCAACGGCGATCGCCGCGACGAGGAGGATGACGATGACCGTCAATACGAGCCCGGGATGTTTCTTTGCCGCTCGTTCGGCGGCCTTTGCCGCCCTTTTGGATGTCCGTTTGTTTGCCATGATCGTATCCCGCCGAAAGAATTAACAGCCGAACTTCAAAAAACTCCAGCTCATGGGAGGAAGAGTTAGGCGGACGATGGAGCCGTCCTTGACGGTGGGAAGTTCCCGCGGCAAGGGAAGGACCGTCTCCCTGCCGAACGTGTTTTTGGCGTCGAGGTCGGAGGAGGACATCTCGACGTATTCGAGCGCCTTCAGATCGCCGAAGGAGCGCAGTTCGAGCTCCACTTCCCGCGCTTCCTGCGCAAAATTGCACAGCGACACCGCGAGGGTATTCGTCTTCGGATCGAAGTTGAGCGCTTCATTGACGGCGCGCGCCTTGCCGTACATACAATCGAAGGTATCGCTTCCGGAGAAGGTGCGAACCGTCTCCCCGCGGGCATTGTTCGAAAGATATTTGAAGGGATAGAAGATCGTCTGGCGGAAAGTACCGCCGCCCGTTTCCGTCATGATGGGCGCGATGACGTTGACGAGCTGGGCAAGACAGCCGAGCCGCACGATGTCGCAGTTGTTGATGAGCGTGTTCATGAGCCCCGCAAAGACGAGGGCGTCGCGGAAGGTGTAAGTTTCCTCGAGAAGATGGGGCGAGCGCTTCCAGAGCGGCTCTTTGCGCGGAGCTGCCTGCGTCCAGATGTTCCATTCGTCGAAGGAGAGATAGACCTGCTTGGGGGAACGAAGTTTGGCGCGGACGTACTCTATCGTCGCCCGCAGAGTTCCGATGAAGCGGTGCATGTCGTCGGCAGAGCCGAAGAAATCCTCGAGCGGACGGGAGCGGTGAGCGCTGTATTCATAGTAGCGGTGCATGGAAAGATAGTCCACCCGATCGTAGGTATGTTCGAGCACCACTCTGTCCCATTCGGGATAGGAGGGCATCTCGGGATTGGACGAGCCCGAAACGATGAGTTTTAACCGTTCTTCGGGACTTTCGAGCCCCGTCTCGCCGTTCGTCCAGCGCATGACCTTTGCGGCCTCCCGCGCCTTCTTGCCGTATTCGGCGGCGTCGAGATGTCCGATCTGCCAATCTCCGTCCATTTCGTTGCCGAGGCACCAATATTTCACGCCGTAGGGAGCTTCCGCGCCGTTTTGGCGGCGAAGATCGGAGAGCGCCGATCCGCCTTCGTGATTGCAGTACTCCACGATGTGCGCCGCTTCCGTGACAGTCCCCGTCCCCAAATTGACCGCCATCATCGGCGAAACGCCCGCCGCGCCGCACCACTTCATGAATTCGTCCGTTCCGAAGAGGTTGGGCTCGGTGGTGTGCCAAGCGAGATCGAGCCGCGCGGGACGCTTCTCCCGCGGTCCTATGCCGTCCCGCCAGTCGTAACCGGAAACGAAATTCCCGCCGGGATAGCGCACGACGGGCACATTCAATTCTTTGACTAGGGAAAGGACGTCGCCGCGGAAGCCGTCCTTGTCGGCGGTGGGATGTCCCGGTTCGTAGATCCCCTCATAGACCGCTCTGCCGAGGTGCTCGATGAAAGAGCCGTAAAGCGTGGGCGACACCTGCCCGATGACGAGATTTCTGTCTGCAAAAATTTTTGTCGTTTTCATATATTCTCCATTCATGATTGTTGTTGAGCAAAATGGCTATACGAGCCCGAACAGCGTGACGATATTCACGAGCCCCTCATTGATATTGTGCAAAAATTTGTTGAGCGCCTGCTGTGCGCCGCGGTCGGGAGCGTCCCCCTCCACCGTGCGCAGAAGAGATAAGATCATATCGAAATTCCGATAGATGACCTCGCAGTCGGGATCGACGGTGCGGAAAACATCGTCTTCGTTCCCGTGTTGGATGGCGTACATCCCCTTGACGGTGGCGTGCATATCGGCGAGGACGGAGATGTCCCCCGTGTCGAAGAGCTGTTTGAGTTCACGGCTGAGCTGTGCGAGTAGATCGACGAAATCGGCGAGTATTTTTTCCATTATAGTTTTACTCCGTTGAAGGCGAGAAGTTCGCGCGCGGTCTCCACACTGTCTATGCCCGTCCGGTTCTTGATGGGAGCGAATTCCCTTTCCCGAATCACTTCGAAGGGCAGACAGGAGCCCATGAGCCTCACCATGTCGAGAATGAGCGTTTCGAATTTATATCCGTTCTCCGTGGCGGGAACGACGAGTTCGCCCCCTTCGCCGATGTGGGGGACCCGCTTTTTCACGATATGTACGGGGATATGATGTTTTTCCATTTCCCGCAATTTTTCCGCGCGGAAGAGGTAATTCAGAATGACGCCGAAGGAATAGACAAGTCCGCCCGCGCCGTCGCTCAGACGCTTGTTCTCCTCAGTCATTTCATAGTATTCGATGACGCTCGGAAGCCCGTTCTCGAGGCAGAGCACCCCCACCTTCTCGTCGGGATCGGTCTTGCGCACCCCTTTCGCGCCGCAATCGCAGCCGCTCATTAGGGTCGCTCCGAGGAAAACGGGGTCGGCGATGCGCTGCAATACGTTATCCACGGCGAACACGTTGAACCATTCCACGGCGGGGAACTCTTCCGCGAGCCCCGAGCGCATCAACGAGGAATACCAACCGCCGTTCCCGTTGGGCGAGCGCGCCAGCCTGCCCTTTTCTTCGAGGAAGAGCTTTCCCGAGAGGTCCACGCACGCCGCCATGTCCTGCACAAAAAAGCGCACATATTCCTCTTTGTAGCCGAAATAGCCGTGCTCCGCAAAAAAGGCGCGGGTCGAAGCGTCGTTTTTTTCGCTCGTCATGACGAAGAGAGGCACGTATGCGCCGCAGTCCTTTACGACGCAGAGCAAGTTTTCAATGAGCTGCTGGAAGATATACAGCGGGCGGGTGAGCCCGATATCGAAAGCCCCCTTGGGAGCGTCCGAACCCAGCCGCGTGCCCTGTCCGCCCGCGAGGAGCACCGCGGCGAGCTTCCCCTCCGCGATCGCCTTCCTGCCGGCGGCGGCATATCGCGCGCGGTCCTTTTCGATCTCGGGAACAGAGAGGATCGGGATGGGCGCTATCCTTCCCTTTCCGCTCAGATCCTCGGGATGGTCGAGAAGGGAGAGGGTATCCCAATCCACCTGCGCGATCTGGGTAAGAAGGCTCTTCTGTTCCTCGGCGGAGAGTTCCCCGTAAAAGCGAAGGACCTGCTCCTGCCCCTTACTCTTTAAGAATGATACGATATCCATACTCCCTCACAAAAACCATATCTGCATATCATTTTCGCCGCGGTTTGCCCACAAAAAATAGGGAATGAGCTTGACCGTTGTCCGTTCGCGGACGGGCGGATGAAAGGAATAGAGCTCCCCGCCCGTGCGGATGCGCTCGGCGGGCAGCGTGAAAAAGAGATATTCCCCCTGCCGCTCCATGCTCCCCCTCTCTTCGGGGAGCGCAAGCCCGCGCAAAAGTCCTCCGTTGTCCACGCCCTCCGCGCACAAAACGAGAGGACCGTAACAGACCGCCTTCCTGCCGCCGTCTTCGGTGACGCGCTCATTCGCATATACAAAGCGCAAACGGGGGAGAAGATCCAAGGTGAATTCCCGCACGCCGTCCGCTTCGAACACAAGGCGTGGGGCCGCTTGTGACCTCTTTTTTGCCCCACGTTCCTCAATTTCCATGACATCGCACCACGAGGGAATGCGCAGAACGATCTTCCCCTTTCCCTCGACGCGGATGTGCACCTTCCCGCCGTAGGGAAGTTCCGACTCCATTTTGAAGGATAGGCGCTCGGTACGTACTTCGGAGGTGAAATATTGGCGGACGAAGAGGGTATCGTCCTCTTCGGCATAGATAAAGTCGCCCAGCCGTCCGAAAAAGCGGACGAGATTGGGAGGACAGCAGGAACAGTCGAACACTTCCCTGCGGGTGAGGATGGGCTGATAGCGCCTGTCCCCGTATTCGCGCGCGTAGCGCACGTGCCGCACGTCCGCCTCGAGCGGGTTGGTGTAGAAAAAGCTCTTCCCGTCCCACGATCTGCCCGCGAGAATGTTGTTGTAGAGCGCCCTTTCGAAAACGTCGTCTCGCTCGTCCGCCCCGTCCGCAAGGTACAGTCTGTCGCAAAACAGGGCAAGGGCGATCGCCGAACAGGTCTCGGAATAGGCATATTCGTTGGGAAGTTCGTACTCCCCCGCAAAACATTCCCCGTCATAGCTCGCGCCCATGCCGCCCGTGATATACATCTTGGTGCTCACCGCATTGCGGAAGAGAGCGCTCGCCGCTAAGAGCAATTCCCTATCCCCCGCGATGCGCCCCACGTCCGCCATTGCCGTATAGAGGTAGAGGGCGCGGACGGCATGTCCCACCGCTTCCCTCTGCTCCCGCACGGGAAGGTGGCTCTGGTCGTATATCGGGACGCGCCCCTCATAGAGCTCTTCCCTTCTTTTCCCCCGCTCGTCGAGGAAAAATTTCGCAAGCGTGAGATACTTCTCTTTCCCCGTGTATGCGTAGAGCCGCGCGAGGGCGAGCTCGATCTCGGGATGCCCGCATGTCACGAATTTTGCGTCACGTTTGACGAAAAATCGGTCGTAAATATAATCGGCATACCGTTCCATGGCGGGAAGAAGCCGACCCTCGCCGTATTCGGAGAGGGCGATCGCCGCCTCGATAAGATGCCCCGCGCAGTAGAGCTCGTGCTCGGTGCGCTCGCAGAAGATCTTATCCGGCTTATAAGTTTGATAGAAGCTGTTGAAATATCCGCACGGCAGCTGCGAAGCGAGAATGGCGTCCACCGTTTCGCTCACCCGCTTTGAAAGTTCCGCGTTCGGGAACTCGCCGAGCAGATACGCCGCCCCTTCCAGCCATTTTCCCACGTCCGAATCATAGAAAATATGGGAAGGCGGGTCGGTCTTTCGGCATAAAAGTGCGGAAAAAAGCCCCGTTTCGGAAAAACGGCGGTAGATGTTGGGCAGGGACGCCTGCGCGCTCACACGGCGCACTTCCCCCCAAAAACCGCCGATCGATACTCTTTCGTGCCCGACGCTCTTCATGACCCCTCTCCGTTTTGCCCATCCGTCTGCCGTTTTACGAGCAAAAATGCGCCCGCATGATAGGGCTCGCCCACGATGCGCAGCGCTTCGGCGCTCCTGTCCACTCGGAAGGCGAGATCGGTATAGGAATCCGCAAGTTCGTACCCCGCAAGCGGGAACTTCAACCGCTCCTCGCTTTCAAGAAAGTGCACGATCAGAAGCCGCCTGTCGTTGAAGTCTTTCACATACACCTGCCGCCCCTTCGGGTCGCGATAATATTCCACGCTGCAATCGATGAGGCGGATGTCGCCCAAGCGCACGATCTCCTTGACCGTTTGATAAAATTCAAGTCCGCGCGCGATGAGCGCAAGCGTCTCGGGAGAAACTTTGTGCACGTCGCCCGAAAGGCAGATCCTTCCGAGCATGGCGGCGCAGAGGGAATAGACGGTGCGGCTGAAAGGTTCATCCTTTCGAATGACCGCCCAGATCTGGTTCTGCTGCGCGGGGATCACCCGCGACAGGTTTGCCGCCACGAGCGGGATCTCTGCAGCCTCGTGCGCGTCCGAAAATGAACACATCGAGACGAGCCCCATGCGCAGCGGTTCGATGCGGCTTCCGCCCGAAGAACAGTTCTCGATCACAAGGTCGGGGATCGCTTCCCTGAGCCGTTCCAGCCAAAGGATGCTCTCTTCGGCGACCTGCCTTCCCCCCTCGCCCAAGGACTCTGCTCCGTCGCAGCCGACCCCGTAATTGTCGTTATAGTCGATCTTGAGATATCCAAACCCGTTGTCCCGCAAGAAGCCGAGCATTCGCGTTGCGATATAATTCTGCACCGAAGGAAGGCGCAGATCGAGGAAACGGCGGTTCTTTGCCGTGATCACGACGCCGCCCCGCTTCAAAAAGACTTCCTCGATGGAAAAACAGTCGCTGTCCCTGCCCGCAACTTCAAATTCAAACCAAATGCCGGGGCGCTTCCCCCCTTCCTCTATCTTGCGGGCGACCTTCTTTATCCCCTCGGGGAAGAGGGTCTTGCTCTCCCGCCAATCCCCTATGGCGTTCTGCCAACCCTTCCCGTCAGGCTTGTACCATCCGCAGTCGATGACGAAATAGTCGATGGGAAGGGGCTTGATCGCTTTGAGAATGCGGTTGATATTGCGTTCGGAGGGAACGCCCCATGTGGTGCAGTACTCATTGAAAATGACGGGCATCCCTTCCTCGCTCTTGGGAGGGGTGATCCGTCCCGCCTGCTCTTTGACGAGTGCGTTGCACACGGAGAGCAGATCTTTTTGCACGGTAAAGCGGGCGGCATGTGTTGTAAACGAACCGCCTGCGGGGATCTCCTTGCTCCAGTGTCCGAATTCAAAGTCGGCAAGCCCGCCGGAAAGGGCGCACGTCTCCTTTTCCTTGTATACTTCGAGCTGCCACGAAAAGGGGGCTTCGAGCTGAACTCCCCAGCATATCCCCCCGCCTTCGATCGCCGCAAAGGGATAATAGCCGCGGTTGGACATGCTGCCCACTTCTCCCCAGCGCTCCGACTTCACGCCGTAGCGCGCCCAGCTCATATCGAGACCGAGACGGGAAAAGGGATCGGAACGCAGGCGGCACTCCCGCGACCATGCGCTCGTCATGCGGTGCAGGGTCATGTTCTCGGTGGAAAAGCTCCCGGGCACGCCGATCCCGCCGATGGAAAAGGAGGACAGGTGCTCGAGCGTCCGCGCCGTTTTGGTGTGATTGGTGTAACGGACGCTCGTCGTAAACACCCCCGTCGCGCGGTCGAAGCTGAGCCGATGCACATAGTCGTTCCCCTCGCCGTCCGTAAGGTAGGTATTGAGATTCCCGCCCATGAACTCCGTCTGCCGCTCGACGTGCAGGAATGTGGAGGAGCGGTTGCGCATGGTGACGCCGCGGGAATAATCCACGAGGGAATCGTCTCCCGCGAAGGCGACCTGCACGAGGCTGTCGAGCTTCAATTTTGAGACGTCCACCTCGACATTCGCGGGGTAGACGGCAAAACCCACCGTCGTCCGCTTAGTCCCCTCCACGGGGATTTCCGCAAAGTAGACCGCGGCCGTTCCGTAATCAAATCGTTTGAAAAACATATCGATCCTATCTTGCCATACGCAGGATCACCGCAATGGCGTCGGAAAGTTTTTCGCAGAAAATTTCAAGGTCGGCGTCCCGCCGCCCGACGACTTCGAGCACTTTGCAGAACTCGCTGTTCACGGATACCGCCCGCATACCGAGGAAATTGCGGTCGAGATCGACCTCCTCTCCGCGAAGCAGGGCGTCCGAATAGTCGTAGACTTCCTGATAGCCGTAGTTGAAATCGTACTGCGTGTTTCCGCGCCCGTCAAGGGCGAAGAATTTCTTCGGAACGGGGCAAGCCAAAAACTCCTTGAGCACCGTCCGATCCTGTTCCGAAAGTACTGTCTTTTTGTATCCCATAATATTTCCTCCCGAGGGTCTTGCCCTCCTTAAAGTCTGCTCTTAAAGATCCTGTCGGACCACATGAGTTGCCTCTTGAACTCATCGATCCGCGTATGCTCGTCGATGATGACGACTTCCATTCCCCACATATCCCCGAGGTCGGACATCTCCCGCACGGAGATCTCCGAAGAGACGACGGTGTGATGCGCGCCGCCCGCAAGCAGCCATGCCGCAACGCCGTCCTTGAAATTGGGCTGATATTTCCACATGAGCCCCGCAACGGGAAGTTTGGGCATCTTGTGCGGATAGCGCACGAGTTCGATCTTCTGCACGATGAGCCGAAGCCTGTCTCCCATATCCACCATGGAGACGGCGACCGCCTCGGGCGCGGAAATGCCCTCGAACACGAGGCGGGCGGGGTCTCCCTTTCCGCCGATGGAGAGAGGATGCACCTGAATTTCGGGCTTGGTCTGCGCAAACTGCGGAGATACTTCGAGCATGTGCGCTCCCAAACAGAGCCCGTCTTTGAGGTCGTAGGTGTAATCCTCCATCATGCCCGTCCCCTTCTGCCCCGCCATGTACTGCATGACGGCGCCGAGCGCGGCGATCTTCCAATCTCCCTCCGCGCCGAATCCGTAGCCCTTGGATTGCAGGTCCTGAATGGCAAGCCCGGGAAGCTGCCCGAGCCCGTGCAGCGATCCGAAATGATCGACAATGCCGATATAGCCGCGCTCACTGCAAAACCGCTCGATCGCGATCTCATAGCGCGCCTGTTCCCGCACGACGTCGATACGGTCGGTAGCCATGGTGTATTTTTGCGCATATTCTTCCATGAGGGCATCGACGTCTTTTTCCGTGACTTTATGCACATATTCTACGAGGTCGCCGACGGGGTAATAGTCCACCTCCCACCCGAGGGAAATGTGCGCTTCCACCTTGTCCCCCTCGGTGACGGCAACGCCGCGCATATTGTCCGAAAAACGGCACACCTTCACCGTCTTGGAGAAGGCAAGCCCCGCCGCCGCTTTGCACCAGCTCGCGAGCTCTTTGAGCGCTTCCGCATCCTTATAATAGCCCACGACGACTTTTTGGTCGAGCCGCATCCGCGCGATGATATAGCCGAGCTCCCGATCTCCATGCGCGGCTTGGTTTTCGTTCATGAAATCCATATCGATGGTCTCGTAGGGCAGTTTTTCGTTATACTGCGTCGCAAAATGGCAGAGCGGCTTGCGCAGAAGGGAGAGCCCCTTGATCCACATCTTGGCGGGCGAGAAGGTGTGACACCACACGATGACGCCCACGCAGTCGTCCTCCTCGTTGACCTTTCTCATCGCCGAAACGATCTCTTCCGAGCTCTTGCAGGTGGTGAGATATTTCACCGTGACGGGCATGAAGCCGTTCACATAGCTTGCCATTTCCTCCGAATGCGCGGCGACGTGGGAGAGGACCTCGTCCCCGTACAGCGTCTGTGAGCCCGTGATCCAATAGACAATTTTCTCTTTCATTCTTTTACCTCAACTTTTTTGTCCGTAATAGGCGTTCTTCCCGTGCTTGCGGAGATAGTGTTTTTCCATCATAAATCCATCGGCGCGGGAAACGTCGGGGGAAATCTGTTCGGTGAGATACGCCATTTTGGCGACCTCCTCGATGACCGTTGCATGATATACCGACTGCGCGGCGTCCTTCCCGAACGCGAACACGCCGTGGCTTCTCACGAGAACTCCCGGGGTCTCAACGGGGTCGAGCCCGCTCTCTGTAAACCGTTCGATGATGACCTTTCCCGTGTTCTTTTCGTACTCCCCCTCGATCTCTTCGCGGGTGAGGGAGCGCGCGCAGGGAATGTCGCTGTGGAAATAATCGGCATGGGTCGTTCCGTAGAAGGGAATATCCCTCCCCGCCTGCGCCCAAGCCGTGGCAAAGGTGGAATGGGTATGCGTCACCCCGCCGATCTTCGGATATTTCCTGTACAATTCGAGATGGGTGGGCGTATCGGAGGAGGGGCGAAGTTTCCCCTCCGCGATGTTGCCATCGAGATCAACGATCACCATGTCCTCCGCCTTCATTCCCTCATAGCTCACGCCCGAGGGCTTGATGACGACGAGCCCCTTCTCGCGGTCGATGCCGCTCACGTTCCCCCATGTGAACAGCACGAGCCCGTTCTTCACGAGTTCGAGATTCGCCCGCAGCACCCTTTCTTTCAACTCTTCTAACATATTTTGTCTCCTTTAACCGATACGGCCGACGGCTTCCCGCACGACGGGAAGCCCGGCTCTGTAGCGGGCGATAAACTTTTCGAACCCTTCCGCGATCGCGGGGTCGGGGAAGAGCGTCTTGCCCTCCTGCCCCGCAAAGACAACGTTCTCGAGATGATCTTCGAGCGTCCTTCCCTTGCCGCGAAGGAGATAGTCTGCAAGCACAGCCATGCCCCATGCTCCACCTTCGCCCGCCGTTTTCATCACGGTGACGGGCGCGCCGATCGCCGCGGCGAGAATGTTCTGCGCCACTCCCTCCGTCTTGAAGATGCCGCCGTGCCCCGTGATACGGTCGAGCCTGACGCCCTCCTCTTTGAGCATGATGTCACAGCCGAGCTTCAGCGTCGCAAACGCCGAATAGAGCTGCGCCCGCATGAAGTTGGCAAGATCGAAACGGCTGTTTTCCGATCGGACAAAGAGCGGTCTGCCCCCTTCCACGCCCGTGATATTTTCGCCGCTCACGTAGTTATAATTGAGCAATCCGCCGCAGTCCGTCTCTCCCCGTTCCGCGGCATGAAATAAGAGGTCGAACAGCTGCCCTTGGGTGCACTCCGCTCCCGCAAGGCGGGAGAATTCCCCGAAGAGCCCCACCCAGCCGTTGAGATCGGAGGTACAGTTGTTGCAATGGACCATGCCCACGAGTTCGCCCGCGGGAGTTGTCACGAGGTCGATCTCGGGATAGGGTTTTTTCGGCTCACGGTCGAGCACGATCATCGCGAACACGGAAGTGCCCGCGGAGATATTTCCCGTATGCACTCTGACGGCATTGGTGGCGACCATGCCCGTGCCCGCATCCCCCTCGGGAGGACAGAGCGGGATGCCGCTCTCGAGATCCCCCGCGGGGTCGAGAAAGCGCGCGCCCTCCTCGGTGAGCGTTCCCGCCTCTTCGCCCGCAAGCAAGATCTTAGGCAGGATGTCCTGCACTTTATAGGGAACTTTGCCCGCGATGAGCGCGTTGAACTTTTCGAGCATCGCGGCGTTATAGCCCTTGGTGGCGGGGTCTACGGGGAACATCCCCGACGCCTCCCCCACGCCGATGACCTTTCTGCCCGTGAGCCGCAGATGGATGTAGCCCTCGAGCGTGGTGAGATAGTCAATACGGCGGGTATGTTCTTCGCCCGCGAGAATGGCTTGATAGAGATGAGCGACCGTCCAACGGGCGGGGATGTGATAGCCGAAGAGCTCGGTAAGGCGGTCCGCCGCGGCGGAAGCGATGTTGTTCCGCCATGTGCGGAAGGGAGAGAGCAGGTTTCCCGCCCCGTCCAAAGGCATATAGCCGTGCATCATCGCGGAGACGCCGATCGCGCCCACCCGTCTGAGGGTGATGCCGTATTTTCGGGACACGTCCTCTTTGAGCGCGCGGTAACAGCTCTTCAAGCCCTCTTCGATGTCTTGGAGGGTATACGTCCATATGCCTCCCTCGAAGCGGTTCTCCCATTCGTGGCTGCCCGATGCGAGCGGAAGGAAGTCCTCCCCGATGAGCACCGCCTTGATCCGCGTAGAGCCCAGCTCGATGCCGAGCGCCGTTTTTCCCCTTTCGATGAGTGTTTTCGCCTGTTCCATTCCGCCCTCGCTTATTATAAAGGTCATGTGTGACTATTATAAAATATTTCGGTAAAAATATCAATAGGAAACGCAAATTTTTACAAAAAAAATTCCCCCGCCGCGGGGCAGGGGAAGGAAACCCAAAGACTAATCCTTTGCCTGATGCACGACCACCTGAGGGAAGGGGATCGAGATGTCGTTCTCGGTGAAAAGGATCTTGAGCTCGCGGTTGAGATCGCGCTGGACCTGGAAGAAATCCGCCTCGTTGCAGTTCGCCGCAAAAAGCAGATCCACGCCCGATTCGCCGAGCTTGTCCACGCCCTTGTAGAAAGGACCGTCCGTAATGAGGGGGAGCTTTTCCTTGAGCGCGGGAAGGTTGTCCTCGAACACTTTTTCCACCTTGGCGATGTCCTCTTCGTAGGCGATGCTGACGACGACGGTGGGAAGGGAGATCTCACGGCTCTGGTTGACGAACACTTTGATCGTGCTGTTGTTCGCAACGCGGATATCCCCGCTCGCGTTGATGAGACGGGTGTTGCGGATGCCGATCTCCTGCACGGTGCCGCGCCAGCCGTCGATCGTGACGATATCCCCTACCTGCAACGTACCGTCGCATACAAGGAAGATGCCCGCCACGACGTCGGCGATGAGGCTCTGCATACCGAGCCCGATGACGAGGGTGAGAATGCCTGCGCTTGCGATGAGTGCGCCGACGTTGAATCCCCACACGGCGAGGACTGCGATCACACAGGCGACCCAAACGACGACTTTCACGATGCTGTTCACGAGCCTGCCGATGGTGATGCGGCGGGGCGTGCCCTTGAAGATCGCCTTCATGATAGAGCAGACGATGTAGAGCACGAGCAGGGTGACGAACAGCACCTGCGCCGTATGAATGAGCTTGGGAATGATCGAATAGATGAAGTTGACGAGCGCGGAGTTCTCTTCCGATTGGATAAACCACTCGTTGTTGATCTTGTCATAAAAGACAAAACTCAGAACGGTGACTGCGGCAAAAATGAGGAGCAGAACGAGCCCCGTATAGGTCAAACCTTTCCCTTTCTTTTTTGTGTTTTCCATATAAAACCTCCTTTTGGTACGCATTATATCATCTCGACTTCGGGATGTCAAGTACTGAACGGTACAAAAGGCGGTTTTCACAAAAAAATCAAAGACAAACGCGCAGGGCGCCGCGCGGCAAATTTGCCGCGCGGCGCCCTGCGCAAGACGGTCTTTTACAGCAGGATGCAGATAACCCCGCCCTTGCCCTCGTTGACGATGCGGGTGACCGTCTTTCTCATCTTTTTCTGCACATTCTCCGCCATGGAACGGTTCTTGAGCGTCAGCTCTTCGCCGAGCGTCTCTTTGAGCGTTCTGCCGAACATATTGGTGTTCCACGCCTTTTCGGGTTCTTGCGCCATTCCCTCGGAGAGTTCCCTCACGAACGCCTCGCTCTGCTCCTTGTTCCCGAGCGCGGGGCTCACTTCTCCCGAGACGTCCACGCGGATGATGTGATAGCTCGGCGCGTCGGCATGGAGATTCACCCCCACCCGTCCGCTCCTCTTGACGACTTTGGGTTCGGAGAGGCTCATCTGTCCCGCGTCGGGCGGAACGATGCCGTAGCCGTACTGCTCGGCATCCGAAAACGCCTGCCCCACGCGGTCGTAGAGCGCCTTCGCCCTGCCGAGGGAAGCGACGTAGGACATGAGCGCAAAATCATCTCCGATCTGCACTCCGCACTGCTCGCCGAGAATGCGGTAGAATGCCCCGTCCTTTGTTTCCACCTTGACGCTCGCCCGCCCCGTGGCAGGTTCGAGTTTCATGGAAACGGGCGGAAGCAGCAGTTCGCTGTCGGGATAGAGCCCGTCGAGCAACGCGCAGTCGCTCATTTTATTTATCTTCGGAGCGAGCACGCGCAGCCCCGACAGCACCTCCGAAATGAGCGCGCTGTCGGCGTCGAGCACTCTCGCCCAATCGGGAAGATCGACGTCTATATTGAGCACGGGGAATTCGTAGAGCACCCTCTCGAGCACAGTGCCGATCTCGTCTGCCGTGAGCTTTTCCGCATTGGCGGCGACAACGGGAGCGGAGTACTTCTCCTCGAGAGACGCGCGAAGCTCTTCTGCCCCGCTCGGATCGGTGCAGTTGAGCAGGATGACAAAGGGTTTGCCGATCTGCTTGAGTTCCTCGGCGGCGAGCGCCTCCGCCCCTTCGTAAGCGGCGCGGGGAATGCCCGTGACCGAGCCGTCCGTCGTGACGAGCACGCCGATGGTGGAATGGTCGCGGATGACCCGTCTCGTTCCCTCGCCCGCCGCCTGCTCGAAGGGCACGGGAGCGTCGTTCCACGGCGTTTTGACGAGGCGGGGAGTTCCCTCCTCTTCAAAGCCCGAAGCGCCCTCTACGGGGAAGCCCACGCAGTCGATGAGCCGCACCTTGGCGGTCGCGTCCTTGAAGGAGATCTCCGCCGCCTCCTCGGGCACGAATTTGGGCTCGGTGGTCATGACCGTCTTCCCCGAACCCGACTGGGGAAGTTCGTCCGTCATGCGCTGTCTCTTTGCGCCCGTAGCCTGCGGCAGGACGAGTTCCTCCATAAATTTTTTGATGAAGGTGGACTTGCCCGTCCGCACGGGTCCCACCACCCCCACATAGATCTCGCCGCCGCAACGGGCGGCAATGTCCTCGTACACGCTGTTGTTTTCCATAAAATAAACGCCTCCGCCGATGATCCTTGCTGGATTATACTATGGCGAAGGCTGAAAAAATATTCCGACCTTTTTCGGTCAGTCCGTTTTTTCCTCGGGAACGGGCATTTGGGACTGCGCCATGATCTCGAGATAATAGGGATCTTCCGAGAAGTCGCGCACGCGCGTATATTCTCCGCCGAGCGCTTCGATGGCGAATTTGAGTTCCTGATATTCGAGATAGTTGATGTCGTCGCGGTCGATGCATTCGAGCAAGGTGGGAAGCGCGCGCTCATCGCCGTAGCTTGCAAGATAGCTCGCGTGCATGGGAAGTTCCTCGGGCGCGGTGCGGAATTCCTTCATCAAGATATCGAACACTCTGTCGTCCCGCTCCTTGCAGCGGGAGAGGATCTCCAGCATATATTCCCGCTCAACGCCTTGGGAATAGAGGGCGAGGGCACGCTCTTTGGCGGCGTCCGCGCCGTTTTTCAGCCGCTCGACGGCGGTGTCCTTCACCTCCCCGTCCGCGTCGCCGCAGAGGAGGTCGAAATATACGCCGAAGGGCTTCTCGCTGTCCCCCGCAAGATTGACCGCCAGCGTGACGAGCCGCCCGTCGCCGCTTTTCATGAGGGCGAGCAAGCCGTCGGGACAATTCCGCGCTTCGAGTTCGTTGCAGAGGAAATCGGAGACGGGCACGTCCTCTTCGATGTGCGCTTTCAGCGCCGAGACGAGTTCGTCGTCGCTCATTTCGGCGTAGTAACCTTTGGGGGAATTCCCCGCGCTCTTGAGGAAGGTCTCGCCGAATTTGCGGTAGAGCTTCGGGATGACGCTCTCCCACTGCTTCTCGGTGTACTTCCCCTCGTTCTCCCGCATATACTCCTCGAGCCGACGGTCGAACAAGCCGTCAAAATCAATGAGCTGTTTCATATATCTCCCCTTTCCCTTGCCGCAAAGCGGTCAGATGATGTAATTCAGAATTTCCTTTACCGTGGCGGGATCTGCGCCGAAGAGGGAACACATCTCCCCGAAGTCGTGGGAGCTCTGCGGCAGGCGCGCCTCCCGATAGATCACCGCGGCGACCGCTTCCTTTTCCTCCGCACAGTCGAGCGCATCCGCGTCCTCGAGTTCGTGATAAAGATCCTCCGCCGCCCCGATCAGCCTATTTTCGTTCTCTTCGTCGAAGAGAGCGAATTTGGAATACACTTCGGCGAATGCCCGCAGGAACGCCCCGTGTTTGCGGCGTCCGATCTCGAGGGTGTGGATGAAAAATTCACGGTAGATGCCGCAGACGACGACGCCGAAGGAATTCTCCTCGTTGCGCACGACGAGATCTGCCAAAATGGAGAGCTTGATATCCTCCCCCACGTTGTAATCGAGCAAGATCTCCCGCACCGCGCTGTCGCAGCGGCACTTCACCGCGGCAGACGCCGCAAGGTGCTGGAGTTTGTCGTCCCGCCCGTCGAGCTGGTCGAAGGCGATGCGGAAATAGGTCTTTACCTGTTCGAGCTTGCCCAGCTCCTCCGCCTGCTCCTCGGGCGACGTTCTGACGGAAATGAAGAAGGTGAGAACGGTCTTATAGTCCTCTTCGGGAAGGCGATAGAAATAGCCGATGGGAAATTCTTCGCCGCCATCCAAGCGGGTGCGCATCCGCACAAGATAATATTTTGCGACTTCCTTGCGGGGATAGAGGGTGGTGAGCCGTTCGAGCGAAGAGATCGCCTCCTCCGTTCTTCCCGTGCGGTAGGCGGCAACGGCGTGAAACCAGAGAACATCGTCCCCGTAGGGCAGTTTGTTTTTGAGAAGACGGAGCTTTTCATACGCCTGCTCGTCCAATCCCGTCTCGCAGAGCGCCGTCGCCACGCGGAAGAGGTCCTCCGGGGAATCGGCGTCGAGCTCTGCAAGGCGCAGCCCGATCTTCCGCGCCTCCTCCGTCTTCTCCTGCGCGCCGAGGACGGCGCAGTAGGTCGTGAGGGCGTGGATGTTGTCGGGATAGTATTCGAGCAGTTTGCTGCATTCCTTTGCCGCGCCTTCGGTGTCGCCGCCGAGAAGAAGGCACATCGCGATGAGCCCCGAAGCGGAGGGATAGTCTCTGCTCTCGGGAGAGATCTCGGCAAGCGCCTCGCGGGCATGGTCGAGCTCCCCGCGCTTGATGAATTCGATGCCCCGAAGGAGCATTTCCCCATCCACGGGCCCGTCGCTCGAATGCACGAGCCGCAACTGCGGCGTCGGCTCTATCTCGGGAAGTTCCCCGTCCATCGTCCGCCGATAATAGAGTTCGGACTGGAAGGGTTCTCCCATGTTCATGAAGGCAATGGAAAGGCCCTCGTACCCTTCCGCAAAGTCCGCCTCGTTGCAGGTATCGAGAAAGCGAAACCACGCGTCGGCACAGGCGGGCCACAGCTCCAGCGCCTCATAGATGTCGGCATAGAGCGCTTCGGCGTCCGCGGAGGGGTCGTACATCTCCGCCCTCTTGTTGAGCATGGTGAGCGCGCCGAGATAGTCCTCGGCGTTATACCGCTTTTCCGCGCTTTCGAGAAGAGATTCTTCGCCGAAATCAAGTTTTCTTACGTTGTCGTCCATCTATTCTCCGCTCTTGAACAATTCTTCGACGTCCTTTTCGTCAAAGAGATAATCGGTATTGCAGTCGTGGCAGTGCACGCTGATGACCCCCTCCTCGGACAGGAGCGCCCGCGCGTCTTCCCTTCCCATGGATAAAACGGCGTTTGCCGCACGCTCGCGGGAACAGCGGCAACGGAATTCCAATCCGCGCACCGAGGGAGCTCCCGCCCCGAAGCGGCGCAGAACGCCCTCCGCGCCCTCCTCCGCGATGCGGGAGGAAATGTCGGAAAACTCTCCGATCTTCTTCTCCGCAAAGGAGATCGCCTCCTCGCCCGCACCGGGCAGAGGCTGTAAAAAGACGCCGCCCGCGCCGAGGCATGTCCCGTCGGGGGTGACGAGCACCCCGAGCGCGATCGCCGTGGGACGCTGTTCGCTCGTGAGGAAATAGGCGGAAAAATCTTCCGCGACCTCTCCCGAGACGAGCTCGCTCGTTCCGACGAAGGGAATTCCCTCCCCGTCGTCCCGCACTACGGTGAGCGTTCCCCTCCGCCCGACATAGCCGCCCACATCGAGCTTGCCCCGTCCGTTGAGGGGAAGGTCGGCCGCGGGATGTTGCACATTGCCGCGCAGATGAAGAGCACCGTCTCCCGAAACGGAGATCTTCCCCCCCACACCGTCCCCCGCAAGGGTGACGTAGAGGCTGCTCTCTTCCCCCTTCAACCAGCTGCAAAGATAGGCAGTCGCCGTCATGGTCCGCCCCAATGCAGCCGCCGCCACGGGAGAGAGCTTGTGCCGCACGATCGCCTCCTGTACAAGGGAGGTCGTATCGAGCACGGCGAGAGAGATCTGCCCGTCGAGGATGAGCTCCTTATAAATATTACTCACTCTTTCCTGCATATAAAGTTCCACCTGTCGCTTGTCTTCGGGTCTTCTCCGAGATGCCCTTCCACCTTTCGGATCTCGAAGCCCGCAGCGCGGAGAGCGGATACGATCTCCCCCTCCTCGTGGATATACTGCGTGTGCTTCTCCTCCAAGCGTTCGTACAGACCGTCCCCGCGGCGCACGAACAGGGTCACTTCCAGCTCCACCCTGTCTTTGAAGAGATGGGCAAAGGAGAGATAGGTCACCTCATCGCGGTCGTCACAGGAGACAGTATTCCCCACTTTCCCGCGAAGTTTGTGAGGCGTGCTCACATCGAACCAAAACCAGCCTCCTCTTTCAAGGCACTTCGCCGCATGGCGGAATGCCGCAGAGAGCCGCTCTTGCGGGATATAATTGTACACGTCGTTGGGAGCGAGGATAAAGTCATAGCGGTCGGGGGCGGAGAGCGTCGCCGCGTCGGCAAGAAAAAAGGGGATACGAAGTCCCTCTTCCCGTGCGAGCCGCTCCGCCTTGGTGAGCATCTGCAAGCAGTTGTCCGCCCCGCTCACGGCATAGCCCGCCCGCGCGAGCGCGCGCGAAAATGCGCCGCTCCCGCACCCGAGCTCGAGCCCCTTTTTCCCCGCGCCGAGACGGGCAAGCCCCTCTATGAAATACTGCGACCATTTGGGATAGTCGCAGTCGTCATTCAAGTATTCGAACCATTCGGCGAGCGATTCATATGCCATGGTCAACGTTTATTGAGCATCTTGGGCGGCTTGGGTTGCTTGGGCTGCTTCTTCTTTTTCCCCTTGCCGCCGCTCTCCTCTTCGCGGAGAGCGCGCTCCCGCTCCTCGAATTGGCGGTTGTACTCCACGTACTGTTCGTCGTCCTTGTGCTCCTGCTCGTACTGCTTGACGTCCTCGGCGATCGCCTCCTTGCTCTCCTTGAGCTTTTGAAGGTCCTCACGGGAGAAGGACTCGGGAAGCTGATAAACTTCGAGTTCGTCGTCGATGGGCTTGATGGGACGGGAGACGAGCTTGCTCTTGCCCTGCGCCACGATCATGCGGCGGTATTCCCGCATTGCCGCGCTGTCTTCCGCGGGCTTGTCCCCACGGTTGACCGTGCCCTTCTCCTTGTTGTAGAGACCCCGTCCGGGCGTGACGCCGAGGTTGGGGTTGATGAAGCGATCGAACGCCCACTGGCTGTAATCCATCCAGACGAGCATGAAGAAGGAAAACCCGATGAGGATGTAGAATACGATCACGAGGATATTGAGGAAGGTGACGCCGAACAGCAGCAGAAGGGCGGGCAGGAAGGCGATCGCCGCAAAGAAGATCGTCTGCGGGAAAGTTCCCACCGTCATGACGACGGCATTGCGGAAGAGCGCCCAAACGCCCTGTTTGTAGTTCACGCCGAGGGAGATCATCCAAAGGCAGATGAGCACCGAGAAGGCGACGAGGATATAGCCGATGACCTTGGAAGCGATCATCCAGCCCGCATAGGGACTGCCGATTGCGACCTGAAAGTCGGCAAGGTCGCTGCTCATTTGCGCAAGAAAGAGCAGAATGGTAAGGACGAGCATCGCCTCTAAAACGTTGAAATAATTGCGCTTGATGCCGCGCGCGAAGTCATTGGCGACAAAGACCCCTTCCGTCCAGATGAGATTGCGGATGATATACATGCCGCCCGAGATCCCGAGCGCCGCGATCGCCCCCGCGGGAATGAGCATCCCGAAGAAGAACAGATCCTGAAACAGGCGGGTGGATTCGGCAACGCCCAAGAGCCCCGCGCCGGGAACTCCGAGCCCCGCGAGAAAGCCCGAGGCATACGGTCCCGAAGCCCAATCGACCACGATCGCCATATATCTCCACACAAACAGCCCTACTGCGGGCAAAAATGTGATCAGCACTAACAAATTGACGAGCACCAATCTCCCGAATCTTCCCTTGAAGATATCCCAAAACAGCGAAAAACGGTTTGTGGGAAGGGTACTGCGGGCATATTCTTCGCTGCGCTCCTTGCCTTCCAGCCAACGCGCAACGATCCCTTTGCGTTCTCTTGCCATAAAAACTCCCGTAGAAATTTGGGGGAATCCCCCGATAAGGCTATTGTACTACAAATCAAAAAATAATTCAATTAAAATCGGGTAAATTCTTTGACTTTTCACAGAGCATATGATAAAATTGTCATAATTCGGGGCGGAGATACGAGCCGCCCTTTTTTCGGCGGAGAAAATCATGAAAAAATATTCGGTCGCCGTCGTCGGCGCAACGGGAATGGTCGGCCAGCGCTTTTTGGGACTGCTGTCCTCCCACCCTTGGTTTACCGTGACGGCGGTGCTTGCAAGCGGACGTTCGGCGGGAAAACTCTATCGCGAGGCGGTAGAGGGCAGGTGGGCCATGCCCTTTCCCATTCCCGATCTCATCGGAGGCCTCACCGTGCTCGACGCGGAGCGGGATGCGGAGACGCTCGTAGGAAAGGTCGATCTTGTATTTTGCGCCGTCAATATGGAGAAGGAAAAGCTCAAAGCGCTCGAAGAGAGATATGCGCGGCTCGAACTTCCCGTCGTCTCGAACAACTCTGCGCATCGGGCTACCCCCGACGTGCCCATGGTCATTCCGGAAGTCAATCCCGAACATCTCGCCGTCATCCCCTATCAGAGAAAGCGGCTCGGCGTCAAGCGCGGATTCATCGCGGTCAAGAGCAACTGCTCCTTGCAATCGTACGTTCCCCTCCTTCACCCCTTGAGGAAGTTCGGGCTCGGACGGGTCGCCGTCTGCACCTATCAGGCGATCTCGGGCGCGGGGAAGACCTTCGCGCGGATGCCCGAGATAGTCGATAATATCATCCCCTACATCGGCGGCGAGGAGGAGAAGAGCGAACGCGAACCCCTCAAGATCTGGGGCACGCTCGACGGCGGACAGATCAGACCCGCCTCTTCCCCCGTCATCACGGCGCAGTGTCTGAGAGTTCCCGTATCGGACGGCCACACCGCCGCCGTGTTCGCTTCCTTTGAAAAAAAGCCGCAAAGAGAGGAGATCCTTTCCGCATGGAAGAACTACAAGGGTCTGCCGCAGGAGCTTCAACTTCCCTCCGCGCCCAAACAGTTCATACACTATTTTGACGAGGCCGACCGCCCGCAGGCGAAACTCGACAGGGACGTCGAAGGCGGCATGGCGATCTCGGCGGGACGGCTGCGCGAGGACAGCGTGTTCGACGTCCGTTTCATCGGGCTCTCGCACAATACCCTGCGGGGCGCGGCGGGCGGCGCGGTACTGCTCGCGGAACTGCTGGCGGCAGAGAAGTATATATAATTCACAAATTTTGTCGTGCCGACAAAATTTGTGAGGGGTTAGGCGTTCTGCTCCGTAGCTACTATCTGCCCACCCGACAACTGCTTCGTAAAAACAAAAAGCCGTAAGAATGCGGCAAATTGGGTGCGCTTATGGAAAAATGTGATTTTCCAACGCGCAGTAAATGAGAATAGTTTCGCACATTTCTTTTCCCTGTGCTATGCGCCAAACGCTTTTATTGTCATTTCGAGCGGAGCGCGGAGCGCGAAGTCGAGAAATCTCACAATGGAAAAGAAATGTGCGAGGAAAAGTGCTCCTCGCCTTAACTTATTTGTCCTCTCATTCGTTTCAAAGGACAATAAGGCAAAAGTAATTGCCAAATTGGGTCGCCCACGGCGGAAATGAATTCCGCCTAAGGCAAGTAATGAGGAAATTTCACAAATTTTGTCGTGCCGACAAAATTTCGTGAGGGGTTAGGCGTTCTGCTCCGTAGCTACTATCTGCCCACCCGATAACTGCTTCGTAAAAACAAAAAGCGCGAAGTATCGCGCAAATTGTGTGCGCTTATGGAAAAGTGTGATTTTCCAACGCGCAGTAAATGAGAATAATTTCGCACATTTCTTTGCTCACTTCCCCCCTTGCCCACCCCTTGAGGGGTGGGTGTCACGCGCAGAGCGCGTGACGGAAGGGGTGTCGTTCGAAAAGAAATGTGCGAGGAAAAATGCTCCTCGCCTTAACTTATTTGTCCTCTCATTCGTTTCAAAGGACAATAAGCGCGAAGTGTCGCGCAAATTGGGTGCGCTTATGGAAAAGTGTGATTTTCCAACGCGCAGATTTTGGGGAAACACCACCCCCCTACCCCCCTCCTTAGGAGGGGACAAAGGGGTCGAAATAGTTCAAAATTCGCCGCGTGCATCGGCGAGACAGGGAGATCGTTATGACAGGATTTTTGAAGGGCTCTGCAACTGCAATGATCACGCCGTTTACAAAAGACGGGGTGAATTTCGACGCGTTCGGAAAAATGCTCGATTATCAACTCGAAAACGGCACGGACGCGCTCGTCATCCTCGGCACGACGGGCGAGCCCGCCACCATGACGGAGGAGGAAAAGATCGCCGTCATGAAGTTCTCGCTCTCTCACGTCCGCGGGCGGGCAAAGGTCATCTTCGGAACGGGGAGCAACAGTACGCAGAAAGCGGTGGAGGCAAGCGTGCGCGCGGAAGAGCTCGGCGCGGATGGAGTGCTTGCCGTGACGCCCTATTACAACAAGTGCACCCAAAAGGGGCTGATCGCCTACTATGAGGAGATCTGCTCGGCAGTGCACGTTCCCGTTATCGCCTACAACGTCCCGGGACGCACGGGGGTGAACATTCTGCCCGAGACGATGGCGCGCATCGCGGAGATCCCCAATATGGCGGGGATCAAGGAGGCGAGCGGGAACATGGCGCAGGTGATGGAGACGGCGCGTCTTCTGCGCGGAAAGTGCGACCTCTATTCGGGCGAAGACGCACTCAATCTGCCCATACTCGCCGCGGGCGGGAGCGCGGTCATTTCCGTCGTCTCCAACCTCGCGCCGAAACTCGTAAAACGCATGACGGACGCGGTTTTGAAGGGCGATCTTTCCGAAGGAAACCGTTTGAGCGATCTGCTCCTTCCCCTTGCCGCGGCCTGCTTTTCGGAGGTGAATCCCATCCCCGTGAAGGCGGGAATGAACTTCCTCGGGTTCGAAGCGGGCGTCCCGCGTCCCCCACTCACGCCTTTGGAAGAGGGGCATGAAGGCCTCTTGCGCACCGCCATGAAAAATTGCTGTCCGGAGGTGCGGGGATGAAGATCCTGCTTTGCGGCGCCTGCGGGCGGATGGGGAGAATGGTGAGCGAGCTCGCGCCCACATACGGGCATGAGATCGCCTGCGGCGTGGATCTCTCTCCCGCGCCGACGGCCTTCCCTCTCTACACCGATTTTTCGGACATAAGAGAAACGGCCGACGTGATGATCGACTTCTCGTCGGTACAAAATTTAGAGGAACGTCTGCAATTTTGCGATACAAACTGCCTTCCTGCGGTGCTTGCAGCGACGGGATATTCTGATGAGGATCTGCGGCTCATAGATGCTTTCGCAAAGAAGCTCCCCCTCTTCAAGACGGGAAATCTCTCCCTCGGGATCAACGTTTTGCAACTGCTCGCAGAGCGGGCGGCGAAGATCCTCGACGGCTTCGACGTGGAGATCATCGAGCGGCATCATAACAAGAAAAAGGACGCCCCCTCGGGAACTGCGCTCATGCTGGCGGAGAGCATCGACAGAGCGGGCGGAAAAGAGTACGTCTATGGGCGGCACGGAATGGTCGGCGAACGGAACAAGCGGGAGATCGGCATCCACGCCGTTCGCGGCGGCACGATCGTGGGCGAACACGAGGTGATGTTCGCCGGCGAGGATGAGATCGTCACCCTTTCCCACTCCGCACGCAGCCGAAAGGTCTTTGCGTCCGGCGCTTTAAGAGCCGCCGAATGGCTTCTCTCCCAACCCAACGGACTATATGATATGCACGATTTTTTGCAGAACGTATTATAAAAATCTCTACAAAGCAACGCCCCGTGCCTTTGGCACGGGGCGTTGCTTTGTAGAGGATAATTACCCTTGGTCAAAGTTTTCCGCGCATACGCATACTGTTGAGCACGGCAAGGAGCATCACGCCCACATCGCCGAACACCGCCGCCCAAATGGGGAGGGCGAACAGTCCCGTTGCCGTTGCGGCAACGGACGCCGCCATGAGCGCCGCCTTCACCCCTATGGAGAACACGATGTTCTGTTTTACAATGGCGCGCGTCTTCTTTGCGCCCTTTACCGCCTTGGGAAGAGCGGAGAGGGAATCGCCCGCCAGCACGAAATCGCTCGCTTCGATGGCGGCGTCGCTTCCGAGCCCGCCCATGGCGACCGCCACGTCGCTCACTGCCATAACGGGGGTATCGTTGATCCCGTCGCCCGCATAGAGCAACTTGCCCCGCTCTTTGAGCTTTTCCGCCCATGCGGGCTTCTCTTCGGGCAAAAGCCCCGCATGGATCTCATCGATGGGAAGCTCCCTCAGAACTTCCTCCGCACGCTCTGCCGTGTCCCCCGTGAGGACGGCGCGGTAACCGACGCCGCACTTTTTCAGCTCTTCCAGCGCCGACTTTGCCTCGGGGCGGATCTTGTCCTCGATCTCCACCGAACCGACGCATCTGCCGCCTTCCGCGACATATACGACGGAAGCGAGACTCTTTATGGCAGTGACCTCGATATTGCGATCGCGCATGAGCCGCAGACTTCCCACGAGCGTCTCCTTCCCGTCCACCGTAGCGGAGAGCCCCATGCCCGAAATTTCGGTGACGTTCTCGACAATTTGCGACGTTTTCACCTTTGTAAACGCCTGCGCGAGGGGATGGGAGGAATTCTTTTCCACCGCCGCGGCGAGTTCGAGTACCCGCTCGCCGCCGTTCACCCTTGCGATCTCGAATCTCCCCTCGGTGAGGGTGCCCGTTTTGTCGAATACGGCGACCTGCACCTTGGCGAGTTCGTCGAGATAGACCGCTCCCTTCGTCAGGATGCCGTGGCGGGCGAGCGTTCCCACGCCCGAGAAATAGGTGAGCGGCACCGAGATGATGAGCGCACAGGGACAGGAGATGACGAGAAATTCGATCGCGGGGACGAGCCACTTTGCGAAGTTGAAACTCTGGAAGAGAGGCGGGATGACCGCGATGAGAACGGCGAGCAGTACGACGACGGGGGTATAGATACGGGCAAATTTTGTGATGAATTTCTCGGGCTTTGCCTTCTTTGCCGAGGAATTTTCCACCATGTCGAGGATCTTCGCGACGGCGCTCTCCGAAGCGGGGCGCAAGACCTTCGCCTTGACGGCGTTCCCCGCATTCACACAGCCCGATAAGAGCTCATCCCCCGCCCTCACCTCTCTGAGATATGCCTCGCCCGTCAAAGATTTGGTGTCGAGCGCGCTCTCCCCCTCGAAGAGGATACAGTCTGCGGGGATCTTGTCCCCCTTGCGGATGAGGATGAGATCCCCCGCTTTGAGGGTCTCGGGATCGACTTCCCGCTGCTGTCCGTCTTCGAGAAGAATGGCGGTTTCGCTCTTGAGCTCGAGCAGCTTGGTGATCGCGCTGCGCGAAGAGCCGACCGCGATATTTTGCAGCAGTTCGCCGATCTGATACAGGAGCATGACCGCCGCGCCCTCGAGGGGTTCAAAAATGGCGAACGCGCCGACGGCGGCAAGGGTCATGAGAAAGTTCTCGTCGAAAAATGTGGAAATGCCGCGGAAGTGCAGGACGTTCCAAACCACCGACCAGCCCGCAGCAAGCGCGCTCGCGAGGAAGAGGGAGAACACGAGCCAGCGGTTGAACCCGAGCAGTTCCAAAATGAGCGCGGGGAGAAAGAATGCCGCCGAGACCGCTATGGAGACGATCTCCCTAAGATGCCGCTCTTTCCGCACGGCCGCGCCCTCGGCAAGCTCCACTTCCTCAAAGTGGGTAATGGAATAGATCGCCTTTTCGAGCGCTTCCTCGTCTTCATAGGAAAGGCTGACGCGCTGATTGATAAAGTCGGCAACGGCGTCCGAAATGCCCGCGATGCCGTTGAGCTCTTCGCTCAGTTCCGCCGCACAGGCGGCGCAGTCTAAATTTCTGATCTTGATAACTTTTTGCATGATGATTTCCTGCCTCCCTAAATTTTGCAATTCAAGTGAGAGCAGGCGAGCTCAAGTACCGCGACCACGTGTTCGTCCGCGAGCGAATAGACGATATTCTGCCCGTCGCGGCGGGACTTGATGATGTGGTTGTCCTTTAGGATGCGGAGCTGGTGGGAGACGGCGCTCTGCGTCCCCCCCACCGCCTCGACGATGTGGAACACGCACATCTCCCCTTGGCGAAGGGCAAAGAGGATCTTCAGGCGGCTGGGTTCGGAGATCGACTTGAACGCCGCCGCGACCCTTTCGATCGCCTCCTCGGCGGGCATGTTCTCCTTTGCGGCCTGCGCCGCCAAATGATGCAACTGCTCATGATCGCAGTTCATGACTACCTCCTATATCAATATATGAATAAGTATTCATATATTAACACAAGAAAAAACGCTTGTCAAGCGTTTTTCGAAAATTTTTACAGATTTTTTTCGGAGAGGAAGGTCTTTCCCTTGAGATAGGAAAGGACGCCGCCCGTATACAGCGTGAGCGATTTTGCGATGAGCTGTTGGCGGGAACAGTGCATCTGCCTGTTGAAGGCGGTATCGCCGTACTTTTCATCCCCCACCACGGGGTGGCCGAGAAACGCCATATGGGCGCGGATCTGGTGGGTCTTTCCCGTGTGCAGAACGATCTTGAGAAGGGAGCATTCTCCCCTCTCGCCGAGCACCTCATACTCCGTTTCGATGGGAACGCCCGCGCCCTGTTCCCGCACTTTGACCGTCGCCGATCTCTCGTCTTTTTCGAGGAACGCCCGCAATACGGCGTGCCTTTCGGGCATTTTCCCGATGACGAGCGCATGGTACACCTTTTCCGTCCGCCTTTCACGGAACGCCTTCAGCAGCTCCTCTTCCGCTTCCCGCGTTCGGGCAAGGATCAAAAGTCCCGCGGTGTTTCGGTCGAGACGGTGGATGGGAAAGAGCCCCGTTTCGGTGAAGACTGCCTCCGAGTTGACGCCGCTCTCCTTGTCGGCGACGAGGATGTTTTCATCCTCATAGACGATGGAAAACGCGCGTTTCCCCTCCTCGGCGGGGGTCATATAATAGCACACCTCGTCTCCCTTGGAAAGGGGGAGATCTTCCCCCGTCTTGACGCCGTTCACTCTGATCTCGCGCGCCTTCAAGAGCCGCCGAAAGCAAAAGGAGGCCTGCGCGCAAGTGTTATCCGTGAAGACTTTCAGGGTGGTGTTTTCGTTTACGGTGAATTTTTTCATAGCCGAGAAGAAGGAAGATCTTGACGGGAAGGAGGAGAAGGAGGAAGTTGACATATCCGCCCGTCAAGAGGAAATAGACGAGGTAGCTCAAGAGCAATGCGCTTCCCGTCTGCAGTGCGGCGTACAGGAGCGCGGACTTCACCCCGAGCTCTCTCGCGCTTGCGGCGATCGCCGAAACGCAGGGGGAACAGGCGAGGATGAACACGGCAAAGGCAAACGCGCTCTGCGCAGAGAAGGGAAACCCGCCGTAGAACATCCCGAGCGCGCCCGCCACGTTTTCCTTGGCGATGAGCCCCGAGAGAGCGGCATAGGCGATCTTCCAATCTCCCAAGCCGATGGGCGCGAACAAAAATCTGAGCCCGCCGCAGAGCCGCGCGAGGATGCTCTCCTCCACGCCGCAAAAGCGGAGATGCACATCGAAGGAGGACAGAAGCCACGACGCGAGAAAGAAGGCGAGGATGACCGTTCCCAACTTTATTATAAACTGTTTGACCTGAAAAAGCAAGGCTTTTACAACGTATGCGGGGCGGGGAAATTGCAGCGGGGCGAGTTCGAGGACAAAGGACGCCTCCCCGCTCTTCAAAAAGAAGGCGACAAAGAGGGCGAGCCCCACGCCGAGCACATACAGAAGCAGTACGGCGAGGAAGGGATCGGGGAAGAAGGAGGAGGCGAGGGTGAGATAGACGGGCAGTTTTGCGCTGCAGGAGATGTAGGGAAGGCACAGGATCACCCTGCGCTGGATGCGCTTGTCGTCCAGCCCGCGGGTCGTGAGGATCGCGGCGGCGCTGCACCCAAAGCCCATGAGCAAGGAGAATACCGCCCTTCCGTTGAGCCCCAATTTGGAAAATACGCCGTCTGTGAGAATGGCGAGCCGCGACAAAAAGCCGCTCTCTTCCATGACGGTGAGAAAGAAGAAGAGCAGTACGATCTGCGGCAGGAAACAGAGCACACTGCCGAGGCTCTTTAAGAGCCCGTCCGCAAGAAAACTCCTCATTACGGGAGAGGAGATCTTCCCCGCAAGTCCGCCGAGCGTTTCCTCGAAAAAACGGGTAATGAGCGACTTCAGAGTATCGCCCAAGAGCCCGGGCGCGAAGGTCACCCAAAAGGTGAAGACGAGAATTCCGAAGAAGAGCGGAATACAAAAAAAGCCGTTCAGAAGCCACCTGTCCGCCCGCGAAAGTCCCTCCCGCGCAGGCGCATAGGAGGGCGGAAGGGAGAACGTTTCTCCCTCGGAGGCGTCCTTGAGCAGGAGGGAAAGGCGCTCTTTCAACCTCTTCCCGCGAAATCCTTCCGCGTCGAGCACGGGAATTCCGAGTATGCGGGAGAGCTCGTCTGCATCGATCTTCCCGCCCGCACGCTCGAATTGCCGCCGTTTGGTGAGAACGAGCAAGCACTTCCTGCCCTTTCCGAGTTCGCCGAAGAGGGGCAGTGCGCGGGGAAGGGTGGCGCATTCCCCCACGAAGACGAGCAGTGCTTCGGGGTGTTTTTCGATGTACTCGCAGGCGGAGCGCTCTTCCATGCTCATGCCGCGCGTGGAATATATCCCCGGAAGATCGGTGACAAGACAGCGTTCCCCGCCGAGGACCGTCTCCTTGGAGAGCTCCCCCACCGTGACGCCGTGCCAATTCCCCACCTTGGCGTGCCCGCCCGTGAGCGAATTGAAGAGAGTGCTCTTGCCCGCGTTGGGATTCCCGACGAGAAGGAGCTCTAAACCTTGCGCACGCTCACGCACTCCGCCACCTCCCTTCTGACCGCAAGACGGTTTCCCCCCGCCTGCAGGAGATAAGTTTTCTTGAAGAAGGAGACCTTGAGCACCCGCAAAACTCCCCCCGCGCGGACGCCGAGGGTACGGAGACGCTCTTTGAGACGGGGAGAACAGACTACGGCGGAGACGATCGCACGGTCTCCGCGCTTGAGATCGGTAATATTCATAACATAAAAAATGCGGACAAGGCAAGAATTATGCCCCGTCCGCACTTTTTCGTTCGATCATGAATGCTCTTTATTGACTTCTCTGTTCCCCATGAGCTTGAGAGCTCCGTTCGTGATGATGGGAGAGATGATGAGCCAGATCGCCGCAAGCGCGATGAGCGAATAGACGATGATAGCGCCGATGGTGCGCGGCCCCGCGAAGATGGAAGAGACGAGATTGAAGTTGAAGATCCCGTACAGCCCCCAATTCAACGCGCCCGTGAGCACGAGGATATAGGAAATTAAATTTGCAATAACCATTCTTTGCCTCCTGAAAGCAGTTTGCGACAAAGAATTTTTATTATGCACTGTGGAGATCAAAGACTGTGTGCGAGGCAGGGACACCACCTCAGTCACTTCGTGACAGCTCCTCCTTAGGAGGAGCTTTGACCCTCTCCTTTTCATTCGCAAAACGCAGCAAAAAAGCACCCCGAGGGGTGCTTTTTGAGCTAATGCTTATTCTTTCTTGTTTTTCTTGTTCTTCTTGCCGCCGCGGAGGGTATTCACATCCACCTCTTCGATCTTCTTGTCCGAAGGCTTGACGATGAAGAGAATGATGATGATCACAAGCAACGCACCGGAGATAGAGAAGAGCACGACCGAGGTAACGTTGTTCTCCAGCCAATAGGTGGGGTCGGGACGGGAGTCGATGGGATTGCGCACATCGATCGCCTGATATGCAATCGCCTTCTGTTCGGGCAGACGAGCCTCCTCCGTCACTTCGAGTTTCACCACGTAGAAGGTGATCTCCCGCGGGATGAAGGAAAGAGAACTGTCGGAATCCCATTGATAGTATTGGGCGCTGTCGGCCCAATTGGGATCATCCTCGGTGATGTCGCCGTAATCCTTGATCTCCACAAGGCAAGCCTTATACGTCTCGACATTGCCGCTGAGATCTTTGCGGAAATTCTCGTAAGTGATGGGCGCAAGATCATTCTGTGCCCGCACAGCGTCATCGAAGCGGTAGAGGGTGTATTTCGTCTCATAGCCGCTCAAGGCGACGATATCAAAGGAGGTGATGGTAAAGCTGCTGTCGCGGTAGCCCTGATAGCTGTCCTCACGGTTCTCGACAGTCGCGCCCGTGTACGTCACTTCGAAGCTGAAGGTCGGGATCTCGTCGATGTCCCAAATGTTGGAAGAGGAGACGGTGACGAGCTTTTCCTCCAAATAATACTTCATCGCATTGCCCGCCGCATCGGTCGCAAGGATCTTGAAGGCATACTTGCCCGCTTCATCGATCTCGAAGCGAAGGGCGTTGTAGCGGAGAGAAGTCGCCGAGGAAGGAGAAGCGCCGACTTCCGTTCCGGGCTTTTTGTAATAGATGCTGAATCTGAGGTTTCTGTAATCGGCGTTCTCGCTCGCGATGAGATCGCGCAGGGAGGGAAGATAGAAGTAAGAACCGTCGCCCGCGCTCAGTTTGAGATCCTTGGTGAGGTTGCCCTCTTCGTCCTTTTCAAAGACGACTTCGTCGATCGCCTGCTGATATTTTTCGGCGAGCTCTTCCGCCTCGGGAGTGACCTCGTTTGTCCGCGTGTCGGCGACGGCGGTGACCCCCACATACTGAGGACCGCTCTTTTCACCGTTGACCGAATCACTGCGGTTTACGATGATATAGTCGAAGGGATCGACGGCGACCTCTTTGAAATCTTCCTTGGGAGCGTCGATGACTTCTTCACCGCTCTTATGCTTCGAGTCGTCGGTATTGGTGCACTTGGTGAAGTCTTCCTTCTCATATTCCGACTTGCTGTACTGCTTGCCGCAAAGGGGGCATTCATAGACTTCGGAGGAATTGAGAGAGGCGGTCTGATTCTCATCCGCCGCATACCATGTGAGATAGGTATAGCTGCTCTCGGTGGTAAAGCGGCTCTTTGCCGCGCCGCACTCCGTTCCGTCTTCCTTATGACCGGGGCACTTCCATGCGTCGTCCCCGCTCGAGGTAAGCGCCGCAAAGGGAGTTTCCTCCACATTGTCGTCATAGAGATAACCGCAGTCGGGGCACTTGTGACGGTGGGAAGTTCCGTCGTCGAGATCGAAATAAATGGAGACGTACTGCTCGGTGGGCTGGTCGTCGTTCGTGGGAATGAATACCGTGGAAGTCGTCAGCGCCTTATAGTCATCCTTGAGGGGCTTGTGATAGAGAGGGTTGCCCTCTTCATCCTCGCCGTCCGACGCATTCACCATGGCGTATCTTCTCGTAATGGAGACGGAGCTGTCGCACACGTCGATCGCTTCGTAGGTGAGCGACCACTTTCTGCCGAGGGTATAAGCATAGATCGCCTCGTTGACGACGAGGACGGGATCTGCATTGTCGTATACCTTTCCGCTTGCATTGACTTCAAAAGACTGCCCGTTCAAGGAGAGCATCTTTACCGTTTGCGCAACTTGGGTGTAACCCTCCCCCGTCTCTTCGGGAAGTTCCGCACGGAAGGTCATGGGATCGCGGGCGGGAGTGGAAGTGAGATATTCCATGTAATAGCCGCCCACATTCGTGAACTTGCCGATAAATTCATCGTTCACATACACGGCGAATTCGCCCGCACTGCAATCCTTCTCGTCCAATCTTACGGTGAAAGATTCCGTCGTAACGGCGAAGCCGACCGCATCTTCGGGAAGTTCCCACTTGTTCTCTTCTTCGGACTTGTCGTCCTCGGGCTGTTCAAAGGAATTGCGCACCGCAAACTTCAGCTCTTCGCCCACGAGCTCCGCGACGATGGTGTTCGTGGCGACGCCCTTCTTGCTGTAGCTCTCCTCCGCGCTCTCGAAGGCGATCTCGAAACGCTCGAAAAGAACGGTCTTCGTGAAATCAAAACTGCACTTGGTACAGGTATCCGCAGAGAGGGCAAGCCCCGTTTCTCCGCAGCGCGGGCAGGTCTTGGTCGACGCGCTTGTGTTGACGCTGTACTCCGCAGGGGCAAAGGCGAACTGCATGTTGTAATATTTCTTCTCTGCGGGGTTGTTCGTCCCTACCGTCTCCCCTGCGGGCTCTGTGCCTTCGGGAATGGGGGCAAACCACTTGAGCGCAAGATCGCGGCGGAAGTACGCCTCCCCGTTATCGGACAGGGAAAGACGGAGGTAGGACTTCTCCCCCTCGTCCGCCTTGGACGCTCCGACATTCCCGCCGTCGCCTGCGGTAAAGATATCGTTGGGATTATATTCCAACGCGAGGATCGTCTGCCTCTTTACAAACAGAGAGCCGACTGCAAAGCTCAGGATGAGTGCCAGCGCAATAAAGAGCGCGGCAATAGTCATGTAGCGAATTTTTGTCTTTTTCATGTACGTTGCTCCATACGGGCATTATGACCCGACTATCTTGTCCATTTTAACACAATTTCTTCCCGCTCGTCAAGCGGTATTTCGCCTTCTTTGAAAGAAAACGAAAAATTTCATTGATTTCTTACGGTTTCATCACCGAAGAAAGGTCGAATCTCTTCCAAGGCTGCTCGCCCTTGGGGGGCTCGCACAGAAAGCGCAGCCGCTCCTTGGTGACGGGGTGAGAGAAGGAGAGGCTGTACGCCCACAGCGCCAGTTTGCCCTTCACCGCTTTTTCTCCGCCGTAGCGCATGTCGCCGTAGACGGGATGGGAGATCCCCGCCATCTGGACGCGGATCTGATGGCTTCTGCCCGTGTGCAGCTTGACCTCGGCAAGGCAGAGTTCCCCCGCCGAAGAGAGAACGCGGTAATCGAGGGAGGCGGACACGGCGCCGTCCGTGCCCTGCGGGGCGAGGTAGACCATGTTGTTGACGGGGTTCTTCTTCAGCCAGCCGTTGAGCGTGGCGCTCTCCTCGTGAGGAGTGCCCACCAAGACGGCGAGGTATTTTTTCTCGAAGTCCCCCGTGCGCATCTGCACGGAGAGCCTGCCCGCGGCTTTGCTCGTTCTCGCAAACACCATGACCCCGCCCGTAGGACGGTCCAATCGGTGCACGAGCCCGATATATACGTTCCCCTGTTTGTTGTAAGTTCTCCGCACATATTCCTTCACGCGGTCGAGCATATTGCTGTCTCCGCTCTCGTCGGGACAGGACGGGATATTCTGCGGTTTCATCACGACGATGATATGGTTGTCCTCATAGAGGACGGTGATGTCTTCTTCGGGTTTTTCACACATGGATGTACATTCCTCCCGCGCCGCAGGGGAGAGCGATCCCCTCTTCGGTGGGAAGCCCCACCTCGTACGCTTCGATCTTGCCCTCCCTTCCCTTCAGGGCGAGGGAGAGGATATTGGTGAGCACCGTGGGCTGCAGACCCGTGGTGTAGCTGTTGATGAGAAAGAAGAGCGGCTCATCGGAGAGCAACTGCGCGCAGAGGGAGGTAAAGGGAAAGAGCTCGTCCTCGAGTTTCCACATCTCCCCGCCCGGTCCTCTTCCGTAGGAAGGAGGGTCCATGACGATGCCGTCGTAACGGTTTCCCCGCCGAAGCTCGCGCAGGACGAACTTCTTGCAGTCGTCCACGATATAGCGGATGCCGCTTTCCAGCCCCGAAAGGCGGGCATTCTCGCCGGCGCGTTCCACCATGCCCTTTGCCGCGTCCACATGGACGACTTCCGCCCCCGCCTTCGCCATGGCGCAGCTTGCGCCGCCCGTATAGGCGAAGAGGTTGAGGATCTTCGGGCGCCTGCCCGCGTTCACCGCGGAACGGATGAGCGCGCCCGTCTTTTCCCAATTCACTGCCTGCTCGGGGAAGAGCCCCGTATGCTTGAACCCCATGGGTTTTATCTTGAAGGTGAGAACGCCGTAGGAGATATTCCAGCTCTCGGGAAGGGGTTTGCGGTATTCCCACGCCCCGCCCCCCTTTGCGCTGCGGTGATAGACGGCGGCGATATCGGGATAGGAAGAAAGATCTCTCTGTGCCGCCCAGATGACTTGCGGATCGGGACGAAGGAGGATATGCTCTCCCCAGCGCTCCAGCTTGTAGCCGTCGCCCGTCGCAAGCACGGTATATTCCCGCCAATTTTCCGCAAGCCGAATCATGCCTATATTATAATAAATAAGGAATAAAATGTAAAGCGATTTTCGGCCGTTCGGGAATTTCTTTGCCTCGAAAGCCCACAGACGGCGTGAGGAACGTTAGCGGGGGCGGGATGCCCTTGCTGCCCCGCTCGCCCAAGCGTCATGCTGAGCAGGGAAAGCAATTACGCAGTCCTTTCAAGCTCTCCCCGAAGCATCTATTGTCCCCGCGAGATTCTTCGGGGACAACTTCCGTGGACTGCGTAATAACAATTCATCTCAGAATGACGCGGGGACGCCGAGTGCCCACCCCCCTACCCCCCTCCGTGGGAGGGGGCAAGAAAGGCGCCTCCTAAGGAGGAGCTGTCACCGTAGGTGACTGAGGTGGTTTTTCTTTAATCTTTTCCGCGAGCAAAACCACGCTTTTCCTCGCAAATTTCTTTTCGAACGACACCCCTTCCGTCACGCGCTTTGCGCGTGACACCCACCCCTCAAGGGGTGGGCAAGGGGGGAGTGAGCAAAGAAATGTGCGAAACCATTCTCATTTACTTGCCTTAGGCGGAATTCACTTCCGCCGTGGGCGACACAATTTGGCAATTACTTTTGCCTTGTTGTCCAAGCCGAGCGGACGAGAGGAACACTCGGTTGATGCAGGAGGAAGGTTTCTTCGCACATTTCTTTTCGAAGCGAACGAGGCGCGCCGCAAAGCGGCGCGCCGAGAGAGCGGAGCAAAGAAATGTGCGAAAAAGAAATGTGCGAAACTATTCAAAAAAGTCTTCCTTCTTCAACCCTGCGCGGAGTTTTTCGAGCGCCTTCTTTTCGATGCGCGAGACGTAGGAACGGGAGATCTTCAGCTTTGCGGCGACTTCGCGCTGCGCCATCTGCACGCCCCCCGTCAGCGCATATCTCATACAGATGATCATCGTCTCCCGCTCGGTGAGCAATTCCTTCACCGCCGCGAGGAACTTCTCCTGCATGAGCGAACGCTCCACATTCCCGAAAACCTTGTCCTCCTTCTCGAAGAGCAGATCCATGAGCGTGAGCTCGTTCCCGTCCTTGTCCGTTCCGACGGGATCGGAGAGGGAAACGTTGTTCCTGTGCTTCTTCCCCGCGCGGATGAGCATCAAGATTTCGTTTTCGATACAGCGCGCGGTATACGTCGCAAGCCTCGTGCCGTGACCCGGTTCATAGGTATTGATCGCCTTGATGAGCCCAATGCTGCCGACGGAGAGCATGTCGTCCGTCTCGGCGGCGCCGTTGTATTTCTTGGCGATGTGGGCGACCAACCGCATATTATGGCGGATGAGGATATCCCTTGCCTCTCTGTCCCCCTTTCGCGCGAGCGCAAGATATTTTTGCTCTTCCTCCGGGGAGAGCGGCTTGGGGTAAGAACTCCCGTCCGAGACCGAGCCGGTGAAGAAAAACAGGCGGCAGAGGAGCGCATAAAACATTTCGAGCATGATTTCACCTCACCTCTCATTCTATGCGCAAGGGAATTTGTCCCATGAACAGAGAAACGCCCGCCGCGCGATAAAATCGCGCGGCGGGCGGGGACAGAAAGCGCTTATACCTCGAATACGGGGAGCACCGCTCCGTTGAAAGTATCTCTGATATAGTCGGAGACCTTCTGCGTTCTGAGCGCCTCCAAGAGCGCCTTGATCTTGGGATGTTCCTCATTGCCCGCCTTCACCGCGATGACGTTGGCGTAGAGCTGGGCCGCTTCGCCGTCGGCGCGCTCCACGGCGAGCGCGTTCTTCACATCGAGCCCCGCTTGCAGGGCGAAATTCCCGTTGATGACCGCGATCGTCCCCGCATCCGCCTCTGCGAGCTGGACGGCGACCGTCTCCGCGAGCACCGCTTTAACGTCGTTCCCGTTGTCGTCGGCGATGTCGTGTACGGTGAGGGAATCGTTCGCCGAGACCCCTTCCCTGAGGGTGATGTATCCCTCGTCCTGCAGCACGAACAGCGCCCGCGCGAGGTTGCTCCCGTCATTGGGAATGAGAATGGTCCGCCCCGTCTTTACAGAGGAAAATTCCTCCTTCGTCACATTGTTGCCGTATACGCCGAAGGGCTCATAATGGATCTTCCCCACGGAGACGAGGTCAGTCCCGTGCTCGGCGTTGAAGGTGTTGAGATAGGGCGTGTGTTGGAAGTAGTTCGCGTCGAGCTCGCCGCCTTCGAGGGCGGTATTGGGCAGGATGTAATCGTCGAACACTTTCACCTCGAGGGTGTAGCCCTTGTCGGCGAGATCGTCCTTGATCACCTCGAGGATCTGTGCGTGCGGCGTTTGGCTCGCGCCGACGATGATCACGTTGTCCGAGTCGATGGTGCGTCCGCAGCCGGTAAGGCAAGCCCCGAATGCGGCGATGAGTGCAAGTGTTGCAGGGATAAATTTTTTCATGATGATTCTCCTTTCGATTCTTTTTTCTTTATTTTCTCGGATGAGCGGATGCGCTTATCCGTTTTTTTCGCAAGGAGCATACCAAGCTCCTGAATGATCTGCACGATGACGACCGTGAGCGCCACGCACAGCCAGATGACGTCCTGTGCATTGGAAGGGCGCGCCTGCGTGACGGCGAGCGCCCCCAAGCCGCCGCCCGCGAGAGTGCCCGCCATGGCGGAATAGCCGAGGATGGTAACGGAGGAAATGACCGCTCCCACGATGAGCGAGGGCTTCGCCTCGGGGAGGTACACCTTCCATATGATGCGGAAAGTTCCCGCCCCCATCGAGCGCGCCGCTTCCACAACTCCCGCGTCCACCTCTTTGAGAGAGGATTCCACCATGCGGGCGACATAGGGCGCGGCGGCGATGACGAGCATGAAGATCATCGCGCCGTTCCCGATGCTCGTGCCGACGATCGCGCGGGAGACGGGGATGAGCGCCACCATGAGGATGATGAAGGGGATGCTCCGCAGGATGTTGACGATGACGCCGAGCAGTTTGTTCAGCCACACGGCGGGGACGAGCCCCTCGCGGGCGGTCACCGTGAGCAGGATGCCGAGCGGAAGTCCGATGAGATAGGATAGCACAGAGGAGGCGAGGGTCATGTACACTGTCTCCCAGACGGCGAGCAAAAATCCGTCTGCACCAAGCTGTGTGAACAGTCTGCTCAAGAGGAGCGCGTTCATAGATCTTCCTCCTTAAAGGTGATGTTCTGTTCGGCGAGGTGTCGCTTGACTAAGACGGCCTTTTCCTCCTCTTGGGGAAGGTCGATGACCATCTGTCCGTAAGCCTTCCCGCCGATACTGCGCGTATCCGCGAACAGGATATTCACCGAAATACCCAGCCGCAGCGCAAGTCCCGAGATGACAGGCTCTGCCGCCCGCTCGCCGCGGAACACGAGGCGGAGCTTTTTCCCGCTCCCCGAAAGGGAACGGAGCAATCCGGGCAGGATGAGCTGTTTTGCGATCTCCGATCGGGGGAATGCGAATACGTCTGCGACCTTCCCCTGTTCGGCGACGCGGCTTCTGTCCAGCACGGCGACGTCGGTGCAGATGCGCTCCGCCACCTTCATCTCGTGGGTGATGACGACGATCGTCACTCCAAGTTCGCGGTTGATCTTTTCGAGGAGCTGCAGAACGGACTCCGTTGTGGCGGGGTCGAGGGCGCTCGTCGCCTCGTCGCACAGAAGGTATTTCGGCTCTGTTGCCAGCGCCCGCGCGATCGCGACCCGCTGTTTCTGTCCCCCCGAGAGCTGCGAGGGATAGGACCTCGCCCTCTCCCCCAAGCCGACGAGTTCCAGAAGCTCCTTTGCCCGCTTCTTTGCCTCGGCGCGGGGAACTTTCGCGAGCTCGAGCGGAAAGAGGACGTTCCCCTCCGCCGTGCGTTGCTGCAAGAGGTTGAAACCCTGAAAGATCATCCCTATCGAGCGGCGCACCCGATTGAGCTCCCCCTTTTTGAGCGTCATGAGATCCTTTCCGTCTACGAGCACCTGACCGCTCGTGGGTCTTTCGAGCAGGTTGATACACCTTACGAGCGTGCTCTTTCCCGCGCCCGACAGCCCGATGACCCCATATACCGAGCCGTCGGGGATCTCGAGGGAAACATCCTCGAGCGCGACCGTCTCCCCCGCCGCAGAGGGATAGATTTTTGTTAAATGTTTGAGTTCTATCATAAATTCTCCTTTGGGAGTATGTTTGCTTTTGGGCAAGTTCACCACCCCCCTACCCCCCCTCCTTGGAGGGGGCATGTATGGCTCCTCCAAGGAGGAGCTGTCACCGCAGGTGACTGAGGTGGTTTATTGTCACTTACTTTTTGAAGGGGCAGGTATCCCCCCCAAGGCATAAAAAAACCGCCCGGGAGGGAAAGTCCCGAGCGGAAGTGAAAGTTTTCTGCGTATTTTTTACAACGCCGAAAACCCGCGCATTCCTGCTCGGGACATCGGCATGTACATGTAATTGCGATAGCTGTTTTGTTTCATATTTTTACCTTATCACAACGCCGAACGGTTTGTCAAGCGTTTTTTGAAAGTTTTTTCGGTTTTTTCAGGCGTGCCGCAAGAACCGCGGCGCACCTTTTACCCACCCCCCTCCCCCCCTCCGTGGGAGGGGGGGAGGGCTCGTTTGCTCCTAAGGGGGTGGAGCGAGCAAAGAAACGTGTGAACTAAATCGCGTCCAAATATTCGTCGAAGGTAATGGACTTATCGTACACTTTCGTGCCGTCGAGGACGATGATGCGGTTACAGACCGTATTCATGAGCTCCTGATCGTGAGAGGTCATGAGAAGGCAGCCCTTGAAGGCGGTGAGCCCGTTGTTGAGCGAGGTGATGCTCTCCAAATCGAGGTGGTTGGTGGGCTCGTCGAGGATGAGGAAGTTCCCCCCCTCGAGCATCATCTTGGCGAGCATACAGCGCACCTTCTCGCCGCCAGAGAGCACCTTCGCCTCTTTGAGCGCCTCCTCTCCCGAGAAGAGCATCCGTCCGAGCCAACCGCGCAGATATTCTTCGTAATGATCTTTTGAAAACTGCGAGAGCCACTGCACGAGGGTGAGCTCACAGCCGTCGAAATACTCCCCGTTGTCGAGGGGATAGTAGGAATAATTGATGGTCTTCCCCCACTTCACCGTGCCCGCGTCGGGCTCTTGCTTGCCCGTCAAAACCTCATAGAGCATGGTGACGGAGGTGGACTTGTCGCACAGAATTCCGATCTTGTCCCCCTTTTGCACCGTGAAGGAGACGTTCTCGAAATATCCCTTCTTGGTGAGGTTTTCCACCATGAGGATGTCGTTGCCGATCTCCCGCTCATACTTGAATTCGATGAACGGATATTTTCTGAGCGAGGGCTTGAAGTCGGAGATCGTCAGCTTTTCGAGTTCTTTTTTGCGGGAAGTCGCCTGCCGCGACTTGCTCGCATTCGCCGCGAACCGCGCGATGAACTCTTTGAGCTCGGCGGCGCGCTGCTCGGCTTTCTTGTTGGCGTCCCGCTGCTGCCGCGCCATGAGTTGGGAAGTCTGATACCAAAAATCGTAGTTGCCGAGATAGAGATTGATCTTTCCGTAGTCCACATCGCAGATGTGCGTGCAGACCTTGTTCAAAAAGTGGCGGTTGTGGGAGACGATGATGATGGTATTTTCAAAGTCGAGAAGATAGTTTTCGAGCCACCGCACCGTTTTGAGGTCGAGGTTGTTGGTGGGCTCGTCTAAAAGAAGGACGTCGGGATTTCCGAACAGTGCCTGTGCAAGGAGCACCTTCACCTTCTGTTTGGCGTCCATATCCCCCATGCGGGTGTAGTAATATTCGCTTCCGATATCCAATTCGTTGAGAAGGGTCTCGGCTTCGCTCTCCGCTTCCCACCCGCCGAGCTCTGCGAATTCGCTCTCGAGTTCGGAGGCGCGCACGCCGTCCTCCTCGGTGAATTCCGCATGGGCATAGAGAGCGTCCTTCTCGTCCATGATCTCCACGAGCCGCCTGTGCCCGAGCATGACGGTACGGAGCACCGTTTCGCCGTCGTACTTGTTCTGGTTTTGGGCGAGCACGCTCATCCGCTCGTTCTTGCCGAGGGTGACGTCCCCCTTGTTCGGCTCTATCTCCCCCGAGAGGACTTTGAGGAAGGTGGACTTCCCCGCGCCGTTCGCGCCGATGATGCCGTAACAGTTCCCCGTGGTAAATTTTAAGTTGACGTCCTCGAACAACTTTTTACTGCCGTATTGCAGGCTCACGCCGTTTACTTGTAACATGTTTCTCTCCCGTTGTTTTCCCGAAGATTATACCATATTCCGCGGGGCTTGTCTATTGAATTGGGGGGAAAACCGCGCCGCGCGGCAGGTTTTTCCCTGCTGCGCGGCGCGGTTTCCCTATTTTTCTCTCTTTTTTTGACGGATCTCCCTGATCTTCGCCTCGAAGCCTTTTTCCGACGGGTGATAATATACCCTGTCCTTGAGGCTGTCGGGAAGATATTGCTGCGCCACCCAACCGCCGTAGTTGTGCGGATATTTGTACCGCTTGCTCTCCGCCTTCATTTCCTTTGTGCCGTAGGACGTATCCCTGAGATAGGGCGGGATGTTGTCGTCTTTGTTTTTTACCGCGTCCTCGCGGGCGGCGTCCATCGCCATGACGACCGAATTGCTCTTTTCCGTCTCGCAGACATAGACGATCGCCTCGGTGAGGGGAAGAAGTCCCTCGGGATACCCCATGTTTTGGAACGCGGTGAGCGCGGAAGTCGCCACAACGAGCGCGTTCGGGTCGGAGAGCCCCACATCCTCAGCGGAGTGGGCGATGAGACGGCGGAACACGAGCAGCGGATCGCACCCTCCCTCGATGAGGCGGAAGGCGTAATAGAGCGCGGCATTGCTGTCGCTTCCGCGGAGGGACTTGCAGAATGCCGATAAAATATCGTAATAGAGATCTTCGTTATAGGAGAGCGCCCTGCGCTGGATGGACTGCTCCGCGTCGGACAGGCGCACATGGACGGTGCCGTCTTCGAGGGGGGGCGTGGTGCAGACGGCGAGTTCGAGGGCGTTGTATGCCGTTCTCAGATCCCCCGCCGCCGTAAAGGCAAGATGATCGAGGGCGTCCCCGTCCACCACGGCGGCATAATTCCCGAGCCCCTTGCGTTTGTCGCCGAGCGCACGGAGCAGCGCGCCCTTGATGTCCTCCGCCGTGAGCGGGCGGAATTGAAACACGCGGCAGCGGGAGACGATCGCGGGCGTCATGCTCGCGTAGGGATTCTCCGTCGTCGAGCCGATGAAGATGATCGTCCCCTGTTCGATGGCGGGGAGAAGGGAATCGGACTGCGTTTTGTTGAAACGGTGGCACTCGTCGAGCATGAGATAGGTGCGCTTGTTGAACATCTTGAGGTTGTCGCGCGCATGTTCCACCGCCTTTTTGACGTCGGCAACGCCCGAGGATACGGCGTTGAGTTTGATAAACTCCCCGTTCGTCTGTGCGGCGATGATATTGGCGAGCGTCGTCTTCCCGCACCCGGGAGGCCCCCAGAAGATACAGCTCCCCAAGCGGTCCATGGCGATCGCGCGGCGCAGAAGAGAGCCCTCTCCCACGATGTGTTCCTGCCCCACGAAATCTTTGAAAGTGGAGGCGCGCATCCGCTCGGCGAGCGGCTTTGCCTTCTCCTCGTTGTCGTTGAAATCAAACAGATCCATTTTTGCCTCAATGGTATTTTTTCACGGAGACGACCGTATTTTACAGTATGTCCGTTCCGAAAAACAAGCCTCTGCGCAAGCTGCGTTCGGCCCTTCTTTGTCTGCTGTTGGCTGCCGCGATGGTGCTCTTTTTCACCGACCCCGTTCGCTATGCGGGATGCGTCTTTGACGGCGTTTCCCTTTGGGCGGTGAATGTGCTCCCCGCGACCTTTCCCTTTCTCTTTCTGACCGCGCTTTTGACGGGGCTTCCCGCCTTCGGCGCTCTCTCCCGCAAGCTCTCCGCACCCTTCGGGAAACTCTTCAAAGTCTCGGGCGCGGGGGGAGGCGTCGCCATTCTCGCCGCGCTTTCGGGCTATCCCGTGGGCGCAAGGATGGTGTACGACCTCTCCTCGGCGGGAAGGCTCGCAAAGGAGGAACGCTTCCGCGTCGCCTGCCTTTCGACGACTTCGGGCCCGATGTTCCTCGTCGGAACGGTGGGGTCTATCCTATACCGTTCGTCCGCCGCGGGATGGGTGCTTCTCTTATCCCACCTCGCCGCCGTTTGGCTCGTCTGCCTTGCAATGCGCCCCAAGCGCCGCCCCCAAACGCAGCCCCTTCCCCCGTTCGTAAAAGCGCCCGCGCTCCTGTATGACAGCCTGTATAATTCCGTCATCTCCATTCTGTGCGTCGGCGGAGCGATCGCCCTGTTCTCCTGCTTCGGGCAGATGCTCGAAGATACGGGGATCGTGAAATTGCTCTCGGGGGCGATGGGCGAAACTTACGCAAGAGGGCTCGTCCGCGGGCTTCTCGAGATGACAACGGGCTGCGCCGTTTTGGCGCGCGAATGCACTCCCCTCTCGCTGGCGCTCTCCTGCGCCCTCGTCACCTTCGGCGGGGTGTGCGTGCTCTGCCAGCAGGCGGCATTCCTCGTCCGCGCGGAAGTCCCCATGCTCCCCTTCCTCGGCGTGAAAACATTGCAAGCGCTCCTCGCCTTCGGCGTCTGCCTCGGACTGGGCGCCGCGTTCCTATGAAATTCAGTTATACGCGCCCAAGAGTTTGAACTGGACGCAGCACTTTTGCGCCTCAATGAGCGCCTGTTTCACGCGCTCGGTGCCGATGTCCCCCGCGACCTCTATAAAGAAACGGTACTGCCCGAATTGCTGTTTGACGGGACGGGATTCGATGCGGGTGAGGTTGAGACTGTACCGCTGGAAGATCTTGAGCAGGTTGACGAGAGAGCCCGGTTTATGCGCACATACGGCGGAAAAGAAGACCATGACGCTGTGTTCGGGCACTTCTCCCCTCCTTCCGATGAGCAAAAAACGGGTGTAATTCCCCTTGTTGTCCGCGATATTTTCCTCGGTGAGGACGACCCCCTCCCGCTGAAGATGAGCGCCAACGATGCCTGCGCTTTCCCTGTCGAGCATGGTAAGACTGCTTGCGGTGGAGGAAGTCGGCAGACAAGTGGCGTCGGGGAAATATTTGGCGAGATATTCCGAGCACTGCCCGATCGCCTGTTCATGGGAATAGATGTATCTGATGTCCTCGGGCTTGACGCCTTCAAGCATTGCAAGGCGGTGATCGACGACGAGAAGGTATTCTTCGTAGCCGAAGATGTCCTCCGCCGCGAGCAGGTCGAGGCTCTCCTGCACCCCGCCGTTGAGAGCGTTCTCCACGGGAAGCACCGCATATTCGGTCTCCCCGGAAAGCAGTTTATTGACGGCCTCCCGAAAGCTGTTGCAGAGCACGACTTCGTGATCTTCGCGCAGCTTTTTTGCGGCGAGCTCCGAATAGCTCCCCTCGGGGCCCAAGCAACTCACTCTTTCCATCTGTCTTGTCTTCCTTTTTGTTTTCTTTTCAGGCTTTGTCTGCGATGTCGAGCACAAGTCTCTCGGTGTCCTCCCAGCCGAGGCAGGGGTCGGTGATGGACTGCCCGAACACGATGTCGTGCTTCTGACAGCCCTCCACGAGAAAACTTTCGATCATGAAGCCCTTCACGATCTTCTTGAAGTCGGGATCGTAGAGGCGGTTCTGCATGACCTCTTCCACGATGCGGATCTGTTGGCGGGGCTGTTTCCCCGAGTTGGAGTGGTTGGCGTCGATGATGACGGCGGGATTGTTCAACCCGCCCTCGGTATTGCGATAGCCCTCGAGCACCTGCATCACCGTCTCGTAGTGGTAGTTGGGGATGTCGTTCCCGTAGTTGTCCACTCTCCCCCGCAAAACGGCATGGGCGAAGGGATTCCCCTCCGTATGCACCTGCCAGTTGTGATACTTGAAAACCTGCGGGCTCTGCGCCGCAAAAATGGAATTGATGAGCACGGGGATACTGCCGCTCATGGGGTTCTTGATCCCCACGGGCAACTCGATACCGCTCGAAACGAGGCGGTGCATCTGATTCTCGCTCGAACGCGCGCCGATGGCGACGTAGGTCAAGAGGTCCTCGACGTAGGCGTAATTCTCGGGATAGAGCATCTCGTCGGCGGCGGACAGCCCCGACTGTTCGATGCTCCCCAAAAGAAGGGAACGGATGGTGCGGATGCCCTTGAGGATATCCTCGCTGTGTTCGGGGTCGGGCTGGGAGAACATCCCCTTGTAGCCCACGCCGCGGGTGCGCGGTTTCGCCGTGTAGATGCGGGGAATGAGCACGAGCTTGTCCTTCACCCGTTCGTTGAGTTTTCCGAGCCGCCGAACATATTCGAGCACGGGCGCGGGCTCGTGCGCCGAGCACGGCCCGATGATGAGGAGGAGCTTGTCCGATCTTCCCGTGAGCGCGGCAATGGCAAGCTCATCCCTTTCCCGCTTGATCGCCGCAAGATTTGAAGGAAGCGGCTGACCTGCAATGATCTCCTCTGCGGAGGGCAATTCTATTTCTTTGCGGAACATAATTTCTCCTGTATCAATTCGTATATCCGCGGCGGGACATATTGTTCAAAGGGTTTATGAAAGAGAATACAATTCTTCACGAGGGTGGAACTGATGTGCATGTGCCTCTGTTCGGAGGGAAAATAGAGGGTGATCATTTCCCCGTTGAAATCGCGGCTGGCGTAAAAATCGTTCGTCTCGTATTCAAAATCGGCGGCATTCCTCAGCCCCCGCACATAGAAGGGGGTATTCTGCGCTCTGAGAAGGTCCACGATCGCGCCGTCCCAAAACAGGGTCTTAACGCGCGGTTCGCCCGCATACACCTCAGAGACCATCTTCAGCCTCTCCTCCGCCGTGAACATGTGCTTTTTCCCGTTGTTTTCGGCAACGGCTACGACCACTTCGTCAAAGAGCGCAAGACAGTTTTTCACCGTCTCGAAATGCCCGATCGTAAAGGGATCGAAAGTCCCGGCAAAAACGCATTTTTTCATGACGTCCTCCCGAAAAAGTATATTTTCGTCCTTCCGTAGCTGCGAAGATCCACCTTCTGCCAGCCCGCGGAAGGGTGCTCCTCCCGCTCGCTCTCGTGCACGACGAGCCCGTTCGGTTGCAATAGATCCCTCTCCTTGACGAGCGAAAGGATCTCAGAAAGAAGGTCCTGCCCGTAGGGCGGATCGGAGAGGATGAGATCGAACTTCCCCTCCGCGCGGGAAAGGCAGGCGCGGAAGTCGAGGCGGGTGAACGCGCCCTCCTCAAAAAGCCGCGCGGCGTTCTTCCTTGCAAGGGCAAGGCTCTCCTCCGAACTGTCGTTGAACTGCACGGACGCAGCCCCGCGGGAGAGACATTCGAGCCCCAGCGCGCCGCTGCCGCAAAAGAGATCGAGGATGCGCGCCCCCACAAGGCGGGCGGAGAGGATCTGAAAGAGAGATTCCTTCACCCGATCGGCGGTGGGACGGACGTCCTTCCCCTTGAATTCCGCGAGCACCCGCCCGCGATGTTTTCCTGCAATGATGCGCATATGTGTTCTTGTGCGAAGAAAAAGGGCAGACGCGCCTTATTTTTTCTTCTTGCTCTGCAAGGTCTTCTTGCGCTGTTCCTCCGTCTGGATGTGCTGCTGCGCTTCCTGCTGCGCCCTCTGCCGCGCCTCTTCGCGGGCGGCCTTCACCCGTTCGACGCGCGCCTCCGTCTCCAACCGTCTGTCCCGTTCGCGGAGCGCGCCGATGATGTAGAAGACGCCGCTCACCGCAATGGGAAGGAGGATGAAGAGCAGAGACCAGAAGGGGCTCGCCTTCAACCCGACGGGCACGCCCTCGGCGTTCGTCCTGCTGCCGAACCATGTGACGGGCACGATCGCCCAGCCCGCGAGCATGACAAGCGCGAGTTGGGAGAAACTTGCGCCCGTGCTCCCGCTGATGTCCCCGCCCAAGCGGTCATAGAAAAATCCCGAGAGCGTTCCGAGGATGAGGACGGGAAGCCCTACAAAGAAGCCGATGACAAATCCCTTCCACGGGCGGTACTCCCGCTCGGGATGATGATCGGCGGTGTCCTTTGCGCCAAACAGAACGTCCCTTCTGCGCGCTTCGCCGCTGAGAAAATCACAGTAGTGTTTGACCCCGCAATGGTAGAGCAGATGTCCGTTGAAGAACGCTCCCGCCAAGATGCACAAGATCCCGAGGATGATCCGCGCCCACGCGTTGCCGATCGCCTGACAGGCGATCATGATGAGGCTCATAAAGAAATACATCAAAAACGGCGTCACCGCGCGGCGGAAACATTCCCATGTGTTCCGCCTGAAGAGCCTCATCTTCGTGAGGGGTTTGACCTCTTTTTGTTTTTCGGGTGCTTCGTTCAGCATATCAGTTCCCCTTGTTGTTTTTTCCGCTTTTATAAAAGAAGGTTTTGCAGCCTAAGGGGGCTTGTCCCGCAAGAGGTCTTAAACGTACCTCTTCTCGGCTGCCCTACCGACGCACACGAGCACTTCATATGCCGTAGTGCCCTGTTTTGCCGCATATTCGGCGGCGTCCCTGAGAATGCAGACCCTTCTTCCGAAAGGAGCGTCCCCCTCGCGGATGGCTGCGTCCATGCAGAGTTTCCCGACGCCGAGCCCGCCCGCGCGGAAAAATCCGCTCCCGTAGCCCGCCGAAAGGGTGTTCAAACGTCCGAAGTCCCCCTCGGCCGCGGCATAGCCGACGCCTCCTCCCGCAAATTTTCCCCGCCGCGTGACGGAGGCGTACACCTTCATGGCGGGACGGACGGGAAGCGCCCCCGCAAATGCGGACGGCAGATAGCCGTAGAGCGCGATCCCGCAGCGTACCATATCGAAATTATATTTGTTCCCCGCTAAGATCCCCCCCGTTGCCGAGAGGTGGAACTTCGCCGCGGGGAAGAACCCCGCCGCCCGCTCGCGGACTTGCGAAAAGAGGCGGTATTGTTCCTCCCGCGCCTCCTCGTTCTCGGGCAGATAAAAGTGGGAATAGATGCCCTCAACCTCCAAACCGCACTCCTGCGCTTTGCGCATCACCGAGGCGGTGCGCTCGGGGCGGAAGCCGTAGCGGTTCATCCCCGTATTGAAGGAGAGCTGCACCCGCCGCGAGAGCCCGAACCTATCAGCCGCTCTCACAAACAGATCGAAAGCGGCGATCGAGGAAAGGGTCGGCGTGAGACGGTAGGCATCTGCCCGCACGATCTCCTCCTCCGTCAGAAGGGGGGTGAAGAGCAGGATCTCCTTGCCGATCCCCGCCGTGCGGAGCGCCGCACCCTCCTCTGCGGTGGAGACGGCGAACATCTCCGCAACGCCCTCGAGCGCATGGGCGACCGCCTCCGCGCCGTGACCGTAGGCGTCGTCCTTGACGACGGCGATGAGGGGGGCGTTTGCATATTCCCGCACGAGCGCGGCATTGCGGACAACGGTGTTCAAAGAGATCTCGGCACAGGTTTTTTGCATACGTCATTTTATGCGCCGAGACCGCTCTGTCGCCAATACAGATCTCAGTTTTCTTTATAGATGAAACGGCGGCAATGTTCGCATTCGATGACCCCGCCGCCTGCGAGAGCGCCCTGCTGGGCGAGAGAAAAATTCATGCCGCAGATGCACATGTCGCCCATGAGGGGAGCGACCACGGGGAAGATCTTGTCCTTGCGCTTCGCCTTGTACCGCTCGAGGATCTCGGGCGGGATATTTGCACCGATTTTTTCGAGACGTTCATTGATTTTTTGTACCTCTTCGGCACGGGAGGAGCGGACTTCCTTATATTTTTCGTTGTACTCCTTGTACTGCTTCTGCATGGCGATCGTCTGCTTTTTCATCTTTTTGTACTCTTCGCAGGCGGCCTCGATGTCCGCATTGAGTTGGGCGATCTCCCCCTTCATCGCGCGCAGCCTGTCCACGAGGTTCTGAACGCTCTTTTTGTAGAAGGCGATATCCCCGCCGCTCTCGACAAGTTCGTCGAGCTCGGCATATTCGGAGATGTTCTTGCCGATCTCCTCGAACTCCTCGCTGAGCTTTGCAACGTGCGCCTTGAGATTGCGGGCGCGGTTGTCCTGCGATTCGAGCTTCTCCGCCGCCGTCTCCATGAACTTCTTTGCCTGCACGAATTTTTTGCGTTCGTCGCTCTGCGCGAGTTCCTGCTCGATCTTCCTGAGCTCGCCGTCCACCTTCTGGTATTCCAATAATTCCTTAAATACAGCCATTTCTATTTCCTGCCTTATGGTTTTTTCTTATATGAGCCGTTCATCCGAAAAGAAGAAACAGGGAACGGTGAGTTTCTCCTTCATACGGGTGAAAAATTTCCGCAGACCGTAAACTTCCGCCGCGTAGTGTGTGAGCAGTACGACGTTCAGCCCCCTCTCCGCCGCGTCGGCGATGAGATGATGTTTGCCGTCCGAGGAGACAATGGTGTCCGCGCCGTGGGCGAGGGCGAAGGCGAGAGAGCCGCCGTCAAATCCGCCGCCGCAGAAGCTCGCCACCCGCTTCACCGTCCTTTCGCCGTAACAGACGATCCTCTCCGTTTCAAACTCCGTGCGGATATGGGCGACGAATTGTTCCAAGGGGCGCTCGGGAAGGTCGTACACTCTGCCGTAGCCGCCGAGCGAAAGCTGCTGCATGACGGCAATGGGCGCTTCCCCGCCCAGCCCGCGCATGAGGCTCTCGTCGATGCCTTCCTGCGCGGCGTCGAGATTGAGATGCGCCGAGAGCACCGAAATGCCCGCCTTCACGCAGGCAAAGAGGGCGGGCGTATCCTCTTCGGTAAGATGTTTCACCCCCTCCCAAATGGCGGGATGATGGGTGAAGATACAGTTGCAGCCGCGCTCTTTCGCCTCCGCAACGGCGGCAAGGGACAGATCGAGGGAAAACAGCACCCCCTCAACTTCTCTGCCGCAGTCGAGCATGACGCCGCTGTTGTCGTAGTGTCCGTATTTTTCGATGAGTTCCCGCGAAAGCGCAAAGGGCGCGAGCCCGTCCGCGGTCTCATAGACTTCTTTCAACTTCATAGATGACTTCCTCCAATTCCGCTTGACGCCTCAAAAGGGCGTCCCTGCTCCCCTCCCGCAGCGCAAGGGAGAGCCGCGCCTTCGTCTTCTCCAATTCCTCCTTCATCTGAAAGAGAAAGGGATAGGGCGAACTGCCGTTGAGATTGTCCCGCCCGAAACGGAATTCCCGCTCGGTATAAAAGTCCCCTCCCTCGGCGCTGCCCAAGATGAGGTCGTAATATTTGCGCCTCTCTTCTCCCTCGGAGAAGGTGTGATCGAGCTCGATCTTCGCGCCGCAGCCCACAAGGTAGCGGCGCAGTTTTTCGCTGTTTTTCATGGGCTGCAAGAGAAAGCGGGAGGGAAGGTAAGCCCGCCGAAGGATCTTCACGATCTCCTCTCCGCCCAGCCCCGCGATGAGAACGAAGTCGCACGGCTCGGGCAAGCCGTCGAGCCCGTCCGCAACGACGGGGATACACCTACCCTCTGCGATGTAGCGGGCAAGCAGTCTCTCCGCCTTTTTGAGGCTCTTCGCGCTGATGTCCGAGATGTATGCCCTCTCGCACAGCCCGTTTCTGAGCATGTACTGCGTCATATAGCCGTGATCGCAGCCCACGTCCGCAAAGACGCGCGCCTTGACCGCCGCCGCACAGATATGGGCGATCCGCTCCGTCATCAGTCGAGAAAATCTCTCAGACGCTTGCTGCGCGAGGGATGGCGAAGTTTCCGAAGCGCCTTCGCCTCGATCTGACGGATACGTTCACGCGTGACGTTGAATTCCCTGCCCACCTCTTCTAAAGTGCGGGGCTTGCCGTCGTCGATGCCGTAGCGAAGCCGAAGCACCTTCTCCTCGCGGGGGGTGAGGGTGTCGAGCACGCCGAGGAGCTGCTCCTTGAGCATGATGAAGGCAACGCTGTCCCCCGGCGTCTGCGTCTTGTCGTCCTCGATGAAGTCCCCGAGGTGGGAGTCCTCCTCTTCGCCGATGGGGGTCTCCAAGGAGACGGGATCCTGCGCGATCTTCTGGATCTCCCTTACGCGCGCAACGTCGATCTCCATGGCTTCGGCGATCTCCTCGGGAGTGGGCTCTCTGCCGTTCTCCTGAAGGAGCATACGCGAAACGCGGGTGAGACGGTTGATGGTCTCCACCATGTGCACGGGGATACGGATGGTGCGCGCCTGATCGGCGATCGCGCGGGTGATGGACTGGCGGATCCACCATGTGGCATAGGTGGAAAACTTGAAGCCCTTCTGATAGTCGAACTTCTCCACCGCCTTCATGAGCCCCAAATTGCCCTCCTGAATGAGATCGAGAAAGAGCATCCCCCTTCCCACATATCTCTTGGCAATGGAGACGACGAGACGGAGATTCGCCTCGGAGAGGCGCTGTTTTGCCGCCTCGTCCCCCTCCTGCATCCTGCGGGCAAGTTCCACTTCCTCGTCGGTAGTAAGAAGGGGCACTCTGCCGATGTCCTTCAGATACATTTTCACGGGATCGTCGAGCCCGATATCCGAGAGCGCCTGTTCGAACAGTTCCTTGTCTCTCTCTTCTTCGTCGAAGATCTGCACCCCGCGCTCGGGCAAGGCTCTGTACACCTGCTCGATCTGAACGGGAGTAAAGTCATATTTTTCGAGGATGTCCCACAGCGCACTCGTGGAGATACTGCCCTTCATTCTGTAGGGCGCCGCGATGCTATCGATGATCTCGTCCAGCTTTTGTTCGGTGATTTCCATTCCTTTCTCCTGATTATTTGATGCTTGAAAGTTTTTTGGTAAGTTCCATGAGACGGCTCAGGCATTCCTTCCGCTCCTCTTCCGTCTCCGCCTGCTCGCTCCCCTCGCGGCAGATCGCGATCTGCTGCTCGATGTCCCTGCGGCGCAGAAGCCGCACGCAATCGCGGAAATATCTCTCCGCCTGCGCCGTCTCGAGGTCGCCGTCGTTGAGCCCGAGGAGCTCGCCGATCTCGGGGTCTTCCGAGCCGAACAGATCGAACAGATCGCTCGGACGGACCTTCCCCTTCTCCCGCTCCGCGGCAATGAATTCCGCCACCCTTTCCAGCGTCTCGCTCCCGAAGCTGAATGCAAGCGGATCGCATCCGAGGGCGTAGGGGCGGGAAAACAGGCAGGCGGCGAGCACGAACAGTTCCGCCTTTTTTTCTCGGCTCTCCTCCTTCGCCGCGGTAGGTTTTTGGGGAGGGGGCGGATCGCTCTTCGGCACGGTCTCCAGATCGCGCATGAGCGCGCCGAGGCTCACGTCCGCCTCTTTGGAGATCTTGCGGAGCAGCTCCTCCCGTTCGGTGGCGCTCTCCCCTTCCCGCACGATGGGAAGGACTTCCTTGATGAATTCCCTCTTCTCGTCGGTGCGGGAAAGATCGTATTTCCGCTTGGCGGAGAGGATGCGGTAATCGATGAGCGGCATCGCCGCGTTGAGACAGTTGCGGTATCCCTCCGCGCCTTGGCGGACAATGACGTCATCGGGGTCCATTCCCTCGGGAAGGGGCACTACGCGCAGCCTGATCCCCTCGTCTTCGAGGAGTTTGAGTCCGCGCAGGTTTGCCGACTGCCCCGCCGCATCGCCGTCGTAGCTTATGAACACGTTGTCGGTATAGCGCTTGCACAGCCGCACCTGCTCCTTGGTGAGCGACGTTCCCATGCTCGCAACGACATTGCGGAAGCCCGCCTGATAGAGGGAGATCACATCCATATATCCTTCGAGCATGATGATCCCCGGGAGCGCCCCCGCACGTTTTTCCCGTTTGACGAGGTTGATGTTGTAGAGATTTTTGCGTTTATCGAAGAGGAGGGTATCGCGGGTGTTCTTGTACTTTGCCCGATCGCTCTTGACGAGGACTCTGCCGCCGAAGGCGATCACCTCGTCCATATTGTTGATGATGGGAATGACGAGCCTGCCGCCGATGGCGTCGAAGAGCCTGCCGTCGTCCGATCTGCCGCATGCGCCGCTCTCGGCGCATTCCTCGGGGGTATAGCCCTTGCCGAGCAGATATTCGGGCAGGGAACGAAAATCGAGGGAAGCGCCCAGCCCGAACTTCTTCATGGTGACGGGCTCGATCCTGCGCTTGGTGAGATATTCGAGATGCGGCTCCGCCTTCCCCGACCAGAGGTTGTTGAGATAGAAGCGCGCCGCGTCCTTCATGAGGGAGAGCAGCCTGTCCCTCTTTTCCTTGCGCTTTTGGGTCTCCTCCGCGGAACGGTTGTCGAAGGCGGGCACTTCCAGCCCCGCACGGGCGGCAAGGATCTCCACCGCCTGACGGAAGTCGATATTTTCATACTCTTTGACGAACCCGATGACGTCTCCCGAGACGCCGCAGCCGAAACAGTGGTAGTACCTGTCTGCGGCATTCACGGAGAAGGAGGGGGTCTTTTCATGATGAAAGGGACAGCACGCCCAAAAATTATATCCGCGCCTGTCCAATTTTATGTACGAGCCGATGACCTCTACGATATCGTTCTTCTCCTTCAAGACAGAGAGAAAGCGGCTGTATTCGCTCTCGCTCATACGCTCCCCTCCCGCGGCACATAGAGCGACTTGAAGAGGTTGACGGCGTATCTGTCCGTCATGGAGGAGAGGTAGTCGCACACCGCCCTCTCCTTGCCGTCTTCCTCGAGGAGACGCAGATAAAGAGGCGGGAGCTGTTCGGGACTTTGGATGAAATAGTCGTACAGAGCGCCGAGCATGCGCTTTGCGCTCTCCTGAATGAGTTTGTTCGCCTCCTCATAGACATGCTTGAACATGAACGATTTGAGGGCGTCGAGCGCCTCGGACATCTCCTTGGACATCCGCACAAAGGGTTTGCCGAACGATTCCCGATAAATATCGAGGATGGCGGTATTGATGCGCTCGGAGGTATGCTGTCCGAAGAGGGCGATCGCGTCCTTGGGAAGTTCCTCCGCTGTGAGGAAGCCCGCGCGGATCGCGTCCTCGATGTCGTGGTTGATATAGGCGATGAGATCGGCGTAGCGCACGACCTCCGCCTCGAGCGTCTCGGGAGTGCCCGCGGGGGTGTGGTTGAGGATGCCGCTGCGGACCTCATAGGTGAGATTGAGCCCCCTGCCGTCCTTTTCGAGCTTGTCCACCACGCGGAGGCTCTGCTCGTTGTGACGGAAACCGCAGGGTGCGAGATCGTTCAAAAGCCGTTCCCCTACGTGCCCGAAGGGGGTGTGCCCCAAATCGTGCCCGAGGGCGATCGCCTCGCACAGATCTTCATTGAGGGAAAGACAGCGCGCCAAAGAACGGGCGATCTGCGAGACGTCCAGCGTATGAGTGAGGCGGGACATGTAATGATCCCCGTCGGGCGCAAAGAAGACCTGCGTCTTGTTCTTGAGCCTGAGAAACGCCTTGGAGTAGATGATCCTGTCCCGATCCCGCTGGAAATCGGTGCGCATCATGCAGGGTTCTTCCTCGCGCAGCCTGCCCGCGCTCTCGTCGGACAGCTTTGCAAAGGGAGAAAAATATGCGTGTTCCTTCTCGTAGATTTTTTCCTTCATAACAATATTTAATTCGACGCGGAAGCCCGAAACTCCTTTTTTTTGGAAAATATTTTCAGATCCCCCCTCCGTAAAGCCGAACTTTACCGAAGGGGGGATCTGCCGTCCTATGCCTTGCAGAGCCGAAAATGCCCGCGTTCAGATATGAAATCCGCCGTTTATGCCGATCGCCTGTCCCGTCGTATAGCGGCTGCCTGCGAGGAAGAACACCGCCTGCGCGACCTCTTCCGCGCGCCCGAACCTTCCGAGCGGGATCTCCTCCGCCAGCGCCCGCCTTTCCGCATCGGACAGCCGCGCATTCATCTCGGTGTCGATCGCCCCCGGGCAGACGCAGTTCACGGTGACAAAAGAGGGAGCGAGCTCCTTTGCGAGCGCCTTCGTAAAGGCGATGACCGCCCCCTTGGAGGCGGAATAGGCGCTCTCGCAGCTTCCGCCCGTCTCTCCCCAAACCGAAGAGATATTGACGATAGCCCCCTCCCCCCGCGCGAGGAATTTTTTCACTGCGTATTTGCAGCATAAAAACGTGCCGCCCGCATTCACCGAAAGAACTCGTTCCCAATCGGAAAGCGCGGTGTCCTGCACCTGTGCAAACAGGGAGATCCCCGCATTGTTCACCAGCACGTCGAGAAGGGAAATTTGTTCAAAAATTCGCTGTACGTCCCCCTCTTTTGCGACATCCGCACGCAAAAAACGCGCTGCGGGGAAGCGCTCCTGCGCCCGCTTCGCCGCCTCTTCGTCCCGCGACCAAAGGGCGGTGACCCGATCACCCGCGGCGAGGAATCTCTCCACGCAGGCGAGCCCGATGCCGCGCGTTCCGCCCGTGATGAGGACCTCTCTCATTCCTTCCCCTCCGCAAGCGCGATGATGCGTTGGGCGACTTCCTCCACGGTGACGCCGTCCGTATCGACGATATAGTCGGCGACGTGCTCATAGACGGGGGTGCGCGCGCTGAGCAGTTCTTTGAGCCGTTCCGCCGTCCTGCCCGTGTCCTTTAAGAGGGGGCGGGTCTCATCGGCGCGGACGCGGGTGAGCAAGGTCTCGAAGGTCGCCCGCAGAAAGAATATCTTGCCCGTTCCCGCGAGGAGTTCGTGATTTTCGGGCTTGAGCACCATGCCGCCGCCCGTGGAAATGACGAGCCCGTCTTCCTTTGAGAGCTCCCGCGCGACCTCCGTTTCGAGTGCACGGAAGTGTTCCTCTCCGTAAAATTCGAAGATGTCCGAGATCCTCCCGTGGCGGGAGGTGATGATGACGTCGGTATCCACCCATTTCCTGCCTGTGAGGTGGGCGATCTTTATGCCGACGGTGGATTTGCCCACTCCCATCATGCCGCAGAGTACGATGTTCATAACCAAAAACTCTCCAAAGCGAGCTGATAGCTCTTCTTGCCGAAGCCGAGGATCTCTCCCCTGCAGACGGGGGTGAGCACGGAGACATGGCGGAACTCCTCCCGCGCATGGACGTTGCTCATGTGCACTTCCACGACGGGGGTGGGAATTCCCGCAACGGCGTCCCGAAGCGCAATGGAATAGTGGGTGTAAGCCCCCGCGTTTAAGACGACGCCGTCGTAGCCGCCCGCCTCTCCGATCTTGCGGCAGAGCTCGCCTTCGACGTCCGATTGAAAGAAATCGACTTCGTGCCCGTGCGCGCGCACGAACTTTTCAAGTTCCGCGTTGATCTCCTCGAGCGTCTCGCTCCCGTAGATCCCCCGCTCGCGCGTGCCCGTTCTGCCGAGATTGACCCCGTTGATCACCAAAAATTTCATCTTATTTTCTCCCTGTATTCTTGATAGAACCGCTTTGCTTCCTCCCCGTCCGCCTCCCTTTTAAGGAAGATGCAATCCGCAAGATATGCCTGATAGAAGAGCATCCCGAGCCCGTTCACCGTCTTCAGCCCCCTTCTCTCTCCTTCGGCGAGGAACGCCGAAATCGGGGGGGTATAGATGAGGTCCACCGCGGTCTCCGCCCCTTCGAGCAGACAGGCGGAGGAAACTTCCGTTCCGTCCCTTTTTACCGAGGGAAGTTTCCCCACGGTATCGTGCATCCCGACGCCCGTGCAGTTGACGACGATGCTGTAGTTTGCGGCGGGCACTTCGGAAAGAGGGGTGAAACCGCCGAATTCGGAAAAGACGGCAAAAAGCCGCTCTTCGCTCAAATCGTAGGCGGAAACCTCTGCCCCGCTCCCGAGGAGCATCTTGATACAGCTTCTGCCCGCGCCGCCCGCGCCGAGCACCAAAACGGTTTTGCCGCGCGTCTGCACGCCCTCGTTTTCGAGCATGAGCATGAAGCCGCGGCCGTCGGTGTTGTATCCCGTGCGCGTTCCGCACACCACCGTATTCACCGCGCCGAACGTCTTGGCGTCCCCCGCCGTCTCCCGCAAAAAAGGCAGGATCTCCAGCTTGAAGGGGATGGTGACGTTGAGACCGTCATACTCCTTCAGGAGCTTTTCCGCGCGCGAAGGGAATTCGCACGGGGGAATGGAGACGGCGTCATAGACGCAGGCAATTCCGAGTTTTCCCAAAACGAAGCGGTGTATCCCCGGGCTCAGAGACCCTGAGACATCCTTGCCGATGACGGCGAGCCTTAACACGATCCGACCTCCTTCAGCTCTTTTACATACTCCCCGAAGGGAAGTTCGAGGAATTCAAATGTGCCGAGGCTGCGCGACAGGGTGAGCCGCACCTTTCCCTCCGCTCTGTTCTTTTTATCGTGCAGGGCGCAGAGCGCCGTCTCTTCCGAAAGCTCGAACTTCGGCATACTCCCGAGCGCCCTGAGGCAGAGCTCGTCGAGCAGTTTGCCGTATTCCCCGTCGCGCCCCAAACGCCTTTCGGCGATCTTTCCCTCCAAGATCAACCCGAGGAGCACGCATTCCCCGTGCGAGAGGGAGGAAGAGAGCTCTATCGCGTGCGCCGTCGTATGCCCGAGATTGAGGGAAGCGCGCAGAGAGCGTTCATAGGGATCTTGCCGCACGATCGACGCCTTGAACGCGATGTTCATGGGCACGATCTCCCCGAGGAAGCCGAGATCGAACAGACGGTCTCTGTTTTCCCACAATTTTTCGAAGATCGCGGAGCAGAGAGCGCCGTGCTTGACGATCTCCCCGAGCCCGCAGCGGATCTCCCGCTTGGGGAGCGTTTCAAAAAATACGGGGTCTGCGAGCACCCTTTCGGGCTGTTTGAAAGCGCCGACAAGGTTCTTCACCCCGCAAAAATCGATGGCGGTCTTGCCGCCCACCGAACTGTCTGTCTGCGCGAGCAAAGTCGTAGGCACTTGCACGCAGGAGATCCCCCGCATGTAGAGGCTTGCGGCGAGCCCGCCGATATCCCCCACCACGCCGCCGCCGAGGGCGATGAGGGTGGAATTGCGGCGCAGTCCGTTTTCCGACATGGCGCGAAGAAGGGCAAAGAGGGTCTGCTCGTTCTTGTGCGCTTCCCCCGCCTGCATCACGTAAACGGGCACGCCGCCGAGATATTTTTCGATCTGCGTTCGGTAGAGCGCAAAGACGTTGGAATCGGTAAATAGAAGCCCGCCGCCCCGCAGAAGGTCTTCCCGCATGGGCGAAAGCTCCGCGGAAAAGACATTTTTGCGGCAGATTATGACGCTCTCCTGCGCCCTTGCAGGGCTCTTGAGATGAAATGTTCTCATAGTGCTTCGTAGCGCGCGGCGAGCTGCGCCACAGTGTCCCCTCCCAACCTTTCCAGAACGACTTGCGCGAGCGCGGTGCAAAGGACGCTCTCAAGCACCGTCTCGCAAGCCGCGATCGCACAGACGTCGCTGCGCTCCGCGGCAGCTATTACGGGCTCGCCCGTTACAATATCCACCGTCCGCAAACCCTTCATGAGGGTGGGAATGGGCTTCATCGCGGCATGGAGAACGAGCTCTTCCCCGTTGGACATCCCCCCTTCGATCCCGCCTGCGCGGTTGGTTTTGCGTATCCGTTTGCCGTTTTCCGCAAAGATCTCGTCGTGCACTTCGCTCCCGAAGCGCCCTGCCGCCGAAAATCCGAGCCCGACTTCCACTCCCTTGATCGCCTGCACGCTCATGAGCGCGGCGCAAAGGCGGGCGTCCAGTTTCTCTTCGTAGGTCATGCAACTCCCAAAGCCGCTCTTCAGCCCGATAACGCGCAGTTCCGCCACTCCGCCGAGGGTGTCCCCCGCGGCGCGGGCACGGTCGATGAGTTCGATCGCTTCCAGCTCCTTTTCTGCGTCCGCCATGCAAAGGTCTTTCCCTCTTTGTGACAGAATTTGTGCATACGTATACTCTTTTTCGTCACACACGCTCCCCACGGAGCGGACATACCCCGCAACGAAAATGTTCAACTTTTCAAGCAGAAGACGGCATACCGTGCCTGCGGCGACCCGCACCGCTGTCTCCCGCGCGGACGCCCGTTCGAGGATATTGCGCGCGTCTTTAAGTTCGTACTTTTCCGTTCCCGCAAGGTCGGCATGACCGGGGCGCACCGCCGTGAGCGGGCGCGCGGAGGCGTCGCACCCCTCGGGCGCCATGCAGCCTTTCCAATTCTCGTAGTCGCGGTTCTTCACCGTGAGCGCAAGCGGGCTGCCGAGCGTGACGAGATCTCTCACTCCCGAGAGGAATTCCACGCGGTCGCATTCGATGTTCTGCCGCGCCCCTCTGCCGTGCCCGCCGCGGCGGCGGGCAAGTTCGCCGTCGATGCGCGTTAGGTCAAGTTTCAGCCCGGCGGGAAATCCCTCGAGGATCGCGAAGAGCCCTTTGCCGTGCGATTCGCCTGCCGTTGTGAGTTTCATATTTCACCCCCGAGGACGATGGGAGCCGTCCCCTCTTTCATCGTAAAAATAATATCGCCGAGCTCGTCCGTGCGATAGATCTCTCCCGCGGGCGAAGCCGCACGGAAGCGGGCGAGAGCGTCTTCGGCGGGATGTCTGTAGGAATTCCCCCGCCCGCAGGTGACGATAAGCGTGCGCGGGCGAAGGAGGGAAAGCCACTCTTCGGAAGAGGAATTGGCAGAGCCGTGATGTGCGGCTTTGACAAGATCGATGTCCTCGAGCCGCACGGGATATTCCCCGCGCCCGAGCACATTCTCCCCGTCTCCCAAGGGAAGGGCATATTCCCGCGCGAGCAGCTCTTCCCGTTGGGCGGAGATGTCCCCGCAGAGGAGCGCACGCACGCCGCCGAAGGAGAGATAGAGCACGGTGGAAGCGTCGTCGTTGTCCGAGTCCTCTTGAGAGCGCGGGGAGATGCAAGTAAGATAGCCCCCGTCCCGCGCGATGACGTCGTAACGGGTGAAGGGCAGCACCTCGCACCCTTCCGCCTCCGCCTCGCCCGCAAAGTCTCGGTACTCCTCCGTATCGGCGGGGATGAGCGGCATATAGCACCGTTCCACGTCGAAGGCGCGGAGGACATAGGTGAGCCCCGCGCAATGGTCGGCGTCCGAATGGGTCGCCATGACCGAAACGGACGTAGGATGAAGCCCCTTGATGTAGCGGATGAGGTGATTCTCCGAGCGAAACCCTCCGCTGCCGCCGTCCACCACCAGAATATCTCCCTCGGGAAATTCCACGATGATGCAGTCTCCCTGCCCGACGTCCACAAAGTGAAGGCGCACCGCGTCCTCCCGCGGAGGGATCGCAAGTCCGGGCAGAAGGGCGTCAAAGGGAAGGAGCAATTCCAAGAGGGCGAGCAAGATCACGACGAAAACCGCCGCGCCCGCGAAGATCAGCTTTCGGACGGGGAGCTTTTTCTTTTGTTTCTCGGACATTTTCTGATGGCTTCTTTGATTTTTTCGATATTTTCCCGCGCGGTCTCATAGCCCACTTCAAACATGCCGTCCATTCCTTCGCGGGAGACGTCCGTCGCTCGGAAGTTGAGCAAATTGGGGGTGAGCATGAGATCGGCCTGCGCATAGCCGCGGGATCTGCAGTCGTCGTTATAATGCACGGGGCTCATCTTTGCGATCGCCGCGCCGAAGAGACGGGAGATCCTTCCCTTCTCCTCCTCGGGCTTCTGGAAGGCGGACAGATCGATCCCGAGCACAAAGTCCGCGCCGAGAGTTCTGCACGCCTCGCAGGGCACACCGTTGGAAAAAGCGCCGTCGTAATATCTTCTCCCGTCGATATCCACACCGCGGAAGAAGGGCGGGATCGCCGACGAGGCGGTGATCACGCGGGCGGTCTTTCCCGAAGAGAGCATCTTCCCTTCGTTTGTCTCCCCGTCCGTCACCCACGCCGCAAAGGGCAGTGCAAGGGAGGAGATATCCCCCTCGAGATAGCGCTCCAAAAATTGTTCCGCAAAGGAAAGATCGGCAAAGGGATGCAGATTCTTGGCGAATTCCTTGCGGTTCAGACTTTCGATGACCTGTATCATGTCGGCGGAAGTATAGCCCTTCGCATAGAGCGCGCCGACGATAGAGCCTATGGATGCGCCCGCCACAACGTCAAAGTGAATGCCCGCCTCCTCGAACGCCTTGATCGCGCCGAGGTGCGCCATTCCCTTTGCCCCGCCGCTCCCGAGCGCGAGCCCGAGCACGGGTCTCTTGCGGGAAAACAGATTTTTCAATCTTGTGAGAATACCCATACAAGCTCCCTATATGCCCTTATTTTACACGTTTTTCATAAAAAAGTAAACTTTTTGGCGGGCGTTTTCCAAACGAATTTCTTTCGGACGCCATACTTTGGACGTTTTTACCTGCCCCCACTTGTGGGGGCGGGTGGCAGGGCGTCAGCCATGACAGGTGGGGGTTCTTGCTTCCCCTTTTAGGTGGAGCAACGCTTTCTGCCAACGATTGATAATCGTTGGCGCGTTGCGTGAGTGCCCCGCCTTTCTACTGTCATGATTCCTTAGGCGGCACAAGGAGCGTCAGCGACGAAGTAGCGCATTTGCCGCGCGAACGGTGACTGAGGGCAAGAATCCACTTGCCCGAGACAGGTGGCATGAGCGTAGCGAATGCCGAAAGGGTTTCTCTACTCTCGGAGAACCCCTCAGTCACTCACTTCGTTCGTGCCAGCTCCCCTATGAGGGGAGCCAAGTGCCCACCCCCCTTCCCACCTCTTATTGCCCCGCTTTCGGGAAGATATTGCTATTTTTTCGAGCAAAATTCTCTATTTTTTGAGAATTATTTCTGCTATGATGAAAACGAGATTCGCAGATATGAACGAATCGATCGGAAAACCGAAACCAAATCAAAGGGGAAACTCAAATGAAAACAAAAGTATTGGCAGGAATGGCACTTACGTTCTGTTTGGCGCTCTGCGGCTGCGGCGGCGGGGGGCAAGAACCCCAAGATAACCAAGACAGCGTGCATGTGCACAACTATCGGGAAACGGTGATCGAGCCCGCGCACGGGGTACAGGGCTGCGTGCTGCATACCTGCGACTGCGGCAGCAGCTATTCCGACAACTATCTCGGCGCGAGCGGGGAAGCGTTGCCCACAAATAGGAGCTATACGTTCCTCATGATCGGCAATAGCTATACCTATGTCAACGATCTTTGGAGCATGTTCAACCGCGTGATACAGGACGAGGGATATTTGGACGCCATGATCGATCACGTCACGGAGGGCGGCTACGATCTCATCCGCTTCTCCAATCCGACCGATCCCTTCGGATCGATCGTCGAAGATCGGCTCAATTCTCATCAATACGATTTCATCTTCTATCAGGATCAGAGCCTCTTTCCCGCGACGTCGCCCGATCTCTTCATCACGGGAGCAAAGCGGATGCACGACCGCATCCAAAAGACGGGCACGCGGGACGTGCTCTACATGACGTGGGGACGGAAGCCGACCTCACCCGATCTTGCAGCCAACAATCTGACCTATGAGCAGCACGCGCAAAAGGTGATGGCTGCATACGAGGCGGTCGGCGAAAAGGAAGGGATCCCCGTCTCGCGGGTCGGTGCGGCGTTCTACCTCGTCAACGCAAGCCACCCCGAGATCGAACTCTATAACGCGGACATGACCCACCCCTCCGCTGCGGGAAGCTATCTTGCCGCACTCTGTCACTTTGCGACAGTGTTCGGAAGATCCCCCGTCGGCTGCACGTTCTATCCCCTCTCGATCACAGAGGAACAGGCGGGGATTTTGCAGCAAGCGGCGCATGATGCGGTCTTCGGCGATTCCCTCGTCAAGGAAGAATACCGCGCAGAATACAAAGCTCTGGTGGACGGTTAAACATCTTTCTCCATATCCGAAAAGGCGCGCCCCCGACCGCAAATGGTCGGGGGCGCGCCCTATTTTATATCCGTCGGAATTTCAGAGTTCGAGCTCCATGCCGTCGTAGGCGGCGATAACGCCGAATTCCTCCTCGGCGCGTCTGAGCTTTTCCGCGGTCGGGGCGGCGTTGTGGGAAAAGTGGGTGATCACCTTCTTCGTATGCCCGTCGGCAAGTCCCAACTCTTCGAGGCGGCGAAAGATCTCCGCGTTCTCATAGAGCCCCATATGCCGCGCATTTCCGTCCGCCCTGTCGAAGAGAAAGGTGCAGTCGAAGACGATCAACTCCGCTGCCTTCCCGCCGATCATGGAGAGATATTCGTAATCCTCCTCGGGGAGCAGTCCCGTGTCGTGCAGGTAGAACACCCGCTTTCCCTCCTTTTCGAGGAGAAAGACGAGGGGGTCTTTGGAAGAATGCTTCGCCTTGAGCGGATAGACTGTCCAGCCGCCGAAGCGCGCTTCCTCGAACGCACTGAGTTCGTAGAGGTGGATGGTGGAGCGGATGTCGTCGCGAAGCTCGCGGCGGGTGCTCTCGCAGAATACCTCGCACACTTCGCGGTTTCCGAAGATATGGAGCTCGGGCACGGTGAGCGCGGAGGCGTATTTATATCCCCTCAGAATAAAGTCGTTCGCATATAAGTGGTCCATGTGCGAATGGGTAAAGAGCACATAGCCGAGCGCGGAAAAATCCGCTCCGCTCTTCGCCATATGATAGAAGGCGTCGGGCGGAAAATCGACGGAGAGTTCCCCGTCGAAGAGGACTTGCGTGCGGGAGCGAACGAGCCCTTCCTGCCGCGCCTTGCGGCAAAACGTGCAGTTGCAGAAGATCGCGGGGATACCCTCCGCCGCGCCTGTACCTAAAAAGTTGATCTTCATATTTCGTATAGAATGGTAACGGGACCATCGTTGATCTGTTCGATCCGCATATCCGCGCCGAATACTCCCATTTTGACGGGAACGCCGAGAGCGCGCAGTTTTTTCGCGGCATATTCGTAGAGCGCGTCGGCACGGTCGGGGCGCTCGGCTTCGGTGAAGGAAGGGCGATTCCCCTTTCGCGCGTCGCCGTAGAGCGTGAACTGCGAGACGAAGAGCACCTCCCCTTTCACATCCTTTACGGAGAGATTCATCTTGCCCGCATCATCCTCGAACACGCGCAATGCCGCGATCTTCTCGGAGCATTTTTCCGCTTGTTTTTCCCCGTCGCCGACCTTTACACCGAAAAAAACGACGAGCCCGCGTCCGATCACGGAAACGGGCAGATCGTTTACGGTCAAAGTCGCTCCGAGAACTCTCTGTGCGACAAATTTCATATGGATTCCTTTTTGCTGTGCCTGCCGCGCTACGTCACCCTGCCCCGCACTACGTCACCCTGCCCCGCGCGCAGTTCTGATTCTCTAAGCGCGGCACGAGGAGCGGTAGCGACGAAGTAGCGAAGTCGAATGGGTGACGTCGCGTCATGCTGAGGTGAGGAGACTTATGCAGTCCAACAATGCTCTCCCCGAAGCATCTATTGACCCCGCGAGATTCTTGACACCACCCCCCTACCCCCCTCCTGAGGAGGGGGCAAGCAAGGCTCCTCCTTAGGAGGAGCTGTCACCGTAGGTGACTGAGGTGGTGATTCCCTTTCATCACTGCGCGAAGCAGGGTTCCCCTGCGGCAGCGCTTTGGGCGGCAGGGACCGCCGCAAAGCACGGCGCGGAGGCCACCGCGCCTGTCGTGGCGCAGTTCACAGCGCCCCGCGCTGTTGAACAGAATTGCGCCACTCCACTCAATTTGCCGCACACTTACGGCTTTTCGTTTTTACGAAGCAGTTATCGGGCGGGCAGATAGTAACTACGGAGCAGACAAACTAACCCCTCGCACATTTCTTTTCCATTGTGAGATTTCTCGACTTCGCGCTTCGCGCTCCGCTCGAAATGACAATTAGAGCGTTTGGCGCATAGCGCAGGGAAAAGAAATGTGCGAAACTATTCCCCAAATCTGCGCGTTGGAAAACCACGCTTTTCCATAAGCGCACACAATTTGCGCGACACTTCGCGCTTTTCGTTTTTACGAAGCAGTTATCGGGCGGGCAGATAGTAACTACGGAGCAGACAACTTAACCCCTCGCACATTTCTTTGCGAACGACACCCCACCGCTTGCCAATAGGACAAGATCCCTCGACTTCGCTTCGCTACGCTCGGGATGACGTGTCGGTGGGCGGGGTGGAAGTGAGCATAGAAATGTGCGAAACCCTTTACACTCTCGACATATACTCGCCGGTGCGGGTATCGATGCGGATGGTGTCGCCCTCTTCCACGAACATGGGAACTTGGAAGGTAGCGCCCGTCTCCACCTTTGCGGCTTTGGTGACGTTCGTCGCCGTGTTCCCCTTCACGCCCGGTTCTGCCTCGATGACTTTGAGTTCGACAAAGTTCTCGGGCTCTACCGAGAAGGCGTTCCCGTACAGGAAACGCACCGTAACGGTATCATTCTCACGGATATATTTGAGCGCGTCTTCCACCTGCGAATGGTTGAGGGGGGTAAGATTGAACTCATCGTCCATGAAGTAATAGAATTCCCCGTCGTTATAGGAATAGGTCATCTTCTTCGTCTCGACCTGTGCCGTTTCGAGCTTGGTCGTGGGGTTAAAAGTCTCGTCGGAGAGGACCTGTCCCGTGACGACGTTCTTGAGCGTCGTGCGGACGAACGCCGCGCCCTTGCCGGGCTTTACGTGCTGGAATTCGGTTACGGTATACACGCCGCTCTTGTATTCGAACGTAGTACCCTTTCTGATGTCGCCTGCCAAAATTTGTGCCATAGTATTTCGTTCTCCTAAATAAATTTACAATATAATGAGGTCTCGCTCTGTCTTTTTCATAAACGAAACCACTTTGCCGTTCTTCATATAGCAGCTATCCTCGATACGGATGCCGTACTTCCCCGCAAGATACACCCCGGGCTCGTCCGAAAAGACCATGCCGTCTTGCAGAACTTCCTCTCCTCTCGGGGAAAGGACGGGATATTCATGGATCTGAAGCCCGATGCCGTGCCCCAAAGAATGGGTGAAATACTTGTCGAGCCCCGCTGCCCGCAAAGAGCCGCGGGCAACTTCGTCCGCCTCTCTTCCCGTCATGCCCGCAGTCACCCTCTCCTTGACGAGCTCGTGCGCCTTGAGCACTTCCGCATATGCCTTTTTGAATTCGCCGTGCTTGCCGTCGTCCCCGAAGAGGAAGGTGCGGGTGCAGTCCGAACAGTACCCTTCCACCTTACAGCCGAAGTCGATGAGCACGATATCGCCGGATCGAAGTCTGCTGTTTCCCGTCTCGTGGTGGGGAACGCTGGAATTCGCGCCGAACGCCACGATCGTGTCGAAGGAGACCCCGGAAGCGCCGAGCTTCCTCATCTCATATTCGAGAAGCGCCGCCGCCCCGCTCTCCGTCATCCCCTCTTTGAGTTGGGGCAGAAGGAGCAAGAGCGCGTCCTCGGCGATTTCGCACGCCCTTTGAATGAGCGCGATCTCCTCCTCCGTCTTGTTTTCCATTGCCGCTTTGAGGGCGGGCATACAGTCTTTCAGTTCGAATCCCTCATCCTTGAGCGCTTTTGCGCGGGAGAGGTCTGTCAGCGGATAGGGAACGCCGAGCGTCTTGCAGCCGCGGACGAGTTCCAGCGCTTGCGGATAGCTTCCCGCCACAAGGGTGACGGAAGAGCCGCTCAGCTGTTTTTCCGCCGCCTCATAATAGCGCGGATCGGCGACGAAATAACATGCGCCGTCTTTGAGCACCACATAACCGTCCGTAGAATAAAACCCCGTCAGATAGCGGCGGAGAAAATCGGTCTCAACAAAGAGTGCGTCCGCACCCGTTTCCCCGAATATTTTGTGCTTGATTTCGTCCGACATACCCATATTATACCAAATACGGCACATGAAGTCAACGGTTTTTAATTAAAAACCGAAGCGCTCAAACCGTCTCCTTCACCCGCTCGTATATCCGTTTCATCTCCATGGCGTCCTCCGCCTGCGTCCCCGCCGATTCCGAAATGATGTACGGCTCCAATTTCAAAGAGACAAGCGTCTCGGCGAGGGGCTCGAATTCGGGACCGAACACATCGTCCTCAAACGTGAGGTGACGGATCTCCCCCTTCGCGCCGTATTGGATCTTGGAAAAGTGCACATGGAAGTTCTTCATGCGTTCGTAGCCGAGCCGTTCGAGCATATATTCGAGACGGACGCGGTAGTCCTCCGCCGTCTTCAAACTTCCCTGCTCGCGGGCGTTGACGTGCCCGAAATCGACGCACGGGGTGAAAACGGGGTCGAGCTCGCAGAAGGCGGTGACTTCCTCTATAGTGCCGATCTGGGCGGTCTTTCCCATCGTCTCGGGGCAGAAGATCATATCCTGCAGACCGCAGAGATAGATGCGGTCGCGCAGGACCTTCAGCCTGTCCTTTGTGCGCAAAACCGCCGCCGCGCGTTCCTCCTTCCCCTGCGCCGCGGGATGAAAGACGACGCGCCTGCCGCCCATGAGCTTTGCCGCCCGCGCGCTGTCGAGAACATATTCGTAAGATCTCTCCGCCATCTCATCGTCGGGGTTGGCGAAGTTGACAAAGTAAGGCGCATGGACGGAGATCTCCACATCCTCCTTTCGGAAGGCGGCTGCGATCGACAGCGCCTTTTCCTCCGTGATGCGCACCCCCCTGCCGAAGGAATATTCGTAGCAGTCGAGCCCGCGGCCGCGCACGAACGCCGCCGCTTCTTCGGTGTGGGAATACCCCGCCGCACGAAAACTTTCCGAATTGCCGCTTGGACCGAATTTTATCATACGTTCCCCTCTTTTTTGTTCATTCGCATCGTTTGGATGTCCTTTTGAAGCTGCTCTTTCAATTCTTCCGCAGAGGAAAATTTCTTTATCTGGCGCAGAGAACTTATCGGATAGACGCGCACGGTCTCGCCGTAAAGGTCGCCCGAAAAACCGTCCAAATACGCCTCGATCTTGCGCTCCTCCACCCCGAAAGTCGGGCGCGAGCCGATGTTCACGACCGTCGGGAAATTCCCCTTGGGCGTCTCGCACAGCCCCCAATATACGCCGTCGGGGGGGAGCAGCTTGTCCGCGGGAACGCTCAGATTGAGCGTCGGGAAACCGTATGTACGCCCGACCTGCCGCCCGTGTTCCACCGTTCCCTGCACGAAGTAGGCGCAGCCGTAGAAGTCCGCCCCGTGCGGGCGCAGACAGCCGTTCAAGAGGGAAAGCTCTCCCCTCGCGAGATACTTTTTGCAGGCGCTCGTGGAGATCTTGCGCATCCGCCCGCTCTCCTCCGCGAGATATTTCACCGTCTTTTGTACGGTAACGGGGCAGGGCGCGCACTCTTTCAGCAAGGTCGGCGTGCCCGCGGCGTCCTTCCCGAAGCGGAAATCCTCCCCGCAGACGGCGAGCTGCGCGGCAACGCCCGAGAAGACCTTCCTCACAAACTCTCGGGGGGGCGTCGCCCGGACTTCCTCCGTGAGCGCGATCTCGAAGACGGCGGAGATCCCCGCGCGTTCAAACAGAGACTGCCGCTCTTCCCGCGTGAAGAGCGCCTTCCCCTTCCCGCCGAACATCGCCGTGACCGCGACGGGCAGTTTGCTCTTTTTGGCGACGTCGAGCAAGACGCGATGCCCCGCATGTAACCCGTCGAACCCCCCGAGAAGGAGGGTGCACGGCTCTTCGAATTTTTCGCCGAACGCGAGCGTCAGCATAATTTTTTCTCCGTTCTCACCATGCCGTTCTCCACGCGGGCGAGCCCGTAAAATTCGCCCCCGCGGTACAATTTATACATACCGTCCGCACAATTTGCGGACACCGCCACCCCGTGATAGAGACGTTCGTCGTCGATCGAGAGGGCGGGAAAGGGCAGCACCTTTTCGGTGGGAATGATGTACGAGCCGATGTTCTCGGATGTGAGCAAATCGAGCGGGACGGCGGTCTCCTCGGTGAAGACGCCGCTCTGCGTGCGCCGCAATGCGGTCATGAATCCCCTTGTGCCGAGGGCTTCGGCAAGATCGCGCGCAAGCGAGCGGATGTAAGTCCCCCCGCCGCAGGCGATCCGGAATTCAAACTCGTCGGGCGAGGTCTGCCGCAAGAGTTCAAAGGCGGAAATGCGCACCCGTTTGGCGTTTAAGGCGATCTCCTGTCCCTCGCGCGCATATTCGTAACTCCGCTTTCCGTTGACGGAGACGGCGCTGTATGTGGGCGGGATCTGCCCGATCTCCCCCACAAAGGCGGGAAGCGCCGCGGCGATCTCTTCCTCCGCGGGCACTCTTCCGCCGTACTCGGGCGGGCTCTCCCTGTCGAGCGTCTTTGTCGTTACGCCGAAGCGGAAGCGGGCGAGGTACACCTTCTCCTTTTCGAGGAAATAGGAAAAGAGCCGCGTCGCGTTCCCGACGCCGACAGGGAGCACTCCCGAGGCGAGCGGGTCGAGCGTTCCCATGTGCCCGCAGGGACAATGGGTAAGCCGTTTGATACGGTTGACCGCAAAGGTGGAGGTGTCCCCTTCCCGCTTTGCGATGTTGACAAACCCCGTCATAGATCCCCCAAGTGCTGCCAGACGGCGTAGGAGAGCCTGTCGAGGACGTCCTCGAAACTTCCGAAGAGCATACAGCCCGAAGCGAGGACATGTCCGCCGCCCCCGAAGACGCCCGCGACTTCGTTCACATTCACCTTCCCCTTGGAACGGAGGGACGCCTTATACTGTCCCGCCTTGTATTCCATGAGACAGACGCTGACCTCCACGGGATCGACCGTGAGCGCAAAATCGACGATCCCCTCGGTGGCGTCCTGCGTAAGTCCGAAACGGGCGAGCTGTTCGAGGGTGACGAGCGCCACGGCGAGCCTGTCCTCGTGAAGGTAGCGGATCTTCGAGAGCACTTCGGCGTACATCTGCGCCCGCGCCTTGCTCTGTTTGCGGAACATGCGGTAGGCGATCTCGTTGACGTCCGCGCCGCCGTCCGCCATGCGCGCCGCCGCGCGGAAGGTATCCCCGTTCACATCGCTGTGCGAAAATCCCCCCGAATCGGTCACCGCGCCCGCCATGAGATATTGGGCGATCTGCCCGTCCACGGGAACGCCGAGCAGTTCGATGAGCTCGAGGATATTTTCACTGTTGCTCGCCCGTTCCCGCACGAAATTGTATTTGCAAAAACGTGTATTGGAGACGTGATGGTCGATGTTGAAGGTGGGCTTCCCCCGTTTCACCCCCTTGCGGAAGGCGGAGGCGAGCTCGCCGAGGCGGCTGTCGTCGCTCGCGTCTACGCAGATATACCCCTCGCCGTCGAGCGTAGGAAAGCGGACGATACGTTCCATGCCGCCGAGAAAGAAAAATTTTTCGGGAATGGGCGTATCGTCTGCGACCTGATTTTTGATATTGAGTAAAGAAAGAGCGCGGCTGAGCGCCATCGCGCTCCCAACGGCGTCACCGTCGGGGCGGGTATGGGTAAAGATCACCGCGCTTTTCAGGCGTTTGAGTTCGCCTGCGATTTCTTCCAAAGAATTCATTCTTCGTCCCCGTCTTGTCTTTCGAGTTCCGAGAGGATCGCATCCATGCGAGAGCCGTATTCCATGCTCCCGTCCTCCGAAAAAGTGAGTTGCGGCACGGTGCGCATCCGCATGACGCCCGCCAATTCATGCCGCACGAATCCCGCATTTTCCCGAAGGATGCGGAATCCCTCTCTCTTCTCTTCCTCGCTTGCCGCCAAAATGCTCACGTAGACCTTTGCCGTCTTGAGATCGGGCGCAACGTCCGTCTCCGTGACCGAAATGATCCCCTTGAGCCCCGGCTCGCGGTTCTTGAGCGGGCCTGCGACGATCTGAGAGATCGCACGGCGGTACTCGCTGTTCAACCGCTGCGTTCTTGTGGGTTTCATATTGGACCTCCCCGCTTTATGCTTTGATCTCCTCGATCATATAACATTCGATAAAGTCGCCGATCTTGATCTCGTTGAAGCCGTCGATCGCGCAGCCGCATTCCAAGCCGCCCGAGACTTCCTTCGCGTCGTCTTTGAAGCGCTTGAGCTGTTTGACATTGCCCTCGACGATCATCACATCGTCGCGGTAGATGCGCAGCTTCCCGCCGCGGACGAGCTTTCCTTCGGTGACATAGCAGCCCGCGACCGTGCCGACGCCCGTGATGTTGAAGGTCTGCAGGACCTGCGCCTTGCCCATATAGATCTCGTGATACTTGGGAGCGAGCATTCCCTTGAGCGCCGCCTCCATGTCGTCGATGAGTTCGTAGATGATGCGGTAGCTTCTCACATCCACCTTGCTGCGCTCGGCGAGCTGTTTCGCCTTGGTGTCGGGACGGACATTGAAGCCGATGATGATGGCGTTCGCCGAATCCGCGAGCATGACGTCGCTCTCGTTGATCGCGCCTGCGCCTGCATGGATGACTTTGACCTTGACCTCCTCTCCGCCAAGCTTCTCGAGCGAAGCCTTCACCGCCTCGACCGAGCCCTGCACGTCTCCCTTTACGATGACGTTGAGTTCCTTCATCCCCTCCGAGACCTGCGCGAACACGTCGTCGAGGGTGACCTTCGTCGTCTCCTTTATCATGGATTCGCGCTCCCGCTTCTTGCGCTCCTCCTGCACCTGCTTCATGAGGGATTGCTCCACCGCAAAGATGCTGTCGCCCGCGTTGGGAACGTCTTCGAGCCCGAGCACGGAGACCGCCATGGAGGGCCCCGCCTCCTTGACCGTTCTGCCCTTGTCGTCGATCATGGCGCGCACTCTTCCCATCGTAGTGCCCGAAATGAGATTGTCCCCCGTGCGAAGAGTACCGTTCTGCACGAGCACGGTCGCCATAGGGCCCTTGCCCTTATCGAGCTTCGCCTCGATGATGACCCCCTTCGCCTTGCGGTCGGGATTCGCCCGAAGTTCCTGCATCTCGGCGACGAGATAGATGTTTTCGAGCAGGGAATCGATCCCCATGCCCGTCTTGGCGGAGACGGGAACGATGATGACGTCGCCCCCCCATTCCTCGGGCACGAGATCGTATTTCATGAGCCCCTGTTTCACCTTGTCGGGATCGACATGGGGTTTATCCATCTTGTTCATCGCAACGATGATGGGCACGTTCGCCGCCTTGGCGTGGTCGATGGCTTCCACCGTCTGCGGCATGATCCCGTCATCCGCCGCCACGACGAGCACGACGATGTCGGTCACCTGCGCGCCGCGCGCCCGCATTGCGGTGAACGCCGCATGCCCGGGCGTATCGATAAAGGTGATCTTCTTGCCCTCGCCGAAGGAGACGGTATACGCGCCGATGCTCTGGGTGATCCCCCCCGCCTCGCCCGCGGTGACGTTGGTCTTGCGGATACAGTCGAGCAGGGAAGTCTTGCCGTGATCGACGTGACCCATCACGGTGACGACGGGCGCGCGCGGAACGGTGTTCTCCGCGGCGTCTGCCTCGCCGTGCTGTTCGAGAAGGGCGTCCTCCGCCGTCTTTTCGGGCTTGTATTCGAGGTCTATGCCAAGTTCCAAGGCGATGAACGCCGCGTTGTCGTAATCCACCGACTCGTTGACCGTCTTCATGATCCCTTCGCGGAAGAGCTTCTTCGTGATCTCCACCGCGGAGATGCCGAGCTTTTCGGAGAGCACCTTGATTGGGATCTCCTTGCTCGTGACGACGGCATGGTCGATCCTGATGGTCTGCGTCTCCTTCTTTGCGCCCTTCTTGTTGAAGCGCGCCTTGCGGTAGCCGGTCTTATCTTCGTCGAAATCGCCCACCGTTGCGCCCTGCTGGCGTTGAAGGGCGCGCTTGTTGACGGGACGGCGTTCGACGTATGTTTTATCGAATTTTTTGGCGGGCTCTCTGCGCTGTACGGGCGCGGGAGCGGGCGTCGGAGCGGGACGGACTGCGGGACGGGGTTCGCGCGGAGGGCGCGCTCCCAAACCGCCTGCGGTCCGCGGAGCTCCCGTGTTGGGACGGGGCGTCTGCGCGCCCGGGCGGAAGGTGGGACGGGGCGTCCTTTCGGGCGGCCTGTAAGTCCCCAGCTCGCGCGGTCTCTGTTCGGGACGGGGCGGTCTCGCCGCCGTCGTCTGCTCGGAACGGGGGGCGCGCTCTGGACGCTTTGCGCTCTCGCGCTGCGCCTGCACGGTCTCCGTCTTCTGCTGCCGCTCGGGCTTCTCTGCCTCCGCCTTCGGCTGCTGCTCGGGCTTTGCGGGCGCTTTGAGGGAAGCCTTCGCCGCTTCCTCTTCGGCGCGCTTCTTCTCCTCTTCGGCGGCGAGCTTTGCCGCCTCCTCCGCGGCTTTCGCTTCTTCCGCGGCGCGCGCCTCCTCTTTGAGCCGCAGCTCCTCTTCCCGCTTTTTCGCCTCTTCCTCGGCACGGCGCCGATTTGCGACAGCCTCCATCTCCGTCAGCTTTTTCAAGATTTCGGAAAGCTGCCGTTCGCTCGCCGCAACGGATTTGGAAAGTCCGCCAAGCGTCTTATTTTCGAGGATCGTCCCCAACTTTTCAATATTTTCGTACGCCATGAATCAAATGTCTCTCCGTAGGTTAGTCAGATTTGAGATAATATCGCCCGAGCGAGATTTTCGTCGCGCACGGCGGCGAGCTTGCAGAAGGGCTTACCCGTGATCTCCTCGAGCCCCTCCAAAAAGATGACGGGACATGCGAGTTTCTTTTTCAGTTTATCGATCTCCCTGCGATTGTTCGGCGCGACGCTCTCGTCCGCGACGAGCAGATAGACGCCGCCGTGCAAAGTCGCCGCCGCCTGTACGCCGAGCGTGAGCTTTCCCGCGCGGCGCGCCAAACCGAGATAGGCTGCGATCTTACTTCCCGGCATACTCCTCTCCGATGCGCTCGTACACCTCGCGGGGGACTTCGCAGGAAAAATTTTTATTGAGCAACTTATTCTTTTGCAGCTTTGCGACGCACGCCGCATTATTACACAGATATGCGCCTCTGCCGGGAAGTTTGCCCGAAAAATCGAGACGGATCTCCCCCTCCGCATTCTTCACCACGCGAAGCATTTCCGATTTCGGCTTCTCCTCGCGGCAGGCGATACAGGTGCGCATGGGGATCTTTTTCATAGATCCTGCCCTTCCGTCTCATCGGCGGGAATTTCCGCAGGCTCTTCGGTGAGGGCGAGCTTCGCCGCGGCGGATTCGCTCTTCACGTCGATCTTCCAGCCCGTGAGGCGGGCTGCAAGGCGGGCGTTCTGCCCGTCCCTGCCGATGGCAAGGGAGAGCTTGTCGTCGGGGACGACTGCGACCGCCGACTTCTCGGACATCTGGGTGACCGAAATGACCGTTGCGGGCGAAAGGGATTTTGCGATGAATTCGAGAGGATTTTCGCTCCAGAGGATGATATCGACCTTTTCGCCGCCGAGCTCGGAGACGACCGCATTGACGCGCGCGCCCTTGTTCCCGACGCAGGCGCCCACGGGGTCGATGCGCTCATCCTCCGTGTAGATCGCCATCTTCGTGCGGTGGCCCGCTTCACGGGCGACCGACTTGATGACGACCGTTCCCTGTTTGATCTCGGGAACTTCCTCTTCGAACAGCCGCTTGACGAATCCGGGCGCGGCGCGGGAGACGAGCACCTGCGCGTTCCTTCCGCCGCTCTTGACCCGCTTCACAAACACTTTGATGCGGTCGTTCGTCTCATAGCGTTCTCCGGGAACTTGATCCTGCGGGAGCATGAGCCCTTCGATCTGTCCCTTGCCGAGCTCGATATAGACATTCTTCATATCGACTTTGCGCACGACGCCGCTCATGAGCTCCCCTTCCTTGTCGGAAAACTCCGAGAGCGTATTGTCCCGTTCCGTCTCGTGGATCTTCTGCAGAATGACCTGTTTTGCCGTCTGCGCGGCGATGCGCGAAAAATCCTTCGGGACGAATTCCTCGGAGAGGACGTCCCCCACCTTGGCATTCTTCTTGATCTCGAGCGCGTCCTCGAGGGTGATCTCCCCCTCCTGCGCTTCTTCGCTGTCCACCACGATGTGTTCCAAAAAGAAGCGGATCGAGCCCTTCTCGGCATCGAAATCGATCCTGACGCTGCCCGTTTCGCCCTCGAACTGCTTCTTATAGGCGGAGACGAGAGCCCCCTTCAGAGCCTCAATGAAAACCTCTTCACTGATCCCCTTTTCCCGTTCCAGATCGGCAAGCGCCGCAAAGAAATCCTTGTTGATCATTATTTTCTCCTTTCTTTCACGAAAAATCTTTTGCTGGCAAAATCTTTTTCCGTGAGGAAATTTATATTTTCGTTTTTTATTCACGCAAAATATTTTGCCGCGCAAAATCTTTTTCCGTGAGGAAATCTTCCTTGATGTTTTAACTTTTTTGTCCTCTCTGTCGCGTTGTCGGACAACAAGTTGCAAGAGTGCAACAAATGGTGTCGCCTACGGCGGAAGTGAATTCCGCCTAAGGCAAGATCATTTTTTATCAAACTTCGATACAGAGGCACGCCTTGGAAATCTTATCTGCGGGGATCTCCCGTTCGCCCCCATCCGTTCCGAGCTTCACCGTGTTTCCGTCGTAGCCCAAGAGGACGCCCTCGTAATACTTCTTCTTTTCGATCGGCGCATAGAGGTGGAGCTCCACCTTTTCGCCGATATGGCGGTCGTAGTCCCGCTGCGTTTTGAAAGGACGGTCCAACCCCGCAGAAGAACAGTTCAGCCTGTAAGCCGCACCGTAGGTGGGATCGAGTTCGTCGAGAGGTCCGTCCACCGCGCGGTGGAACTTCTCGCAGAGGTTGAGGTCCACTCCGCCGGGAGCGTCGATGAAGAGGGTGAGGGAATTCTCCCTCATGTTCCAACTTGCGTCCACAATCTCCACGCCCGTCTCCTCGGCGATTGGCGCCAAAAAGGACATGATCTCCGCGATGGGTTTGACCTTCATCCGACCCTCCTTTATAAAGAATTGAGAGCGGGAGAACCGCTCTCAATCACCTTTCCTTGATTAAGCGACCTTATTATACCACGGGAGATATAAAAAAGCAAGCGTTTTGAGGAAATTTTTTGGAAAAATCACCATTCTTTGGGCAGATCTCCCTTTTCTTTTGCGAGTTCGAGGAAGATCTTCGCCGTAACAAAGGCGTCGTCGAACGCCCTGTGGTGGTTGAAGGTAAATTTATAATGGTCCGCGATCGTATTGAGCTTGTAATTGGACAAGCCGGGCAGCACTTCCCGCGCGAAATCCACCGTGTCGTAGTGCTTGTTTCGGAAGAGGTAGCCCTCCTGTTCGCCGTAAAAGCGGATGAAAGCGGTATCGAAGGCGGCGTTGTGCGCCACGAGCGTGCAGCCGTCGCAGAAGCGGAAGAAGTCGGCGATGACGCTGCCCACCACGGGCGCGCCCTCGAGCATTTCATCGCTGATGCCCGTAAGTTTGACGATCTCCGCGCTCAGTTTCTGATCGCAGGCGACAAAGGTGGAAAATCTCTCGCAGATGCGTCCCTGTTCGATCTTCACCGCCCCCACCTCGATGATACGGTCCATCACGCCGCCGACGGGAGTGGAGTTGAGCCCCGTCGTCTCCAGATCGAACACGACGAATTTTTCGGCGAGCAGCCGTGCGGGAAGGGACTTTCCGCCGAACAGATCGTCCTGAACGGGATCGGCGATCATCTCGGGCTGCACGGCGGTGTACTGTGCGGGAACGGGCCGGGAGACGCGTTCCTCTATCACGAAATCGGGGGAGGGAGAGCCGTAATCGAGACTGCGCGCCGTAAAGCTGTATGCGCCGTTGAACAGCTCGTTGCTCCCCGTGAGCAGGATCTTGTCCCCCGCCTTCACGCCGCGTACCTTTTCGAGGGTCGCCTTCTTGCTGAAATAGGATACGGTCGTCTGTCCCGTAGGGTCGGAGAGGGAGATGCGGAAAAAGGGCTTGTCCTTTTTGGTCAGGCGTTCCTCGATGCGCGTGACCGTGCCGCAGAGCGTAACGCCCTGCATTTCGCCCGAAAGGTCGGCGATGCAGAGCGCCGTCTTGGGGTCGGCGCCGTCCACCGCGGAATATTCCACGATGGGAAAGACGCGGGGAGCGCGGACGATCTCCGCGGGAGGGATGGGAGCGTGTTCGAGCTCGCTCCTCTTCTCCACCGTGCGGTATTCCCCCACCCAAGCGCCGCAGAACATCCTGCCCAGCTGCGCCGCAAGCGCGTTGAGCACGTCTCCCGCATGGAAGCGGGTGCGCTCCGTTTCGCTCACAAGGAGCACGAACCTTCCGCCCGTCCTGTCCACTGCGACCTCGATGTCGGACGGGGTGATAAATGCCGCCGCCGCGGGGAATTTTTTGCGCAGATATTCCGCCGCCACCGCCCGCACTCCCTCGGGGTCGGGCACCGACTTGACGATCTCCACGTCCGCCGTACAGCCATCGGGCACATACTTCCCGCTCACCCCGCGCGCAAAGAGGACGTCCTCTTCGCGGTATGTAAGGTCGGTGATGAGGTGGAATACGACCTTCTTCCCCTCCACGACGATCTTTTTGAGGACGGCGCGTTTGAGCCCCTGCGCCTGCCTGATTTCATTCAGATATGCTTCGCTTCTCATTTGATCAATTCTTCCAGACGGGAGAAAAACACCTCCTCGGCGCGATCGGCGGGAACTCTCTCCGTCTCCTCCCCGCGAAAGATCACGCAGTATTCCTTTCCGCCCGCAATGCCGAGGTCGGCCTCCCGCGCCTCACCGGGGCCGTTGACGACGCACCCCATGACGGCGATCTTCAATTTCTTTTTGACGTTCTTCACCCGCTCGTTCACCCGCTCGGCAAGCCCCATGCAGTCGTATTGACACCTGCCGCAGGTGGGACAGGAGACGACCTCCGCATAGTCCTCGTCAAGGCCGCAGGCGCGGAGGATGCCGCGGGCGGCATAGACCTCTTTCACGGGGTCGGAAGTGAGCGAGACGCGGATGGTATCTCCGATCCCCTTCAGAAGGAGCGAGCCGATGCCGATGCTGCTTTTGATGATCCCCATATGTTCCGTCCCCGCCTCCGTGACGCCGAGGTGGAGGGGATAGTCCGTCTCCCCCGCGAGCATTTCATACGCCCGAACGGTGAGGGGCACATTCGATGCCTTCACCGAGATGACGATATCGCGGACGCCGTGCCTTTCGAGGATGCGGACATTTTCGAGAGCGGAGAGGACGAGCGCCTTTGCGCTCCTGCCGTACTGCTTGAGAAAGCGGGGCTCGATGCTCCCCGTGTTCGCCCCCACGCGGACGGGAACGCCGTGCGCCTTCACACAGTCCGCCACGAGCGAAAGTTCCCGCTCCCCGCCGATGTTCCCGGGGTTGACGCGCAACTTATCCGCCCCCGATTCGACCGCCGCCACGGCGAGCCGCGCCGAAAAATGGATGTCGGCGACGAGGGGGATATGGATGCTTTGTTTGACGGCGGAGATCGCCCGCGCGTCCTCTTCGTCGAGCACGGCGACGCGCACGATCTGGCAGCCCGCTTCTTCGAGGCGCAGAATTTGAGCGACGCTTTTCTCCACGTCGCTCGTCTTTACCGTCGTCATGCTCTGCACCGCGGGCCTTTCGCCGCCGCCGATGCACACACTTCCGATCTTTATTTTCTTTGACATTTTATTTCTTTTCCGCTTCCTTGCGCTCCATCATCCGCTGCAATTCGGACATGAAGGAATTGATGTCCTTAAAGGAACGGTAGACGGAGGCGTAGCGCACATAGGCGACCTCGTCGAGTTCCTTGAGCGCCTCCATCACCATCTCGCCGATGTCCTTCGATTTGATCTCCTGCTCCATGGAGTTATACACCTTCTTGGCGATCTCCTCTGCGAGCGCGTCGATCTGTTCGATGGAGACGGGGCGTTTTTCGCATGCTTTCACGATGCCGCGCTTGATCTTCCCGATGTCGAACGCCTGCCTCGTTCCGTCCGTCTTGACGACGAGGAGGGGGGATATTTCGATGGTTTCGTAAGTCGTGAACCGTCTGCCGCAGCCGAGACATTCTCTGCGGCGGCGGATGGTCTTATCGTCGTCCGCCGAGCGGGAATCGATGACCTTGCTCTCCGTGCAGTTACAATATAAACAGCGCATATCTCTTTCCCCCTTATCTTCCGATCGTCTTTATTATACCATATCCGCCGAAAAATAGCAAGTTTTTTTCATTACATTGGCAAAACGCAGAAAAAGAACGCCCCCGCCGCCGCCCTATCGGCGGCGGCGGGGGCGCAATGCGCGCTTTACCCGTTTTCATGCGGGGGAAGGGCGTTCACTTCCGCAAGATCTTCTTCATCCTGCACTTCCGCTTCCTTGGGAAGGCGGATGCCCTCCGAACTGAACCCTCTTCCCCGCACCTCGGAGACGACGGAGATCGTCATGAACGCCTCGGGGTCGATTCTTTGTACCTGATTCTTGAGCTTGACAAGTTCGCGGTTGCTCACGATCGTGAGGAGCACATAGCACTTTTCCTTGAGATACCCCGTCTGCCCGTAGAGCACCGTGACGCCGCGGTTGAGCTCGCTTAAGATCATCTCGCGGATGGCACGATACTTTTTGGAGATGATCTTCACCTGCGTCTTCTTCAAACCGATGGGCGAGAGCTTCTCGATCATGAGGGAGGAGATGATACAGATGAGAATTCCATAGAGAATGGTCTCGAAGGAATTGCCCGCAAAGAACTGTAAAAAGACGATAGAGGCGTCGAGACACCACATCGTAACGGAGACGGGAAGCCCGAAATATCTGTTAAAGATGAGGGGCGGAATATCCGTGCCGCCCGTGCTGGCGCCCACGCGCACCACAATGGCAACGCCCGCGCCGAAGATGAACGCCCCGAAAAAGACGGCGAGGAAGCGGTCTGTGACGAGGGGCTGCCCGTGACTGATGAGGGTATAGAGGCTCTTGAAAGAGGGATAGAGCAGAGTGCCCGCAAGCGTCGCCGCCGCGCACCGCTTTCCCAAAAGGATCGCTCCGATGATGAAGAGGATGATGTTCGCGGCATAGACGGTGATATTCCCGATCCATTTTGCCGTCTGCGCGCTCACGCTGCCCGTTTTGGTGAGCAGACTGCTCACGAAGATGCCGACGCCCGTCGTACCGCCCATGACGAGATCGTTGGAGACGATGAACAGTTCCGCCCCCGCCGCGGCGAGGGCATTCCCGACAACGATGATGAGACAGTATATGAGAAATTTTTTGACCTGCGCTTTGGTAGGTTTTTTGGGCAGAGAAAATTTCATAGCGCTCCTTTGTTCCGTCGCATATTATACCATTTCGCCCCCCGATTGGCAACGGTTTTTTCATCGGACGGACAAAAAATTTTTATTTCCCCACTCCCCTTCAAAGGAAGGAATTGACAACCCGCCCGCGATATGATAAAATATCTTCAAACGATTCCAAGGGGGAACGATATGAAAAAGACGGTCGCGTTTTTACTCCTTGCCGCGGCAGTATTGCCCTTTTGCGGCACGGGCCATGCAAGGGCCTCGGCAGAAAGCTCGGAAAAAGAAGAGAACATCGTCATCTCGGTATTTTGGCCGCCTACGATCGAATATCTCGACGGCGGCGAGGGAGACCAGCGCTGGGACGAGCAGTATAAGCTGCTTTCCGACGCGCACATCGACCTTTTATGCAATGTGACGGGGCGGGACCGCCAAAAGAACTCCCTCGAAAACCCGTTCATCGAGAACACGCGGGAAGCCAACCTCAAAATGGCAAAATACGCCGCCAAGTACGGCATGGAAGTGATCGTGGCGGAGGACAGCTTCCAAAATTTCACGCAGCTCTCCGAGGAGGAGATCTCCGATCTCATCTCCGTCTATAAAGACGTGCCCGGGGTGGGCGGCTACTATCTCAAGGACGAGCCCTACGACCCGTATGAGTTCCTCCATCCCTATGAGATCATCAAACAGACAGATCCCGAAAAGGACGTTCATCTCAATTTCCTCCCCATGTGGGCTTACACCGAGGGCGGCACGCTCGACGATGCGGAAGCGAACTACCGTGAGGCGATCTCCGTGTGGCTCGAAGGCTGTAAAAGAGCGGGCTATCCCGCCGACTATCTCATGTATGACTTCTATCCCTACGGTCAGGGCACTACGATGAACAGGGATGTGTTCTTCCGTAACATGCGGGTCATCCGCGAAATGGGCGAACAATACCATGTCAAAACCGCCCAATATCTGCAATCTATCGGCGGGTCGAACAGAAGTCCCAACGCCTCCGAGATCCGCTACGAGGCGATGGTCTCCCTCGCCTACGGCATGAAACAGCTCTCCTACTTCACGTGGTTTTTGCCCACCAACCGCACCGAAAATTTCTTTGGGGCGATCGTGGATGACAACGGCGTTCCCAATCCCGATACCTATGAGGCGGTCTGCGCGCTCAATGCCGAGATCCACGCCCTCGGCAAGACGCTTGCAAAGCTCGACGCGCGCGAGGTCTACCTCAACGGCTTTACAGACAGGCGCGCCGTGTGGGGAGGCGAGAGCATGATCCCCAAGCGGTTCTTCCTGCAGCCCGACGGAACGGAAAAGTACACCGTCTCCCTCATGAAGGACGGAGAAACGGGGCGCAACTATGTGATGCTCGTGAACAACGATTTTATTTCTCCCGTGGAATTTTCGGTGACCCTCGACGGGAGCGTGACTTCCCTTTATGCCGTGAGCAAGACGGACGGCACTCTTTCGGAAGTTGCCCTCGACGGCGGGAAACTCGACGTCTCTCTCGCCGCGGGCGACGGCATACTCTATGCCCTGCCCGAGGGAGTGAATTTTGTGAAAGAGCCCGACCCGCCCGAGGAGGAAGATCCCGGCGAGCCCACCCTGCCCTCTTCCGGCGGCACGCAGGAGAGCGGCGGCTGCGGCGGCGTGGTCGGCATGAGCGGACTGCTCTTTGCGGGCGCGCTCATCCCCTTCTTCCTGCGCAGAAAGAACGGTTGAGAATATTGGATAAAACGAAAGAAGTCGGGCTTCGTCCCGACTTCTTTCGTTTTGGTTTGAGGGTCAAGAGACTTGGCTCCCCCTTGAGGGGGAGCTGTCACGAAGTGACTGAGGGGGTGTCGTGCAAAACACCCCTTCCGTCACTCGCTTCGCTCGTGCCACCCCTCTCCGCGGATAGAACTCCGCGTCTGTCACCGTTCGCGCTATATAATGCGCTCACTTATGTCGCATTGCGCCAACGGTTATCAACCGTTGGCAGAATGCAATGCTCCACCTCAAGGGGTGGGCAAGAGGCAATTACAAGACGATCTCGACCTGCGGGGGAGCGGTGTAAGCGATGTTCACGCCGCCGTCCTCTTTGCGGTCGAGCACGATGTGTACGCCGCCGTGCGGTGTGGGGAAAGTCCCCTCCGCATGTGTAAGCCCGCACAGATCGGGCTTTAAGGCAATTTTCCCGCAGCCCGCTTCGAGCACACGCACGCCGAGCACGACATGGGTTAGAAAGGCGATCGGCCCGCACGACCATCCGTGGCAGAGGCTGTGGCGGTATCCCACATAGCAGTAAGCACCGTGATCGCCGTGGATATCGGTTTCCCCCGCTTTGGGCAGCTCGTCGATCCTGCTGCCCCCCTCGAGCCAATCGAGGGAAAAATCTTCCCAAAAGGTGCGAGCCCCCCTGTCGAGCATCCCTCCGTAATAATCTCTCATCATGGAAAGGGCGTCCTTCCCCCTTCCGCCGTCCGCAAGCGCGCGCAGGATATAATAGCTCATGAAGGTGGACATCCCGCGGCTGCCTCCCTCTGCGAGGAATGCGGCGCTCGAACTTGCGTCATGCGCGCCCGAGAGCACCTGCATCGCCTCCGCCTGTTTGGAGACGCGCACGCAGTCCTTGCGCCTGCTGAGTTTTTCGCAAATATACTCCGCCGCCGTCCGAATGCCGAGCGCCTTGGAAAGTTCCGCCGCCCGCTTTGCCGCAAATAGCATCATGCCCGCCTGCCCCGCGAGTTCGTCCTCCTGTTCATGGGTGGGCCAGTCGAGAAAATCAAAGGGAAATCGGGTCGTGCCGTCCTCGCCGATACATTCGTCGACCTGCGAGAGCAGAGCGGTGAAATAGCTTTCATACCGCCGCGCGAGGGAGAGATCCCCCGTGTGCCACCAGAGCTCATACAGATTCATTGCCCACCAGAGCGAATAGGACGGAATGCCGTTCATCCACCCCGGCAGAGGGGTCTGCTCCACGGCAAGGCGGATGCAGTTCTCGATCTGCTTCACCCCGCCGACGGTGGAGAGCAGCCCGAGCGTTTCGGGATGCAGGTCGCCGATCCATACGAGGCGGTCGCGCTTTACGCCGTCCCAAATGTAGCCGTTCTGCACGCAGCAGAAGAGGGTCTCGCGGGCTGTCAAATAGATTTGGTTGACACGCTCGTCATTGCAGCGGAACTCTCCGATCGGTCTGAAGTTCGGCCTGCTGTCGAGAGCGACGATCGCTTTGAGCGTGATCTCCCCTTCCGCGTCCAAGCGCAAGAAGCGGAAGCCCGTCTGTCCGTACACCCCGTCGGAGAGCTGCGGCAAATCGATCCTGAAATCGCGCAGAGCATGGTCGTTGGTGGCGTTCTTCTCGCCGATCTGCGCGCAGACCTCGGCGACGGATTCGCCGAAGCGCAGGCGCACGGGAACGTTCGGCGCGGAAAACCAGCTCAGGATGCGCACGCCGCCGACGATCTCTCTGCCGAAATCGAGAAGGAGATATCCCCCCGCGGAAAGTTTACAGACTTCCTCCCGCCCGATGCCGATCTGGAGTCTTTTCCGCTTGAGCAAAACGCCCTCGTTTTCCGCTCCGCACGCTGTAACGATGCGTTCGGGATAGACGGTCTTGATAATATTTTTCATATACGTTCCTCCGTTTTTGTGACGATCGGTTTTTCAAGCAGCCCCTGTTGAAGCAGAGAATAGTCCTCGCGGAAGAGCTCCTTGGGCGGACAGAAATCGCCGTATGAGCCGTAACATTCCGCCGTTTTGAAGTGGAGCGGTCCGAAGGTGTTCTTCCGTGTGACGGTGACGCCCACCTCGAAACTGCCCGAGACCGCGGCGCGGAAGGGAGCGAAGGGCAATTTCACCTTCCCGATCCTCACGAGCGCGCCCGCAAAGGAAGGGATCTCGACTTCATAGCGCCCCGCGGGCAGAGGGATCTTGTAGACGAGTTCCCCGCCATAGAAGGGGAATCCCTGCTCCGTGATGTCGCCGAAGCGCAGTTTTTTGGGAAGGCGGGTGAGCGTGACTTCGTGCCCCTTGACCGAGACGCCGAAATCCCCCAAAAGGTACATCGCCTCCACGTCCGTCTCTTCCTCCATGCGGAAGGAGACTTCGATCGTGTTCTCCCCCTTTTTCAAGGCGTTCAAGGGAAGGGGAAGCTCTCTGAAACAACTGTCCCAAGCGGAGGGAAGGGCTTCTTGTATCGGAAGCGGGACGCCGTTCAGCGCCATCTCTTCGCCCGCGATCGGTTCGTACACGAGACGGGCTTGCGCGGGGACGCTCCTCGCGCGGAAGGAAAAGCGTAGTTTTACGGGTTCGCTCACGCCGAGCGGTGGGCAGAACTTCCTGCGATACCACGGTTGGATCGCCTCGGGCGTGCGCTGCGGCAGTCCCAAACGGGCGCGAAGTTCGCGGTCTACGACGAGGATCTCCCCCCTTCCCTGTCCGCCCGCAAGCGCGTATTCGGCAAAATCGAACACGCAGACATTGGGGCAGAGATGACGATAGGAGACCTCCGAGGGCAGGGAAACTGCGGTGACGGGACGATTTGTTCGCTCCGCTTTCTCCCCTCTTCCCTCCCTGAGGGAGAGGAGCAATTCCTCGCCCCCGTCGAGGGAAACTTCTATCACGGTCTTCCCGTCAGCATAGCTTGCGGCAAAGGGAGCGGTCTTGCCCGTGCGCGCATCGAATTTCTCCGCCGCGCGCTCTCCCTCGAGGGTAAAGAGGAAGTTTTTGCGCACACGTTCGGCGTTTATCGCGACAAAATAGGCGTTCTTCCCCTCCTCGGCGTAGTGGGTGTAAGCGCACCCGCCCGACGTTCGGAAGGGAAGCGAGAACATCGCGGGCAGCTCCTCTTCGGAAACTTCCACCGCGCCCGCAAGAAGGGCGCGCACGTCGCAGCGGTCTCCGTCGCGGAAACGGGGGAATCCCCCCACCACGTACACCTTCCCGCCCAGCGCGAGAAATTTTCTCAGCAGTTTTACGGTGGAAGCGCGCAGGGTGAGATTTCCCGCGAGCAGCACGCAGGGATAGCTCTCCGCGCCGACGTGCAGACGGGCTCCCCCTCGCGAGGTGACCCGCGCAAGACGGGACATCATCTCCTCATCGCCGAAGTCGAAGGGAACGCCCGCCTCGGCAAGGGAATCCACGACCCTTCTGTAGCGCCCCTCGAGGGCGAGATATTCCCCGTCCGTTGGGGTGAAGGCGTCGCGATAGCCCCCCATTCTGCCCAGCCCCCACGCCGATTCCACGGGGTGGATATAGAGCAGCTGCGGTCTTCGCTTTCCCTGCGAAAGGAAGTAGTTCAAACGGGAAAAATAGTCCTCCACGAGGGAATAATCCTTCCACCAATCGGCTTGGTGAAGGATGCTCGCGGGGTAGTCCCGCTTGGCGTTTCCCGCCATGGTATACATGCTCAGGTGGGTACAGCGCTCGTTGACGCCGAACATGGCGTGCCAATCGCCGATGCGCTTGTATGTCCCGAAATCCGCCTGCCAGCCGATCGCGGCGTACATCTCGCACATAACTCCCCTCTTCTTGCACTGCCGCGCGACCGAAGCCGCCATGAGCGGAACGGCAAGGTTGGTGCTCTCCGCGGTGAGATTGTCCACCCCGGGCACGTCCATGTGCTCGTAGAAGCGCATGGGACTTCCGCAGAGGGTGGTCATTGCGGAGAGGTTGTCCTCGTGCAGGATGTGTCCCGTAAATTGAAGACCGTGCTCGCTGCACCATGCAGCATAGGGTTTGCAGTAATTCTCGAGGAAGAGGGAAAAGATCGTCTCGTTATACCGCCAAGCGGTGCGCGAAAAGAGCTCCTCGCCGCGGAAGTAGAGTTCGGGAAGTTTGTCTTCGAGCCTCTCCCCCCAACGGGCGAAGTACTCCTCAAAGAGGGTCTCCGTGTAGGGCACGCGCCTCTCGGTATCTCTTCCCTCGTGGGCAAAGCCGTTGAAAACCGCCCCGTGGTTGGGCTCGTCGGTGAAGATCCCCTTCACGCTGCCGCCGAATTTTTCTCCCATCGAAGCGGCGTATCTCTCATGGGTGACGCGCAAAAATTCCTCCGTCGCCTCCCGCTTCAGGGTGTCCACATAGGCATACCCGTTGTAGACGTCCTGATTCTCGCGCAGGTGCACGGAGAACACGGCGATCCTCCCCTTCTGCCCGCGGTAGGGCCGATAGGAGAGCAGCCGATCCCCTTCGAATTGCACCGAAAACGCCGCCACGTCCCCCTCCTGCGGGGAATAGCGGTCTTCCTCGAAGCGCACGGTGAGATATTTCCCGCGAAGGGCGGGGTCTTTGGTCACCAAGCCGCCCGCCACGCCCGAGGGATAGCGGTCTTCATCGTACAGCCACGCTTCCATGCCGTGGGCGGAGAGCTCGTCCGCGCAGACGTTCATGAGCCGCATCCACTCGTCCGAGAGGTATTCCGTCTTTAAGCCCGTGCGGGCGTGGAGATAAGCACCGCCGAAGCCCATTTGGGAGAGAACGCCGATCTGGCGTTTGAGCTCCTCCTCCTTGAGGTCGCCGTTGAGCGACCAAAAAGGTTTTGCCCGCCGCGCAAGCGGCGGGTTTTTGAACATCTTCTTATTCATATTTTTAATATCCGTAGTGATAATTCAATCTTCCGATGGGAGCGCTGTCGCCCGTGCGGTAAAAGTCAAGATATTTTCCGCTCTGCTTCACGTTGTCCGTCACTTTGAACTCGAAGTCGTAGTCCGCGCCTGTCATGTTGAGCGCGGAACGCGCCACACGCACGAACATCTCCTTGCCCTCCACGGCGAGGTCGGCGGAAGCGGTCTTCACGAGCTCTCCGCCCTGCACCGAGCAGACGTCCGCGCCTTCGCCGCTGCGGCGGATGACGTAATTGTATCCCATATACCGCTCTCCCGCGGCGCGGGTGTTGAGCCAAAGATTCATCCAAGCCGCGTCGCCCTCCTCGTAAGGGGTGACGTCCTCCGCCGTCTCGACGCGGAAATAGAGATAGTTCTTGTCGTGGGCGACCTGAACGGAGGAAATGTCGTTTCTGCCCGAATTGTCGGTATAGTGCTTCCTGCCCGCCATGGCGTAGGCGTCGCGGTCGAGGCAGTCGTTCGTAAAATCGACGTACCTGTTCACATTCCCCCACTGTCCGTCCGCCGCGGAGCTCATGGTGTATTCGGAATAGCGATAGTGCTTTGCCTGTGTGTAGTTGTTCTCGCGGATCTTCTGCGCTGTGAGCAAGTAAGAATTGTCGCCGAGGTTGACCGAGGGCTCGAGGTCTCGCGAGAACTCGGGGATAAAGGTATCCACCGTGAAATAAGTCCCTCCCTCGTCTCGCATCTTGGTGGCGACCCACTCGTTCCAGCCCGTGAGGAAGGTGAAGCGCACCTCGTCCTTGTTGTCGAGAACGGTCTGCCACTGGGAGATGTAGTTGAGGTCTTCCCGATAGCGGTCGTGGTCGGTCCTGTTCAAAATGTGGTCGAAGCCCCGCCCCTGTGTGCTGACGGTATCCGAGAAGCGGACCGCGCCCACATGCTGTCCCACAGAGACATTCATCCAACCGTTGTGAACGGGCTGAAAGCGGTTGAAAATATTGGGGGTGAATTCCATCCACGGAATGCCGTCTTCATTGAAACTCTCGTTGGGCCATTGGCGGCAGCGGAATTGAAAGAGATCGTGGATGGCTTTCTCCTCGGGGTCGTTGAGATCGAGCCCGAAATCCTGAGCATAGTAGTAATTTTCGTGCAGGGTGATGATGGGCTTGCCGTCTGGAGCGAACCAAAGGGACTTGTACGTCTCGTCCTCATAGAAATGATGATACACCTCTTTGAGGGTGTTGAGGCACTGCCCCGTGGTCGATTCCGCCGCGACATAGTACATGCACTTGGGCACGTTCCAGCCCGCGTCCTGATATTCTTTCAATACGCGGAAGAGCTTGCTCGTCACCGTAGGATAGGTGAAGCCGTTGGTGACGTCGAACACGAGGAAGTCCACGCCCGCGAGGGTGAGCATTTCTACCTGCTTGCGCATGACCCATTCGTCGGTGGAACTGTAATACCCCCACACGGGCTCTCCCCAAAAGTGCGCCGCGCCGACGGGGGAAGTGTCGTCGTTTACCTGAAAGGCGTCGAGGTCCGTGCCGTTTTGGGTGATCTCACTGCAATCGTAGATGCCGCGCTGGGTGTCTCCGTGCTGTCCGAGCCACAAAAAGAAGAACATGCCGACATAGCGGTCTTTATTCTCCTTGCCGTCCACCGTGAAGAGAAACCGCCCGAAATCGTCCGTTGCCGAGAGATTGGCGATCGTGAACTCCTCGGGGGTGAGGGTGCGCGTATCTTCCACGCGGAGGGATTCGTCGTAGGCGACGACCCCGCTGTTCCCGCCTTGGCCATTGCCGTTATTTTGGTCATTTTCGTTTTTGCCGCCCGAAGCAGAACAGCCGCAGGGCAGTAGCAGACAGCCCGCAAGGCAGAGCGCGGCGATCTTACGGAATAATTTCATGAAGGTCTCCTTTTTTGAATGTGTGAGGTGGTGAATATCAGAAGCGAAGGACACCACCCCCTTAGTCCCCCTCCTGAGGAGGGGGCACGCAAAGGCCTACCCCCTCGGGGGGGGAGACTCCGCCGTAGGCGGTGATGGGGGGAATCGGCTCCTCCTGAGGAGGAGCTGTCACCGCAGGTGACTGAGGTGGTGAAATATCTGAAGCGAAGGACACCACCCCCTTAGTCCCCCTCCTGAGGAGGGGGCATTCCCCCGCGGGGCAAATTGGGGGCGTCCCATTCGGGACGCCCCGCCGATCGGTTTAAGAGGGATTCTTACTTCTTCCTTCTGCGGAGGAGCGCAAGCGCGCAGCCGCCGCACATGAGCATGAGCGCGTTGACGCCGAGAATGCCGCCGCAGCCGCCCTTCTCTTCGCCGCCTTGCTCGCCGGGCTGTTCGCCGCCGGGTTGATCCCCGGGCTGCTCGCCGCCCTGTCCGTCTTCGGTGACCGTGACCTTGAGGTAGTAGACCCCGCCGGAGATCTCAATCTTGACGTTCTGTTCGCCGAGGGTATCGGGATCATAGGTGTCCGTATCGATCTGGATCGGGCTCAACGCGCGGTCCTCTGTGCCGCCGTCCTCAAATTGCAGGGTGAACACGAATCCGCGAACGGAGATGTTTTCGCCCTTCTTGTAGACGACCTTGCCGCTCGATTTGAGGGTGATCGCGTCCTCAGCGGGAACGAGCTTGAAGTCCGCGCTCGAGCCGTCGAGGTTAGCGCCTGCGCCCTGTTTCAGAACACGATCCCAACCGTGACCGTCTGCATTGTAGAGCAGAACCTTGTGGGTGAGCACAGAGCCCTCCACGGCCCTTGCGTATCTCATGCTGGCGGCCTCGTCCCAATGATCCGCGCCGTCCACCGTGGTATACACCTGGAAGCCGGGAAGAAGTTCCACCGTTCTGATGAGCTCGGAGCGGCCTGCCTCATAGCTGCTGTTGGGGTTGAGGTTGCCCGATTCGGTGCCCCATACAAGGTCGGGCGTATTGAGTGCGATGACGAACCGCCACGTATAGAAACCGACCCAATCGATCACGCCCTTCTTGACATATTCCTGTGCGGACTTGCCGTTGATCTTGAGCTTGTCGATGACGCCGGGAGCGTCGAAGGGCACTTTGACGGGATTGAGTTCCTTTTCGGCAGGAGAGAGGATGACGACCGTAAGGCCTTCCACATTGATCTGCGTGTCGAAGGAAGACATGCCCCAGTCGATCTCGATGCCGTTTTCAAGGGGTTCCATTTTGATCTCGAAGGTAGTGGTAAAGTTGCCGTATCTCACCGTGATGACCTGCTTTTCTTCCATGCAGTAAGGGTCATAGCCTTCGAAGGTCAGATCGTTGATGTCGATCGCATTCTTCGGATCTGCCTCTTCGCCTTCGAAGAGCTTTACGACTTCGATGCCTCTCGTGTCGAGAGAGAGCGTGCCGAAGCGATAGAGCGTCTTGATGGGATCGTGGGTGACCTTGATCCCCGTGATCTTTTCATCGCTCACCTGGAAGGTAAGCTGGGCGGTGACATCCTGGTAGGTGATCGTCACGATCTGGGTTCCCCCCTCGGTGAAGGTCTTGACGTCGAGCATTTCCGGGGTGACGGGGATTTCCTCACCTTCCTTGCTGTCCAAATAGAAGACTTTCGCGGTGATCTTGGAGCAGTCCACTGTCGCGCCGATGGGAGGATTCTTTTGGGTGGTGCTCACCTCGAGGCGCTGGGCGTGCTTGGTCCAGCCCTGCTCGCCTTCGTCCCAAAGTTCCACGTCCTCCTTGAGGATCGCGCCGGCGACATCGCCATTGATGTCAAACCAGGTGAGGCCTGCCTTGAGGGTGATCGTCTTGATCCCCGCGAGCCACTTCATGTTGGCGTCTCTGTCTGCGCCCTCCTTGACGGCAAGAATGAGCTCTAAGCCGCCAATATCGGGATTGAGCGCCTGAATGGCTGAATGCGGGGCGATCCAACTGATCTTATCTGCCCACTTGGAGGAATCCTCGCCGTTGAGAAGGATGTAATTCAGGAGGTGGGAGGCAGCATTCATTGCCGTGACCCCTTCATTCGTCTTAATTTCAACGAGAGGAAGAGCGGTGCCCTCCTTGTTCTTGAAGTGGAGACGAAGCATCGTGATGTCTGTCGCGTAAGCGGGATCCTCGGCCGGCTTGTTATGCCAACGGGTACCGGTCGCCTTCCATGCGAATTCGAGGCCCGTTGTGGTGTCGGGCTTGTCGATCTTGACGGTGATGTTCTTCTCGCGCGTCTTGGCTGCATACTCGTAGGAGACTTTAAGGGTGTAGTCGCCCTCTGCCTGATAGGTGTCGAACGGTGCGATCTTGTAATCCGTATCCGTAAGCGTCGTTTCGCTTCCATCGCTGAACTTCGCCTTTACGATGAGCCCCGTAATGGTGAGCTGTTCAAACCGCTTCACGGTGAACGTGGTCGTGCCCGAGAGCTCGATGTCCGTGAGGGTCTTATCGGGAGCTTGGAGAGTGACGGAGACGGTCGTCTCTTTATCCTGATACTTGACGGTGACGGTCTGCGCTACGCCGCCCTTCGTGTCGTCATACCCTTCGAGGGTGTAGCCCGTGACGGCCTCTTCCTCTGTGCCGTACTTCGCCTTGACGGTGAGGTATTCCTCGAGCCTTGCGCCTTGGGGGATCTCGCCATCTTTGAGGGTAGCCGTGATGCTATCGGCATATCTCTGCCAACCAGCCGTGCCGCCGTTCCAAATGGTGACGTCTTCACGAATCTGCGCACCCTCCGCCTTGCCGTCTTGATTCCAGAAGCAGAAGCCCTCTTTGAGCGTGACGGTCTTGATCGCTTTGAGCCACTGTTCATGCTCGTTTTGGGTGGGATTATCTTTCGTGCTGCCTACGCCCGCCGAGCAGATCCAAATCTCATAGACACTACCGCCAAAGGTGTTTTGAATGACGTGAGGCGCGATCCAACCGATGTGGTCGCTCCACTTACTGTATTCTTCCCCGTTGATGAGGATGTACTTCGTAATATCGCTCTGCGAAGCTGCCCAAATATTTTCCGATGACAAGTCTGCCGTTCCCTTGGGAAGCGGATTGACGCCCTTTGCGGTGAACATCAGGCGAAGCATGTTTCCGCCGCCCCAATATAAGCCGTCGGTCGCGTCGGCATGACCGTATGCGGGAACGACCGAGGTCTCTGCCTTGGGAATATCCTGCTCGGTGCAGGTCTCATACTGTCCATTCTCATTGATCTTGAGGTAGACGGTCTCCTTCACGACCGCGCCGTCGATGGGAGTATTGGCGGCGGATTTGAGCTGGAAGCCCGCCTTGATCGTGACGTAGCCGAGCGAATTGAACCAATCGTGATTCTGCGTGCACAGCCAAACTTCGTGGTATTCAGGGCCGGCTCCCCCTGCCCTGCTGTTATCGAGCCAATAACCGCCCATAGTTGCAGCCCAATCTTTTATGGAATGGGTCTCGCCCTCTTTGGTGGTGAGAAGGATGTTCTCTTCGCCGGCATAGATATTCGTACCCATTGCCGGACCGTCGGGAGGGGTAACTCCGTTGAGCTTGAAGTAGAACCTCATCTGCGAAGGCGAAGCATCCCAAAAGACTTTGGGAGCATCTGACTTATTGCTTTCCGCGTTGGAGTTGAGGAAATGGCCCGCAAGGTCGCCTCCCGCGATCGGAGTGACCGACTTTTCGGCAGGTTTCACGGGCTCGCTTATGCTGTCAAGCACCCAGCAGTTGTTCTCGATCTTCAGAGTGTAATCTCTATCGAGCTCAGACCCGGGAACGGGGGTATTCTCTTTGCCGATATACCACTGGAAGCCCGCTTTGAGGGTCACCTTTTCAATGGAAGCCATAAGGTCTTCGCCGCCGTTGAGCCAAAGCTCATAGACATAGGGGTCGGCGGCTTTTCCGTCGGGCCCGTTGACCGCAGTTTCACGCGGCCCGAGCCAACCGGGAGCAAATTCTCTGAACGTCTTGGTTTCACCCGATGTCGTCGTCAAAAGGATCTTGTCGGCGTTGGGGGAAACATAAGTAGCGTCTCCGCCGATGATGTCCTGACGGGTAGGCTGCGCCATGCCCTCGAACTTGAAGAACAGACGGATAGGCGCGTGGGAATCATCCCAATAAATGCCCTTCCCCTTCATCGAAGTTCTGTAAGCCGCATTGTAGCGAAGCTCGTCGCCGTAAATGGGGTACATACCAGGAGCGACGGGTTCGGCGTCAGTCGCACTGTCAAGTTGCCAGATCTTGTTGCCGTCGAGCGTGAGCTTGTAATCCTTGGGGCAAACCACGCCCGCCACATTCTGATCGGCGGAAAGCGGCCATTCAAGCCCCGCTTTGTAAGTGATCGCGCTGACCGTTGCGAGCCATGCCTTGTTCTCCGCAGATTCGCCCGCGTTCAACCAAAGCTCATAGACGCTCGTGCCGGTAAGTCCATGGCCGTTGAAGGGCGCGATCCATGCGATCTTGTTTTCGACGATCCACTCCGCAGCCGTCTTGGTTTCCGTGCCAGCGGTGATCTCGATATGGGTGGGAAGATTGCCGAATGCCTTCTTTTGAGAACCGGCCGTCGCACCACTCAAATCTGCCTGATTTGGCAGCTTGGTCGTTCCCGACAAACGGAAGAAGAGCCGCATTTGGTTTTCGCCCCAAAGTGCGCTGTAAGTGGCGGGGTTGCCCGCGGGCGCGTTGCTCTTCGTGATCCCCTCGCCGTAGAGAGGGACAAGCCCAACGGGCTCGGTATCGCTCTTCAACGTCCACCAATTATCGGTAAGGGAGAGGATGTAGGTCTTATTCAGCACCGCGCCCTCTATGGGCGTATTGCCGTTATACCATTGGAAACCCGCAAGCAAGGTAACTTCGGTAACGTTATGGATCCAGTCCGCGTCTTCGTTTGCATTGAACCACCACTCGAACGTGTTTTGGTCCACTTGCTCACCGTTGACCGCTGCTTCTCTCGCAGCGCCCCAGCCTTTGCCCCATTCCGCTACCGTTTTGGTAACGCCGCCCGAGGTGACGAGCACGTGGTCCATATTCGGTTGAGCGCCCGTACCGCCGCCGCCCATCGTATCCTGACGGGCAGGCGGAGTGATGCCGTTAAACTTGAAAAACAGCCGAATCTGTGTTTTTCCGGCATCCCACCAAACGCCCTCGCCGGCAGCGTTCACCTTCGGCGAACCGTTTGCCTTCAGCTCGTCGCCGTAGAGGGGCACGAGACCCGTTTCGGCTTCGGCCGACACGTTGTTGGAACTCTTGGGCATCGCAAGCCATAATCCCGCGCAAAGCGTGAGCGCGAAGACGACTGCGAGCAATACCGTCAAAAGTCCGCTCTTTGTTCTTACCTTCATAACATTCCTCCTTTTCATTCTTACCGAATTTTATCCTTTCACCGCGCCGACCATAATTCCGTCTATCAACTTGCGTTGAAGAAGGAAAAAGACCAGTGCGGGAAGAATCGCCATAAATACCCCCGCCGCCATGGCGACGGAATTGAACTTCACCCCGTCGAGCACCACGATCTTATACACCGTGTATGCGAGGGTGAACTTGTGCGGGTCTGTAAAATAGAACATGGGTTGGAAATAATCGCCCCAGCTCGACCCGAACGCCCCCACCGCCACGAACAGCAGAATGGGCACGCACAGCGGCAGGGTGATGAGCGCATACCGCTTGAATGCGTTCGCCCCGTCGATCTTCGCCGCTTCTTCGAGCTCATACGGAATGGACCGCATGAACTGGCGGAACAGGAAGATGTTCACCGCGCCCCCGCCGAACAGATTGGGAATGGTGAGGGGCAAGATCGTATTCGTCCAGTGCATCTGCGCGAATAATTGGTACAGGGGCACTTGCGTCACGACCCCGGGGATCATGAGCGTTGCGAGCATCGCCGCAAACACGAATTCCTTCCCCTTCCACCTTGTTCTTGCAAAGGAATAGGCGCAAAGCGAAGCCGAGAGCGGCACTGCGAAAACGTTGAATACCACGATGTAGAGCGTCCGCCAAAGAGAGCTCAAATAGTCCTCATGGGCAAAGAGTTCCCTGTACCCCTCCCAAACGATGCGGGTGGGAATGAGATCTCCCCTGATGCTCTGTTCCTGCGACATGACGCTTTGGCTCACCATGAGGGCGAAGGGGAACACCAAGAACAGTGCGATCGCCGTGAGCAGGATATATTGCAAAACGCGCACGACGACGCGTTTCCGCCGCGCCGAAGCGTTCCTGTCCTTCCCCTTCCGCGGCGTGCCGCCCGCAGCGGGTTCTGCCGAGAGCGCATCGAGGAGGACTTCATTTGCCATGATCTCACGCTGCGTCATTTCCCTTCCTCCTCTCCGTAGAATACCCACTTGCTCGTTTTGAACAGGATGAAGGTGAAGATGCCGACGATGAAGAAGAGCAAAAACGCCAACGCCGAGGCGTACTCATAGAAGGTGAGATTGAACTCGTTCATGATCTTTACGGCGACAAAGTAGAGGGAATTGCCGACGCCTGCGCCGCGATCCCACGCTCCGCCGCCGTTCCCCACTACCACGAGCGGGGTGGTGCATTGGAGACCGCCGATGATCCCCGTCACCAAATTGTAGAAGATGAGCGGCGTGCTCATGGGGATGGTGATCTTTGCAAGGCATTGGAGGGAATTCGCGCCGTCGAGCTTGGCTGCCTCGTACAGATTTGCGGGAATGTTCTTGAATGCCGAGAGCCATATGATCATGCTTCCCCCCGCCGACCATATCCCCATAAAGATGAGGGTGATGAGCGAAGTCTTTTCCGAGCGGAAGAAGCTCGCTTCGGGAAGCCCCAGCGATGTGAACAGTTGGTTGAAAATGCCGTGCTGGGTGGTGTCCGCAAACATCCGCACGAACAAGATCCCGCTCGCAACGCCGGGAATGATGACGGGCAGATAGAAGAGCATCCGATAGACGGAGATCCCCTTGAGCTTGAAATTGGCGGCAAGCGCGAGAAAATAGCCCACGATGAGCCCGAACGGGACGGAGACGAGCGCATACACCAAAGTGTTCCCGAAGATCTGCAGGGTGAGCTTTCCCTCGAACTCGAACGAGAGCGCGGTGATGTAGTGCTTGAATTTTACGAATTCGATCCCCGCCCTGCCCCGTGAAGCCGTAAAGCTGTTGATGAGCGCCCGTACGGTGGGATAGTAATTGAACAGAAGAATACCGATAATGACGGGAAGCGCAAACAGCACGCCCGTCAACCAATCGATACGCCTCCGCCGCCGCGTTGCGGGCGAGGGCCTTGTTTTTTCACGGGCGGGCTGTCCGCCCGCCGCGGCCGCACTTTTCCGCTCCATAGATCATTTCTTCTGAAGGATGGTCTTGATCTCTTTGTCGAGATTCCCTGTGACGGCTTCGTAACTCTTGCCGCCGGCGTATTCCTTTATCACCTGCCCGAACTTGAGGTTGAGCGCCGTTGCGAACTCCGAATAGCCGGGCTTGATGAAATAATCGGTATAGCAGTTCCAATCGGGCTCATAAGTGTATGCCGCAAGATTATAATCGGTGTAGCCGATCCCCCAGTGGTTGGACGGGTCTTGATAATCCGCCATGTCCTTGCGCACGGGCACAAGGTTGACCCCCGCGTCCGCAATGGCGTTTTGCCCTTCCTTGGAGATGATGTGCTTCATGAACGCCCACACGACGGTGGGATTTTTGTTGCCGTAGTACGCGCAGTACCCCGCCGCACCCGCGCCGATGTACTCGTCCCCCTCGAACACGGGCATGGTAACGACGTCGTAATAATCGCTCATCGGCTCTTCGGAGGTGCGGACGGGATATTTATTCAGGCTGAGCAGCGTCTCCACCTCGGAGACGGCCTGAGACTGGAAGAGCATGACGCCGCCGTTTTCGTTGCGGAAGTTCGCTTCCACGCCGCCATGGCCGATATAGCCCTTGTCCGCCCACGCCTTGATGAAATCGAGCGCCTGATGCGCCTCATCGGAGACGAAGGTCAGTTGTCCGTTCTTTTCGGGGGCGAAGATCTGCACGCCGAAATGGCGGAAAATGGGATAGAAGACGGCTTCCCATTCGCAATAGGAGTCCACAAGATAGCGGTTGGGCTGCTGAAACACCGAATACTGTTTGAGCATATCGCAAACTTGGTCGAATTCATCCCATGTCCAGCCGTTGTGGATGTGGGAGAGGATATCGAGCCCCGTCTCCGCTTCCGCGTCCTTAATTATCTTCTTGTCGTAGTGGACGACGACCCTGTCCGCCGAGCGGGGGATCATGAGCTGTGCGCCGTTGAAATCCGCCTGCCCCAGCCGGAAATAAGTGTCGTAATAGTCGTCATAACTGAACGTGCCCGCTTCGATCTCGTCGGCGATGACTTCCGAAAAGTCGTACAGAAGCTCCATTCCGTTGATGGTGAGCATGTCGAACGAATTGCACAGGAAAATATCGGGAGCTTGCCCCGTGCTGTGCAGCCTGTTGATGTCGTTCACCGTATTCGACCCCGACATGGAGACGGTTTCCACGGTGATGTTGGGGTATTTTTCATTGAAGGAGGCGATCAGATTCTGGGCGATCTTGCCCTCCTGGTTCTGCGTGCTGATGCCGAGCTTGATCGTCGCCCTCGTCGCGGGATCGAGGGTCGTGTCCGCCTTTCCCGCAGCTTCAGGCTCCGAACAGCCCGCGCCGCACAGCATACTCCCCGCGAGGAGCGCCGCGCCCGCCAAACTTGCAAATAACTTGATACGTCTCATCATTTCCCCCCTTTTTTCTAATTACACGCGCTCCTTGAGAATGCGCGCTTCATACGCCTTGATCTGCGGCAGGAATTCCTCTTCGAGCCCCTGCTCTTTGAGGTACTTCTCCCATGCGCAGCCGAACGGAAGATCCTTTACCCGCTCCTGCATATCCATGAGGGCGGTGAAGTCCCCCTCGTCCTGCAACCGTTTCATCTGCCCGTTGGGGAGAAGGAGGGCGTACAGGAGCGCCTTCTGCATGGCGCGTTGCCCCGATACCCACGCAAAGATGCGGTTGATGCTCGCGTCGAAATAGTCGAGCCCGATGATGACTTTACCGAGAGCGTCGTTTCTCACGATCTCCTTGGCGATCTCCCGCGTTTCGTCGTCGTATATGACAACGTGGTCGGAATCCCACCTCACTCCTCTCGTCACATGGAGGGCGACCCGATCGTAGAAGGCGAGGAGAGCGGGGATCTTGTCGGAGACGTATTCGAGCGGATGATAATGCCCGTTGTCGAGAAGACAGCAAATTCCGCGGCTCGCCGCATAGTTCTGATAGAATTCATTAGAGCCGACCGTGTAGCTTTCAAGCCCGATGCCGAAAACCTTGCTCTCGACGGCGGGAATGACCCACTGCTTGTCGTACCCTTCGAGCATCTCGTCGAGGGACTTCTTCAAGCGGAGACGGGGACCCAAGCGGTCTGCGGGAACGTCCTTGAATCCGTCGGGGATCCAGATGTTCACGAGGCAGGGCTTTCCAAACGCCTTGCCGAGCTGAGCTGCGATCTCGAGGGAGCGCTTGCCGTGTTCCACCCAAAATTTGCGGGTGGGTTCGTCGGGCGAGGAGAGGGAGAGCCCGTCCTTCATCTTGGGATGGCCGAAGAAAGTCGGATTGAAGTCGATGCCGTCGAGTTTGAGTTCCTTTGCGAACTCCACCCACGGCTCGAAATATTTATAGGTATATCCGTCGCGGTCCACCTTGCCCTTGTCTGTGCCGAGGATCGCGTAGCTTGCGTGAAGATTGAGCCTCTTCTTTCCGGGCATGAGGGAAAACGCAAAACGGATGTCCTCTTTGAGTTCCTCAAAGGTGCGCGCCCGCCCGGGATAGTTGCCCGTCGTCTGAATGCCGCCCGAGAGAGAATCCGCTCCGTCGAAGCCGATCACGTCGTCCCCCTGCCAGCAGTGAATGGAGATGGGTACTTCGGAAAGGGTCTTCAACGCCCCCTCCATATCCACTCCGTATTTTGCAAATTTTTCCTTCTCTGTCATATATAATTGACCTCCGTTGATTTTTCGATGAGTGCGGGGGCTTCCTCAAGGGAGATCTCCCCCTCCGCCGCCAGCTGCATGACGAGGTTGCCCATGGCGGTCGCCTCGGTGGGGCCCGCCGCGATCTTCAACCCCGTTTCGCGCGCGGTGAGTGCGTTCAAGAGCTTGTTCTGGCTTCCGCCGCCGATGATGTTGAGGGTCGTATACTTCTCTCCCGTGATGGAGGAAAGTCCCCCGATCGCGTCTTTGTAACTCTTTGCGAGGCTGTTGAACACGCAGTACGCCGCCTGACCGAGGGTGAGACTTCTGCCCGCCCCCTCTTCGATCGCTCTCTTCATGCTCTTCGGAGCGAGGAAAGAATCGTCGTTGACGTCGATGAAGGCGTCGTTTTCATTCTGCGCCGCGAGCTGCGCGAGCTCGCCGAAGGAGAGCTCTTTCCCCTCCTCGGCGCGGAGCTGCTGGATGATCCACAGCCCCATGATGTTCTTTTGCAGGCGGAACCGTCCGTCGGGGCTGCCCTCGTTGGAATAGTTCGCGTCCATGCTCACCTTGTCGGTATGCGCGCTGTTTTGCAAGATCCCGAGCAGCGACCATGTTCCGCTCGAGAGATAGGGCCCGCCCTTTGCGAGCGACGCAACGACCGCGCTCGCCGTATCGTGCGTGGCGGGCAAAACGACCCTCGTATCGTACCCCACCCTGTCGCGGATCTCCTTTCTGAGCGTGCCGATGCAAGTGCCCGCGGGCGTGGTATTGGGAAAGAGCTTTTCGGGAAGCCCCAAGGCTTTGAGCGTCTCCCCGTCCCATGTGCGCGTGTGCGCGTTGATGAGCCCCGTCGTGGTGGCGTTGGTATATTCGCGGCTCAGCTTCCCCGTGAGCAGAAAATGGAAATAATCGGGGAGCATGAGCAAATGCTCGGCGCGGTCGAGCTTTCCGCTCGCTTTGTCCGCACAGAGCTGGTAGATCGTATTGAACGATTGGAATTGGATGCCCGTGCGCGCATATAATTGTTCAAAAGGAACGCGCGCGTGCACGGAAGGAATGACGGGTGCGGTGCGGTCGGAGCGGTAGGCGAACACTTCGCCGACCGTATTCAGATCGCGGTCGAGGAGGGCATAGTCCACTCCCCACGTATCGATCCCGACCGAGCAGGGAGTATGCCCGAGCTCTTTTGCCCGTTTCATCCCGTCAACGATGTGAGAAAAAAGCGCCTCGGCATCCCAAATAAGCTCTCCCCGCTTTTGGGGAGAGTTGGAAAAACGGTAGATCTCCGTCATCCGAAGGATGCCGTCTTCGACGCGCCCGAGAATGTGCCTCCCCGAGGAAGCGCCGATATCGACAGCAAGGAATTCCTTCATGAAACCACCTCACAAATTATGGTAACACAATAAAAAATTTTTGTCAATATTCGTTTGTAAGATTGACAAATAAACAGAAATGTGCTATGATATGAGCATGAAACAAAATAATTCGAGCAAGAGTGAGCAAAATGCTGAACAATGAAAGAAAGGATGCGATCCTTAAAATTTTGCAAAAAAACGGCGTTGCGACGGTGAGTTATCTCGCTTCCACCCTCTTTGTGAGCGAGGCGACCGTGCGGCGGGACTTGAGCGAAATGCAGAACATGGGGCTGCTGCGCAGAAGCCACGGCGGCGCGGTACTGCTCGAATCGGCGGAGGAGGTCTCCATCTTCGTGCGCATGGAGGAGAACGCCAACGAAAAGTCTCAGGTCGCCATGAAGGCGCTCAAAAATCTTCCCTCCGATTTCAAGACGGTATTTTTGGACAGTTCCTCCACCGTGCTCACCGTGGCGCGGCAGATGGACCTCACCGACAAGACGGTGATCACCAATTCCCTGCAAGCGGTGGTACAGCTCTCGCGCATCCGCGGGATCAACCTCATCGTGCCGGGCGGAACGGTCTCCCCGCGGGGGCACTCCATTACGGGAAGTTGGACGAACCGCCTCATCTCGGAGTTCCGCTTCGATTTGATGCTCTCCTCCTGCGCCGCGATAGACACCCACGGCGTCTATGAGAACTCCCTCGACCAGCGGGAAGTGAAGCGGACGGTGTTCAACCGTTCCGCCGTGCGCATTCTGCTCGCCGATCATACCAAATTCGAAATGCCGGGGACTTATCTCGTAGAACCCCTCTCCGCCTTTGACAAGATCATCTTCGACGAGCTCTCCGAATCGCGGCGCCTCGCCCTCAAAGGCCTTCCCATTATCGTGTAAATAAGGGTCTTCCGGAAGGCCATATCCCATAGCGGAAGCGCTGTGTAGCATTAAATCATTGTTGAGAACCGGTAATAGTAGTTCCCGTTGAAGTTGACGCAGATACCGCTCTTATTCTTCCTCGTAATAATAGGAGTAGTCGATCCCTTTCATAAACATTTCACGGTCGTTGATTTGGCCGGTCAACGCACCTTCGATGAGCCGATAAATGTCCGACGCATCGACAGGACTTTTTCGCATAGCATCGAGATAGGCGCGCTTATCGATCAAACTCCAATCGACGCATTTGCATAAATTCTTTTTCAAAATGAGATCGAGCCAAATACGCGTGCTCCGCCCGTTGCCCTCCATAAACGGATGGGCGATGTTCATTTCAACGTATTTTTTGACGATCTCTTCAAGAGTGCTTTCGGGCATCTTCTCGATGAGTGCAAGATTTTCTTTCAGATACATCGCAGGCGCAAACGCAAAGCCGCCCTTGGAAATATTCAGACCGCGGATCTGTCCCGCAAAGTCATAGAGCCCGCCGAAGATGTAGCCGTGGAGCTGTTGCAATCCCTTGACCGTCCCAACTTCTATTTCACCGATCATCCCGCTTTCAAACAGTTCATACGCTTTCTGCTTGCTCTTTTCGTCAATGGTGCTGCCCATACCCGAAAGCCAACGGACAAAGTTCTCTCGGTTCTTGGCCGGAATGAGCGCGACAACCGTATTGACCCCACTTGCCTCAATTACATCGGTGAGATAGGATTTCCCGTCCCGCGCTACAAGTTTCAGTTGTCGACAAATTGTCGACAACTCATTGTGGCGGCGCTTGAATGCATTCCAATATGAGCGTGGATTTTTACTCTTCGCGAGCGCCTCGGCAATATCGACAGCGCAAAACCACCATTTGGAATCCTCGTCATTCCAAACGGCTCTCACCGGGATATCTTCAAAAAATCGGATGGATGTCTTGATCATAGCGCTTCTCCCAAAAAAATATCGATCGCTATATTTCTTCGAAACTCTAAGATTCTTTTTTATTATAGCACATTCCCGGTAACTTTCAAAGGACATTTTTGCCATTTGTACAAAATAAGCGGTTTGACTAACCGCCAAGCCGCTTAATTTCCGAATCCCTATGGACATCCCGCGGGATCTCCGTTTATTTCTCAACCGTTGCAGCCGCAGCCGCAGAGCGCGTACTGTCTTACGTAGTAGGCGTCGGCGGTCTGACATCTGTTACAGCCGCACCCGCAACCGTTATTTCCGTTGTTGCAGCCGCAGCCGTTATTGCCGCCATTCCCGTTGTTGCAGCCGCAGCCCGTGTTTCCCGTCTGAACAGGCACTGCGCCGAGATTGTTCACGAGATACAGCGTTCCGCCGCCCATGCAGTTGCGGCAACCGCAGCCGCAATTGCAGCCGCCGATGGGAGCGAAGAGATTCTTTAAGGTGTTGAGAAGCACATCGCAGCCGCACCCGCAGCCGTTGCCGTTATTGCCGTTGTTGCACCCGCAGCCGTTGTTGCCGCAGGAATTACAAGTGTTACACATAAACTGACCTCTGTCGTAAAATTTTACGGACGTCTTGCCGCACTACATTTTATGCGCATACGGTTTTTTTGCGTTACGGCGTTCCCCGCTCCCCCACCTCTTACCAATAAATTAACTGACAGCAAATCGCCGCGGCAGTTTTGCCGCGGCGTTCGTTTTACATTTTATCGTTAATATATCAACGATATTTCGATTGTCGCCCCGAAGGAGATCACTCCTCGGCTACCGCCGTTTCGTCCATCATGATGTCGGTGTATCTGCCCGTGGTCTGAACGGAAACATTCTTGTATTCCTTCATGCCCGTGCCCGCGGGGATGAGCTTGCCGATGATGACGTTCTCCTTGAGCCCGATGAGCGGGTCGCGCTTGGTGCAGATCGCGGCCTCGGTGAGCACTCTCGACGTCTCCTGGAAGGAGGCTGCAGAGAGGAAACTGTCCGTGGCGAGCGCCGCCTTGGTGATGCCGAGCAGCACCCTCTTTGCCGTGGCGGGAATTCCGCCCGAGACGATCGTCTTCTCGTTCTGCTCCTCAAAGGTAAACATATCCACGAGCTGCCCGGGAAGCATATCCGTCGTGCCCGCGTTTTCGATGCGCACCTTTCTGAGCATCTGACGGACGATGATCTCGACGTGCTTGTCGTTGATATCGACGCCCTGCGAACGGTAGACCGACTGGACCTGTTCCAGAATATAATCCTGCACGCCCTTCACGCCTTCGACGCGAATGATGTCCTGCGGGTTGACCGAGCCTGCGTTGAGCAATGCGCCCGGCATGATCTCCGTGTTCGACTCCACCTTGATCTCGGCATTGTAGGGAAGTTTGTACTCCTTGATGAGTTCCTTCGTGTCGAGGTCGAAGACCTGAATGTGGTTGAGTTTATCGTCGCTGTCGTCCGCCTTGATCACATTGACCCTGCCGCGGACTTCGCAGATCGTGGCGACGCCCTTGGGCTTTCTCGCCTCGAAGAGCTCCTCGACGCGGGGAAGACCTTGGGTGATGTCCCCCGTCGCCGCGATACCGCCCGTGTGGAAGGTTCTCATCGTGAGCTGAGTGCCGGGTTCGCCGATGGACTGCGCCGCGATGACGCCGACCGCCTCGCCCACCTTGATGGGAAGGGTCGTTGCCATGTTCTTGCCGTAGCACTTCGCGCAGACGCCGAAGCGGGTATTGCAGTTGAAGATAGAGCGGATATTCACGCCGTCCTTATACTGCATGACATAGGCGGGAATGGCTGCGCCCTCCTCCGAGAGACGGGCATAGAGGCTCTCCGCTTCTTTCGCAAGAGCGGCGATCTGCTTTGCCTTGGCTTCGGTGATCATCTCGTTGACGGGGACGATGATCTCGCCCTGTGCGTCCGTGAGATTCTCCGCGGCGAATCTGCCCGTGAGGCGGTCCTCAAGGGACTCGATCATCTCGCCGTTCGGGCCGACGATGGCGCGGATGCGCGTGCCGCGGGGCTGTTTGCCCGCATAGCAATCCTCTTCGCGCACGATGACGTCCTGCGAGACGTCCACGAGACGGCGTGTAAGATAGCCCGAGTCCGCCGTTTTCAGTGCGGTATCGGCAAGACCTTTTCTTCCGCCGTGGGAGGAAATGAAATACTCGAGAACGGAAAGTCCGTTTCTGAAACAGGATTTGACGGGGACTTCGATCTTTCTGCCCTGCGGGTTCACCATGAGCCCGCGCATCCCCGAGAGCTGTTTGATCTGGTCGATAGAGCCGCGGGCGCCCGAATCCGCCATCATCCAGATGGGGTTGAACTTATCCCGCTCGCCCTGCTTTTTGAGGAGGCTCGCGACCTTATCCGTTGCGTCGTCCCAAACGTCGATGACCGCATGGTAGCGCTCGTCTTCCTTCAGAAGTCCGCGCGCGTACTTCTTGGAGATCTTCGCAACGTCCGCCTCTGCCTTGGTGACGATCTCCTCCTTCTCCTCGGGGATCTTCATATCGAAGACGGAAGTCGTGAGCGCCGCGATAGTCGAATATTTATAGCCACGTTCCTTGATCGCGTCGAGCACGGCGGACGCCTTGGGAGCATAACCCGTCTTGAAGCAAGCCTCGACGATGCGCGAAAGGTGCTTCTTGCCGATGGCGCGCGCCCCGCCGATGAACTCGGTGGAAAGCTCAAGCTTCAGATAGTCCTCGGGATTCTCGCGATTGACGAAGCCGAGATCCTGAGGCATGTTGTCGTTATAGATGATCCTGCCGACCGTCGTCTTGAGCACGCCCGAGACATAACGCGCGCCCGTCTTCTCGTCTTCCCAAACGGCGACGTGTCCTCTGAGCCCGTTGTTGGGAACGGCCTCATCGCGGGTGAACGTTTTCTCGTAGGGAAGTTCGAGCGAGGCGAACTTCTCGGGCAGCTGTACCGTGCGGCGGACGTAGATCTCATCCTGACAGTGCACGTCCTTGAGTTGATAGCTCATGAGCGCCTCATCGAAAGAAGCATAGATGGGCGGAACGTAGATCTCTCCGTTTTCGTCCGGACGCCCCTGATCGTCGTACCGCTTCCCCTCTTCCCTTCTGAGAATGGTGAGGTAGTACGCGCCGATGATCATGTCCTGCGTGGGGCTCATGACCGATTTGCCGTCCGCGAGCTTCAGAATGTTGTTCGCGGAGAGCATCAAAAACCTTGCTTCCGCCTGCGCTTCGATGGACAGGGGAAGGTGGACCGCCATTTGGTCGCCGTCGAAGTCCGCATTGAAAGGACCGCAGACGAGGGGCGAGATCTTGATCGCTCTGCCCTCGATCAGAATGGGTTCGAATGCCTGAATGGACAGACGGTGCAGGGTGGGCGCACGGTTCAGAAGAACGGGGTGATCTTTGATGACCTCTTCGAGGACGTCCCAAACGAAGTCCTTCCCCTTCTCCACGGTGCGTTTGGCGCTCTTGATATTGTGGCACTTGTTCGTCTCCACAAGGCGCTTCATGACAAAGGGCTTGAACAGCTCGATCGCCATTTCCTTGGGAAGGCCGCACTGGTAGATCTTGAGTTCCGGACCGACGACGATGACCGAACGGCCCGAGTAGTCCACGCGCTTGCCGAGCAGGTTCTGACGGAATCTGCCCTGCTTGCCGCGGAGAAGTCCCGAAAGGGATTTGAGTTCACGGTTGGAAGGTCCGCTCAGCGGCTTGCCCCTCCTGCCGTTGTCGATGAGGGCGTCTACCGCTTCCTGAAGCATACGCTTCTCGTTCTTGACGATCATCTCGGGCGCGCCGAGCTCGATCATGCGCTTCAAGCGGTTGTTGCGGTTGATGACCCGCCGATAGAGGTCGTTGAGGTCGGAGGAGGCGAATCTGCCGCCGTCGAGCTGGACCATGGGACGAAGATCAGGCGGGATCACGGGGAGAACGGTGAGCACCATCCACTCGGGACGGTTTCCGCTCTTGCGGAATGCCTCCACGATCTCGATGCGCTTGATCGCCTTCACGCGCTTGGGCCCTGTCGCATTGCTGTCGATGATCGCCTTTGCCTCGGCGCTCTCCTTGTCGAGATCGATCGCCATCAAGAGCTCGCGGATCGCCTCGGCGCCCATGCCCACTTTGAGGCGGGGAGCGTCGTCGGGGAAGATCTCGTTGTACTCGCGCAGCATCGCGTCGTTGATGATGGAGCATTTCTTTGCCGAGAACAGCGGCGCATAGATGTTGGAATTGAGTTTATCGAATTCGTTCTTGCCGCTCAGTTCGCGGGTGTAGACGACCGTCCTCGCTTCGCGCGCGCCCTCTATATTATTGCACTTGTATACGACGAGCTTGCAGACGGTCTCGCCGTTTTCGCCCGCCTCTTCCTCGAGCGCGTAGTTGTAATTTTCCAGCGTGCCGGGATCGAGTACGACGTATGCGGCGAAATAGATGACCTGCTCGAGCGCCTTGGGCCCCATATCGAGAAGGAGACCGATCTTGGAAGGCACGCCGCGGAAATACCAGATATGGGAGACGGGAGCTGCGAGCTCGATATGCCCCATGCGTTCCCTTCTCACCTTGGCGCGGGTGACTTCCACGCCGCACTTTTCGCAGACGAGCCCCTTATAACGGATACGTTTGTATTTACCGCAGTGACATTCCCAATCCTTCGTCGGTCCGAAGATCTTCTCGCAGAAGAGCCCGTCCCGCTCCGGCTTTTGGGTGCGGTAGTTGATCGTCTCGGGTTTTGTGACTTCCCCGTAAGACCATTCCCTGATTTTTTCGGGAGATGCTACGCTGATCTGAATGCTGTTGAAATCATTTAATTCGTACATATTCTGCCTCCCATCAGTCCTCGTCGTCGAAGAGGGTCGAAGCGTCTTCATCCTCTTCGCTCTCTTTGCCGTCCTCTTTGAAGACGGACGCTACATCGTCCCCGTCCTCATCTTCGTCGAAGAAGTCCGCAAGGCCTCCGTCGTCGCTGATGTCGGACAGATCGTCGTCTTCGAGCTCCTTATCGCCGAACAGATCGCCCGAGAAGAAGTCCTCATCCTCGTCCGATTCGTCGAACAGAGTGCCGAATTCATCCGACTCCTCGTCCTCCTCTTCGTCCGCGCCGAAGTCGAGCTCGGGCTCGTCGATGGGCGGGATCGTCCTGTCGCGCTCATGCTCGCGGCCGTCGTCATCGTCCTCGAATTCGCGGATGATGAGTTCTTCGCCCGCCTCTGTGAGCACCTTGACGTCGAGCGCCAAAGACTGTAATTCCTTGAGAAGGACTTTGAACGCCTCGGGAATGCCGGGTTCGGAGATGTTGTTCCCCTTCACGATGCTCTCATACGTCTTGACTCTGCCCACGATGTCGTCCGACTTGACGGTGAGGATCTCCTGCAAAATGTGGGCTGCACCGTAAGCCTCGAGCGCCCAGACCTCCATTTCGCCGAAGCGCTGTCCGCCGAACTGCGCCTTGCCGCCGAGCGGCTGCTGGGTGACGAGAGAGTAAGGGCCGATAGAACGGGCATGGATCTTGTCGTCCACGAGGTGGATGAGCTTGATCATATACATGACGCCGATAGTGACGCGGTTCTCGAAGGGTTCGCCCGTTCTGCCGTCGAACACCTGGAACTTGCCGTCCACCTTGCCGTCGGGATTGAAGAGATGATTCTCTTCAAAGAGTTTTTCGATGTCTTTTTCCGTCGCGCCGTCGAAGACGGGGGTCGCGATCTTCCAGTTGAGCAGGCGGCACACATAGCCGAGGTGCACTTCGAGCACCTGCCCGATGTTCATACGGGAAGGCACGCCCAAGGGATTGAGCAGGATCTGCAGCGGTTCGCCGTTGGGAAGGAAGGGCATATCGCTCTGCGAGAGCACGCGGGAAATGACGCCCTTGTTGCCGTGACGGCCCGCCATCTTGTCGCCGACCTGTATCTTTCTCTTCTGCGCGATATATACGCGCACGAGTTTGTTGACGCCGGGGGAGAGTTCATCCTTGTTCTCGCGGGTGAATATCTTCACGTCCACGACGATGCCGCCCTCTCCGTGAGGGACGCGCAGCGACGTATCGCGCACCTCTCTCGATTTCTCGCCGAAGATGGCGCGCAGCAGCCTTTCCTCGGGGGTGAGCTCGGTCTCCCCCTTCGGGGTGACCTTGCCGACGAGGATATCCCCGCTCTGCACCTCCGCGCCGATGCGGATGATACCGTCTTCGTCGAGGTCTTTGAGGGCGTCTTCGCCGACGTTGGGAATATCGCGGGTGATCTCCTCTTCGCCGAGTTTGGTATCCCGTGCCTCCGTCTCGTGTTCCTCGATGTGGATAGAGGTGAACACGTCGTCCTGCACGAGTTTTTCGGAGATGAGGATAGCGTCCTCATAGTTGTAGCCCTCCCACTCCATGAAGCCGACGAGGATGTTCTTGCCGAGGGCAAGCTCGCCGCCGCAGGTGGAGGGACCGTCTGCGATGACCTCTCCCTTGAGCACTCTGTCCCCCGTCGAAATGATGGGGCGCTGGTTGAGGCAGGTGCCTTGGTTGGATCTCTCGAATTTCTTTAACGGATATTCGTCCTCGTAACCGAGGTCGTTTTTGATGACGATCTTGTCCGAAGCGACCGCGATCGCCGTGCCCGCTTCCTTCGCACGGACGATGACGCCCGAATCGCGCGCGATCGCCTCCTCGATGCCCGTTGCAACGATGGACGCCTCCGTCTTGAGGAGGGGTACTGCCTGCCGCTGCATGTTCGAGCCCATGAGGGCGCGGTTGGTATCGTCGTTCTCGAGGAAGGGAATGAGCGCTGTCGCCACGGAGACGAGCTGTTTGGGGCTCACGTCCATATAGTCGATACGCTCGCGCGGCATCTCGGTGATGAGTTCCTTGTGGCGGCAGCCGACGCGCTCGTTCACGAACACGTTGAAGGTCTTCTTCACCCGTTCGCCCGTCTCGCTGTCGTAGACATAGTATTCCTTCTCTTCGAGGGGTTCGTTCGCCTGAGCGACGACGTATTTATCCTCTTCGTCCGCCGTGAGATAGCGCACGTCCTCCTTGGTGTCGGTCACATGGACGATCTCGATGGGGTCGCCCGTCTCGTTCTCGACGGTGAGTTTGACGCACTTGCGGTAAGGGGATTCGATGAATCCGTACTCGTTGACCTTGGAGAAGGTGGCGAGGGAGGAGATGAGGCCGATGTTCTGACCTTCGGGGGTCTCGATCGGGCACATGCGTCCGTAGTGGGAGTGGTGAACGTCGCGGACTTCAAAGGTCGCGCGGTCGCGGTTCAGACCGCCGGGGCCGAGGGCGGAGAGCTTGCGCTTGTGGGTGAGCTCTGCGATCGGGTTGGTCTGATCCATGAACTGCGAGAGCTGGGAAGAGCCGAAGAATTCGCGGATGACCGCAGAAATGGGACGGACGTTGATGAGCCCCGAGGGAGTGACTTCCATGGGGTCTTGCGTCGCCATGCGCTCCTTGATGAGACGCTCGAGCCGCGCCATGCCGATGCGGAGCTGGTTTTGGAGAAGTTCCCCCACCGAACGCACGCGGCGGTTGCCGAGGTGGTCGATCTCGTCGATAGAGCCGATGCCGTAGCGGAGGTCGAGGTTGGTGGAGACTGCCGCGACGATATCGTCCTCGGTGATGCACTTATAGTTGAGTTTATCGATGAGCGGTTTTAAGATCTTCTTCTCGTCCACGGTGACGCCGCCCACCCGCCTTTCGGCGTCGAGATCTACGGGAGCGCCCTCTTGTACGGGCTTCTCGCTGCGGGCGAGGACTTCGTGGAAGAGCTTGCACGCCGCCACAAACTTGAGGCGGTTGTCCTTGCGCTTCTCGCGGTTCTTCTTCTCCTCCTTTTTCTCCTGTTCCTCATCCTTGGGACGGTCCTCCTCGGCGGGAGTATGGAAGAGCCTGTTGATCTCGTTGCGATGACGTTCGGCAACTTCCTCCACGGGGAGGGTCTCGCACTCCTCGGCAATTTGGCGGGAGAAGAGGTAATTGGGATAATAGAGCGTCTCGAGCAGCCCGAGCGCCTTATAGCGGACGGATGCGGGAAGCACCGCCTCGGTATCCACCGTGTTGTTGCCGATGATCACGTGAGGGATCTCGCCCTGCTCGGGGTCGTTCACGGTGATGACGACGCGGTTGATGCCCGCGTTCTGGATCGCTTTTGCAAGCTCCTCCGTGATCGTTCCGCCCTTGGCGACGAGCACTTCGCCCGTCTCGGGGGCGATGACGTCCTCCGCGACGCGGCAGCCGGGCAGACGGTAGGAGATGCCGAGCTTTTTGTTGAACTTGTATCTTCCGACCTTCACGACATCATAGCGGCGGGGGTCGAAGAAGAGATTATTGAGATGCTGACGGACGGAATCCTCCGTGGGAACTTCCCCCGGACGAAGGCGGCGGTACAGCTCGATGAGCCCGTCGGGTTCGGAACGGGTGGTGTCCTTTTCGACGGTGGCGGCGATCATCTTATCGATGAAGAAGTTGCCGCTGCCGTCGGTATAGCCAAAGAGGTCTTCGAGCGCGCTGTTGCTTCCGTAGCCAATGGCGCGCAGAAGGACGGTGGCGGGCAGTTTGCGCTTCCTGTCTACGCTCACCCAAAGGACGTTCTGCGCATCCTGCTTGAATTCAAGCCATGCGCCCCGCCCCGGGATGACCGTCGTCTCGTACATTTTTTTGCCCGTCTTGTCCGTTTCCACCACGTTGTTGACACCGGGGGAACGCACGAGCTGGGAGACGATGACGCGCTCCGCGCCGTTGATGATGAAAGAGCCGTTCTCGGTCATCTTGGGGAAATCCCCCATGAAGACATCCTGTTCGATGATGTCGTCTTTGACCTTATTCACGAGGCGCACGCGCACGCGCAGAGGAAGGGCGTACGTCGCGTCGCGGTTGCGGCATTCCTTTTCGTCGTACTTGGGCTTTTTCCCGAATTCATGGTCGAGGAAATAGAGCTCGAAGTGGTCGGAAAAGTCGGTAATGGGAGAGAAGTCCTCAAAGATGTCCGCAATGCCCTCGGTGATGAAAGCGTCGTAGCTCTCCTTTTGGATCTGCACGAGGTCGGGAATATCGATGACCTCATTGATCCTGCCGAACTTCTTCCGTTCGATTTTCCCATACTTGTGAGTGGGTAAGTTCATCCGTCAATTTAACTCCTTTTTTTATTTGTTATCATTGACGATCTACCGAGTATATCTTTTCATCGATAAAAATCGAAATGCTACCGAAAATTTTTCTCTTTTTCCCCTTTACAAAACGTTCGGAAAAAGTTATAATGAAAAAGATGTTTTACCGCTCTGCGCCCTTCTCCCGGGAAGGAGCGCCTATTGCCCGAGCATAATAATACAGTATGTAATTATAACCCACGCGCCAAAATAAGTCAATCGGTTTTATGTGCGGAAAAATAAATTTTTAACGATTTTTTCGCCGAAAATGGGAGGAAGGTATGCGAATCGACAAATTTCTCAAGGTGAGCCGCATTCTGAAGAGGCGGACGGTGGCGCAGGAAGCCGCCGACGCGGGGAAAATTTCGGTGAACGGAAAGGTGGTAAAGCCCGCCTATCGCCTGAAAGTGGGCGACGTTGTGGAGCTCGACTACGTGTCGGGCACGGTGCGCTTCCGCGTGCTGGAACTCAAGGAGACGGTGAAAAAGGACGAAGCCGCAAGTTTGTACGAGATCATATCATAAGGAGATATTATCATGACGTCTGTCATCATCTGCGCTGCGGGAAGGGGCACGCGGACGGGCTTTGAGGAAAACAAGGTCCTGCGCGAACTGAACGGGATGCCCGTTCTGTGCTATTCCCTCTCCGCGTTCTCCCCCTACGCAGACGAGATCCTCGTCGTCTGCCGCAAGGAGGACGAGGCGAGCGTCCTTCCCCTGCTCTCGCAATATGAAAACGGGCGGACGGTGCTCGGCGGGGCGACCCGCATGGAGAGCGTATTCCATGCGTTGAAGGGGGCGAAGGGCGACATCGTGCTCATTCACGACGCGGCGCGTCCCTTCGTCACGGCGGAAACCGTAAAACGGGTGATAAAAAGCGTGCAGGAACACGGCAGCGGGATCGCAGCGGTCTCCGCGACGGACACCGTTGTCTTTGCCCATGACGGCGGGTATGAACTCCCCCCGCGGGAACATGTCTACCATATCCAGACGCCGCAGGGCTTCCGCACGCGGGAACTGCTCTCGGCCTACGAGCGCGCCTTTGCGCAGAACCGCGCGGACGCATTCACCGACGACAGCGGGGTATATGCCGCCTATATCGGCGCGCCCGTCCTCGTTTTGGGGGAACGTACCAATAAAAAGCTGACATACGCCGAGGACTTCTACCCTGCCGAACGCGTGGGCTTCGGCGTGGATACCCACGCCTTCGATCATCAGGAAGAGATCGACCGCGGTATCGCGCGGCTCAATTTGAACTATATCACCCTCGGCGGGGTGACGATTCCCTCCAACCGCGCCTTGAAAGCGCACAGCGACGGGGACGTCTTGGTGCACGCCCTCATGGACGCGCTGCTCTCCGCGATCGGCGAGCGGGACATCGGGTATTTCTTCCCCGATATCGACCCGAAGTACAGGGGCGCAAACAGCATGGAATTGCTCGCCGAGGTCATGAAAATGGTATACGTACACGGTTTTTCGGTACAAAACGTCTCGATCTCCGTTCTGTGCGAACTCCCCCGTCTCTCCCCTTACATCGAAAAAATGCGGGAAAATCTGCGCGCCGCCCTGTCCTGCGAAAACGTCGCGATCGCCGCGGGAACGAATGAAAAGCTCGGATATATCGGCGAAGGCCGCGGCATCACCTCTTATGCCATGGTACTCTTAGCAGCGAACCGCGGATAGAGACGAAAAAAGTTCTAACTCTTGCTGTCCCTTACAGGGAAAGTGGCGCGTAAGCGCCGAAAGGGTTAAAAACCCCTCACCGCCTGCGGCGGAGCTCCCCTGTGAGGGGAGCCAAGGCGCACGGAAAACATTACAAAAATTAAGGAAAAAATATCATGCCAAAGACGACGACACAATTTGTATGCAACGAATGCGGCTACACGAGCCCCAAATGGTTGGGGAGATGCCCCGATTGCGGGAAGTTCAATACCCTCATAGAAGAGGCCGTAGCGCCCGCCCTACCCGCGAAAAAGTCATACCGTCCCGCACTTTCCGCCCGTCCCCTTCCCCTCTCTCAGGTGAAGTTCGAGAAGTTCGAGCGGGTCTCCTCGGGCATTTCGGAACTCGATGTGGTGCTCGGCGGCGGGATCGTGCGCGGGTCGCTCGTGCTCGTGGGAGGAGACCCCGGGGTGGGCAAGTCCACCATTCTCACGCAGGTCGCGGCGCACCTTGCAAAGGAGCACAAGGTCCTCTATCTCTCCGCCGAGGAGAGCTGTTCGCAAGTGAAGCTCCGCTGCGAACGCTTGGGGCTCAACTCGGACGATCTTCTCCTGCTCAACGAGACCTGTCTCGACAACGCGGAGGAAGCGTTCGACGGCATGGAATATGTCATCATCGACTCCATTCAGGCGGTGTATACCGAGGCGCTCTCCTCTTCGGCGGGCAGCGTGGGACAGGTGCGCGAATGCGCAAGTAAGCTCATGCGCATCGCAAAATCCCGCGGCATCACCTTCTTCATCATCGGGCACGTCACAAAGGAAGGCACGCTCGCAGGTCCGAAAGTTCTCGAGCACATCATGGATACCGTCCTCTATTTCGAGGGGGAGCGGACGGAGAACTTCAAAATCTTACGCTCGGTGAAGAACCGCTTCGGCTCGGTGCAGGAGGTGGGCGTGTTTGAAATGACGGGGGAAGGGATCTTCGGCGTGAGCGACTATGCCTCCCTCTTCCTCTCCGATTCGCGCGGGGAAGCGGCGGGAGCTGCGGTGACCCCCAGCGAGACGGGAAACCGTTGCATGATGGTGGAGATCCAAACGCTCATGGCAAAGACTTCTTACGGACTTCCGCGCAGAATGTCCTTGGGGGTGGATCTCAACCGTCTCATCGTGCTCATCGCGGTGCTCGAAAAGCGGTGCGGGCTTCCCCTCGGTGCGCAGGATATCTACCTCAATGCAATGGGCGGGATCAGGCTCAACGAGCCGAGCGCCGATCTTGCCGTGTGCGCCGCCCTCGCGAGCGCCGAGCGGATGCTTCCCATCGGAAAGGAAGTGGCACTCTTCGGCGAAGTGGGGCTCACGGGCGAAGTGCGCGGCGTGAACTTCGCCGAAAAGCGGGTGAACGAGTGCCTGAAAATGGGATTTAAGAAGGTCATCCTTCCCTCCAAAAACATGAAGGCGTGCGAGAAGTTCAAGGGAAAGCTCGAGCTCGTCCCAGTCTCCTACGTCTCGCAAATGATCAAGGAATTGTTCTGACTGTATTGGATAAAACAGCGCGCCCGCGGCGAATATTCGCCGCGGGCGCGCTTTTCTTTTCAACCTTTATTTTTTCTTTTTCTTCTTTCCGATGCCGAGGACTTCGGAAAGTCTTTTACCCGTCACGATATTGAGGACGAGGAAGAAGACGATGAACAGCGCGTTTACCGCCGCCTGCCATTGCGGCGTAACGATATTGCCGAAGAACTTCAGATCGTAACCGAAATTCGCAGATACCGTTTGCAGCAATTCATTGAGTTCCGCCTCGGCGATCCCCACGCCCCGCAGATAGGAGACGAGCCCGTTCAAGGGCGTATCCATAAAGGCGTAGCGCATCAGGGCGCACCCGTGCGTGCCCGGGATGAATACGCACAAATTCTCCACCCATTGCATTCCCGCAGGAAGCATCCCGAAGGGCATATAGGCGCCGATCAAAAATCCGATCGCCGTCGAGAAGATCGCTACGATGCTCGCCATCGTCGCCTCTTTCTTGACGAAGGAGGAGATGAACACCGTCATGAGCGTCGCCGCGACGGTGGTATAGAGCAGCACCGCAAAGATGGTGAGGACGTTCGCAAAGGTGAGCATGAATTCCCCGAGGCAGGCAAGATAGATCCCGCAGATGATCAGGAAAATGGCGCATATGACGACGGTGACGATAAAGTTGAACAAGAAGTAACTGCCGATGAGCGCGCTGCGCGGAATGGGCGAAGAGGCAAAATCGCGGTTGACGCCGTTCTGTTTGTCCTCCACGAATACATTATTCGTCTGCAGGGATACGGTGATGACGGAGATCGCCGTGATGCCCGAGAGCATCCACGAATCGACGAGAGTGCCGAGATATTTGGAAAGCTCTGCCGTGAGTTCCACCCCCGCGGGCAAGTTCGCCTTCAGCATACTGAGTTCCAGCTCCCGCAGAAAGAAGATGTACACCACGAAGATGATGACGGGGACTAAGAGGGTGTAGAGCACCCTGATCTTATTTTTGAAAAAGACGAGAAGATGCCGCCGCGTGAGCTGCAGGAAAATGTCGGGGTATCTCGTTTTCATCCCTCTTCCCCTCCCGAAAGTTCCATGTTTTTGCCCGTGACATTGAGGAAAACGTCGTCCATGTCCCCCTTGAGGATCTCCACATCGGGCAGAAGTCCGTCGTAGCGGGCAAGGAGCTTCTTTGCCGCCGCCGTGTTCTCGATGACGATGCTGTACGCCCCGCGCTCCCTATCGTAGGAAAATTCCGCACCCTCCGCCGAAAGCGCCCGTTCGAGCTCTGCGTTTTCCTCGCGGTAGCAAATAAGTTTATCATGCGAATAGGCGTTTTTGAGCTCATTGGGCGTGCCGTGCGCGATGATGTTGCCCTTGTCCATGATCACGACGTCTGTCGCCTTGTCCGCCTCTTCAAGATAGTGGGTGGTGAGAAAGACGGTCATGCCCGTTTCGTTTCTGATGCGGTCGATGAGCGACCAGACGACAAGACGGGTCTTGGGGTCGAGCCCCGTCGTCGGCTCGTCCAAAATGAGGAGCCGCGGGCGGTGGACCATGGCGCGGGCGATGTCCACCCGCCGCATCTGTCCGCCCGAGAGATTTTTCACGGGGCGGTCCAATATGAGTCCCAATTCGAGAAGACGGGCGATCTCCTCCACATTCCGCCTTTTCTCTCCCTTGGTAAGGGAGTAAAAAGAAGTGCGGATGTCGAGGTTCTCTTTTACGGTGAGTTCCCTGTCGAGGACGCTCGTCTGGAACACGACCCCGAGCTCCCGCTTGATCTCGAAGGGATGCTCGTCGAGGTCGTGCCCGCCGACAAACACTTTCCCGCCGTCCTTTTTGAGAATGGAGCAGATGATGTTGATCGTGGTGCTCTTTCCCGCGCCGTTGATGCCCAAAAAGGCGAACAGCGCCCCCTCCTTTACCGAGAAGGAGATGCCGTTCACCGCCTTTACGTCCCCATAGGACTTATACAGATTTTCGATCCTGAGTGCTTCCATAACGCTCCTAATTGCGCTTTACTTTTCCCCAGCTCGGTTTGCTCATCGCCCCCATGCACAGCGTTACGGCATACAGGAGCAGGAACACGGGGAACAGGAAGACGGCGGAAAGGAGTTCCGACCGCTTCTTTGCGCCCAACTTGCGATAGTCCGAGAGGACGAGAAAGAGCGCCTGCAGATAGCCGAAGAAGAGGAAAAGCCCCACGATGATCGCTCCGCCTATGATGACCGTATTCCAAAGGGAATGGTAGTAGTAAGAGACGGGTTGGAAGGAGAGCGCGATCCCCCCGTACGCCGCAAACCCGAGGAAGGTGAAGTGATATATGTAGTAGAGGGGTATCCACACCGAGATGAGGATGGTGATGAAGTTGAAGATGTAGGTGAGGAACATTTCCACATAGGAGAAGTTCCCCGTCGTGAAAAATTTCCCGAGCATCTTCAGAAGGCGGGTCTTGAGCAACTTCATTCCGCCGCTGCCGATGCGCTTGTTGCGGGCGAGGGTATCCTTGAAGGAGGACGGCATATCTTCATACACCACTGCGTCCTCGACGAAATGCCCCTTGTAACCTTCGAGCATTCGGTTGAAGTTGAACTCCGCGTCGTCGGAAATGGAAACGCAGTCGTATCCGCCGCACTTCTCGAGCATACGGACGCTCATCATCGCCCCGCTGCCGTTGATGTGCGCGGCAATGCCGAGCCGTTCGCGCACGCGGCTTCCGTAACGGGAATCGAAACTGTAAAACAGCGTGCACGCCTTGGTATAGAAATTCTGCGTCGCATTGATCGAGCCCTCGTAAGGACGGGCGAAATCCACCCCCGATTGAAAGGCGTCGTTCATGAGCGATGAAAATTCGGGATTGATGAGGTTGTCCGCGTCGAGATGGATCACGACGTCGTAAGGGTCTTCCTTGAGCGCAAGAATATGTTCGATACCATACTTCAGGGGATAGAGCGCCATGCGGTGGGTGGGATCGGGGTCGTCCAATTCCAGCACAACCGCGCCCGCTTTCCTCGCCAATTCCGCCGTCTTGTCCGTGCAGTTATGCGCGACGACGAACACATCGAATTTGTCCCGCGGGTACTTCTGCCCGTCGAGCACCTTCTTTACGGTGTTATAAATGACTTTTTCCTCATTATGCGCGGGGATGAGATAGGCGATACGCCCCTTCTTTTCACTCTTGGGAAAGGTACGCTTTTTCACAAAGGAAGCGCACACATAGAAGAGTTGCAGCAGAACGGGGATCGCAATGACGATGAGCACGACATAATTGATAATGCTCAAAACCCGATAGAGAATTTCATACCACATGGGACGTCTCCTTTTTCTCCTCCGCGGGAACGTCGCACTCCGTAGCGTCCGACGCCTTCACGGCGACCGCACGGAAGATGGGCATTCCCTTTTCAGAAAAATTTCGTTCGTATTCGGTGATGATGTTATCATCCGCGTATTCGCTATGGTGCAGATCGCGCGTCACTTCCCCCACTTCGAAGCCGCTTTCGCGGAATTTATTGAGAGAATAGTCGAAAAACTCCTCGCTGTCCGTCTTCTGCGCGATCTTTCCGCCCCTTTTCAGAAGCTCCTTATAGATGGTCAAAAAGCGGGAAGAGGTGAGCCTTTGGCGTTCCCTGCTCGTCTCGGGCAGGGGGGTGGAGAAGTTGAGATAGATTGTCTCGACGCTACCTTTCGGGATATAGCAAGCCAAAATTTCAGCGGGGATATTGAGGAAACGGACGTTGGAAATGCCGACCCGTTTGCAGTTTTCCATTGCCGTGAGGATGACGTTGGAACAGATCTCCACGGCAAGGAAATTGACGTCGGGACGCCTTTGCGCGAGTTCGAGAATGAAGCCCCCATTCCCGCAGCCGACTTCGAGCTCGATGGGGTTCTCGTTGCCGAAAACTGCTTTATAGTCGATGAGCGCGCGGAAGTTTTCCGCGGCTTCTTTGAGATTGGGACATGGCCGCCCGCGGACGAGCAGAAGCTCTCCGCACGCCTCCATTCTCGGCTCTAAATGCCGCTTTTTTCGCATTCGCATTGATATGCTCCTATCTTGATTTCCGCGACTATCCGGCCTCCCGGTGGGGATAGGTCTTTGCCCCCTCCTCAGGAGGGGGGCAAGAAGACGCCTCCTAAGGAGGAGCTGTCACCGTAGGTGACTGAGGTGGTGAACAGCTTTTCCCAATTCTTTCCGCGAGCAAAATCGCCATTTTGCGCTGCGCTTTGGGCGGCAGGGACCGCCGCAAAGCACGGCGCGGAGGCCACCGCGCCTGTCGTGGCGCAGTTCACAGCGCCCCGCGCTGTTGAACAGAATTGCGCCACTCCACTCAATTTGCGCGACACTTCGCGCTTTTCGTTTTTACGAAGCAGTTATCGGACGGGTAGATAGTAACTGCGGAGCAGACAACTTAACCCCTCGTGGAAAAGATTTTGCGCAGCAAAAGATTTTCCGCGAAACCCTATCTCCCCGTCGATCCAAATCCGCCTTCGCCGCGGACGGTATCGGAAAGCTCCTCCGCTTCCGCAAATTCGCAAGTGTAATAGGACGTCACCACGAGCTGGGCGATCCGTTCCCCTTCCCCGATCGTGCGCGTCTCTTTTCCGTGATTGTGAATGGCGACCATGATCTCCCCTCGATAGTCGCAGTCGATTACACCCACTTTATTGGCGGGGGCGAGGTCCTTTTTGCAGGCGAACCCGCTCCTTGCATACACGAGCCCCACCGTACCCGCGGGCAGCTCTATGGCGATTCCCGTGTGCACGAACACCGTTTCCCCCGCTTCCACAGTATAGTCTTCGCAGGAATAGAGATCCGCACCCGCGGCATTTTGAGAGCCATAGGTGGGAAGTTTTGCCCTTTCGTTCAATTTTTTAATATTTACTTTCATAGATCCCCCATCGGGCGCGAACGAAGTTTTGGATTCCTTTATATCATAATGAAATCCAAGCCATTTGTCAAGGAAAAAACAAAAGCCCTCTGCAATTTGCAAGGGACTTTTCTCTGCGCCGAGTTTATGTGTCTTATTATTTAAGCTAAGCGAATGAGAGGAATATCTTATTGATGCAGGAGGAAGGTTTCTTCGCACATTTCTTTGCGCAGTGAACGAAGCGCGCCGCTTTCGCGGCGCACCGAGAGAGCGAGCAAAGAAATGTGCGAAACCATTCTCAATTACTTGCCTTAGGCGGAATTCACTTCCGCCGCCCCGCCCGCATTCTTTCATGTCCAAGGGCGGCACGAGCCCGCAGGGCGAAGTAGGGCGACTCAATTTGGCAATTACTTTTGCCTTGTTGTCCGATGAAACGAACAAGAGGACAAAAGGGTTAAGGCATAGAGGAAGGTTTCCTCGCACATTTCTTTGCGCAGTGAACGAGGCGCGCCGCTTTCGCGGCGCGCTGAGAGAACAAGCAAAGAAATGTGCGAAACTAAATGTGCGAAATTATTTCACGCTATACAAAAGATCGGTATAAGTGGGATAGGGCCAATAGTCGGAGGAGCAGAGCTTTTCCATGCTGTCGGCAAGACGGCGGGCGGCGTCCATATCGGGAACGATGACGTGCGCCATCTTCTGCGAAGCGGGGCTCTCGCCCGCGGGCATCTCCTTCAAATCGCCTTCGAGCTTTTCGATCGCCGCATAGAATGCGTCATTCATGGCGGAAAGGCGCTCCGCGAGCTTCAGATCTGCACCCGTTTGCAGTTTTTCGCTCACTGCGCGCTTATTTTGGATCACCGCGCACAGCTCGGCGATGTACCCGTTCACCGCGGGATAGATGTCCTGCCGCGCCATCTCCACCATGGTGAGCGCCTCGATATTGATACACTTGATATAATTTTCGAGCTGGATATTCGCCCGCGCCACCACTTCGCGCTCGGTGTAAACCCCCTGCCTCACGAACACATCGATATTCTCCCGTTTGAAGAACTCGGGCACGGCGTCTGCCGTCGTCTTGTTGGCGAGAAGTCCCCTTCTCTCCGCCTCGGGTTCCCAGTCCGGACCGTACCCGTTGTAATTAAAGATGATACGGTAGTGTTTTTTGAGGAGGGATCCGGTGTATTCTCTGCACACTCTCCCGAAATCTTCCGCACCGGAGAGAGCGTCCACCGCCTCGGAAAAGAGCTCTGCGGCGATCGTATTGAGCACGATGTTGGGATCTGCAACGGACGCCTGCGAACCGAGCATCCTGAATTCGAACTTATTGCCCGTAAAGGCGAAGGGCGAGGTGCGGTTTCTGTCCGTTGTGTCGATGGGGAAGATGGGCGACGAGGGCACGCCGATAGACCCCGGCACTGCCTTCTTGGGCACATACGCCCTGCCGTTCACAATGGAATCGACGAGTGCGCCGAGCTGATCGCCGAGGTAGACGGAGATAATGGCGGGCGGGGCTTCGTTCGCGCCCAAGCGGTGATCGTTCCCCGCGGAGGCAATGGAAGCGCGCAAGATCCCCTGATAGCGGTCTACCGCCGCGATGACGCAGGCGAGCACGAGCATGAAGCGGGGATTGCTCTCGGGATTTTCACCGGGGTCGAGAAGATTGAGCCCCGTATCGGTGGAGAGAGACCAATTGTTATGTTTGCCCGAGCCGTTCACCCCCTCGAAGGGCTTTTCGTGCAGCAGGCAGACGAGCCCGTGGCGCTTTGCGACCTTCTTCATGAGCTCCATGGTGAGCTGGTTGGCGTCGACGGCGACATTCGTCGTGGTGAACACGGGGGCGAGCTCGTGCTGGGCGGGAGCGACCTCGTTGTGTTTCGTCTTGGCGAAGATGCCGTAGCTCCAGAGCGTCTCATCGAGATCGCGCATGAATTCCGAAATACGGGTCTTCAAAACGCCGAAGTAGTGATCTTCGAGTTCCTGCCCGCGCGAAGGGGGTGCGCCGAACAGCGTCCTGCCCGTGAGGATGAGGTCCTTGCGTTTCAGGTACTCCTCCTCGTCGATGAGGAAATATTCCTGCTCGGGCCCCACCGTGGTGGAGACCTTCCTGCACTCTATCCCGAAGAGCTTCAATAGTCTCTTCGCCTGCGTGTCGAGAGCTGTCATGGACTTGAGAAGGGGCGCTTTTTTATCGAGCGTCTCGCCCGTATAGGAGACGAACACGGTCGGTATGTAGAGCGTTCCCTCCTTTACAAAGGCGGGGGAAGTGGGGTCCCATGCGGTGTAGCCGCGCGCCGCGGAAGTCGCCCGCGAGCCGCCCGAAGGGAAGGAAGAGGCGTCGGGCTCGCCCACGATGAGGCTCTTGCCCGTGAGCTGCATGATGACTTTATCCCCGTCGGGTTCGATAAAGCTGTCGTGCTTTTCCGCCGTGAGGTTGGTGAGGGGCTGAAACCAGTGGGTGTAATGGGTAGCGCCCTTCTTCACCGCCCAGTCCTTCATGGCGTTGGCGACGGCGCTCGCGATGTTCGAATCGAGCGGCGCGCCCTCGTCGATCGTCCTCTTCAGGGACTTATAGACCTCCTTCGGCAGGGAATTTTTCATCACCTCGTCGCCGAAGACATTGCTTCCGAACAATTCCGTTATGTCCATAGTTCTCTCCTTATTATATGCTGCGGGTAGGTTTGGAGTATCGTGTTTTTGGTAAGAACAGAGAGACGCCGCGAAGAAGAGCCGTGCGCGCGGCATAAGGAAACACGGAGCGGACGCTCCGTGTTTTGCCGTTATTGTTGCGCAGGCGGAGCGGTCTCGACATTGTATTGGTTGAGATAACCGTCCGCGCATTCGATATAGAAGGTGGGAAGTTCTTCGTCGCCGTATTCCCCGATGAACCAGTCGTCGGCATGGGTGACATTTGCCTTCCATTCCGCCTTTGTGCCCGGAAAGCGGAAGGTCTTTAGCGACGGGCAATTCCCGAAAGAGCCCGAGCCGAAATATTTGAACCGATAGGGAACGACGACTTCTGTGAGCGAAGAACAGCCGAAAAAGACAGAGTTGGCGAGCGTCTCCATTTGTCCGCCGATCATGGCGTAGCGGACTTTCTCGCAGCCGCTGAACGCGTATTCCCCTACCGTTTTGACATTTGCGTCGAGGTTGGCGGTGGTGAGCGCCGCGCAATTACGGAAGGCGAACGCACCCACTTCCTCAAGCGCATCCCCAAGGGGAGCGGCGACGAGCTTGGTGCAGTTGTTGAATGCGCTGTCCCCGATGGAAGTGAGCTTCAAGGGAGCGCGATCCCATCCGGAAAGCGTGCCCACATGTTCGAGGGAAGTGCAGCCGCTGAACGCATTGTTTTCGACGCGCTCCAGCGTGTTCGGCAGAACGACCAAGCTGAGTTTCCCACAGCCGTAAAAGGCGCGCTCGCCGATGGAGACGATACCGTCGGGCAGCCAGATACTTCTGAGGTTTCCGCCGTTTGTAGTCACTCCGTCGGGATTGGCAAAGCCCTCTTCCCGTACGGCAACAACGGGATGATCCATATAGTAGGCGGGAACGACGATATTCGTTGCGGTACAACTGCCGAGGCTCACCATGTAATTTTCGCTGCCGTCGATGGGCTCGTAACTCAACCCGGGAGTGGGATCATCGATCCCGTATCCGCAGTCTCTGCACCAATTCGTCCACGGTTGGTATACGTGATAGCCGCGCGCCTTGAGGACTTCCTTTTCGGTTTCGCCGCAATCCCGACAGGTACGGCTGCGCAGACCGTCTTCAAGACAGGTCTGTACCTTTTCGATCTCCCATTCGGTAAAGTCGTGTGTGTGCGTTCCGTCTCCGCAGCTCCCGCAGCCCGTGAGACCGCCCGCAAGCAGCAGAGCGCCGATCAGAGCGGATATAGGCAATATCTTCTTCATGTGCTACTCCAATGACCGAAATCTCGGTAAAATATCTAAGTACAACGCTAACAGTATAACACTTCCGCGCGAAATTTTCAACTGTTTGCCGCAGGAAAAACGATGCAAAAAAGGATTTTTACTTGCGGAAGACGAGTACGCTGAAACTGTGGGGGGGCAGGGTGCAGCTGCGCGCGGACAGGGGCGCCTCCTCGTAGGGAACGAGTTTTTGCGAATCGAAGGAGTTGTAGTCTTCAAATTCGCCCTGCATACGGATGATGCGGGTAAGAGAACCGAGATCGCCCTCCACCTGCACGTCCACCTCCCCGCCCGGGTTGACTACCTTCAGGAAGGTGAGCCCCTCCCGTTCGCTCGCGGAGACGTAGACGTCCTCCCCCTCCGCTTCGGCATGCAGCACATAGTTCCCCGCATAGAGGCTGAATAGTTTCTGCACGTAGTAATTCGCCGTCGGAAGGACGCGATTCCCGTCGAACCAAATGAGATCGGGGCTCCACTGCGCATAGCCGACGCGCGCAAAGAGCGGCGCATAGGAGGACATCAGAACGACGTCGCAGTTGCGCTCCATGCCCGTCATGAATGCCGCTTCCGCGAGCGCTGCCTCCCAGCAGTTTGCCGCAGGATCGCCCGTCTCGCGCGCCTTTGCCGCCGCCCCGCTCTCGCAGTGAGCCGCATATTCGCCTACGAACACCTTCCCTTCCCGCGGATAGCCGTCATAGAGGTCGATATGCTCGTAGAACCATTGAGGGGGAAGATAAAAATGCTCGTCGGACGCGAAGACGAAATTCTCCTTTTCGGAGAGCTTCCTGAGGGTAAATTCCCATGCGCGCTCGTAGTCGGGGGTGAGGACGCCCGGTCCGACCGTGCCGATGAGTTTGAGCGAGGGATATTTTTCGTGCAGTCTCTCCTCAAACCGCTCGATGCGGCGGAAGAGGTCATTGGAGACCTTTCTCCCGTCCGAAAGGGTCACTTCCTCCTCCCATTGCTCGTTCCCAAGGCCGAGCAATTCGAGCCCGAAGGGTTCGGGATGTCCCATTTCCGCGCGCACGCTCCCCCATTCGCTGTCCTCCGCGCCGTTGGCAAATTCCACCAGATCGAGGGCGTCCTGAATGTAGTTTTCGAATTCGGGACTGTCTACGGGCACGAACTCCGTGGACATGAACTGGCATGCCATTCCGAGATTGACAACGGGAAGGGGCTTGCATCCGAGGAATTCACAGAGCAAAAAATATTCGTAAAAGCCGACGCCGAGGGTCTGACCGTAGTGGGAAAAGCGCGAACGGTAGCCGTTTTCCGCATTCGCACCGTGCAGCGCCCAGCGATTCCAGTTGAATTTGCGCATCTCGGGAGAGGTGACGGTATCCTTCCAATTATACCTGTTTTCGAGGGTGTTCCCCTCCACGAGACAACCGCCCGGGAAGCGCAGAAAGGCGGGCTTGAGGTCTTTGAGCAATTCCACGAGGTCGCGGCGGAACACGCCCTTGATCGCGTTCTCGGGCATGAGGGAAAAACAATCGATGTGCACCGTGCCCGCCCGCTCGAGCAAGAGGCAGAAGTCGGCGCGCTCCGCGTCCCCCTTCGCCTTGAGTTTGCAGGAAAAACGATGCCATTTCCCGTCCGCCTTGATCTTGAAGCGCTTGCCCGTGAGGAGCGTCCCGTCGCGGAAGACGCCCGCAAGGATCTTGCCCTTGTAATCGAAGGAACGGACATAGAAAGAGAGAAAATACTTCATCCCTTTCGCAAGGAAAATGCCGTCGTATGCCTTATTCCGGACTCCCTTGCCCGCCTCCGCCTTTACGCGGAGATAGTGCGGATTGACGCGGTAGAGCGGGCGGTCGCTCTTGAGTTTGGTCTCCACATTCGCCCCTTCGGGATAGGGCGTCCACGCATATACGCAGTCGTCCGCGGTGTAGTGCCCCTTTTCCCCGTGCACGTCCTTTGCTTCGAAATTGCGGTTCTCGAGCATCTCCGCATACAGTCCGCCGTCGAGCGCATAATTCAGGTCTTCGAGAAACAGCCCCACAGGCCTGCCGCTCACGGGCAGTTTCCCCTCCTGCGTGATCTTGATCTTCATAAAATCTCCTTCCGACCGAAAACGGCATACAAATGCCGTTTTCATGCACCCATTATAGCAAAATTATTCCCCCGTGACAAGTCTTTTGCATGTTTTTTCCGAAAATCCCCCCTCGCCCTCCTCTGCGGCAAGCGGGAGCGCCCCCTTCCGCCGCATCAAAAAAGCCCCGCAGGGGGGCGTTTCAGCGGAAATCGCAATCTTCGAGGTGATCGTTGACGACGCCGATCCCCTGTAAGTAGGAATAGACGATCGTCGGTCCGACAAATTTGAACCCGCGCCTCTTCAATTCCGCGCTTATTTTTTCGGAGAGCGCGTCCTTTGCGGGCATTTCCTCCCCCGCCGAAAGGTGGTGGTCGATGACTTTCCCGTCCGTAAAACTCCAGATGAACTTATCGAAACTGCCGAATTCCTCCTGCACTCTGAGGAAGGCCCGCGCGTTCGCGACCGCCGCCTCGATCTTGCTGCGGTTGCGGATGATGCCGCTGTCCTGCAGGAGTGTTTCGACCTTTTGTTCATCGTAAGACGCGACCGTCTTGGGGTCGAAGCCGTCGAACGCCCTGCGGAAATTCTCCTCCTTTTCGAGGATCAAATTCCAGCTGACCCCCGCCTGCATCCCCTCCAAAATGAGCATGGCGAAGAGTTCCCCGTCCCGATGTTCGGGCTTACACCAGCGCGTGTCATGATAGAGCAAGGCCTTCGGGGTGAAATGATATTCCCTTGTCGCAAAACCGAAATTACACCGTTTCTTTTCCATGGATCTAATTGCTCTGCTCTATGGAGTGGGCGATGAAAGTGATGTGATCGGCGGCGCGTTCCAAATTGCCGACGAGATTGATGGTGACGTTGGAGTTCTGCGGTTGGCACTTCCCCTCGTTGAGCCGCTCGATATGGGAGGCGACGAGGTCTCTGCGGTCGCGGTCTATCTCATCCTCGAGCTCGTCCACTTCGGAAAGTTTTCCGCGGTCGCGGAAGAGGAAGGTCTCCAACGAGAGGGCGTAGAGCTGTTTGAGCTTGTCATACATTGCCTGCAGCATGGCGAGGAATTCATCCGAAAAGACGAGCGCGTCCGCCACATAGTGATCGGTATACTTCGTTACGTTGTCGGCAAGTTCCCCTATCCTCATGATGTCGTTGAGGACATAGTGCAGCGAGGAGACGGTGCGTTCCTCTTCCATGACGAGGGAGGAGGAAGAGAGCTTCACGAGATAGGAGACCGCGCGGCGGTTCATCGCTGCGAGTTCGCGGTTCTTTTCGTCCACCTTGGACTTTACAGAAGTGTCCTTGGAAAGGAACGCCCCGAACGATTCGTCCAGCGTATTCATGGCATAGGTGAACGCCTTGCCCGTCTCCTGATAGAGATGCCCCAGCGCAACGGAGGGCGAACGGAGCAGACGCTCGTCGAGATCCCCGAAGATGGGGAGTTCCGCCGCCTGCGTCTCCCCTTCCTTCTTCTCCCGCACGAGATGATCGGCGATGAGAACGAAGATTTTGATGAAGGGCAAGAAGAGGAAGGTATTGATGACGTTGAAAAGGGTGTGGAAGAATGCGATCTGCAGTGCGGGCGCAAGTCCGCCGTCCTGCAGATCGTTGACGGGAAAGATGCCGCCGAGCACGGTGTCGGCAAACCCCCGCCAGCAGACGAGGATGATCATGAAGATGATCGCACCGAAGAAGTTGAAGAGGAAATGGATGACCGCCGCCCGTTTTGCGTTAGGGGAAGCTCCGAGCGAAGAGATGAGCGCGGTGACGCATGTGCCGATGTTGGAACCGATGATGATGTAGAGGGGCGCGTTCCCGCCCCCGCCGATGACCATGCCGAGGCTCGCCATGGTGAGATTGATCGCAGTGACGGCCGTCGAGGACTGCACGAGCGCCGTGATCGCAAGTCCGATAAAGAGGAGCAGGAAGGGGTTGGAGATCTTCTCGAGCACATGGGAGATCGCAACGAATTCCTCAGAGCCCTTTTCGAAGACGAGCGCGCCCGACATGAATTTGAGCCCGACAAAGATGAGCCCGAATGCCGTGACGATGTTCCCCGCCGATTTGACCCGTTCACTCTTGCCGAACATCGTCATGAACACGCCCACCGCAGCAAGGCAGAGCGCCACGACGGTGATATCCGAACCGCCGAGCGCGAGCACCCACGCGTTCAGCGTCGTGCCGATGTTCGCTCCCATGATAATGGCGGTCGCCTGAAACAGCGTCATGATGCTCGCGTTGACGAGACCGACCACCATGACCGTGGTAAAGGCGGAACTCTGCCCGAGAACGGTGACCGCCGCGCCGATCCCAACGCCCGCAAACCTGCTCTTTGCCGTTTTGTTGAGCATCGTTTGCAACTTCCCGTGCGCGACTTTTGTCATATTCTCGGAGAGGATGCGCATCCCCACGAGGAAAGTGCCCATTCCGCCGAGGATCTGCATGATGATCTTGATGATTTCCCACGCACTCATATCGCTCGATTTTTCTCCTCCGACTATCTTCGGACCGATCGTCTTTATTATAACAAGTATTCCCCCTGTTTGTCCTTTGAATTACAGTATATTGAAATTGGTGACGGTGGAGGGATAAAGAAAGATTTAAGGGCACGAATGGGAAAATTCGGGCAACGACGGCAAAAATGCTTGCAAACCGCAAACGGGTTTGATATAATAGAGATGCTGTTTACGAGGCGTAGCGCAGTTTGGTAGTCAAAGGGTTCCCGTAAAAAGCCGTAGGATTTTTACGGGAGGAGGAGCCGCCGGGCGATAACCGAGCTTTTCGCAAGAAAAGCGCAGAATAAGGCCGTGCGGCGACGAGGTTCGGGACCAAGAGGTGCCCGAAACAGCATAAAATTTCATTCGAGGCGTAGCGCAGTTTGGTAGCGCGCTTGGTTCGGGACCAAGAGGTCGTGGGTTCAAATCCCGTCGCCTCGACCAAAATCCGCCCCACCCATTCGGGTGGGGCGGATTTTGTTTTGACGAATAACGACGGGATTTGAGGGTGGAGGCGATTGCGGGAGCAATCGGTTTGCGGGCGAATTGCTGGGATTCGGATAAGTTTGCCGCAAACTTGACAATTGATAATTGTCAACCGGGGCGCGCCGCCAAAGGCGCAAATCCCGTCGCCTCGACCAAAACCCGCTCCACCCATTCGGGTAGAGCGGGTTTTGTTTTAACGAATAACGACACATGAAACATCCCCCGCCGAAGCGGGGGATGATAACTTATTCGTGTTCCGCTGTTTACTTCGCGTATTCCACACTGCGGAATTCGCGGATGACATTCACCTTGATCTGCCCGGGATATTCGAGCTCCGTCTCGATCTTCTTTGCGATGTCCTTTGCAAGGAAGATCGCCTTTGCGTCGTCGATAACTTCCGGCTTCACGATGACGCGAACCTCTCTGCCCGCCTGTATCGCATAGCTCTTTTCGACGCCTTTGAATTCGGAAGCGATAGCTTCGAGCTTTTCGAGGCGCTTCACATAGCCTGCGCCTGTCTCCCTTCTTGCCCCGGGACGTGCGCCCGAAATGGCGTCCGCCGCCTGCACAAGCACCGCCTCGATAGTCTTGGGTTCTACGTCGCCGTGGTGCGCCATGATCGCGTTCACGATCATCGCGTTTTCCTTGTACTTCTTGGCGATATCCGCGCCGAGCTGGATGTGCGTGCCCTCCTGCTCGTGATCGACCGCTTTGCCGATATCGTGCAGCAATCCCGCGCGCTTGGCGAAGTTGACGTCGAGCCCCAATTCCTGCGCCATGAGCCCCGCGAGCTGTGCGACTTCAATGGAATGACGGTACACATTTTGACCGTACGATGTGCGGAATTTGAGACGTCCGAGGAGTTTTATGAGCTCAGGATGAAGCCCGAAGATCCCCACTTCGAACATCGCGTTTTCTCCTGCCAGCTTGATCTGCTGCTCGAGTTCTTTGGTGACTTTCTCCACCGTCTCCTCGATGCGGGCGGGGTGGATGCGTCCGTCCGAAATGAGCTTCTCGAGGGTCAGGCGGGCGACTTCCCGTCTCACGGGATCGAATCCCGAAAGGATGACGACCTCGGGGGTATCGTCGATGACGAGCTCGATGCCCGTCGCATTTTCGATGGCGCGGATGTTCCGCCCCTCTCTGCCGATGATGCGCGCCTTCATATCGTCATTGGGAAGGGGCACCACGGAGACCGTCGACTCGGAGGCATGATCGGAAGCACAGCGCTGGATCGCAAGCGAGATGATGTTCTTGGCGTTCATGTCCGCCTCTTCCTTTGCCTGCGCCTCCATGTTGCGCACTTGCAGAGCGCAGTCCTTCCGCGTATCCTCGAGGATCTCCTCGGTGAGCTGCTTGCGCGCCTCTTCCTTGGTGAGCTGGGCGACGCGCTCGAGCTCCTGCGTCATGAGTTCCTGCTGGTGGGAAAGCTGCTCGTGCAGCTTGTCCACATCCTCCGTCTTCTTGGTAAGATTCTTCTTCTGGTCCTCGAGGGACTGTTCCTTGCGGGAAATTTCCGTCTCCCGCTTTTCGAGCTGGTCTTCCTGCTTGTTGAGACGCGCTTCCTGCCGCTGTTGTTCGGCGCGCTTTTCGCGCATCTCCTGTTCGAATTCGTTTCTTCGCTTTTCTACCTGTTCCTTCGCCTCTAAAATCGTTTCCCGTTTCAATTGCTTGCATTCTGACTGTGCGTTCGCAAGCATCTCTTCCACTTTCTGCGACGTTTCGTCGAGCTTTTGCGCGTTGCGCTTTTCGGAAATCTTTTTCAGAACATTCCGCGTGACAAAGAATGCGGCAACGCCTCCGATCGCGATCCCAAGTATGGGAAGCACGATCATCAGAGCGATTGCCCATCCGTCCACGGCAAGGAGCAGGCTGACAAAATAGTTCATTGTTCAACCTCCTGCAATATGATTTTTTGACGTTTATTCTAAGGTGCCCGAGAGGGCATAGTTAGACATTGTCGTAATAATTATACTATACCGAGACGAGCTTGTCAATCAATTCACGAATAATTTATTTATAAAATAAAAGACTTATCGGTAAACATTTCCGAACTGTCCCCTTTTTTATTTAGATAAATGTCTAAATATACGATTTTATTATTTAGATGAATATCGAAATAATATAAAAAAGCGGTGAAATGCAGGAAAAGCGGCGCGGGACGCCCGAAAACGGGCGTCCCGCGCCGCTTTGATCATCAAAGTTATATCAAAGCTCTGCGATGAGTTCGATCTCGGCGAGCACTCCCTTGGGAAGAGCCTTTACCGCCACGCAGGAACGGGCGGGCTTTTCCGTAAAGTATTTTGCGTAGACGGCGTTGAATGCCGCAAAGTCCCCCATGTCCGCGAGGAAACAGGTGGTCTTGACGACCTTTTCGAAAGTCGTGCCTGCCTCCTTCAGCACCGACGCGAGGTTGAGGCAGACGCGCTCGGTCTGAGCCTCGATGCCGCCTTCGACGACTTCGCCGCTTTCAGGATCGACGGGGATCTGCCCCGAGGTGAACAGCAGCCCTCCCACGATCTTGGCCTGAGAGTACGGACCGATCGCCGCGGGGGCATTTTTTGTGAAAACCGTTTGCATATGTGTATCTCCTTTATGAAGTTTTCTTCTTTGACCAAAGGACGAGAGAAAGCGAGATAGCAAAGCCGACGAGGAGCATCACGGCGGCAACGACCCAATACCACGGATTGCCGAATAATATCTTTCCCGTCTCGCGGAGGGTGGACGCGTACACGGCGGGAACGCTTCCGAGGATGAATCCAAAGATCGCAAAGTAAGTGCCCCGAGGGAATTTTTTGAGGCAGTATTTCATGAGAACGGAGATCCCGAAGAATCCCACCGCGAGCCCCACGGCGAGGCAGGCGAGCACCAAGAGGCAGATCCCGACCTGTTTGCCGTGCAGCAGGCTCTTTGTGATGAGGGCGACGATGGGGTTATAGTAGCCGAAGATGAGAAGGAGCATAGAACCCGAGATCCCCGGTACGACGAGCGCCGCCGAGCCGACCGCGCCGATGAGAACGAGCAGAAGGTATCCGCCGAAATTGAGGTGGAAGAGATCTACTTCCCGCCCGAGCGGGATAAAGCAGAGGGACGCAGCCGCTATGAGCGGGATGAGGCAGGCGAGAAAATGCTTCCACGAGGGCTTTGCCGTGGGCTCTCCCTTCATCTTATCGGTGACGGAGGGAAGTCCGCCGAGCGCAAGCCCCACGAACAGGGTGACGGTGGGAATGGGGAAATGCTTGAGCCCCCATTGGATGGGAAGGATGAGCGCGGCAATACCGAGAAGCATTCCCAAGAGAATGGGCAAGAGGATCAACACGCTCGACTTGAAGTGCTTGAAGATATCGGCGATCGCCCCAACGAGTTTTTCATAAATGCCGAGGATCGCCGCCACCGACCCGCCCGAAAACCCCGGGATGATGAACGCGATACCAATGGCAACGCCGCGCAGAATGTCGAGAAGAAAGGCGACGAGCTTATTCTGTTTTGCCGTGTTTTGCTGTTCCATATTTTTATGATTATTGCAAACGGGTGCAAAAAATGACTTCTATGGCAGACCATGTTATCCTTTGAAACGAATGAGAGGATAAGTAAGTTAAAGCATTCAGGTAAGTTTCCTCGCGGAAAAGATTTTGCGTCAGCAAAAGATTTTCCGCGAAACCATTTCCAAATTACTGCGCGTTGGAAAATCACACTTTTCCATAAGCGCACACAATTTGCCGCACTCTTACGGCTTTTCGTTTTTACGAAGCAGTTATCGGGCGGGCAGATAGTGACTGCGGAGCAGACAACTTAACCCCTCGCACATTTCTTTTCTATTGTGAGATTTCTCGACTACGCGCTTCGCGCTCCGCTACTTCGCCCTGCGGGCTCGTGCCGCGCTTAGAGAATCAGAACTGCGCGCGGGGCGAAATGACAATTAGAGCGTTTTGCACATAGCACAGAGAAAAGAAATGTGCGAAACCCTTTCCAAATTACTGCGCGTTGGAAAATCACACTTTTCCATAAGCGCACACAATTTGCCGCACTCTTACGGCTTATTGTTTTTACGGAGCAGTTGTCGGGCGGGCAGATAGTGACTACGGAGCAGACAACTTAACCCCTCGCACATTTCTTTTCGAACGACACCCCTTCCGTCACGCGCTTTGCGCGTGACACCCACCCCTCAAGGGGTGGGCAAGGGGGAAAGTGAGCAAAGAAATGTGCGAAACCTTTCACATATTTTTCATCCCTCTCTTGCCGTGGGAGAGTTTTCTCACCGAGGTGCGGTGCTCCTCGCCCGCAAAGAGGCGCACGAGATTCTTTCTGTGCGCGAACCAAGTGAGCGCGTTGAGCGCAAACAGCATCATGAAACACGCGATGACCCACGCTCCGCCGATCTCCGCCTCATAACGGAAGAAGAACATCAGTCCCTGCCAAATGGAAAATCCCGTTACGCCCAAGAGCGATCCCATGCTTCCCCACTCCGTGTAGGCGATGTACCCCACGACGACGCCGAGCAGCAGCCCGACCATTACGAAGAAGTACCACCATTTTTCACACGAAATGCAGAACCAGAACAGCCCGAGGGTGGAGGCGATGCCCTTTCCGCCCTTGAATTTCATCGTGACGGGCCAAATGTGCCCGATGATGACGCAAACGCCGCAGAAATAGCGGGTGAAATCGGAAATGACGACGTTCGTACCCGCAAAGACATAATTGCGGAAGACGAAATAGCTGATGATCGCGGGAACGCCCCCCTTGCAGGCGTCGAGGAGGAAATTCAAAAGTCCGACTTTCAGACCGAACTCGCGGGAGATGTTCATCGTCCCCGGATTCCCGCTCCCGATCTTGTGGACGTCCTTATGTTTGAACTTGGCGATGAGTACGGCAAAGTTGAAACAGCCGATGAAGTAGCACACCACCGCCATGAGCAAAAACCAATACCATAGCTGGGAAAAGGAAAGAGATTTCTCGACTGCGGCTGCGCCTCCGCTCGAAATGACGGAAGGGAGCGCGGCAGAAAGAAGCGTACCCATTATGCGTCCTCCTTTTTATTCCGCACCTCGATCTTGATGGGCGTGCCCGAAAAGTCGTACGCTTCGCGGATGACGTTCTCGAGATAGCGCGCATAGGAGAAGTGCAGCAGCTTTTCATCGTTGACCATGAGGACGAAGTGCGGCGGTTTCACCGAGACCTGTGAGGCAAAATATAACTTCATCCGCCTGCCCAAATAGCTCGGCGGTTCGGAAATTCGCATAGCGTCCATCAAAAGATCGTTCAAAGCCCCCGTAGGGATGCGGAAGTTCGCATGCGCAAACACCTCTTCGGCGAGGGCAAGAACCTTTTCCACCCGCTGTCCCGTCTTCGCCGAGATATAGATCGACTTGTAATAGCTCATGAATTTGAGATCTTCCTTGAGCTTTTCCTCAAACTTCTGAATGGTGTGGGTGTCCTTTTCGACAGTATCCCATTTGTTCATGACGACGACAGAGGGTTTCCCCTCTTCGTGGACCTGCCCGATGATGCGAACGTCCTGTTCGGTGAGCCCTTCCACACAGTCCACGACGAGCAGAACGACGTCCGCCCGCCTTATCGCGTCGAACGCGCGGAGCACCGAATAGTACTCAACGTCGTCGCCGATGGAGCGCTTGCGGCGGATGCCCGCCGTGTCGATAATGGTATATTTCTTGTCCCCCCGCATGAACGGCGTGTCGATCGCGTCCCGCGTAGTTCCCGCAATGGGGGTGACGATAGTGCGCTCCTCGCCCAAAATTTTATTGACGAGGGAGCTCTTTCCCGCGTTGGGTTTGCCCACCACGGCGATCTTGAGGGAATCGTCCTCGGCGGTCTCCCCCTTTTCAAACCATTCCACCGCCTTGTCCAAGACGTCGCCGATGCCGCGGGAATGTTCGGCGGAAACGCCAAACGGCTCCCCCAGCCCGAGGGAGTAAAATTCGAACAGCTTGTCTTCGGAATAATCGTCCACTTTGTTGACGACGAGGATGACGGGCTTTTGAGAGCGGCGGAGATAGTCGGCGACGTCGTAGTCGGAAGAGGTGAGCCCCTCTCTGCCGTCGGTAAAGAAGAGGATGACGTCGGCGGTCTCCACGGCAAGCTGAGCCTGCAGAGCGATCTGCTTCCACATGACGTCCTCGCTTTTCAATTCGATACCGCCCGTATCGACGAGCATGAAGGGCTTCCCGCGCCACTCGCTCGTGACATAGATGCGGTCACGGGTGACGCCCGGTCTGTCTTCCGTGATGGAAATTTTGCGTCCGGCGACCTTATTGAAGAAGGTGCTCTTCCCCACATTGGGTCTGCCGACGATGGCAATCAAAGGTATCATAACCTCATTATAAAGAAATTTGCCTTTTTTGTAAAGAAAAAACGTGCAAAAAATCAAAAACAGCAGGAGTAATGTCCTGCTGTTTTTGATTAGTCCGCCGCCTTGATTTCATCCAATGACAGCCTGAACGCTTGCCCGTTCCCGAACTTGATGAGAAGGGTTTGATTCTCCGTGACGATCTCCGCGTCGAAGATCCCGTCCGACAGTAGCAGAAAATCAAAAAGCAATGCGCCCTTGTCCACTTCGTACTTCCTCTGCGTCATGTTATGTATTTCTCCTTTTCTGAATTTGACTGTCCTGTGTTGACCAGTCTAAGACTATTTTACACAAAACAGGACATAATTGCAATAGGAGATAAAGTAGATATGACAGAACTTTGCGCGAATTTTGTCGAAAACCTCAAAGAGCTGATGTTTGAACAGGGGCTGTCCGTCAAGGAATTTGCCGAAAGAATAGGGATCTATGAGAGCACGGTATATAATTACATGCGGGGAAGCCGTCAGCCGACTTTGAAGTTGCTCGTAAAAATCGCCGACTATTTTTCCTGTTCGGCGGACTATTTGCTCGGAAGGGTCTCGGAATACGGAAAAGTTTCCTATCGTCAGTGCCCTCCCTTTTCGCAGCGGTTGGCTTTTCTGTTAAAATATTTTGGCGTCAATAAATATCAAATGTGCAAAGAAGTGCCCGTGACGCATTCGGTGATCTATGCGTGGCAGAGCGGACAGTCGCTGCCGACGCTCGACTATGCCGTAAAACTTGCCGATTATTTCCATTGTAGCGTGGATTTCGTCTTGGGCAGAGAGCCGTAAATTAGCCTTTCCCCCTCCATTGGAGGTGATAGAAGCGAAACCCCCTCCCCAGGAGGGGGACTAAGGGGGTGGTGTGCGTCATGCTGAGCCAGTGAGTGGCTACACAGTTCGACAATGCTCTCCCCGAAGCATCTATTTACGTTCGCGTTTGGTTGAACCGCCTAAACGTTGCAGGATTTCCTCGGAGAATTGCCCCGTCGGACTTTGTACTTCGGGATTCTTCGCTTCGCTCTGAATGACGCGGAGAGGCGAGTGCTCTTACGTCACACGGGCGAGGGACGCCAAGCGCTGTTACTTTTCCCTTCTCACGATCTCGAGAATGCGCGCGAAATAGTCGGGCAGAGGGGCGGTAAATAACATGCGCTCACCGCTTTTAGGGTGGGTGAGTTCCAAACGAAAGGCGTGTAAGAGCTGACCCTCGAGCGCGAATCGCTGCTTCTGATATCCGTACAGCTTATCCCCCACCACGGGATGCCCCATATACTTTGCGTGCACCCTGATCTGGTGCGTCCTGCCCGTCTTCAAGGAAAACCGCACAAGCGTGTTTTTCGCAAACCGCTCTTCGACAAAGAACTCCGTCTCCGCGTTTCTGCCCTCCCCTGCGGGAAGGACCGCCATGCGCAGACGGTTCTTCGGATCTCGCCCCATCTGCGTAGAAATGCGACCCGTGTCCTCTTTTATCACCCCTTCGACGAGGGCAAGATACTCTCTTTTGCAGGTCTTGTTTTGGATCTGGGCGGAGAGGGAAAGATGCGCCGCATCGTTTTTTGCGACGACCAAAAGTCCCGAAGTGTCCTTGTCGATCCTGTGCACGATGCCCGGGCGAAGTTCCCCGTTGATCCCGCTCAGATTTTTGAGGCGGAACAGGAGCGCGTTGACGAGCGTGCCCTCGAAGTTCCCCGCGCCCGCGTGGACGGTCATTCCCTGCGCCTTATTGACGACGGCAAGATCGTCGTCCTCATACACGATGTCTATGGGAAGTTCCTCGGGCTTTGCCGCAATGGGAACGGGGTCGGGGATCTCGACCTTCACCGTCTCCCCCGCTCTCACCGTCTCCCCCGCTTTCACCGGTCTTTCGCATAAAAAGACGTGTCCGCCCTCGCACAGCTTTTTCACTGCCGAACGGGTGAGCCCCGCCTTTTCGCTCAAAAAAACATCGACGCGGAGGTTTCCCTCCGCGACAAATTCCTTAATCTCCATGCTCTTGCTCTTTTTCCGTCTGTTCTTTCTCCCGCCCCTCTCGGTTCTTGCCGAGCGGGATAACCGCGTCCTTTCCCACGAACAATATGACGATGACGAGCGCCACCGCGCCGAAGGTCACGAAGAAATCGGCAAAGTTGCAGATATTGAAGCCGATCGGCGAAACGTCCACAAAGTCGCGCACATAGCCGAGGAAGACCCTGTCGACCAAATTCCCGATCGCGCCCGCTTCGATGACGGCAAGGCATATTCTGCCCGCCGTATTCTTCTTGAACACGGTGAAATAGAGCACGCCGATCCCGATGACCATCACCACGGTCAGCAGCGTTACGAGGATCATTGCCGTGCGGGAATTGCCGAAGAGCCCCCACGCAATGCCCGTGTTCCCGCCGGGAAGATAGTTGAAACGGATAAACCCGAGGAAGAAATTCTGTTGCTGCACCCGCACGGCATACGCCCACGCCTTGGTGAATAGGTCAAAGGCGAGCAGCAGGAGCATGACGATCCCTCCGACGATCATTGTGATCATGATTCTTCCTCCATGAGCCCGAGTTCCCGGCACAAGTCCCCTAAATCGAGGGGCTTTTTGGGATTGAGAACCTCGTCTAAATCGAACCCGCTGTCCTCCTCTTCGCCCTCGACTTCCTCGCCGAGGTGGCGGCGCAGCGCGTCCGTGAAGGTCTTGAAGTCGGCACAGTCCTCTTCATCGGGATATTTTTTCAATAGACGTTCGGACAAAATGCGGCATTTTTCGGCAAGGAGCAGGAGCTCCTTTTTTTCTCCCTCCGCCTCGGAAGTGCTCTCCTTCTTGATGCGCTCCCCCTCGGCGACGGCGCGCATGAGCGCCGCGGAGACTTCCCCGCGCTGCGATTCGAGCACCGAAAGGCGCGCCCGCAGACGGCGGTTTTCCTCCTTGATCTCCTCGGCGGCGACCCGCTGCGATCTGAGCGTCTCTTCATACTCCTCTTTGAGCCGCGCGACCAGCGCTTTTACGTCCTTTTCCTTATACCGTTTGAACATTTACTCTCCTTTTCCGTGCATGCGCACCATTTCGGATTTGAGGGCGTGGAGTTGCTCGGAGAGGTCCACCTTATAGATATGCGGCACGTCGAGGCGGGTATACTCCTCCCAGAACCGCCCGTATTCCGCCGCGAAGTAGGCATGGATCTCCTTGAGCGGAAGGGAGCTTCTCACCCTCTTTCCCCCCTTGATGAGGGGCTCGCGCAGCTTGCGCACGCTAAAATCGGTGAGCGTCATCCGCTTCCATGTCTCCACGGGGTGGAAGATCTCGAGCGGGGCGTCGATCGTCTCCCCTTCCCGCGTGATGAGGTCGGCGACCGCCTTGCCCGTCTCCCTGTCGTAGAGCCGCCAAACTTCCTTCATGCCGGGGTTGGTGATCTTCTCCGTCGTGTCCGAGAGCTTGATCTTGGGGATCTCCTTCCCGTCTTCGAACACGGCGCAGAGCTTGTACACCCCGCCGAGAGCGGGCATATCCGCGCTCGTGATGAGCTTGGTGCCGATCCCCCAGCTGTCGATCTTCGCCCCCTGTTCCTTTAAGGAGCGCACGCTGTATTCGTCGAGATCGCCCGACGCGCAGATGATCGCCTTGGGGAAACCCGCCTCGTCGAGCATCTTCCTCGCCTCCTTGGAAAGGTAGGCAAGATCCCCCGAATCGAGGCGGATGCCCTTGGGTTCATAGCCGCTTTCCCGCAGTTCCTTGAATACCCGTATCGCGTTCGGAACGCCGCTCTTTAACGTATCGTAGGTGTCCACGAGCAAGAGGCAATTCTCGGGGAAGCTCCTTGCGTAGGCGCGGAAGGCCTCGAGTTCGGTGGGGAAATTCATCACCCAGCTGTGTGCCATAGTGCCCGAGACGGGAACGGAGAACATCTTCCCCGCGAGCACGTTGGAAGTTCCCACGCACCCGCCGATGATCGCGGCGCGCGCTCCGTAGATGCCCGCGTCCGCCCCCTGCGCACGCCGAAGTCCGAATTCCATGACCCCGCCGCCCGCCTGTGCGCAGATCTTCGCCGCCTTGGAGGCGATGAGGGTCTGATGATTTACAAAAGTAAGAAGCGCCGTTTCCACGAGCTGAGCCTGTATCATGGGCGCTTTCACCGTTAAAATGGGCTCATAGGGGAAGACGATCTCCCCCTCTTTGACGGATACGACGTCCCCCGTGAAGCGCAGCTTCCGAAGATAGGCGAGGAAGTCCTCGCGGAAGATGCCGAGGGAACGAAGATAAGCGATGTCGTCGTCCGTAAAGGAGAGGTTTTCGAGGTATTCCGCCGCCTGATCGAATCCCGCCGCGACGGAGTAGGTGATGAGCTTATTGGGACGGAAGAAGATATCGAATGCGGCGAGCTGTTCATGCTTGCCCTCTGCGAAATATCCCTGCCCCATGGTGAGTTGATAGAGGTCGGTAAGTAATGTAAGATTTCTCATTTTTGATCCTCCGTTTCCTCTTGCCGCCCCCTTGAGGTCGTGCCGCCATCGGCGGCAGAGGGGGTGTCGCCCTCAGAGGGGGCGTCGCCATCGAAACCCTCAGTGCCATCGGCGGCAGAAGGGGTGTCGTCGTAAGAGGGGGCGTCGCCCTCGAAACCCTCAGTGCCATCGGCGGCAGAAGGGGTATCGTCCTCCTCACCCTCACCTTGCCGCCCCCTTGAGGGGGAGGTGTCGCCATCGGCGGCAGAGGGGGTGTCGTCCTCTTCCTCTTCTTCCTTGCGGAACAGCCTTTTCCAAAGCGAGGGCTTCTCTTCGGGCGGTTTTACGGGGTAATCCGCACCCTTCATGTTGATCTTGGAATAGTAGGGCTTCTCGTCCTTGTAAGGGGTCTGATAGTCGGTGATCCCGCTCGGGTCGCCCTTTTGGCTGCCGATGAGGGAATCTTCCTTGTGATAGTTCCAAAGGAGCAGGGCGACTGCGCCCGCGATCCCGCCCACGAGCATGAGGATGGACATCACGAGCGACCACGGAACTCCCCCGCCGCTCAGAATGTATTTCGGAGCGCGCAACGGTTCCATGATCGTGCGCACGAGCCCGTACCAGATGAGATATCCGCACAGAAAGAGCCCGTTGGGCTTCTTGTCCCACTTCCACGCAAGGGAGAAGAGGATCGCAAACCCGATGAGGTTGAGCACGCTCTCATAGAAGAAAAAGGCATAGTGCCATTCGGGGTTGGGGCTCGAAAAGCCGCTCAGCCCCGAACCGCCCGCAATGGGCACGGCGAACGGAAACCACATCTGCGAGGGATTGGTGACGACGCCGCCGTACACTTCCCCGTTGAAGAAATTCCCCCACCGCCCGAGCGCCTGCGCAACGAGTATGGTGGGAACAACGCAGTCCGCCGCGCGCAGGAAGTTCACTTTCTTGACGCGGCAGACCAAAAATGCCGTCGTAACGCCCCCGATGAGCCCGCCGATAATGGACAGCCCGCCTTCGCGGATACTGCTCCAAGCGAACCAATATTTGATGTGCATTCCGTCGGTAATGCAGTAAAACAGCCGCGCGCAGATGAGCGCCACGGGAATGACGAAGATGAAGCCGACGAACACGAGGTCGGAAGAGAGATTCCGCCGCTTCATGAGCAGAACGGACAGCCCCGTGGCGAGGATGATGCCCGCCACAATGCACAGGGCGTAGTAATAAATTTCAAAGCCGAACAGAATGATCCCCCTCTCGTTCGCACCGAACAGAGGGCCGTCGGCAAGCAGTAATGACGTCATAGACTACCTCATTTTAACCGTAGACTCTATTATACTCTCTATAGAGAAGAAAGTCAACCCTTCGCGGTTGACTTTGCAAAATTTATTCGATTTTGAGTTTGAGCGGCTTCAACGCTCTCAGAATGGGGACGATCGCAAAGAGCAGGGCGAAGTTCACGGCGTTATTGAGGAGCTGCCCCATGAACACGAGCCGCACGAGCGCATACGTCCAATACAGGTTGACCCCGCCGAAGTGTTCCTGCAAAAGGGAGAGCGCCTTGCCCGAAAAGCCCACCCGTGTGTAGAAAAAGTAGAAGCCCGTCGAGTTGATCCCCACCGAACAGACGAGCAGAGAGACGAGACAGACGAGGGCGAGTTTTACGTACACGCCCCCCCGAAAACGCAGGGGGAGTTTCATGAAAAGCCCCGCAAAAAACGCCATGAAGGCGACCGAGAGCCCCACCCACGGCATGTAGATAAATCCGCCCGAATTGACCAAAAAACCGAGAGCGTCCCCCAAAAATGAGGACACAAAGCCGAAGACAGGGCCGAGCAAGATTCCCGAGAGGATGCTCGCAAACACGGTGAAGGAGAACTGCGTGTCGGCAAGTTTGATCTCGAAAAAGTTCACCGCGATGCACAGCGCGGTCATCACCCCGATGTAGGCGAGCTGCCTTGCGTCCGAGAGCCCCAATATGGCGTCGGAATAGAGGATACGCTTCCATTTCTTCTGCTGTTTTGCCCTTTCCTGCATAAAAAAACCTCCCCGAAAGAGAGGTCCGCTTTTTCGCCGCGCACATCGCGCAGCGGCATATCGCGAAAAAGGATTGACGGCGAGGTGTAAAGGACACCACCTCAGTCTCGGCTAACGCCTCGCCAGCTCCTCCTCAGGAGGAGCCATAAGACCTACCCCCTCTGGGGTGAAACAGCGCATTCTGCCATTCCCTTTTTCGCAAAAAACAGGCGCACGTGAAACCGAGCGCCGTTCGAGCGGACGCGCCGCGGCACCGCAGGACCTTCCGCCCTTTCGTTTGCGAACAACGTCCCGTTTCGCAACACTTAACGCGCCTTGGCTACTCTTCAAAAGAATCATAGCACACCGCGGGAATTTTCGCAAGGAAATTACATACATTTCCCAAAATGAACAAAACTATCAATATGGTACTCGTCATGATCCGCACGGCGATCATCTTCCTCGTGCTGCTCGTCATCATGCGTCTCATGGGAAAGCGGCAGATCGGTGAGATGCAGCCGTTTGAGCTCGTCATCACGCTGCTCATCGCCGAGCTCGCCTGCATCCCCATGGCGGACGCTTCCATTCCCCTTTTGTATGGGATCATCTCCGTCGTCACGATCTACGTTTTACATGAGATCATGACCCTGCTCGACCTCAAAGTAAAGCCTTGGAAGAGTTTCATCAGCGGAAAGCCTTCCGTCGTCGTCAATAAAAACGGCATCGACGACTACCAGTTGAAGCGCAATAATTTAGATGTTTCCGACCTCATAGAGTCGCTGCGCTCGGCGGGATATTTCTCCCTCGACTGCGTGGACTACGCCCTCTATGAGGCGAATGGAACGTTCTCCGCGCTGCCAAAACAGGACTATGAACAGATGCAGAATTCGCTGCCCCTCGTCATCATCGACAACGGCAGTTACGACGAAAAGAATTTGGAACTTACGGGGCTGAACAGAGAGTTTTTCGACGGCATACTGAAGGAACATGGCGCGCAAAACGTCAAACGGGTGCTCGTTCTCACCGCGGACGGCAACGGAAAACTCTATTTGCAAGTGAAGGGCAAGAAATTCGAGACCTTGCAAGTGAACTACCCCGAACATAAAATTTGGTGAGGCTGCCCCCTCCTCAGGAGGGGGGGAAGGGGGGTGGTGTCTCCAATTACTGCGCGTTGGAAAATCACACTTTTCCATAAGCGCACCCAATCTGCCGCACTCTTACGGCTTTCCGTTTTTACGAAGCAGTTATCGGGCGGGTAGATAGTCGCTACGGAGCAGACAACTTAACCCCTCACGAAATTTTGTCGCAAGACAAAATTTGTGAAAGATTTTTCGTGAATGTCATACATATGCTCAAATCATTAACTGCGATCGGGATAGCGTTTCTGCTACTGCTTGGAGCGGGACTGTTTGAATGGTATTTCGTGAACGACCAATTCGAATCCTTCGGGCAGGAACTTTCCACGCTCTATCAAAAGGCGGATGAAAAAACCGCCGTCGGCGAAGACGCAAAGGCGGTGCAGACCTCGTGGGAGACCCGCAAGGAAAAATTACATGTGTGGATCCCCCACAACGACATTTCGCGCATAGACGATTACATGGCAGAGACGGTGCGCCTCATCGGGGAGAAAAACTACTCGCTCGCGCTTGCAAAGCTCGAGATCATGCTCCATTTGACGAAGTGCCTGCCCGACACCTACAAACCCGCCGTGGAAAATATCTTTTGAAAACGTCTGTCGCTTAAACTCTCGCCCACCCCTTGAGGTGGAGCATTGCTTTCTGCCAACGGTTGATAACCGTTGGCGCAATGCGACATAAGTGAGCGCATTATACAGCGCGAACGATGACCGACGCGGAGTTCTATCCGCGGAGAGGGATGCCACGCGCAACGGCGGCAAGACGGAATGGGTGTCTGCAATCCGCATTAAACACCCCCTCAGTCACTTCGTGACAGCTCCCCCTCAAGGGGCAGCCAAGAAAGCCCGCCACCCTTTCAAGAACAGCAAGAGTAAACAGAAAAGCATTCTCACGTCATATTGAGCGGAACGAAGTGAAGTCGAAATATGATGTCCTTATTACAATGGTGTCACCCGTTCGACTGCGCTCAGGGTGACGTAAGGGCGGGCGACATATTCAGAACACACCCCCTGCCCTTCCCCCGCACGGTTCGTGCGGGGGAAGGGCAAATGCCGGAGAAATTTTCGATATACAAAAAGATCGGAAGCAGTGTGCCGCCGATTTTCTTTCATTCAGTAATTCCCCTCTAATTCCAAGGTCTTGAAAACGGGGTCGTTGAAAAAGTCGTACAGTGTGATATCCAATGCCTGACAGAGATCGAGGATCGTTCTCGTCCCCGGATTTTTACTGCGCCCATAGAAGATGCACCTAAGCGTCGCCGAAGGCATACCTGCCATGCTTGCCAACTTGTTCGGCGCAATCTTTCTTTGGTCGCACAGATCATATATTCGCTTTGTGATCGCCTCTTCTAATTTCATCCGTCCGCTTTTCTCCTATTGTAAATTTTTGATCATGAGGCGGATGATCTCCTCGTCCGTCGAGCGCATCCCTTCGCGCGCCACGTCCGATACGTTCCCGATCGTCTCCTCCACGTTCTGTTCCAAAATACCGTCTCCGCCCGAGAATACGCTGCCGCGGCGGGTCATTTCAAACCCCAAAAGTCCCGCGTCCACCGCCGAAGCGATCTTCGCCGCGCAACTCGACTTCGCGCCGTCGCACAAGATCCCCGAGGCGATCGCAAGCGCGTTTGCGACGGTATGCGCGATCTCTTCGTAATCTCCCCCATGGAGATAGCACACCCCCGCGCCCGCACCGACGCCCGCGCTCACCGCGCCGCAGTAGGCGGAAAGCCTGCCGATGCCCGATTTCAAGTGCAGGGTGATGAGATCCGCGAGCGCGACCGCACGCAGCAGCTTGTCCCGCGGAACTTTCAACTGCTCCGCATACACGCAGACGGGCATACAGGCAGTGATGCCCTGATTGCCGCTTCCCGACACGATGACGACGGGCAAACAGCAGCCGTTCATGCGGGCGTCCGAACCTGCCGCGGCCGTCGCTTTTGCGCGGTTATGTACACAATTTCCGTATGCGTCCATTAAAATTTTGCCCACACGGGCGCCGTAATCCCCTCTCATGCCCTCGGCACAAATGGCGGAATTGTACGCGATCTGGCGGGAAATGACAGTCTCGATCTCTTCGAGCGGAACGGTGCTTGCGTACTCTGCGATCTGCGCCACCGAGAGTTCGTGTCCCTCTCCCCCTTCCTCGATCTCGGCGCAGGAAAAGGCGCATTCGCCGTTCTTTTCGACTTCCACGACGTTGGTGTGCCTCCCCTCGATGCGGACGAACGCCTCGTCTTCCACGGCAAACAATTTTACACCGATGTCGAACACGCACCGCGAGGGAGCTTTTTTCACCGAGACGGGGACTTGTTTCATGCACTGCGCGATGTGCGCCCTGTCTTCCTCCGTGAGGGAAGAGAGCACCTCGAGCTTCCTGCAGGGATCTCCCGCGACCGCGCCCGCCATTGCCGCCGCCGCAACTCCCTTGAGTCCGCCCGTATTGGGAACGATGACGCTCTTGACGTTCTTCAGGATGTTCCCGCTGACAAAGATCTCCACACGGTCGGGCATTTTGCCCAAAACTCTGCGCGCAAGCGCCGCCGCATACGCGACGGCAATGGGTTCGGTGCACCCGAGCGCGGGCAGAAGTTCTTCCTCTAAGATTTTCGTATATTCGAGTTTCATGGCAGAAAACGGCGGACGCCGTAACGTCCGCCTCCTTCGTCTCAGCCGAGCGGTTTGAGTTTTGCGGTGAAGTGACGCAGGATCGGCGGTTCTTCCACGATCTTGTATCCCTTGATCGAACTTGCGCGCTCCTTGATATTGATAAGAGCGTCGGCAATGACGTCGAGATGAGACTGCGTATACACCCTGCGCGGAATGGCAAGGCGGGTGAATTCGAAGTCCGCCTCAAGCTGTTTGCCTGTGTCGGGGTCGTTGCCGAGCATGTAAGAGCCGATATCGCACGCGCGGATACCCGCTTCGAGATAGAGCTCGATCGCAAGCGCCTGTGCGGGGAATTCATAGTACGGGATATGGGGAAGGAGCTTTTTCGCGTCCACGAACACGGCATGCCCGCCGACGGGGCTCTGGTAGGCGATGCCCGCCTCGTCCAACCGCGCTGCAAGATATTCCATTTGCCCGATGCGGTAGCGCAGATAATGTTCGTCTATCCCCTCTTTGAGCCCGCGGGCGAGCGCTTCGATGTCCCGTCCGGACATCCCGCCGTAGGTGATGAATCCCTCGAACGAGATGCAGCGCTGTTTCACGAGCTCGAAGACCGCCTTGTCGCGGCAGCCGATGAGCCCGCCCATGTTGACGATCGCGTCCTTCTTGGCGCTCATCGTGAAGCAGTCGGCGCCCTCGAAGCTCGCTTTGACGATCTCCTCTATGGTGCTGTTCTTGAATTCTTCCTCCCGCTGTTTGACGAAATAGGAATTCTCGGCATAGCGCGCGGCGTCGATCATGAACTTGATGCCGTACTTATGAGCGATGTCCCTCGTCTTGCGGATGTTCGCCACGGATACGGGCTGCCCGCCTGCGGAGTTGTTCGTGATCGTCATGATGATGACGCCGATGTTCTCCGCGCCAAGCTCTTTGATATGCTCTTCGAGCCTGTCCGTATCCATGTTCCCCTTGAAGGGATAATATTTGGTGGTATCGAGCGCTTCCTTTACCGTGCAGTCGATGGCGCGTGCGCCCGCAAGTTCGACATGGGCGCGCGTCGTATCGAAGTGCATGTTGGCGATTGCGTACTTCTTCCCCTCCAAAAGAATGGGAAGGAGCACCTTCTCCGCCGCCCTGCCCTGATGCACGAGCTGGATATAGTCAAATCCGAAGATCTCCTTCGCGTTTTCCTGCACCTTGTAGTAGCAATCCGCGCCCGCATAGGACTCATCGCCGAGCATGACGCCCGCCCACTGGTCGGAACTCATGGCGCCCGTGCCGCTGTCTGTCAAAAGGTCGATGTACACATCGCGGGAAGCAAGGGAGAAGACGTTATAGCCCGCTTCGGCGATCTTGCGTTCGCGCTCCGCTCTTGTAAGCATTTTGAGCGGTTCTACGCTCTTGATGCGGAAGGGTTCTGGATAGTAGATGGGTTTCATGGGAAAGTTGCTCCTTGGATTTTTTCTTCTCCCATTATATCCGCTCCGGGCGCAAAAGTCAATATGCAATTTGAAATTTCGTCTGTCCTTTTCAGAGGAGAGAAAGATAGCGGTCTCCCGAATCGGGAAGAACGGCGACGATGTTCTTTCCCCTCATTTCCCGGCGGGAAGCGACCCGCCTTGCCGCCGCAAGCGCCGCGCCCGAGGAGAATCCGACAAAGATCCCGTAGTTGCGGGCAAGCCCCGCCTTCTCGGAGCGGGCTTCATCATCCGTCACCGTGACGATCTCGCCGATGAGAGAGCGGTCGAGCACGGGGGGAAGGAAGCCCGCGCCTATGCCCTGAATTCCATGCTTTCCCGCCTTCCCGCCCGAGAGCACGGGGGAAGAAGCGGGTTCTACCGCAACGATGTGCGCGGGGGAGAATTCGCCGAGATAGCGAGCGACCCCCGTGAGCGTTCCCCCCGTTCCGACGCCGCAGACGACGGCGTCCACCCGTTTGACGTCTGCCGCGATCTCGGGTGCGGTCGTCTTGTAGTGCGCCTGCGGATTGGCGGGATTTTCGAACTGCATGGGCAGGAAGCTGTTCCCGTATTCGCGGGCAAGTTCCCTTGCCTTTGCGACCGCCCCCGCCATGCCCTCTTCGCCCGGCGTAAGCACCACCTGTGCGCCGTAGACCGCAAGGAGCTTTCTGCGCTCGAGGCTCATCGTCTCGGGCATCACGAGCAGACAGCGGTATCCCCGCGCAGCGGAAAAGGCGGCAAGGGAGATGCCCATGTTTCCCGATGTGGGCTCGATGATGACGGAATCGGGACGGAGCAACCGACGCTTCTCGGCGATCTCGATCATCGCCTTGGCAACGCGATCCTTCACCGACCCTGTGGGATTGAAGCATTCGAGTTTGAGAAAAATATGCGCGTCACCCTCTCTCAGTGCGAGCATGGGGGTATTTCCGACCGCCTGAAATAAATCGCGAACGACCATGGTCACCTCTTTTTTCCATGATATGCCCGCACACTTGCGCATGTGCGCAGTAAGCCGCCTCATTTCGGGCTTGCCGAATGGGTGACGCCATATTTATTTCGGATAACACAAAAAAAGACACCACCTCAGTCACCTGCGTGACAGCTCCTCCTGAGGAGGAGCCATATGCCCCCTCCTTAGGAGGGGGATCAAGGGGGTGGTGTCCCTCCAATTACTGCACGTTGGAAAACCACGCTTTTCCATAAGCGCACACAATTTGCCGCACTCTTACGGCTTATTGTCCAAGCCAAGCGATTTTGAGAGCCAACTCGGTTGATGCAGGAGGAAGGTTTCCTCGCGCATTTCTTTTCGAAGCGAACGAGGCGCGCCGCAAAGCGGCGCGCCGAGAGAGCGAGCAAAGAAATGTGCGAAACTATTTCCAATTACTTGCCTTAGGCGGAATTCACTTCCGCCGTGGGCGACACAATTTGGCAATTACTTTTGCCTTATTGTCCAAGCTGAGCGATTTTGAGAGTCCAACTCGGTTGATGCAGGAGGAAGGTTTCCTCGCACATTTCTTTTCGAAGCGAACGAGGCGCGCCGCAAAGCGGCGCGCCGAGAGAGCGAGCAAAGAAATGTGCGAAACCATATCAATTACTTGCCTTAGGCGGAATTCACTTCCGCCGTGGGCGACACAATTTGGCAATTACTTTTGCCTTATTGTCCAA
>CANREF010000002.1 GCA_947629575.1 uncultured Clostridia bacterium | reverse complement strand
CTTCTCGGTGGACAGCTTCCGTTTGGAGAATTACACCTTCCACCCCCTCGACAAAAAGATCCCCGTGGCGATTTGAACGTCCCTTGCCCACCCCTTGCTGTCCCTTTTAGGGAAAGTACCCGAGCAACGCGAGGGGGAAAGGGTTTCTGAGAACCCCTCAGTCTCGCTCCGCTCGACAGCTCCCCTACAGGGGAGTCGAGATCCCTCGACTACGCTCGGGATGACAAGGGGTAGCGCGAGCAAAAAAAAGTGTGAATAATTATGAAAGCAATTTTCCATGCAGACAAAGAGTGGGGTATCGGGAAAAAGAACGATCTCATGTTCTCCCTGCCCAAGGATATGAAATTCTTCCGCGAGACGACGAGGGGAAAAGTCGTCGTCATGGGGCTCAATACCCTGCGCTCTTTTCCCGCGGGGAAGCCCCTGAAAGATCGCACGAACATCGTTCTTTCGCCCGAAAACGTCGAGGAGGACGTCATCACCGTGCACAGCCTTGAGGAGCTCTTCGAAGAGGTCAAAAAGTACCCGCCCGACGACGTGTTCGTCATCGGCGGGGCGAGCGTGTACCGCGCGCTCATTCCCCATTGCAGCGAGGTGCTCGTCACCAAAGTGGACGCGGTGGGTGGGGCGGACGTCTTTGCCCCCGACCTTGACAAGGACGAAAATTTCACCCTCGCCCATGAGAGCGAACCCATAGAGGACAACGGGTATATGATAAGGTTTTGTACCTATCGGCGTGTTGAACGGTGAGAATGGCGCGGGGGGGTGTCTTGGCTCCCCCTTGAGGGGGAGCTGGCGAGGCGTTAGCCGAGACTGAGGGGGTGTCTGTTCGGCTGCGTTACACCCCTCTCGTCTTGCCGCAATGACGGCAAGACACCCACCCCTCAAGGGGTGGGCAAGAAGGGGCGAACGGAATGACGCGGGCGGGGCAAATGACGCGGGGAACGCTTAGAGGGAATTTTTCAAAATCCCCTCTTTTTTTGTTGTCAAAATTTTGCAAAAGTACTATAATCATTTGTGGCTTTTCAAAAGGAATACATCTATGATCAGAAACGATTTAAGAAACATTGCGATCATCGCGCACGTTGACCACGGCAAGACGACCCTCGTCGATCAGATGCTCAAACAGAGCGGCACTTTCCGCGAAAATCAGGCGGTCGAGGAACGCGTCATGGACAGCGGCGATCTCGAGCGCGAGCGCGGCATCACCATCCTCGCCAAGAACACTTCCATCCACTACAAAGGGGTGAAGATCAATATCGTCGATACCCCCGGGCACGCCGATTTTTCGGGCGAAGTGGAGCGCTCCCTCAAAATGGTGTCGGGCGTGCTGCTCCTCGTGGACGCCGCCGAAGGTCCTATGCCGCAGACCCGCTTCGTCACCCAAAAGGCGCTGGAACTTGGCTTGAAGCTCATCATCGTCGTCAATAAGATCGACCGTCCCGACGCCCGCATTTCGGAAGTGAACGACGAAGTTCTGGAACTTCTCATGGACCTCAACGCGACGGACGAACAACTCGACAGCCCGTTCATCTACTGCTCGGGCAGAGAGGGGACGTCTTCCCTCGATCCCGAAGAGGAGGGCACCGATCTGAAACCTCTCTTCGAGACGATCCTCTCCCACTTCCCGCCCCTCGATATGGACGAGAAGGGGGAACTGCAGATCCTCGTCTCCTCCATCGACTACAACGAATACGTCGGGCGGATCGGCATCGGGCGCATCGAGCGCGGCGTTGCCCGTCCCAATCAGGAAGTCATCGTCTGTAACTTTAACCACGAGGACGTGCACACCCGCGGCAAACTCGTGGGGCTCTACGAGATCGAAGGGCTCAACCGCGTTCCCTGTGAATCCGCACAGGCGGGCGATATCGTCTGCTTTGCGGGCCTCGAGGGCATTAACATCGGCGATACGGTGTGTTCTTCCGTCTGTGTAGAGCCCGTGCCCTTCGTCAAGATCTCCGAACCCACCGTGGAGATGATCTTCTCCGTCAACGATTCTCCCTTTGCGGGCAAGGAGGGGAAGTGGGTCACCACCCGCCACCTGCGGGAGCGGCTCTACCGCGAACTGCTGCGGGACGTTTCCCTGCGCGTGGAGGACACCGATTCGGCGGACGCCTTCCGCGTGAGCGGAAGAGGGGAGATGCACCTCTCCATTCTCATCGAGACGATGCGCCGCGAGGGGTACGAATTTCAGGTGAGCTCGCCCAAGGTGCTCTATAAGGAGATCGACGGGCAGAAGTGGGAGCCCGTGGAACGGCTCATCGTGGACGTGCCCGAGAGCGGCACGGGCGCGGTGTTCCAGAGCATGGGGGAGCGCAAGGGGGAGCTCGTGCACATGAGCGCGATCGGTTCGCGGATGCGGCTCGAATTCCTCGTTCCCGCGCGGGGGCTCTTCGGCTACAAGAGCGAATTTTTGACGGACACCAAGGGCGAGGGCGTCATGAGCTCGGTGTTCTATGAATACCAGCCCTACAAGGGCGAGATCGCGCGGCGGCAGACGGGGTCCCTTGTCGCCTTTGAAACGGGCGAGGCGGTCACCTATGGGCTCTTCAACGCGCAGGGAAGGGGAACGCTCTTCATCGGCGCGGGCGTGCCTGTGTACGAGGGCATGGTCATCGGCTTTTCTCCCAAGGACGAGGACATCAACGTCAACGTCTGCAAGACGAAACATCTGACGAATACCCGTTCGTCCTCCTCGGATGAAGCGCTCCGCCTCATCACTCCCAAGAAGATGAGCCTCGAGGAATGCCTTGAATTTATCAAGGACGACGAACTTCTGGAAGTGACCCCGCTCAGCATCCGTATCCGCAAGCGCATCCTCGATGGGGAACTGCGCGCCAAGGCAAGAGCCAAGGCAAAGCAGGCATAACCGCCCAATAAGACGACATTTTTCGCCGTTTGCATAGTACTATGCGTGACATAATAGTACAAAAACCGCCCAATTCGGGCGGTTTTTGCTTTAAGCGAGCGCCTTAGGGGGACACATGCATCAACCCCCACCACCGCCTATCGGCGGAGCCGCCCCCTTCAAAGGGGGCAGCTCTTTGCCCCCTCCTGAGGAGGGGGGTAGGGGGGTGGTGTCTCTCCAATCACTGCGCGTTGGAAAATCATACTTTTCCATAAGCGATTAACCCCTCGCGCATTTCTTTTTGAACGACACCCCTTCCGTCACGCGCTTTACGCGTGACACCCACCCCTCAAGGGGTGGGCAAGGGGGGAAGTGAGCAAAGAAATGTGCGAAACCCCCTCACGAAATTTTGTCGGTACGACAAAATTTGTGATTTTCCCTTTTCTCTCCGCATAAGAATAGGGTATGGACAATCCGAGCGTTCTTACGATCGAACAGCGGAAGAAGATCTCGATGACGGCGGTCGAGAGCGTAGATTCCTTTTCCGACACCCGCATCACGCTCACGGTCGGCGGGCAGAAAGTGACCATCGACGGGCTCAAACTCAAGATCCTCGCCTTCTCGCAGGGGAGCGGCGCTTTTTCCGCGAGCGGGGAAGTGCGCGGCGTGCGCTACGGGGCGAAGGGCAGGATCGGGGGGCTGTTCAAGTGAGCTCCTTTTCCGCCTTCCTGTGCGCCCTCCTCTTGGGGCTGCTCGGCGGCGGAGCGTGCGACTTTCTCCTTGCGTTCACCTTCCGCAAGCGGGCGCTCGTCCTGCTCGCGGAACTTCTCTTTTGCATCCTCTTTGCGGGAGCTTATCTCTTCGTCTCGGTGAAGTTCTCCCTTCCGCCCTTCCGCGCCTACCTCTTTTTCGGCTGTGCGGCGGGTTTCTTTCTGTATTGGAAATGTGTGCACAAAACAGTTGCATTTTTGGCGAGAAAGGTGTATAATAAGTGTGTAAAAAATTTGCAGCAGCAAAGGAAACACGTTTATGCGGAAAAACGGAAAGGGGATCACGGAGGAAAAGGCAAAGCGCATCGCGGTCGGCGCGACGGTCGCGGGCGTTCTTCTCATCATCTTTTTGGTCATCATCATGATCGTGCAGTTCGTCTCGATGGGGGTCAAGAGCGCACAGAATCGTGAGCTCGAGGAGCGCATCGCGGACGTCCAACGCCGCATCGATGAAGGGGAAAAGGACCTCGAATGGTATCAGAGCGGCGAGGGGCTCTACTATCTTGCCCGCCGCATGGGAAAGAAATAATGCAGGCAATCATCGATATCGGTTCCAATTCCGTTCGCCTCATGCTCTGGGCGGACGGAAAATCTTTATATAAGAGGGTGAATACGACCCGCCTCGGCTCGGGGCTTGCGCTCACGGGCTCGCTCAACGAGGAAGCCGCCGAACGGACCGCAAGAGCGGTGAAAGAATATGCCGAAGAGGGCGCGGCGAAGGGGGCTTCCGTTCACATCTTTGCGACCGCGGCGGTGCGCGATTCCGAAAACGGCGAAAAGTTCTGCCGTCGGGTAAAGGCGCTCTGCGGGTTGGACGTGGACGTCGTTTCGGGCGAAGAAGAGGCGCGTCTCGGGCTCATGGGCGCTCTCTCCTGCGGCGACGGTGGGATCGTCGATATCGGCGGCGCGAGCACGGAGATCTGCCTCTCTCAAGGGGGAAAGCCCGTATATTCCCTCTCCCTTCCCATCGGCGCGGTGCGCCTTTACGATACCTGCGGCGAAGACAGGGAAAAGCTGCTTACCGAGATCGGGGCGAAGCTCGCTTTTTCGGGGAAGATCGTCCCCGCGGGGAAGACGTATGCCATCGGCGGGACGGGCTCTACGCTGGCCTCCGTGATGCTCGGGCTCGAACGCTACGACGGGCAAAAAATTCAGGACTTTCCCATGTCCTATGAAGGGGTTTCGGCGCTGGCGGACAGGCTGCTTTCCATGGATGCGGCGGGGCGCAGGGCGATCAAGGGCATGGACGAAAGACGGGCGGACATCATCGCGGGCGGGGCACTTCTCTTGGAGCAGATCATGAAAAAAATGTCCCTTGCGGAGGTGTTTGCCTCCGACCGGGACAATTTGGAGGGCTATGCAGCCCTGAGGGGGTTGAAATGAGCGGAAAGACGAAGAGGATCGTGTACCGTATTTCGGATATGTTGATTTTGCTCGCGTTGGTTGCGGGCGCTGTCTTGCTCGTGGTGTTCGGCACGCCGTCCGGGCTCGGGCCGTGGGAGTCGGCGGCATGGGCGGGGTTCCTCGCGGCGTCCCTCCTGCGGATCCCCGCCGCGATCCACGAACTCGGACACCTGCTCTTCGGGCTCATGGGGGGGATGCGCTGTGCGGGCATCACCCTTTCCTTCCTCACCTTCGGCGGGGGGAAGGTGCGCTTCGCCCGTTCCGATCATGCGGGGGAGACGAGGATGTTCCCGAGGAGCGCGGAACATGTCCGTGCGGGGGCGATCGCCTTTGCCGCGGGCGGGGCGCTGCTCGGACTGCTCGTCGGCGGAGCGCTGCTCGCGCTCTTTCTTGCCCTTCCCTATCATCCCGCGCTCCTCTTCTGCGGACTGTTTTCCCTGCTCGTTCTCTATGAGGGGCTGCGCGCCCTTCTTCCCGCAGAACTGCCCGCGGGGAAGACGGACGGCGCCGTGCTCATCGGACTTCTCCGCCGCCGCCCCGAGGAGGAAGTTTTGCTCTGCGTGCTCACGGCGCAGGGGACTTTGTATCGCGGAAGTTTCTCGGACCTCGCAAAAGAACAGCTCTCCGCGCCCGTCGTAAGGGAAGATCTTCCCGCCTTCCGCGCGCTGCTCCTTCTCAGGACGCAGCTTGCCCTCTTCCAAGGGGAGGAGGAAGAGGCGGAAAAGCTCTTTGCCCGTCTGAAGGAACTCGAAGAGTATTGCACCGCCCAAGAGGCCGCCGAACTGCAAAGATATGAGCGGTATTTCGCAGGGGAGGGATTTGTTCCCGAACGCTCTCCGCTTGCGGGCGTGAATGAGCTCGAAAAAGAACTTGCGGGGCGCATGGCGTGAAAAAAGCTCCCCGCCCGGGAGCTTACATTTCTCTCATCATCCTTTATACCGAGGCTTCGGTCTCAATCATTATAAGGGCGCTCTTCGCACCGCCGAAAGAATATTCAGTTGTGAGGAGGGGGTAAAAAACTCAGTCAGCAAGACCGAGGAGGTAATCGGACGACACGTTGAAATAACGCGCGACCTTTGCGATGTTGGAAGCGGTGGGATCGCTCTTGTTGGTTTCCCAATAGCAGACGATGCCAAGGCTCACGCCCAAATCCCTTGCCACAGTCGCCTGCGACAAGCCTCTCTCTTTACGCATCTCCATAAGTCTTTCAGCAAATACCTTCATGCCTATATGATAACACATATTAAATTATTTTGCAATCGTTTTTCTAAAAAAATTTCAAAAAATAAGAAAAATTTTTTTAAATTAACTGAAAAATCAGGGGAGGCATCCAAAATTTGATACAAATTTTGTTCATTTGTCACGGAAATATTTGCCGTTCTCCCATGGCGGAGAGTGTTTTTACAATGATGATTGAAAAGAACGGACTAAAAGAAAAGGTCCGCTGTTCCTCCGCCGCGGCGCATACGGACGAGATCGGGAATCCGCCTCACCGCGGGACGAGGGAGAAATTGGCGCGGGAGGGAGTGCCGCTCGTGCCGCACCGCGCGCGCCTTGTGACCCGTGCGGACGGGGAGAACTTCGACCTTCTTCTCGGCATGGATGAGGCAAATGTGCGGGATACCGTGCGCATCGTCGGGGAGAAGAATGCCGTCAAGGTGAAGATGCTGCTCGGCTTCACTTCCCACCCCCGCGCGATCGCCGATCCGTGGTATACGGGAAATTTCGACGAGACCTATTCGGACATCGTGGAGGGCTGCGAAGCTCTGCTTGCGGCAATTAAGGCGGGAAAAGTGTGAAAACTTTCCGCAAGCCCTTTACAAACCGTGAAAAAAGTTGTATAATTGAAAAAAAGTGCGAGGGGGATGTTATGAAATCGCATGAATCGGAGGAAATGTATCTCGAGACAATATTGCTCCTGAAACAGAGGCGGGCAAACGTGCGCTCCATCGACGTGTGCGAGGAGCTCGGCTATGCCAAGTCGAGCGTATCGCGCGCCGTGGGACTTCTGCACAAGAAGGGCTATATCGCCATCGACGCCGCGGGGGACATCACGCTCACCGCTTCGGGGCAGGAGAAGGCGGCGGGGGTGTATGAGCGGCATCGCGTCATCACCAAGGCGCTCATGGCGGTCGGGGCGGAAAAGGAACTTGCCGAGAGCAACGCCTGCCGCATCGAGCATGTCATTTCGGACGACATGTTCGAGATATTGAAAAAATACGTGGAAAGGCTGTGAGAGCCCTTCCCAAGTCCTTTACAGGCAAGCCGCGGCGGTCTTTTGACCGCCGCGGCTTGCTTTATGCTTGAGATACTATGACGTCAGCCCGTCTACGATCGCAAAATAATTGCCGAAGGTCTTGCGGCAGCAGCCGGGATCTTTGATGGTCACGTTCCCCGCCTTCAGCCCCACGAGGGTGAACGCCATGGCGACGCGGTGATCGGCAAAGGTCTCGATCTCGGCGGGACGGACGGGCGCGGGGCGGATGAAGATGTCCCCTTCGCCGCACTTGCAGGGCACGCCGAGGGAGCGCAGATTGAAGGCGATCGCCTCCATGCGGTCGCACTCCTGACGGCGGATATGCCCCACGCCGCGCAGTACGGTCGGGGTCGTGGCAAAGGGCGCCATCGCGGCAAGGGTGAGCGTCTGGTCGGAGAAGTCGCTGAGGTCGAGGTCAAAGCCCTCGAACGTCTCCACGCCGCTGCCGTCGGCAAGGACGCCCTCGGGGGTGTCCGTGACCTTTACGCCGCGGGCGGAGAGAAGGTCGAGGAAGCGGAGATCGGCTTGCCCGCAATCGGGATGTACGTCGCGCACGAGCACCTTCGCGCCGCAGAGCAGGGAGAGCGCATAGAAATAACATGCGCCCGACACGTCGGGAGGGACGGCAAAACGGGGAGTTCCCCCCTCGGTGGGGGAAACGGTGACGTCGTTCCCGCTGCGGACCGCCCTTGCGCCGAACGCCCGAATGACCTCGAGCGTAGTCGCGATATAGCTTCCCTCCGTCCGCCTGCCCGTGAGATGAAGGGTGAAGGGGGACTTCCCGACCGCTGCCGCCAGCAAAAGCCCGCTTGCGAATTGGGTGCTCACATCGGTATCGACGGTGAGTTCGGCGGGAGCGCCGTCCGACTGCATCAGGAAGGGAAAGGAATTTTGCCGTTCGGGAAAGCGAAAGCGCACGCCGCCCTCCCGAAGGGCGGAAAGGATGTCCATGGGGCGGCGAGACATCTGTTTGGAGGCGGAGAGGGCGTACTTTCCGCCGCGGAAGGCGAGCATGGCGGTGAGGAAGCGCGCCGAAGTGCCGCCGCTCCCCACGTTGAGAGAGGCGGAACGGTGCAGTTCCCCGCCGCGGACCGTGAGCCCCTGCTCCGTCTGCCCGATCTCCGCGCCGAGCGCCTTCAGACAGGCGATGAGCTCCTCCGCGTCCTTCCCATAGGTGTGCACTCCCGATAGGAGAGTTTCCCCCTCGGTGAATGCGGCGAGCAGGAGAGCGCGGTTCAAAATGCTCTTGGAGGCGGGAACGTTTACGCTAAGTTCCCTCTTTGTCAGCTTTTTGACGGTATAGGCTTCCATACATTCAGTATAACAAACGGGCGGGAAAAGGTCAAGAGGATAGTTGAAAATTTTGCCGCGCTGTGCTATAATGGCGGCATGGAAGAGATCACCCTCATTAGGAGCAGACGGAAGACGCTCACTCTCGCCGTTACGCGGGAGGGGAAGGTCGTCGTGCGCGCCCCCCTCGGCGTGAGCGAAGACTATGTGCGCTCGTTCGTCTCAAAACACGAGCGCTGGATCAAAGAGCGGCTTGCGCAGGCGCAGGCCCGCCCCCGCCTGAGCCTGAACGATGGGGACGCGCTCGTCCTCTTCGGGTCTACCTATTATATAAAGGAAGGACGGGCGCGCATTTCGGAAGGGGAGATCTTTCTCCCGCGCGAGGGAAGAGAGGCAGCCCTTCGGAATTTGCTCAAGCGGTTCGCGCTCGAGGTCATGCGGCAGATCACTTCCCGCATCGCCGCCCGCTACGGTTTTTCCTACCGCACCGTGCGCATCTCCTCCGCGCGGGGAAGGTGGGGCTCTTGCAATCGGGAAGGGGTGATCGCCTACACCTTTCGCATCGCCTTCCTCTCTCCGCCTCTGGCGGAATACGTCGCCGTGCACGAACTCGCCCACACCGTCGTCTTCAACCACAGCGCCGAATTTTGGGACATCGTGGACAGCATTCTTCCCGACCGCAAGGAGCGCAGAAAGGCCTTGAAGGGGAGCAATGCGATGAATTTCCTTTGATTTTTTGTATTTTGCACAGTAATATGTGTGAAATAATAATACTATGTCTGACATAATGACTGCTGTTTCGGAGGATTTATGAGGATCGTTGTCTATGGACTTGGGATCATCGGGGCGTCGCTGGCTGCGGCGTTGAAGCGGGCGGGGCACACCGTTCTCGGCAAAAACAGGAGCGAGGAGGCGATCTCCTATGCGCTTGCGCACGATATGATCTCCGCGCCCGCCGAGGGGTATGAAGGGGCGGAGGCGGTCTTTCTCGCCCTGCCGCCTGCGGTGACGATGCGCGAGCTCGACAGGGGAGAATTTCCCGCGGGCGCGCTCGTTGCGGATATCTGCGGGGTGAAGGGGGAGATCGAAAAGCTCGTCTTCGGCAAGCCGCGCAGATACCGCTATGTGGGGCTGCATCCCATGGCGGGAAAGGAAAAGAGCGGGATAAAAGTCGCCGATGCCGATTTGTTCAAGGGGAAGAACCTTGTTATCACCGTCTGCCCGAACACGGACGAGGGGGCGCTCGCCCTTGCGGAGGGGCTTGCGCGGGAGATCGGCTTCGGCAGGATCGTGCGCTGTTCCGCCGCCGAGCACGACAGGAAGATCGCGCTCACTTCACAGCTGGCGCACATCGTTTCCAACGCCTACATCCGCTCGCCCGAGGCGAGAGGGATCGCGGGCTTTACGGGGGGAAGTTTTCAGGACATGACCCGCGTCGGCGGGGTGGATGAGGAACTTTGGTCCGAGCTGTACCTTCTCAACCGCGAAAATCTTCTGCGGGAGACGGAGGGGCTCATTTCCCGCCTTTCGGAAGTTGCCTCTGCCCTCGGCGCGGGGGACGGCGAGGCGCTCAAAAGCTGCCTTAAAGAGGGCAGGCTCGCGCACGAGGCGTATTTCTCGGAAAAGTGACGTATTTTCCTTTACAAAAAGAAGTTTTCGGTGTATAATAAACTCAGACCGTCTTGTTTTCATTTTTCAAAAGGTTAGACTTGAGAAACACTTAGGAAGTCCTTTTTATTTTCAGTCGGAGGAAAGATGAAGATCCAATATATCGGGCACTCCTGCTTTTTGATCTGCCTGCAGGGGGTGCGTATCGTGACCGATCCTTACGGGGACGTCGGCTTTCCCATGCCGCACATCGGGGCGGACGTTCTCACCGTGAGCCATTCTCACTACGACCATTGCAACGTCGGAGCGGTGGACGCTCCCTCCGTCTTCACGCAAGCGGGGGAATATACCGTCGGCGGGGTGCATATCCTCGCGACGGAGCATTCGCACGACGACGCGGGCGGCAGAAAGAGGGGAAAGACGCTTGCCTTCCGCTTCGAGGGAGAGGGGATGTCCCTGCTCCATCTCGGCGACATCGGCGAACCTGCAAATTCTCCCTCCGTGAGGGCGCTCAAAAGAGCGGATGTTCTGCTCCTGCCCGTGGGAGGGAACTACACCATCGACGCGTCGAATGCGAAGAAGTATGTCGAACTGCTCCGCCCGTCCTTTGTCATTCCCATGCACTACATGCAGGAAGGGCTCACGGTGGACATTGCGGGCGCAGAGCCCTTTCTCCGCCTCTTTAACGGGGTGGAAGCGGTGGGGGACCGCGTGGAGATCACCCCCGAAATGTGCGGTGAAACGCGAGTATTGTATATGAAAAGGAGCAACCATGGTTAAGAAGGAAAAGAAGAACGACACGAACGAGGAAGTGAGATCGGGAACGTTCGAGCAGGAACTTTCGGAATATCTTGAAAAATTGCCCCTCACGACGCTCAGGGTGCTCGGCAGAACGGAGGGAGTTCCCACGGGCCGCTGCGGAAATAAGCCCGACCTCATCGCAGGCATTACCGACGTCCTCGTGGGGAAGGAGGCTTCCGTTCCCCGTTCGGGCAGAGGAGCGCCCGTCAAGCAGAGCTATCTCGACCCGACCGTCACCCAGCGGATCGCCGAGATCAGACGGCGCTACGTGAAGGAGCGTATGCCCGCTCCCGTCGCCGCCGAGGGGGAAACGCAGGGCGTGTACACGGGTATCCTCGAGATCATGCAGAGCGGCTACGGCTTTTTGCGCGCCAAGAACTGCCAGCCCACCAATAACGACGTCTTTATCGCAGCGCCCCAGCTCCATGCGCTCAAGCTGCGGGAGGGAGATTTTGTCACCTGCAGTGTGCGCCCCCGCCTCAAGAACGATTCCGCAGCCATCGGGGAAGTGTTCACCGTGAACGGGCTTCCCGTGGGAGCGTATGAACAGCGCTATTTCTTCGACGCGCTCACCGCCTGCTATCCCAATGGGCGGATCGCCCTTTCCCAGGGCGGCAATGTCCTCTCTCTGCGGCTCATCGACCTCTTTGCTCCCATCGGGAAGGGACAGCGCGCCCTCATCATTGCGCCCCCCAAGGCGGGCAAGACCACCCTCTTGAAGGACATCGCCCGCTCCATCGCCGAAAACCAGCCCGATCTCCGCCTCATCGTTCTGCTCATCGACGAGCGCCCCGAGGAGGTGACCGATTTCCGCACGAGCGTAAACGGCGCAGAAGTCATCTATTCCACCTTCGACGAGGGCGCTGACCACCATATCCGCGCGGCGGAGCTCACCGTTGCGCACGCAAAGCGTTTGGCGGAGCAGGGGAAGGATGTCGTGATCCTGCTCGATTCCCTCACCAAGCTCACCCGCGCCTATAACTATCTCGCCGAGAGCACGGGAAAGACGCTCTCGGGCGGTTTGGATGCGGGCGCGTTCGCCGAGCCCAAGCGCTTCTTCGGCGCTGCACGCAATACGCTCGAGGCGGGCAGCATCACCATCCTTGCGACGGCGCTCGTGGATACGGGCAGCCGCATGGACGACGTAATCTATGAGGAGTTCAAGGGAACGGGCAACTGCGATATCTTCCTCTCCCGTGAGCTTGCGGAGAGGAGAGTGTTCCCCGCGATCGATATCCGCCGCTCGGGAACGAGGAAAGAGGAGCTTCTGCTCAAGCCCGAAGAGCTCTCCGCGGTATACAAACTGCGCGAGCGCGGGCTCACCGAGAACACCGAGGGCGTTCTCGATATGCTCAGGAAGACGGACACCAATGAGAACTTCTTGGCTCGGCTCGGCGAATGGCTGAGAGTTTATAAGGCAATGTGAAGCGAGCCCGCGAGGGCATAAAGGAAGGGAGGCAAACCGTTGCCTCCCTTCCTTTATATATCCTGAGATCGGACAGATTTGAAATGTCATTCTCCGATGGGACGGATCTGCACATAGTAGGCGATCCCGAACACCACGATGGAGAAGAAGTAGACGGCGGGGAAGATGACGAAGGTCGCCAACTCGCCCGCGTTGGCAAAGTCGATACGGGCGGCGAGCGCCACGATCAGGATGAGAATGACGCACAGCGCATAGGCGACGATCGTGTTCACGAGCAGGTTTCCCGTCCGCCGCAACGAGCGTTCTCCGTAGTGATTGAGGAAGAGAACTCCCGTGACGAGGAAGAGCGCGAGCCCCGATCCCCAAATGAAGAAGGGATAGAAGCGGGGAAGGCTGAGACGGCTCTGGAAGCCGAGCGCAAGGCTGCCCTCGGCGAGCAGGAGCAGGAACACGACGATCGCGCTCAAAAAGAGCGCCTTCCCGCGGTGGACGAGGCTCTCCGATCTCTCCTTCACAACTTCCTTGCGGCTGCCGTTCGAGAGGGTGATGCGGATGCCGTCCTGCGCGGCGCGCATCTCGAGATCGTAGAAGTCCGCTCCGCCGGGCGTACGCACGGTGCGGGGGGAAGGGGCTGCCGCAGGGGCGGCGGGTTCGGGCGCGGGCGCAGTAACGGGCGCGGGCGCCGCTTCCTCGGGTTCGGGAAGAGGGGCAGATTGCGGCTCTTCCTCCGCGGGGGCGGGGTTGGCGTTTTCATACAGTCTGCGGATGACGGTGCGATATTCGCGCTCCGCCTCCGGTTTGGCGGCATAGGGCGTCGCGGGACGGGGCTGTTCGTAGTAAGGTCCTTCGGGGACTGCGGGAGGGGGAGTGTTCACGAGATTGAGGAAATTCCTGTGCATGAGCTCCTGCTCGCGGCGGTGCAGATCTTCCTCCGCTTCCCTGCGAAGACGGGCTTCCTGCATGGCGAGCTCGTGGCGGTGACGGGTCTCCATCTGTTCCGCCTGGTCGCGCAGGAGCTGCTCATAGCGGGCGCGCTCCTCCACGAAGGGCTCTATCTCCGCGATGCGGGCATTCTGCGCCTCCTTGCTCTCCCAAAGAGCCTGTGCGCGGGCGCGCTCCACTTCTGCCTGCAACTGCTGCTGGAACTGCTCCCGCTCGGCAAGATGAGCGGCGAGCTCTTCCTGCCGCTGACGCTCCACTTCCTCGAGCTTCTGCTGAGCCTCCGATTCCGCCTGCTGCAGTTCCTCGCGGCGCACTTCCTCGAGCTGGCTGCGGTGCTCTTCCTCGGCGGCAAGGGCGAATTCTCTCTGCAGGAGCTCCTGCTCCCGCTTTGTGCCCGCTTCCTCGCGCGCACGCAGTACTTCTTCCCGCACTTTGAGCGATTCCTCGTACCGCTCGCGCTCCGCTTCAAACGCCGCCCGCTCCGCCGCAAGCGCCTCGGCGTTTTCGGATGTGGGCTCGTCGTATTCGAATTCTCCCTCCTCGTTCTCCCGTTCGGGAACGCGCGAGGTCGATTTTTTGAGCACCCGCATATCCACCGCAGAGGGGGCGGGTTGGTTGAAGTCGAACGCGCGGTCGGAGATGAGACTGTCGATGACCGTGCGGGAGTATTCCCACTCCGTCTGGTTGCGCTCGGCGATCTCCTTGCCCGCGTCGGTCAGGGAAAAGTACTTCCTTCTCCCGCCGCCCACGGAACCTCCCCAATAGGAAGTGACATATCCGTCCTTTTCCAGCCGCTTTAAGGCGCTGTACAAAGAGGGCTGCTTGAGGGTATACTGATCGTGGCTCTTGCGCTCGATCTCGGCGATGATCTCGTAACCGTACTTGTCCCCGTCATAGAGGGAACGGAGAATGATGGTATTGATGTGCCCGCGGATGAGGTCGGAACTGATCGCCCGCTCCTCCGTCTTCTCTCCGCTCTCCGCCTCTTCGTCCTGTTCTTCCTGCGCCTCGTCGGCTTCTTTTTGTTCTTCTTCGTCTTCTTCCTGCGAGATCTCCGCGCGGGCGGGCTCTTCCGCAGAGCCCGTCAGGCTCGTGTGGACAGTCTCGCGGACAGTCTCGCGGATGATCTCGCGGGTGACGATCCGCACCTTGCCGTCGTCGCTCTCTTCCGTCGTGGTGGTGACGATCTCGTCGGGAGTTTCGTCCGCCGTCTCAACGGGAGTTTCGTCCGCCGTCTCGTCGAGAACTTCGTCCGCAGTCTCGTCGGGGACGGAAGGGGCGTCTTCATCGGTCACGGCATTGTCGATGGGGGGCTCGTCGTCCGGGTCTTCGCCGTGCAGAAAACGCATAAACTCGTCGTCCATAGCATCCTCCTTGGTATTTTTCGGAAATATGATACAACATATTTTCCGATTTGTCAAGCGTGCGAAGTACTATGTCAGACAGAATTCTTAAAAAATTTCCATATTTTGTGTATTTTGTCAGACATAATTTCATAGATATGGAAAAATGGGCATATTCAAGACGACATTTTTTATCGTGGGCACGAGCATCGGCGCGGGCTTTCTGTCGGGGGCGGAGCTTGTTCGTTTCTTCGGGACGGAGAGGGTACTGCTGCCCGTGCTTCTCTCCTCGGCGGTGTTCTTCTGCCTATCGGCGCTCTTCCTCCGTCTCGGAAAAAAGTACAACGGAATGGAGGGGGCGCTCCATGCCCTCTTCGGAAGGGCGGCGAAGGGGATGGAAGTTCTCTTTGCCGCGCTCTCCTTCATCCCCTGCGCGGGGATGCTGGCGGGGCTCGACGCCCTCTTTCCCGCGCTCTCGCCCCTCATCTCCCTCTCGGGGCTGGGGCTCGTGCTCTGTTTTCTGCGGCGGGGGATGGGCGGGATCTCTCTGCTCAATTCCCTGCTCGTGCCCGTTCTGCTCCTCTTTGTGCTCCTCTCGCGGGGCGGAACGCTCTTCTTCCCGGGGCGGACGGGACACGACCTCGGCGTCCTGTATGCGGGGATGAATTCCTTTCTTGCCCTACCTGTGCTGCTCGAGGCGGGGCGGGAGGCGAAAAGGCCCGTGCTCTCGGCCTTCCTCGCCTCGGCAGTCGTCTGTGTCTCCGCCCTGTTCGTGCTCGGCAGGATCTTTTCGGAAGGAGCGGGCGCGCTCGATGCGGAACTGCCCTTCCTCTACGCCATGCGGGGGAGGAAGAGCTTTTTTGCAGCTTCTGCGCTTGCCATTCTCACCTCGCTCGGCTCTGCGCTCTATCCTCTCCTCAGACTGTGCGAGAGGGCCAAACGGAAAAACGCCGCCAAAGGAGGGGTTCTCTTCGCGGCGTTTCTCTTTTCGAGATTGGGGCTTGCGGGCATTGTCCGCTTCTTTTACCCCGCGGTCGGGGCGCTCGGACTGCTCTTTTCAGTTGTGTGTGTTCTTCACGAGTATCTTTTCGAGCAGCACCACCAAAAAGTACATCGCCGCGGCAAGCAGGCAGAGGATACAGGTGGCAGTCATCACAAGGTCGAGCTTGAACACCTGCCCGCCGTACACGATGAGGTATCCTAAACCCGCCCGCGATACGATGTATTCCCCCATGATAGAGCCGATCCAGCTCATGCCGACGGCGACCTTCAGCATGGAGATGAAGGAAACGCGCGAAGAGGGGATGACGAGTTTTGTGAGGATCTGCAGCTTCGAAGCGCCCATCGAGCGCAGGAGAAGGAGTTTGTTTTCGTCCGTCTCGAGGAACGCCGAGAGCATGTGCATGATGACGAGGATGATCCCGACGACGACGGTCATGAAGACGATCGCCTTGCTCCCCGTGCCGCACCAGATGATGATGAGCGGTCCAAGCGCGATCTTGGGCAGGGCGTTGAGCACGACGATATAGGGTTCGAGAACGCGGTGCAGAAGGTCGCTCCACCAAAGGAGCAGGGCGATGAGATAGCCGAGCCCGATCGCGAGCACGAAGCCCACCGCGGTCTCCCACAGCGTCGTGCCGATGTGATAGAAGAGAGTGCCGTCGCGGTAGAGAGAGCCGACCGTTCCGAGGATGCGGGAGGGGGAGCTCACGAGGAAGGGGTCTGCCCAGCCCAGCCTTGTGGACAGTTCCCAGAAGAAGAGCAAGAGGGCGAGCAGCCCGATACGGAGCGTCCACACGACCGTGAGACGGATGCGGCGGCGTTTGAGCCATAGGCGGTGCTCTCCGGAATAAAGTTTGTTTTTCATTGGTTCAACTCCTTCCAAAGCAGTTCGAACCAGCCCGAGAACTGCCTGTTTTCTCTGCGTTTGAGGGGGTCGGTCTCTCCGAAGTCGAGGGCGTGCGTGTGCGCCACCGTGGCGGGGCGCTTGGTGAGCACGATCACGCGGTCGGAGAGGGAGATCGCCTCGGAGATGTCGTGGGTGATGAGAAGAGCCGTCTTACCCTCGCGGCGGATGATCTGCGAGACGTCCTTGGTGACGCTCAGCCGCGTCTGGTAGTCGAGGGCGGAGAATGGCTCGTCGAGGAGGAGGATGTCGGGACCGGTCGCGAGAGTGCGGATGAGCGCCGCCCGCTGCCGCATCCCGCCCGACAGCTCCGCGGGATAGCTGCGGAGAAACTCTCCGAGCCCGTACTTTTCCGCGAGCGCCAGCGCCTCCTCCCTCGCTTGGGGGGTGCTCCGCCGCTTGATCTCGAGGGGGAGCAGAATGTTCTTTTCGATGGTGCGCCACGGGAAGAGTTCATCGCGCTGGAGCATATATCCCACGCTCCCGCGGCGGGTGACCGTTCCCTCGGAGGGGGTAAGAAGCCCCGCGGCGAGGGACAGGAGGGTGCTCTTCCCGCATCCCGAGGGCCCGATGATGGCGACGAACTCGCCCTCCTCCACCGAGAAGGTCAATCTCTCCGCCGCCACCGTCTCCCCCCGCACGGTGTGATAGATCAGCTTGACATTTTCAAACTCCAGAATTTTCTCTTTCATCGGTGTGCTTCCTTTGAATGTTCCCCGCTTTGGGGAACTTTTCGGAAGGGGCTCAGCCCTTCAATTCTTGATAGACCGCCCTTGCGTAGCTGTTATCCGTGAGAGCGGAGAATTCTCCGCGGGAGGGAAGTTCGCCCGCCGCGTCGATGATGTCTTGCAGCCGCTCGAAACTCTGCTCCGTCATCTGCATATCCGTCTGCCATGCGTCGATGCGCTTGTAGCTCACGACGCTTGTCGCAATAGAGGCGTGGGAAGTGTCGGGGAATTGGGAATAGAGATAGGTCGCGATCTCCTCGGGATCGGCGGTCATCGCAAAGTCGATGGCGCGCATGATCGCGCGGAGGAATTTCTTCACGGTGTCTTCGTGTTTGTCGAGCCACGAGCGCTTGGCGATAAAGGAGGTGTAGGGGACTTCGCCCGAGGCGTCTCCCACGGCGGCGACGATGTAAGCCTTGCCCTGCGCCTGCAGTTCGGAGGCGGTGGGTTCAAATACGGTGCAGTACTCCGCCGTCCCTTCGAGGAACGCCGCAGTCATATTGTTAAAGGAGACGTCGAAGTTGAGATCGATCTCGTCCTGCGTGAAGCCGTGTTCTTTGAGGACATACTCAAAGGTCATGGCGGGAACGCCGCCGTTGCGCCCCGCAAGGATCTCCTTCCCCTTGAGGTCTTCCCACTTGAAGTTCGGCTCTTCCTTTCTCGACATGAGGAAAGAGCCGTCCCGCTTGGTGAGCTGCCCGAATACGGTGGGAACGTCCTGCGAGCCGCCGAGGAGCACATAGAGGGCGGCTTCAGGGCCGCAGAAACCGATGTCGGCGTCCCCCGAGAGGACGGCGGACATCACCTTGTCCGCCCCGCCGCCGTTGGTGAGTTCGATCTTGATGCCTTCTTCCCCGAAATAGCCGAGGGAATCGGCGAGATACATGGGCGCATAGAAAATGGAGTGCGTCACTTCGTTGATACGGAGGGTGGAATCGTCCGCTTCCCCGCAAGCAGAGAGGGGAAGCAGGGCAAACAGCCCCGCCGTGAGGATCGTAAGTAATTTTTTCATAGGGTTCTCCCGAAAAATTTTAGGATAATATATTCTATGTGATAGCGGGAATAATTGACAATCTCCTTCAAAGAGAGTATAATGAACAAGACACGCTCTTTAAGGTGGAAGAGAAATGAAAGAAATGCAAACGACGTACGATCCCAAGCAGTTCGAGGACCGCATCTATGCGGACTGGACAGAGGGCAAATATTTTCACGCGGAGATCGACCCCAAGAAGGCGCCCTTCACGGTGATGATGCCCCCGCCCAACATCACGGGCAGACTGCATATGGGACATGCCATGGACGAGACCCTGCAGGACACGATCGCCCGCTTCAAGCGGATGCAGGGCTATTCGGTGCTCTGGCTTCCGGGCACGGACCACGCCTCCCTTGCGACGGAGCACAAGATCGTGGAAAAGCTCCGCGACGAGGGGATCTCCAAAGAGGAACTCGGCAGAGAGGGCTTCCTCCGCCGCGCGTGGGAGTGGAAGGAACAATACGGCGGGGCTATCGTCGGGCAGCTCAAAAAGCTCGGCTCTTCCTGCGATTGGGACAGGCTCGCCTTCACCATGGACGAAAAATGTTCCAAGGCGGTGCGGGAAGCGTTCTTCCGCCTCTATGAAAAGGGGCTCATCTACCGCGGCAGCCGCATCATCAACCAATGTCCCGAATGCAGAACCGCCCTCTCCGACGAGGAGGTCGTCTACTCCGAGGACAAGGGGAATTTTTGGTATTTCAAATATCCCGTGAAGGGCTCGGAGGAGTTCATCACGATCGCGACGACCCGTCCCGAGACCATGCTCGGCGATACGGCGGTCGCCGTAAGTCCCAGCGACGAGAGATATACTTCCCTCATCGGGAAGACGCTCATCCTTCCCATCGTGGGCAGGGAGATCCCCGTCGTGGCGGACGAATATGTCGATCCCGAATTCGGCACGGGCGCGGTGAAGATCACCCCCGCCCATGACCCCAACGACTTCGAAGTGGGGCTTCGCCATTCCCTGCCCATGATAAGGGTCTTGGGCGACGACGGGAAGGTCAACGCCGAGGGCGGGAAGTTCTGCGGGCTCGACCGCTATGAGGCGAGAAAACGCATCGTCGAAGAGATGGACTCGCTCGGGCTTCTCGTCAAGGTAGAGCCTCACGCCCACAATGTGGGGCACTGCCACAGATGTCTTTCCGTCATCGAGCCCATTGTCTCCAAGCAGTGGTTCGTCAAGATGAAGCCGCTTGCCAAGCCCGCTATCGACGCGGTCGCCAAGAACAATACCAAGTTCGTGCCCGACCGTTTCGCCAAGATCTATTTTAATTGGTTGGAAAATATCCGCGATTGGTGCATCTCCCGCCAGCTTTGGTGGGGGCATCGCATCCCCGTATGGTACTGCTCCTGCGGGGAAGTGATCTGCGCCCGCGAGACGCCTACCGTCTGCCCCAAGTGCGGCGGGACGGACCTCAAACAGGATGAAGACTGCCTCGACACGTGGTTCTCTTCGGCTCTTTGGCCCTTCTCCACGTTGGGTTGGCCCGAGAAGACGGCGGAGTTCGATTATTTCTATCCCACCGACGTCCTCGTCACGGGCTACGACATCATCCCGTTCTGGGTGATGCGCATGATGTTCTCGGGGCTCGAGCATACGGGAAAAGTTCCCTTCCGCGACGTCCTCATCCACGGGCTCGTCCGCGATGAGCAGGGCAGGAAGATGAGCAAGTCCCTCGGGAACGGCATCGACCCCTTGGCGGTCATCGACCAATACGGCGCCGATTCGCTCAGGCTCTCCCTTCTGACGGGGGTCGCTCCCGGGAACGATACCCGCTTCCTCGGCACGAAGGTGGAGTGGGCGCGCAACTTTATCAATAAGGTATGGAATGCTTCCCGCTTTGTGCTCATGAACGCAAAGGACGAGAAGATCCCTCCCTTCGGGGAAGTGCGCTCCAAGCTCCAGCCCGCCGACCGCTGGATCGTCTCGAGGCTCATGTCGGCGATCAGAGAAGTAACTTTGTCCATGCAGAAATACGATCTCGGGATCGCTGCGGACAGGCTCACCGATTTCGTTTGGGAGGACTTCTGCGATTGGTACATCGAACTGAGCAAGTCCGCCCTCTACGGCGACGATCCCGAGCGCAAGCGCGTGACGCTCTCGGTGCTCCTGTTCGTGCTCGACAACTCTTTGCGCCTGCTCCATCCCTTCATCCCCTTCGTCACCGAGGAGATCTACAGCTATCTTCCCGACGCAAGGGGAAAGATCATCGTTGCAGACTATCCCCGCTACGACACCAAACTCTCCTACAAGAAGGAGGCAAAGGCGTTTGAAGAGGTCATCGGGCTCATCAAGGCGGTGCGCGCGATGAAGGTCTCTGTGAACTGCCCGCCCGCCAAGAAGGTGCACCTCTTCCTCGTCACCGAGCAGAAGCGGCTCATCGGCGCAAACAGAAATGCCATAAAGCGGCTCGCGGGAGTGAGCGAGATCGATTTTGTCGCGTCGGGCGGGGCGGCGGGCGAAAAGACCGTTTCGCAGGTGCTCGAAGTGGGGCAGATGTTCGTGCCCTTGGGAGAACTCGTCGATCTCGAGGCGGAGCGCGAGAGGCTCGGAAAGGAGCTCGAGCGCGTGGAAGGGGAGATCGCCCGCGCAGGCGGGAAGCTCGCCAACAACAATTTCATCGCCAAAGCGCCCAAAAAGGTGGTCGACGACGAGCGCATGAAGCTCGATAAATATATCGATATGAAGAAAAAACTCGAAAAGCAGCTCTCCGAGCTCTGAGACCGATGTTTTGAGGGAATAAGGGGGAATTATGAAGAGAACTTTGGCAGTCATGGCAGCTATGCTCGCGTTTGGCATGTGCATGGCGGGCTGCGCGCAGCCGGGGAAAGAGCCCGATGACATCGGCGGTGGGCAAACTCCCGGGGAACAAACTCCCGGCGGGGAACAAACTCCCGGCGGGGAGAAAGAGCCGCTGCTCGAATACGACCGCTATCAATTGAAGACTTACCTCACCCCCTTTTGGGAGGGGAAGACGGTCTATAACGAGACTCTTTGGTTCGCGGGGGACGATTCCTACGTCGCGCCCCTCATGTATGCGCCCGATGAGATCCTCTCGGTGACTTCTTACGATTTGAAGACGGTCTATAAGGCGGGAGTGGATTACATATGGTCGAAGGGAACGCCTGCGCTCGGGCTCACCGACGACACCTCGATCCCGCACATGAGCAGGGCGGAATACTACGACGGGACGATGGCGGGGCTGTTCTTCAGCGAAGGCCCGACGATCAGTCTCAAGCAGGTGTGCGTCACCTACACCCACAGCGACAGCAAGCAGTGGACGCTTCCGCGGGTCGAGAAGGACAAGCTCCCCAAGACGTTCGAAAAGCTGGAAAAGGGCGAAGCGCTCAACGTCGTGTTCTACGGCGATTCCATTACGGTGGGGGCGAACTCGAGCAGCTATGTGCAGATCGCGCCCAATGCCGAGAGCTATCCCGAAATGGTGCGTTCCTACATGCAGGCGCGCTATCCCCAAGCGACCGTCAACTATATCAACACGGCAGTCGGCGGGACCGATTCCAATTGGGGAAACGACGGCAAGATGAACCATGACTTGGATAATTTGGACGGCGGGGCGCACTTCCAAAGCCGCGTGCTCGACAAAGACCCCGATCTCCTCTTCATCGCCTTCGGCATGAACGACGGTCCGGTCGTCGAGACCTTCAAGTCCAATATCCGCTCCATGATCGAGCGGGCGCGCGCGGCAAAACCCGAGGTGGAGATCGTGCTCGTCTCGGGCATGACCGCCAATCCCGAGGCGGCGGGATTTTACAACAAGGACTACGCCGCCTTTGAGCAGGCGCTCGTCGAGCTGACGGAGGACTACGATCGGGTGGGCGTTGCCACGGTGTACAGCAGCGTGGACAGCCTGAACAAGGCGGGAAAGCGCTTCCGCGATTGGACGGGGAACAACATCAACCACCCCAACGACTTCATGTCGCGGCTGTACGCGCAGACCATCGTTTATACCCTCTTCGGCGAGGATTACATCGAACATATTTGAGTTTGCAAAGACCGCTCTTTCTCCGCGGGGGAAGGGCGGTTTTTTTGTGCGCCGATTTTTTCCCAAACAATTGACAAAATGACCTTTTTGGTATAAACTGTAAATGGAGCAGTGTAAATGCCATGAAAGAGTTCATTGTCAACGACGAGGAATCGCTCAAAAAAGGGCTGGCGCGGGTGAGAGCCGCCCAGCAAAAATATTCCTCCTATTCGCAGGAACAGGTGGACGAGATCTTTCGTGCCGCCGCGATCGCCGCGAACAAGGCGCGCATCCCGCTCGCCAAGCTCGCCGTCGAGGAGACGGGCATGGGGGTCGTGGAGGACAAGGTGATCAAGAACCACTACGCCTCCGAATATATCTACAACGCCTACAAGAACGAGAGGACCTGCGGGGTCATCGAGCGGGACGAGAGCGCGGGCTACACCCGCATCGCCGAGCCTATCGGTGTGATCGCAGCGGTTATTCCCACCACCAATCCCACTTCCACCGCCATTTTCAAGTGCCTCCTGTGCCTGAAGACCCGCAACGGGCTCATCATCTCCCCGCACCCGCGGGCGAAGAAGAGCACCATTGAGGCGGCGCGGATCGTGCTCGAGGCGGCAGTGGCGGCAGGCGCGCCCGAGGACATCATCGGCTGGATAGACTTTCCCACCGTTCCGCTCTCGGGGATGCTCATGCGGGAAGCCGACCTCATCCTTGCAACGGGCGGACCGGGCATGGTGCAGGCGGCGTATTCCTCGGGAAAGCCCGCCCTCGGCGTGGGCGCGGGCAACACTCCCGCCGTTATAGACGAGACCGCCGATATCAAACTCGCCGTTTCCTCGATCCTGCATTCCAAGACCTTCGACAACGGCATGATCTGCGCTTCCGAGCAGTCGGTCATCGTCCATAAAAACATCTATGACGCCTTCAAGGAGGAACTTCGCTATCGAGGCGGCTATATCCTCACCCCCGAGGAGACCGAGAAAGTCAGAAATACGATCATCATCAACGGCGCACTGAACGCCCGCATCGTCGGGCAGTCCGCGCGCAAGATCGCTCAGCTTTCGGGCTTCGAAGCCCCGGAGGGGACTAAAGTTTTGATCGGCGAAGTGGAGAGCGTGGATCAGAGCGAGGCATTCGCCCACGAAAAACTCTCGCCCGTGCTCGCGATGTACCGCGCCGAAGACTTTGAGGACGCGATCGAAAAAGCGGACCGCCTCGTCCGCGACGGCGGCTTGGGGCACACTTCCTCGATATATCTCAATGCCGAAACGGAAAAGGACAAACTGACCCGTTTCCGCGAGAGGATGCGCACCTGCCGCATCGTCGTCAATACGCCCTCGTCGCACGGGGGGATCGGAGATCTGTACAATTTCCGCTTCCCGCCGTCGCTCACCCTCGGCTGCGGAAGCTGGGGCGGAAATTCCGTCTCGGAGAATGTCGGCGTCAAACACCTTCTCAATATCAAGACGGTCGCCGAAAGGAGAGAAAATATGCTCTGGTTCAGAGCCCCTCAAAAAGTTTATTTCAATCGCGGCTGCCTCTTTCCCGCCCTCAGGGAACTCTCGGAGGTCTATCACAGGAAACGGGCGTTCATCGTCACCGACTCCTTCCTCTATGAGAGCGGCTTCACAAAGCAGATCGAGCGCTCTTTGACCGAGCAGAACATCTCCTTTGCGACCTTTTTCCACGTCTCGCCCGATCCCACCCTCGCCTGCGCGAAGGAGGGAGTGGAGCAGATGAAGCTCTTCCGTCCCGACGTCATCATCGCCGTGGGCGGCGGCTCGCCCATGGACGCCGCCAAGATCATGTGGGTGCTCTATGAACACCCCGAAGTCAGGTTTGAGGACATGGCGATGCGGTTCATGGATATCCGCAAGCGGGTGTACGAATTCCCCCCGATGGGAGAGAAGGCGATGCTCGTCGCCGTTCCCACCACGGCGGGCACGGGGAGCGAAGTCACGCCTTTTGCCGTCATCACCGATGGGGAGACGGGCACGAAGTACCCGCTCGCCGATTACGCCCTTCTGCCCGACATGGCGATAGTAGACGCCGACCTCATGATGGATATCCCCAAGGGGCTCACTTCCTGTTCGGGCATCGACGCTGTGAGCCATGCGCTCGAAGCGCTCGCCTCCGTCATGGCGACCGACCTTACGAACGGGATCGCCAAGGAAGCGCTCGGGCTGCTCTTCCGCTATCTCCCTTCCGCCTATGAGAAGGGCGCGCAGGACGCGCTCGCGCGGGAGAAGGTCGCCATCGCCGCGACCATGGCGGGAATGGCGTTCGCCAACGCCTTTTTGGGCGTCTGCCATTCCATGGCGCATAAGCTCGGCTCTTATTTCCACCTGCCGCACGGCATGGCGAACAGCCTTTTGCTCGTGGAAGTCATCCGCTTCAACAGCAGCGAAGCGCCCGCCAAAATGGGTACGTTCCCGCAGTACGCCTATCCTCAGGCGCGGGCGCGCTATGCGGACGCCGCGCGCTATCTCGGGCTGAAAGGGGAGAGCGATGAGGAACTCGTCGAGGCGCTGATCGAAAAGCTCTGTGAGTTGCAGCGCGCCATCGGCCAGCCCGCGACCATTCGGGAAGCCCTCAAAGACAAATATACCGAGGAGCAATTCCTCTCTAAGCTCGACGAAATGTCGGAGGCGGCGTTCGACGACCAGTGCACGGGCGCGAATCCGCGCTATCCGCTCATCGCCGAGATCAAACAAATGTATCTCAATTCCTATTACGGAATTACGCGGAAATGACGTAAGGTCTTTCGAGTACGGAATTTCAGCTTCCTTGCAGCTCCGTTTTTCAGTGCCAAGTTTGCGGAGCAAAGGGGAGAGCGGCGGAATATTTATTCCGCCGCTTTTCCTTTTATTGCGCCTTTTTCGCCCCCAAACTTGTCTCAGTCTCCCAATATAGGCGTGTTATCATAGTACTATGTGTGACATAATACTATGATAAGAGACAGAAAGTGGCGGGAATGACGCCATGTTTCGGCTGCGCTCAACATGACGTGCGGAGAAAGAGGGCAAACAAAAAAGCCATCGGCAATGCCGATGGCAGAAGTTTTTGAGATTTTACAGGGGGGAGACGACGACTTTGATCTTGGCAACGACGCCCTCCATGAGGCGCACTTCCGCCTCGTACTCGCCCACGTTTTTGATGGGCTCTTTCGTGGAGATGCGCTTTTTATCCACTTCAAACCCGAGCTCTGCGAGGGCGGAGGCGATCTTGTCTGTGGTGACCGAGCCGAACACCTTGCCGTTTTCGCCCGCGCGGATGGAGACGGGAACGGTGAGCCCGTCGATCTTTTCCCTGAGTTCCTTTTGCGCCTTCACGCTCTCCGCCTTGTGGAAGGCGTCGGCATTCTTGCGCTGTTCGACGTCGTTGATCCCCGTGGCGGTGGCGGGTTGCGCCAAGCCCTTTTTGAGCAGGAAATTCTTTGCATAACCGTCGGAGACCTCGATGATGTCTCCCTTCTTGCCGCTGCCTTTTACATCTGTTTTGAGAATGACCTTCATAGCTTTTTCTCCTTTTGGATATTGTAACAAACGGGAGGGGGTTTGTCAACCCTTTCCCATATTTTTTTTGCACACTGCACATAATAAGGGGGAAGGAGGGGAATTTATGGAAGACCGGTTAAACAGCGGTGTGTCCTGCGGCGTCACCGAATGCCGCTTCAACCGCGACGGGATGCAGTGCGAACTCGACAGGATCCATGTGGGCAATACCTGTGACTGCGAGCACTGCACCTGCTGTGACAGTTTCCAGAAGCGCAGATAATTTCGTATAATTTTTTGCGGACTGCGCAAAGTATCTGGAGCGGGGAACCGCTTTCAGATAGAGCTTCTGCCTTGGCGAAAAGCCGTGCAGAAGCGCATGGGGGAAGCCTTCGGGCTGCCCCCATTAAGCATGTCTTCGGCGTGTCACATCTTTCTTCCGCTCCCTTCATAGAATGGAGCGAACGGCAAAAAATCTTGAAAAATATTTGAAAACCGTTTGAATTCATCGCCAATATATGGTAGAATAAAGGAGAGAAAGAATGGATATATCGGAAGAGCTTCCCGCACGTTTTCCGCATATGCGCTGGGAGCGGGATTTTTCCCTTGCGCGGCACACGACTATCGGCTGCGGCGGAACGGCGCGGCTCGCCGTCTCCCCCCTCTGCACGGAGGACGCGGCGGAGCTCTTATGCTACCTCTCGCGCAAAGCGATCCCGTACTGCTTTTTGGGCGCGGGCGCGAATTCTCTTCCCTCGGGCGAACCCTTCGAGGGGGTCGTGGTGCGCTTTTCGGGGCTGAAGACCCTCTTTGCGGACGGGGAAACGCTCTATGCGGGCGCGGGCGTCACGGGGGGCGCACTCCTGCGCTTTGCGGAAGCCTCCCGCCTCGGCGGGCTCGAGCCGCTCACGGGCATTCCCATGACGGTGGGCGGGGGCGTTGTGATGAACGCGGGCGTGAAGGAAGGACATCTCTCGGACAGCGTTCTTCGGGTCGTCGGGATCGAGCGCGGAAAGATCCGCACCTTTGAACTGCGGGACTGCGCCTTTTCCGAAAAGAGGAGCGTCTTCCAGAGCGGCATCGCCGTGACGGGGGTCTATCTGCAGTGCAGAAGGACGTCCGCCGAGGAGATCGCAGAGCGCAGGGAGGAATTCCGCAAGAGGCGGAGACACCTGCCCGCAGGCAGGAGCATGGGCTGTGTGTTCGTCAATCCCGCGGGGGAAACGGCGGGTCGGCTCATCGAGCGGTGCGGGCTCAAGGGGGTCGGACGGGGCGGCGCGGTCGTCTCTCCCGTTCACGCCAACTTTATTCTCAACGAGGGCGGAAGCGCACAGGACGTCTCCGCGCTCATCGGATATGTCGAACAAGAGGTTTTCCGGCAGACCGGGATCACTCTGCGCGAGGAGATCTGCCGCCTGCCCTGAGGGGAACAGGAATGCAACTTACGGCAGATTTTCATTCTCACAGCAATTTTTCGGACGGGCATTGCGAAGTGGAAGAGCAGTTCGCCCGTGCCCGTGAATTGGGACTTCGGGCGCTCGCGCTCACCGATCACGGCTTTACCCACCGCCTTGCGGGGCTGCGCAAAAAGCATTTCGGCGCTTACTGCGAACGCATCGTTGCGGCGGGGAAGAAGTACGGCGTGACCGCGCTCGTCGGCATCGAGGAGAACGTCCTCGGGCGGGAGGGAAGTCTCGCTCTGAGCGAGGAGGAGCTTTCAAAGCTCGATATTTTGCTCGTCGGCTGTCACGTCATGAGCCGCCACGAGCGTTTCAAGGACTTTACAAACGGCTGGTTGGCGTTCGCGGAGAGGTATTTGCGGCTTCGCGGGGGGAAGGGGCTCGTTGCCGACCAGACGAAGTGTTACATCCAAACGGTGAGAAAACACCCCGTGGACATTCTCACCCACCTCAATTACCGCTGTTTTTCGGACGCGGTGGAGGTCGCCAAGTGCTGTGCGGACTTCGGGACTTATCTCGAACTCAGCGGCAGAAAGAATCATCTGAGCGACGGGGAACTCGACGCGATCGTCAACCATACCGAGGTGCGGTTCGTGCTCGATTCGGACGCGCACAGACCGGAAAGGTTGGGAGACGTCTCCCTCGCCGAGGCGCAGATCGCGCGGGTGGGAGTGCCCCTACGGCGCATCGACAACATCGACGGAAGACTTCCCGCCTTCCGATTTGCGGAGTATAAAAAGAGGAATCTGTAGAGCCGATCATGAACTTTACGCAGGAGATCAAGAGGGAACTCATCAAAAAAGCGCCGCCCTCCGCGGAGGAGCGGCTAGCGCTCTTCGGCGGTCTGCTCGACGCGGGCGGGCGTCCTTTTGAAGGCGGTTTTGCCTTTACGAGCGAGAGCGAAAGCACGGCTCAGTACCTTCTCTCCCTTGCGGAAGGGCTCGGCGGGGTGCAGATGACCCTCACCGAAGCGGTGTACGACCCCAAGCAGGGGAAGGACAAGCTCACTTTTTTCCTCACGGGCGTGCCGATGCCCTTTTCCGCCGAAGAGGGGGAAGCATGCGCTCTCGCCTATGTGACGGGGGCGTTCCTCGGCGGCGGGAGCTGTACCCTTCCCCGCGCGGGGAAGAAGACGGGCTACCACCTCGAGTTCGGGTTTTCGGGCGGAGAGGGTGCGGAACGCTTCTCGGAGATCTTCGAGGGGCTGGGATTCGTCTCCAACCTCGTAAAGAGGGGCGGGCATGACGTCGTGTACGTCAAGAGCCGCGAGGCGATCTCCGACTTCCTGTCCGTGACGGGGGCGCTCGGGGCGCTCGAAAAATTGGACGAAGTATCTGCGGAGCGGGAGGCGAGTAACGCGGAGAACCGTGTGAACAACTGTCTCGGCAGCAATGCGGACAGGGCGGCGATCGCGAGCGTGGAGCAGGTGAGAAAGATCGAAGCTCTGCGCGAGCGGGGGAAGCTGGCGCTTCTGAGCGAGGAATTGCAAGACACAGCGGCTGCGCGGCTCGAACATCCCGAGCTCTCGCTCTTCGAACTCGCGTCCCTTTTGGGACTGACGAAATCCTGTCTGAGCCACCGCCTCACCCGCCTCATACAGCTCGCAAAGAAAGAAGAGGAGGAGTGATTCCGCTTCGCGAGAAGCAAACGCCCCCTCCTCAGGAGGGGGACTAAGGGGGTGGTGTCTTTTGCTTTTGATATTTCACCACCTCAGTCACCTACGGTGACAGCTCCTCCTAAGGAGGCGCCTTCCCCCTCCCGAGGAGGGGGTGGTTGGTCGCTTGCCCCCTCCATTGGAGGGGGACTAAGGGGGTGGGGTCTCTCCAATTACTGCGCGAAGCAGGGTTTCCCTGCGGTAGCGCACACAATTTGCCGCATTCTTACGGCTTAGTATTCGATGAAACGAAAGAGAGGACAAGTAGGTTAAGGCGATGAGCACGTTTCCTCGCACATTTCTTTTCGGAGCGAGCCCATGCTCGTTGGAGCAATCCCCCCCACCACCCGCTACCGCGGGAGCCTCCCCCCATAGGGGGTAGGCCTAGGGCGAGCGGAGCAAAGAAATGTGCGAAACTCGTGTGAGGAGAATATATGACTGATTTTGTTCATTTACATCTGCATACGGAGTACAGCCTTCTCGACGGCGCGGTCAAGGTAGACGAGCTCGTCGAGCACTGCAAACAGCAGGGGATAGACGCGGTGGCGGTGACCGATCACGGCAACATGTATTCCTCCCTCTACTTTGCCGAGGAATGCAAAAAGCGGGGGATCAAATACATCATCGGCTGTGAATTCTATGTCGTTGACGACATGAAGGTGAAGGACAGCCAGCACGCCGACCACCTCATTCTGCTCGCCAAGAACAAAGCGGGCTATGTCAATCTCGTGCAGCTCGATTCCGCCGCCTTCGTGGACGGATTCTATTATCGCCCCCGCATCGACTACAAGATGCTCAAAGAGCACTCCGAGGGGGTCATCTGCCTTACCGCCTGTCTTGCGGGAAGGCTCTCCCGTCTGCTCATGGCTGGAGATTACGAGGGCGCGAAAAAGTTCGTCCTCGGGATGAAGGAGATCTACGGCGAGGACTTCTACATCGAGATACAGGATCACGGCATTCCCGAACAGAAACAGATCCTGCCCGATATGGTGAAGCTCTCCAAGGAGTGCGGCGTGGAACTCGTCGCCACCAACGACGTTCACTACCTGCACAAAGAGGACTGGGAGATGCAGGACGTCCTCATGTGCATCCAGATGAAGAAGACCCTCGACGACCCCGCCCGCATGAAGATGGAGACGCATGAGTTCTATATGAAATCGGGCGACGAGATGGCGGCGCTCTTTCCCACCCTGCCGCAGGCGATCTCCAACACCCGCGTCATCGCGAACAAGATCTCGGACACGGATACTCCCTTCAACCTCAAGGACAACGGCTCGCCCGTGTACGACAAGAGCCTCATCCCGCTGTATACGGCGGACGACGGCACGCCTTCGCCCGAATTTTTGACCCGCCTCACTTGGGAACGGCTTCCCAAACGCTATCCCGTCATCACCGACGAGATCAGACAGCGGGTCGAGTACGAACTCTCCGTCATCATCAAGATGGGGTTTGCCGATTACTTCCTCATCGTGTGGGACTATATAAATTGGTCGCGCGAGCACGACATCCCCGTCGGTCCGGGGCGCGGTTCGGGCGTGGGAAGCATCGTCGCCTACTCTATCGGCATCACCAACGTAGACCCGCTCCGCTATGATCTGCTCTTCGAGCGGTTTTTGAATCCCGACCGCGTTTCGATGCCCGACTTCGACGTCGACTTCTGCACCGAGCGCAGAGGGGAGACCATCGAGTACGTCCGCCGCCGCTATCATCCCGAGAACGTGGCGCAGATCGTCACCTTCGGAACGCTCGCCTCCCGCGCCGTCATCAAGGACGTGGGGCGGGTGATGCGCGTTCCCTATTCGGAGACCGACCGCGTTACCAAGCTCATGGACGGGAAATCGACTATCCGCGAACTGCTCGGGCTGGATATCGAGAAGTGCAGAAAGAAGGTGGAGGACTGTAAGGACGATCCCGACAAGCACGACGAGGCGGTGAAGAAGCTCGCCGATCAGGAGGGGAAGCGCAATCCCGAGATCATCGAGCTCTATCAAAACGACGATACGTTGAAGCGGGTCATCGATATGGGGCTCAAGCTCGAGGGAATGCCCCGCAACACTTCCATGCACGCGGCGGGGGTCGTCATTTGCCGCAAGAAGATCGCAGACAACGTGCCCCTCTCCCGCAACGACGAGGACATCACCACCCAGTTCGACATGAAGGAGGTAGAGTCCATCGGAATGCTCAAGATGGACTTCCTCGCCCTCACCACCCTCACCGACATCAAGAAGACCCTCGACTATATCTATGAGGACTACGGCAAGCATATCGAGTTCGACCAGAACTGCGACGACGCGGGGGCGTACGCGCTCATCGCCGAGGGGGATACGGACGCCGTGTTCCAGCTCGAGCAAGGGGGGATGAAGCGGTTCATGAAACAGCTCCAGCCCACCTGTCTCGAAGACCTCATCGCGGGGATCTCTCTCTACCGTCCCGGGCCCATGGACTTCATTCCCGACTATCTCAAAAACAAGTCCAACCCCGCGGGCATCCATTATCTTACCCCACTCCTGCGGCCCATTCTCGAAAAGACCTACGGCGTCATCATCTATCAGGAACAGGTCATGCAGATCTTCCAGAATCTTGCGGGCTATTCTTTGGGACAGGCAGATCTCGTGCGGCGCGCGATGGCGAAGAAGCACCGCTCCGAGCTCATGGCGCAGAAGGACATCTTCATCCACGGCAATATCGCGCAGGGGGGGAATATCACGGGCTGCGAGGCGCACGGCATCCCGCCCGAGATCTCCGAAAAACTCTTTGCGCAGATGGAGAGCTTTGCCTCCTACGCATTCAACAAATCCCACGCGGCGGCTTACGCCGTCGTCACCTATCAGACGGCATACCTCAAAAGATACTACCCCAAGGAGTTCCTCGCGGGCGTTCTCAACAACCGCATCACCAAGATCGACGAGATCGCCAAGTACATCGTCTATATGAAGGAAAAGAACATCCCCGTCTATCCGCCCGACGTCAATGCGTCCAAGGCGTACTTCTCGGTGCAGGGCGGCGGCGTGCGGTTCGGGCTCTCCGCGCTGCGCGGCGTGGGGATCGGCGCAATCGAGAGCGTCATCAAGGAACGGGAGAGCGGGGGAAAATTCAAAGATTTCCCCGACTTCCTCATGAGATGCACCAAGTTTGTCAATAAGCGCATGGTGGAAGCGCTCATTTGGGGCGGAGCGTTCGACAGCTTCGGCAAGCACCGTTCCCAGTACAACGCCGTCTATGAAGACCTCATGAAGCGCATCGCGGGCATGGACAAACAGAAGAGCGGGGCGCAGATGTCGCTGTTCGGAGACATCATCGAGGAGAAAGCGCCCGAGGCGGACTATCCCGCCATTCCCGAGTGGATCTCCTCCGATCTTCTCGCCAACGAAAAGGCGGTGCTCGGCGTGTATGTCAGCGGTCATCCCTTCCAGCCCTTCGCGCGGTATTTTGCGGATTGCTCCTTCCACTGCGGGATGCTCGCCGATTTTGAAGAGGACGAGGAGACGGGGGAAAAGACCTATCACAGGCTCAAGAACGGACAGCCCGCCACGATGGGGGGGCTCATTTCGGGGATCAAGCGGATCAACACCAAGGGGGGAGCGCTCATGGCGTTCGTCACGGTGGAGGATCTCTACGGCAGTATCGACTGCCTCGCCTTCCCCAAGATCTACGAGCGCGCGCGTACCTTTTTGAGGCAGGACGCCGTGGTAAAGGTCTCGGGGAAACTGAGCCTCGATCCCGACAAAGCGCCCGTCATCGTGCTCGACAGCATTGTGGAATTCGACACCGCGGGCAAGGAACGGGCGGCGGAGGAAGCGCCCCCCGAAGAGGACAGGCAGGTGCTTTGGCTGGACGCGAGGGAACTCAGCGAGGAAGACTTTTCCGAACTCATCGAGATGATGCAGGGCTATGCGGGGCCCACCCTCTCCAAGATCCTGCACGGCGGGAAGAGGTACGAATTCTCCGTGAACACCTCGCGGGCGTTCCTCGCGGAGTTGAGGACTTTCCTCCCCGCGGACTGCGTGAAACTTTTATGACCGAAATTACTTTTTTGCAAAAAAATACTTGCATTTCGGAGAGATTCTGCTATAATGATTGGCGGAAATTTAGGTTCACACGTTAGTTTCGCACGATTATTTGCTCCGCTCGCCCTAAGGCCTACCCCCTCTGGGGGGAGGCTCCCGCGGTAGCGGGTGGTGGGGGGAAATGCTCCAATGAGCGTGGGCTCGCTACGTAAAAAATCGTGCGAGGAAAAGTGCTTTGACATTAACAGAGTGATTCTCAAAATCGCTTCTTAAAAACAAAAAGCGCGAGGTGTCGCGCAAATTGTGTCGCCCACGGCGGAAGTGAATTCCGCCTAAGGCAAGTAATTTGGGGAAGCGCCCTCACCTGGCATGGCTACGCCATGCCACCCGCCCCCCACAAAGTGGGGGTAGGTCTAAGGCGCGACATGCTCTCATTGTCATTTCGACCGAAGTGAGCGTAGCGAACGGAGTGGAGAAATCTCACTTCATAAAAAGGTAGAGATTCCTCGACTACGCTCGGAATGACATTTTGGCTCGGCTATGCAGAATTGCTTATAAACAACAAAGGTAAGGAGAATAACAGGATGAGAAGGATCGGACTTTTGACAAGCGGCGGGGACAGCCCCGGCATGAATGCGGCGATCCGCGCGGTCGTGCGGACGGCGATCTATTTCGGCATGGAGGTCTACGGCATCGAACGCGGCTATGCGGGCCTCATCGACGACACGATGATGCCGATGGAGATGCGCTCCGTCTCGGACATCGTTCAGCGGGGCGGGACAAAGCTCAGAACGGCGCGGTGTCTCGAAATGCTCACCGAAGAGGGGCAGAAACGGGCGGTCGCCACCCTCGACAGGCGGGGGATCGAAGGGCTCGTCGTCATCGGCGGGGACGGTTCTTTCCGCGGGGCGAAGTGCCTCACCGAGAAGTACGGCATCCCCACGATCGGAATCCCCGGCACGATCGACAACGACTTGCAATATACCGACTACACCCTCGGGTTCGATACGGCGGTGAATACCTGCAACGACATCATCAACAAACTGCGCGACACGATGACCTCGCATGAGCGCATTTCGGTGGTGGAAGTCATGGGCAGGCACTGCGGCGACATCGCCCTCTATACGGGCATAACTTCGGGCGCGGAGATCATCGTCGTGCCCGAGATCCCCTATGACATGGACGACATCGTAATGCGTATCAACCGCTCCCGCGCCAACGGCAAGCACTCCAATATCATCGTCATCGCGGAAGGGGTCATGAGCGCCGATTCCTTTGCCGAGATGCTCCAGCAGGTGACGCCGCACTCCGTACGCGCCACCACGATCGGGCACATCCAGCGCGGCGGCTCTCCATCCATGGCGGACAGAATGCTCGCGGCGCAGTTCGGCAATAAGGCGGTGCGCCTGCTCAAAGACGGCATCGGCAACCGCGTCGTCGGCATCCATAAGAACGAGATCATCGATATGGACATCATCGAGGCGGTCTCGATGGAAAAGAAGTTCAACCTCGAACTGTATGAGACCCTGCAGATGATCTCTATGTAACGTACAGGAAAGAGAGCCCGCCTCAGGCTCTCTTTTTTTGCGGTGAGGCAATCCGAAGTTTTTCGGAAAAAAGCAGAGAAATTTCCAAAAGGCTATTGAAATCGGCGTGGAAATGTATTATAATGTGAAAGGATAAAAAAAGTCAGCGCGAGCGGGGTGCGCTATGTCCCCGCGGCGCGGAGGGTAGGAATGATCTTAACTGTCTGCCTGAGCCCGAGCATCGACGTCACCATCGAGCTCGATTCTCTCAACGTAGGGAAGGTGAACATCGTCAAAAGCAAAACGCTTTCCTTTACCGGCAAGGCGATCAACGTCGCCATCGGCGTTGCGAGGTTGGGCGCGGAAGCGTTCACCACCGGCTTTATGTACAATGAGAACCGCGCCATGTTCGAGCACGCGCTCGACATCGAGGGAGTTCCCTTCTCCTTCGTCTGGAACAACGGCAGGGTGCGCGAGAACTATAAATGTATCGACAAGAAGAGCATGCTCACCGAGATCAACGACGTCGGCGGGCAGGTCGCGAGCGAAAAGCTCATCGAGCTCTTGCAGATGATCCGCGGGCTCTCGGAGAGGGCGGAGGTCACCGTCATCTCAGGCGGACTTCCCCGCGGCGTGGACGCGAGTTACTACCGTGAACTCTTCCGTGCGGTAGATCCCCGTTCCAAGAAGATCGTGGATACCGAGGGGGGACGGCTGTTCTCCGCGCTGGAAGCGGGCGTGGACCTCGTGAAGCCCAACCTCGAGGAGCTCGAGGAGACGCTCGGAAGACAGTTCCTCGACAAGGAGGATATGCTCGCGGGCTGCTATGAACTTTTGGACCGCGGCGCGAAGGCGGTGCTCCTGTCTCTCGGCAGGCACGGCGCAGTCATTACCGACGGACACAACGATTACTATTGTAAGAGCATCAACGTGGCGGTGAATTCCACCGTCGGCGCGGGAGACGGAATGGTCGCCGCCGCCGCAGTCGGAATGAAGGACGGCGCGGAGCTCTGCGAACTGCTGCGTGAGGGCGTCGCCGCGGGGACAGCTACCGTCACTACCTTCGGCACGATCTCCTTCACGAAGAGCAAATACGAGGAGATCTACCGTAGCCTGAGCGTCACAAAACTTTGAACGGGCGACCCCTTTTCTGTGAAAAAACAGGCGCATCCGTTTCACATTAAGGATATTGAAATCGTTCACTTTAACCACAAGATATAGTGTTTCGCAAGAAAATTTTTCCAAAATCTTGTGCTCAAACCCTTGACAAAACAATTGAAAAGTTGTATGATAGGAACGTTCCCTTTGGGGAACGTTTTTCAGCGAAAGAGGGGAGGCAGAGAGAAGATGAAGATCATCAAGCGGAACGGTGCGGAAGTTTGTTTCGACATTGAAAAGGTCATCGGCGCGGTGCGCAAGGCGAACGACGAGGTGAGCGAGGACAACCGTCTGAGCGAGGGGCAGATCATGGAGATCGCCCATAAAGTGGAGGCTCTTGCGAACGACTTGAACCGTGCCGTGGGCGTGGAGGAGATACAGGACTTCGTTGAGAACCAGATCATGGATCAGAAGGCGTTCGCGGTGGCGCGCAAGTATATCACCTACCGCTATACCCGTGCGCTCATCCGCAAGTCGAACACCACCGACGCGCAGATCCTCACTCTCATCGAGTGCAACAACGAGGAAGCCAAGCAGGAGAATTCCAACAAGAATCCGACCGTCAATTCCGTCCAGCGGGACTATATGGCAGGGGAAGTCAGCAAGGACATCACCCGCCGTATCCTTCTTCCGCGCGAGATCGTCGAAGCGCACGACGAGGGCATCATCCACTTCCACGACGCCGACTACTTTGCCCAGCACATGCACAACTGCGATCTTGTCAATCTCGAGGACATGCTTCAGAACGGCACGGTCATTTCGGGCACTTTCATCGAAAAACCGCACTCCTTCTCCACGGCGTGCAACATCGCCACGCAGATCATCGCGCAGGTCGCCTCCAACCAGTACGGCGGGCAATCCATTTCTCTCACCCACTTGGCGCCCTTTGTGGACATCAGCCGCCAAAAGATCCGCGCCGAGGTGCGGGAAGAGCTTGCCGATGTGGGCGTGATGGAGGACACGATCAACAGGATCGCCGAAAAACGCCTTCGCGAAGAGATCAAGAAGGGAATTCAGACCATTCAATATCAAGTGGTGACCTTGCTCACCACCAACGGACAAGCTCCCTTCGTCACCGTGTTCATGTATTTGGGGGAAGCGCGCAGCGAATCGGAGCGTGCCGACCTTGCCATGATCATCGAGGAGACCCTCAACCAACGCATTCAGGGGGTAAAGAACGAATCGGGCGTGTGGGTCACTCCCGCCTTCCCCAAGCTCATCTATGTCCTCGAAGAGGACAACGTGCGGGAAGGGACGAAATATTGGTATCTCACCGAGCTCGCGGCAAGGTGCACCGCAAAGCGCATGGTTCCCGACTATATCTCCGAGAAGAAGATGCTCGAATATAAGGTGGACAAGAACGGTGAGGGGCACTGCTATACCTGTATGGGCTGCCGTTCCTTCCTCACACCCTTTGTGGACGAAAACGGCAAACCCAAGTACTACGGCAGATTCAACCAAGGGGTCGTCACCATCAATCTTCCCGATGTGGCGCTCTCCTCGGGCGGAGACATGGGGGAGTTCTGGAAGATCTTCGATGAGAGGCTCGAGCTCTGTCACCGCGCCCTCATGGAGAGGCATAACCGTCTGAAAGGAACGCTCTCCGACGCTGCGCCCATTCTTTGGCAATACGGCGCTCTCGCCCGTCTCAAGAAGGGAGAGCCCATCGATAAGCTCCTCTACGGCGGGTATTCCACCATTTCCCTCGGCTATGCGGGGCTCTATGAGTGCGTGAAATATATGACGGGCAAGTCCCACACCGACGAGGAGGCGAAACCCTTCGCGCTCTCGGTGATGCAGCATATGAACGACAAGTGCAAGGAGTGGAAGACGATCCACAATATCGACTTCTCCCTCTACGGCACTCCCCTCGAGAGCACGACCTATAAATTCGCAAAGGCGCTCCAGCGGCGCTTCGGCATCATCCCGGGCGTTACGGACAAAAATTATATCACAAACAGCTATCACGTGCATGTGACCGAGCAGATCGACGCATTCACCAAGCTCAAATTCGAGAGCGAATTCCAGCGTCTTTCGCCCGGCGGCGCAATTTCCTATGTGGAAGTGCCCAATATGCAGGACAATATCCCCGCCGTGCTCTCCGTGATGCAGTATATCTATGACAATATCATGTATGCCGAGCTCAATACCAAGAGCGACTACTGTCAGGTGTGCGGCTACGATGGGGAGATCGCCATTGTAGAGGAGGATGGGAAACTTCTGTGGGAGTGCCCGTACTGCCATAACCGCGACCAGTCCAAGATGAACGTCGCCCGCCGCACTTGCGGATATATCGGCACGCAGTACTGGAATCAGGGCAGAACGCAGGAGATCAAGGATAGAGTGCTGCACCTGTAAGTGTTCACGAAAAATCTTTTGCTGGCGCAAAATCTTTTTCCGTGAGGAGGGGTCGCACATTTCTTTGCTCGCTCCACCCTTGCCCACCCCTTGAGGGGTGGGTGTCACGCGCAAAGCGCGTGACGGAAGGGGTGTCGTTCGAAAAGAAATGTGCGAGGAAACCTTCCTCTCCGCCTTAACCTATTTATCCTCTCGTTCGTTTCAAAGGGCAATAAGGCAAAAGTAATTGCCAAATTGAGTCGCCCACGGCGGAAGTCAATTCCGCCTAAGGCAAGTAATTTAGAACTCGCCCCACATCCGCGTCATCCTGAACGAATGTGAAGAATCCCGAAGAACGAAGTCCGACCGACTACCCCCTCCGTTGAGGGGTCACAAACATGAATTATGCCGAGATCAAAAATTGCGATATTGCAAACGGAGAGGGAGTTCGTATCTCCCTCTTTGTTTCGGGTTGCCGCCGTCACTGTAAGGGCTGTTTCAACGCCGTCGCATGGGACTTTTCCTACGGCAAACCCTTCGACGAGGCGGCGCAGGCATACATCCTCGGTCTGCTCGCCCCAAACTATATCGCAGGGCTCACTCTCCTCGGCGGCGACCCCTTCGAGCCCGAAAACCAACGCGCCCTCTTGCCCTTCGTCAAAAGGGTAAGGGAGACCTTCCCCCAAAAGGATATCTGGTGCTTTACGGGATATATCTTTACCGCGGATGGGGGGATCCAAGAATCGGAAGTGCAGACCGAATGCACCCGCCCACTCATCTCCCTTTTAGACGTTCTTGTGGACGGGCGCTTTCAGGAAGAACTCAAGGACATCCGCCTCAAATTCCGCGGCTCTTCCAACCAGCGCGTCATCGACGTCAAGAAGAGCATTTCAAGCGGGAACATAGTACTACGTCTGACATAGTATTCAAAATATGGGCAAAAAGCGCGGCAAAGCCGCGTTTTTGTTTGACGAAAGGGCGGAATAAGTTTATAATAGGGAAAGAAAAAAATCATAAGGAGAAAGTTCATGAACAAGATCCAATTGAGAAGATATGCAAAGCTCCTCGCCAAGACGGGCGTCAATGTGAAGAAGGGGCAGTGGGTGATGGTGACAGCCGAGCTCGACCAACCCGAATTCGTGGAGATGGTGGTGGAGGAACTCTACCGTGCGGGCGCGGGGAAGGTGACCGTGGAGTGGTCGCACCAACCGCTCACCAAATTGCACTATAAGTACATGAAGGAGGACGCGCTCAAGAAGTTCGAAAAGTGGGAGCTGGAAAAACTCGAGCTCCGCAAAAACGAACTTCCCGCCATGCTCTACATCGAATCGGAAGATCCCGACGGGCTTGCGGGTGTGGATCAGGAGAAATTCACCTCGGTGCGCATGTCCCGCACAAAGGTCGTGAAGCCCTATCGCGACGCGATGGAGAACAAGTACCAGTGGTGCATCGCGGCAGTCCCCTCCAAGGCATGGGCGAAAAAGGTGTTCCCCGACCTCATGGTGAATACCGCCGTCGAGAAATTGTGGGACGCGATCCTGACCGCTTCCCGTGCGGACGGGGCAGACCCCGTGCGCGAGTGGGCGCGCCATAACGACGAACTTGCCCAGCGCTGCGATCATCTCAACCGCCTCAAGCTCGTTTCCCTCGAGTACAAGAGCTCGAACGGAACGGATTTCAAAGTGGGGCTCATTCCCGATTCTTCCTTCAAAGGGGGCGGCGAAGAGACCATCGAGGGGGCATACTTCAACCCCAACATTCCTTCCGAGGAGATTTTCATCTCGCCCATGGCGGGAGTAGCGGAGGGGATCGTCTATTCCACAAAGCCGCTCTCCTATCAGGGGGAACTCATCGAGGACTTCTCGGTGCGCTTCGAAGGCGGCAAGGTCGTCGAAGTCAAGGCAAAGAAGAACCAGCACCTGCTCGAGAAGATGATCTCGATGGACGAAGGGGCGAAGATGCTCGGCGAATGCGCCCTCATCGCCTACGATTCGCCCATCAACAATTCGGGGATCCTCTTCTACAATACCCTGTTCGACGAGAACGCGAGCTGCCATTTGGCGCTCGGGCGGGGCTTCAACGAGTGCGTGAAGGGGTTTGAGGAGATGACGAACGAAGAGATCCACGCAAAGGGGATCAACGACAGCATGATCCATGTCGATTTTATGATCGGCAGTCCCGATCTCGAAGTCGTGGGCGTCACCAAGAACGGCGACCGCGTGCAGATCTTCAAGAATGGAAATTGGGCATTTTGAGAGTAGTTTTCGCACATTTCTTTGCTCACTCCACCCTGTCCACCGACACGTCATCCCGAGCGTAGCGAAGCGAAGTCGAGGGATCTCGTCCTATGAGCAAACTACGGGGTGTCGTTCGAAAAGAAATGTGCGAGGGGTTAGGTGGTCTGCTCCGTAAAAGCAATCTGCCCGCCCGATAACTGCTCCGTAAAAACGGAAAGCCGTAAGTGTGCGGCAAATTGTGTCCCGCAGCGCAAAAGCGTGGTTTTGCTCGCGGTGATTTGGGAATTCGCCCCACCCCCGTCACTCACTGCGTTCGTGCCACCCCCTCCCACGGAGGGGGCATAAAGCGCATCCTGAGGTCGTTTGTTCCATGAAAACCAAGAGTTCTCCTCGAAGGATCTCGCGGGGACATTGAAATGCAAAAGTCAAAAGCAAGGGCTCGTATTATTCAAAATATTAGGAGTTGATTATGATAAAGATCGATATTTTTTCGGGATTTTTGGGCGCGGGGAAGACTACGCTCATCAAAAAACTGCTGAAAGAGGCATACTGCGGGGAGAAGGTCGTCCTCATCGAAAACGAATTCGGCGAGATCGGCGTGGACGGCGGATTCCTCAAAGAGGCGGGGATCGAGATCACCGAGATGAATTCCGGCTGTATCTGCTGTTCCCTCGTGGGCGACTTCGCCAAGGCGCTTTGCGAGGTCGCCGCGAAGTTCTCCCCCGACCGCATCGTCATCGAGCCCTCGGGCGTGGGCAAACTTTCCGACGTCATCCGCGCCGTTCAGCGCGCGAACGTAGAGAATTCTTGCCTGAACGCCTTCTGCACCGTCGTTGACGCCAAGAAATGCAAAATGTATCTCAAGAATTTCGGCGAGTTCTTCCTCGATCAGGTGGAAAACGCGGGCTGCATCCTGCTCTCCCATACCTCCGATCCCCAAAAGACGGAAGAGGCGCTCGCCCTTCTCAAGGAACACACCGCCGCATCCGTCATCACGACCGATTGGGACAAGCTGCAGGGCAAGGACATCCTCGCCGTCATGGAGAGGAAGGATACCCTGAAGGCCGAACTCGAGCGCCTCGCCGCAGAAACGGAGCACCATCACCACGATGACGATGACGAAGACGAGCACGAATGTCATCATCACCACCATCATGACGATGACGAAGACGAGCACGAATGTCATCATCACCACCATCATGACGACGATGATGATGAGCACGAATGCTGTCATCACCACCATCATGATGACAATGATGAAGATGAGCATGAGTGCTGCCATCACCACCATCACCATGACGACGAAGACGAGCACGAGCATCACCATCATCACCACCATGCAGACGAGATCTTTACGAGCTGGGGGACGGAGACGGCGAAGAAATTCGATGCGGAAGCGCTCAAAAAGGCGCTCGGCGCGCTCGACGGCGGCGAATACGGACAGGTCCTGCGGGCGAAGGGGATCGTAGACGGCGGCGAGAATTGGCTGTACTTCGACTATGTTCCCGGGGAGACGGACGTCCGCATCGGCGCGCCTGCGGCAACGGGGCGGCTGTGCGTGATCGGCTGTAAATTACAGGAAGAAAAACTCAAGGAGTTGTTTTTGGGATAATGGCGACAAAGGAAGTGACCGTCTATCTCTTTATGGGATTTTTGGAAGCGGGGAAGACGACATTCATACAGGAGACAATGGAAGATCCGCGCTTCGATTCGGGAGAGCGGACGCTCTTGCTCGTGACCGAAGAGGGGGAGAAGGAATACGATCCCTCCCGCTTTGCCGTAAAGGATTTTGCGGTGGAATACGTGGAAGAGAAATGGCTCAGCGCCGACTACCTTTCCAAGCTCGCGCGGGAGCACGATACCGATAGGGTAGTGGTGGAATGGAACGGGATGCTTCCGCTCGAAAAGTTCCTCGACGCAATGCCCGACGGCTGGACGATCGCGCAGGTGATGACCTTCTTTGAAGCGCCGACCTTCCTTGCCTACAATAAGAATATCCGCCAGCTCGTCTTCGATAAACTGCAGTACACGGACATGGCGGTGTTCAACCGCTTTTCGGACGATCTGTCGCAGGAGGAATTCCACAAGACGGTGCGCGGGGTGACCCGCCGCGCCGCGATCGCGTATGAGTATAAGGACGGAAAGGTCGTTTACGATGAGATCGAGGACCCGCTTCCCTTCGATATCGACGCGGACGTCGTGGAGATCTCCGATCGCGACTATGCCTTTTTCTACCGCGACCTCACCGAGGATATGGAAAAGTACGACGGGAAGGTCGTCTCCTTCAAGGGGATGGTCGCCATGGAAAAGAAGATGAAGAGCGATACCATCGTCGTCGGGCGGCACGTCATGACCTGCTGCGCCGCGGATATCCGTTACTGCGGGCTCGTCGTCAAACATGCAAGCAGCCTTCCCTTTGAAACGGGCGGATGGGTGAAGCTCACCGCCCGCGTCGACATCACATACGACAAGATCTATCGCGGCGTTGGCCCTGTGCTCAGGGCGACCTCGATAGAATTCTGTGAACCGCTCGAGGAGGAGCTCGCCACTTTCTATTGATATGCATCGCAGGTTTTCTCCCTATTTTGTGATCCTGATCGGATTTTTCATGCTCATCCTGCTGGGAAGCGCCTTGCTCGTTCTGCCCATCTCTACGAGGGGAAGGATCTCCTATCCCGACGCTCTCTTTGTCGCGGCGAGTTCGGTCTGCATCACGGGGCTTTCCACCGTCCCCGTTGCGGAAACTTTCACGGGCTTCGGTCAGGCCGTCATCTGCCTGCTCATCCAGATCGGCGGATTGGGCTTTGTCACCATCGGCATGACCATTCTCTCCATGCTCGGTATGCGCACCGGGCTCACGGGCAGACGGCTCGTGCAGGAGACCCTCGGTTCGAGCGGAAAGCTCGACTACCGCAGATTCCTCCGCTTTGCCGTCCTCATCACCCTCATCCTCGAGACGGTGGGATTTTGCGTCAACCTCATCGCACTGCATGGCGACTATTCGGGCGGAAAGCTCGTCTGGCTCTCCCTCTTCCATGCGGTTTCGGCGTTCAACAATGCCGGGCTCGACCTCTTCGGCGAGGGGATGCTCTCCTTCTCGGGGAACGTGCTCCTCATTCTTAACACCGCCTTTCTGGCGATCATCGGCGGGCTGGGATTCGTGGTGCTCATCGACCTTCTCTTCTGGCGTCGCGGGAAAAAGCTCGGCGTCCACACCAAGGTCGTGCTGATCGTCACCGCCATTCTTCTGACCTCGGGAACGCTTCTCCTTTGGTGGAGCGAAGGAGGGGAGTTCGATCTTCTCAACGCCTTTTTCATGAGCGCGATGGCGCGGACCTGCGGCTTCGCAACGCAGGATGTCGGGCAGTGGAACAATGCTTCCCTGTGCATCCTCAACCTTCTGATGTTCATCGGGGCGGGACCGCTCTCCACGGGCGGCGGGATCAAGTGCACCACCTTCTTCGTGTTTTTTGCGGGACTTCTCGGGCTTCTGAAGGGGAAACCGACTATCGTCTTCCACAGAAAGATCTCCCGCGAGACGCTCACCCATGCGATGTTCGTCGTCGTGATCGGGGTGATCTACGCCTTTGTGGTCGCCACATTGGTCTGCGCGTTCGATCCGCAACTGCCCTTTGTGGGCGTAGTGACCGAGGCGGTCTCCGCGCTCGCCAACGTGGGTCTGTCCACGGGGATCACGGCGCAGATCGGCACGGCGAGCAAGATCGTTCTGACCTTTGCGATGTTCTTCGGCAGGATCGGTTTCATGACCGCGCTATTGGTCTTCAAACGGCGTTGGAACCGCACCGAGGACGACAGCATCCGCTATGTCTATGCGGATATCATCATCGGCTGAGTTATTTTAATTCAATATCATAAGGAAAAACCATGAAAAAAGATTTTGCGATCATCGGATTGGGCGCTTTCGGAATGCAGCTCTGCCGCGAGCTCTCCGAGTTGGGCGCCGAAGTTGTCGGCATCGACATCGACATGGAGCGGGTGAATGCCGTGGCGGACTTCGTGACTTTCGCCTATTGCTGCGACAGCACCAAAAAGAGCGCGCTCGAACAGCTCAAGCTCAGTGAGGCGGAAAAGGTCATCGTCGCCATCGGGGACCACCTCGAGTCGGTCGTGCTTACCATTATATTGCTCAAAGAATTGGGGGTAAAGCACATCCTCGTCTGCGCGGAGGACGAGAGCGTGCAGCGCGTCCTCGATCACCTCGGCGTGGAAGAGGTCCTCGATACCCGCGCCCTCGCCGTGGGCAACCTCACATATCGGCTCATGAGCACTTCCGTCACGCAGTATGTGGAACTCACCGCGCGGCACAGCGTCGCCACCCTCCGCTATGCGGGCAAAGAACCTTCGCGCACCCTCGAGGAAATGGACATGCGCGGAAAATATGCGCTCAATGTCCTGCTCATCCTGCGGGGAGGGCAGGAGATCGTTCCCGACAGGAACGACCGCTTTGAACCGGGCGACCTTGTCACGGTGTTCGGCACGCAGTCGGCGATCAAGCGGATGGACCGCAAGATCAAACTGTGAGCCCAAAGCGCGCGCGGAAGGGAATTTTCCCTTCGTTTTCTCAAATTTGCAAAAATAGCATAGTATTATGTCAGACATAATAGAAAAAATTCCCGCATTTTTGCGGGAACTTTTACAAAAAGAATACGGCGGCGAGGCGGAGCGCATCTTTGCGGGCTATCAAATGCGCCGCCCCGTGACGCTGCGGGTGAACACGCTGAAGGCGGACGGGGAAGAGATCGCTTCGGCGCTTTGCGGCATGGGGATCATGTTTGAGCGTTGGAAGGAGGACGCCTTCATCCTGCGCGAGGCGCAAAAGGAGACGCTCGAGGGGAGCGAGCTCTATCTGAGCGGCAAGATCTATTTGCAGAGCCTTTCATCCATGCTCCCGCCTCTCGCGCTCCGTCCGCGTGCGGGCGAGCAGATCCTCGATATGACGGCGGCGCCCGGGGGAAAGACGACGCAGATGTTCGCTCTCTCCGGGGGAAAGGCGCTCATTACCGCCTGCGAGAAGGACGGGATACGCTTCGAGCGGATGAAGTTCAACCTTGCGCGGCAGGGAGCGGAGCGGGTGTCCGCCCTCCATGCGGACGCGGAAAAGCTCGACCCCTTCCTCCGCTTCGACAAGATCCTGCTCGACGCGCCCTGCAGCGGCAGCGGCACTTTCCTTGCGGACGGGCGGGGAAAGATAGGGGAAGCTCTGCTCCGAAACTGCATCCGCACCCAGCGCCGCCTGCTCAAGAAGGGGATCTCCTTGCTCAAGAAGGGGGGAGAGCTCGTCTATTCCACCTGCTCGGTGCTCAAAGAGGAGAACGAAGAGGCGATCTCGTCCGTATTGGGGAGTGGGGTGCGCCTACTGCCCCTGCCCGAGGAGCTCATGCGGGGACTTCCCCTTTTGAAGGGCATGGAAAACACCCTCACCGTCTGCCCCGACGGGCTGTTCGAAGGATTTTTTGTCGCCAAGCTCAAGAAGGAATAGCCCTTAAAAATCGAAGAGGGAGAGCTGTTTCCCGTCCCCCTTGAGCAGGGAGGGCTGGCAGCCCTCGGTGAGAATGTCGTCCGCACCGAGCCCGCCGATGAGAAGGGGGGAATGGACATCGTGGCGGGCGATGTTTTCCCTTATCTTTTTCGTGTCGGTATTGGAGAAACAATAGCGGCAGCCGTTCGGGCAGGAATCGTATGCGCCCACATCGCGGCTCTCGATACAGCGGCAGCCCATTCTGTTCCCGCGGTGCTTCACCGTGCGGAAGGTGCAATGGTTGACCTGTCCGAGCCTCGGGAGGGTGACGCAGGCGGAATCGGAGATCCCGAATTTTTTGAAGTCACCGCTCGCCCCGCAGTTCTGCAGGGGGATGCGGTATTTTTTTGCGATTTTCGCCATGCCCTCCGCGAGCAGCAGCCGTTCTTCCTCCCGCAGGGGAAGGAGCGAGGGCATGTTGCTCCGCAGTTTGAGATACATCTCCACAAAGTTGAAGATGCAGCGGTCCACATGTCCCTGAAGCGCCGCACACAGCCGTTCAAAGGTCTCGAGATGCCGCTTTGCAGTGTAGACCTCCGTGCACAGGACGGGATCGTACCGCCACACAAGGCGGCTTCTGCCCACGATCTTCTCCACTTCGAGAAGGGTTTTTACGCTCGTTTCAAGGTCGGGCACGTTGGGCTCGAGGTCGGCGCCGTATGCCGTGATCGTATATTGGCAATAGAGGCGATAGTCGCGCGCGAGGACGGAGAGATGCCCGAGGAAGGGGGCATAGTTCTTGGAACAAAAGAGGAGCGCGTCTGCCTTTTCGGGGGAGAGTTCGTATCGCGTCACTCTGTTGGGGAAGACGGGATTGCGCGTATAGACGAATCCTTCGCGGAAACGCTCCATGAGCCAATCTCCGTAATGGTTGACGATATCCGTGCGGGCGCTGAAGTTGAAGATCATGGGCGCTTAGCTCCTTTTTGGTAAATAAAAGGCGCTCCTCCAAGGGAGAGAGCGCCTTGCGGAGGGGGATCTGAAAAAATCCCCCTTTTGTCCGTTCATCAAAATGCCCCCAATGGGAGCGGGAACTTAACGGATCACTCTTGCGCAGGCGACGGCGAGCGCGCCCGGACCGATATGACAGGATACCGACAGCGAGAGGGGATCTACATATTTGAGGGGCACGGCGGGGAAGCAGTCCGAAAGTTCTTGTTTGAACCGCTCCGCTTCCTCGTAATTTGCCGTGTGCGCGACGGCGATCATCATCTCGCCCCTCTGTACAAGTTCCTTGAAGCGGGTTTTAAGGTCATTCTTGATCGCGTCGATCATCACGGACTTCGCCTTCTTGAGGGTGCTCACCTTCTTGAAGGCGTCAAGCTTTTCCCCCTGGATCTGCAGCACGGGCTTGATCTTGAGGATCGTGCCGATGAGCGCCGCCGCGGGGGTGAGCCGCCCGCCCTTCTTGAGATATTTGAGGGTGTCGAGGGAGATATAGATGCTGCTGTCGAACTTGGTTTCCGTGAGGATACGGGCGATTTCTTCTCCGCTCTTTCCCTGCCCGGCAAGGGTGAGCGCGTCCTCCACGCTCTGCCGCTGGGTGATGGAGATGCGTTGGTTGTCCACGACGTGAACCTTGCCGCCGTACTCCTTCGCGAGCCCCATGGCGGTGTGGCAGGATTCGGAAAGCCCGCTCGACATGGGGATGTGTACGAGTTCGTCGTATTTCCCGAGCAGACTGTCCCACAGCTCTTTCACCGCTTCGGGGGAGGGCTGGGAGGTGGAGACCTGCGCCTCGCCCTTCAGATGTTCATAAAATTCCGCTTGGGAAAGGTCAATATCTTCAAAATGCTGTTCACCGTCGATCAGAAAGGGCATCGGGAGGACGGAAATTCCCAGTTTTTCCGCCTCCGCTTGGGTGATGCCGCTGTTCGAGTCGGTGACGATCCCGATCTTTGCCATACTTATACTCTCCATTTAATTGTTCACTTCGTTTATGAAGCAAAAAAATTATACCAAAGAAATCGGGAAAGGTCAAGAAAATCATCGTTGATTCCGAAAATTTTTCGGCAAGAGTTGACTTGTTTTTCCCCTTATATTATAATAATGTTATGGTTTCCATTCTGAAAAGACAAAACTTGAACGAAACAGTCGTGCGGATGACCTTTCTTGCTCCCCCGATCGCCCGCCATGCGCAGGCGGGGCAGTTCGTGATCCTCCGCGTCGACGAGAGCGGCGAGCGCATCCCGCTCACCGTCGCGGGCTTCGACCGCGAACGGGGGACGGTGGACGTCATCTTTCAGACCGTCGGCGGCACTACCATGCAGCTCGGCGCAAAGAATGAGGGGGAGAGCATCGCCGATCTTGCAGGCCCTTTGGGCAATCCCACGGTATTGGACGGGCTCAAAAAGGTCGCCGTAGTGGGCGGGGGCGCGGGGTGCGCCATCGCTCTGCCCGTCGCGAAGGAACTCTTCCGCCGCGGCGCGGACGTGACGGTCATTGCGGGATTCCGTTCCCGCGCGCTCGTCATTCTCGAAGAGGATCTTCGCGCCTGTTCTTCCCGCTTTCTCCTCGCCACCGACGACGGGAGCGCGGGGGAAAAGGGGAACGTGTGCATCCCCTTGAAGAGACTTTTGGAGGAAGAAACGTTTGACGAGGTGATCGCGATCGGTCCGCTCGTGATGATGAAATATGTCGCCGAGACGACGAGGCCTTACGGTGTGAAGACGGTTGCGAGCATGGACCCGATCATGATCGACGGCACGGGTATGTGCGGCTGCTGCCGTCTCACCGTGGGCGGAAAGACGAAATTTGCCTGCGTGGACGGGCCCGAGTTCGACGCTCATCTTGTCGATTTTGACGAAGCCATCCGCCGCTCGCGGATCTATACCGATTTCGAGGCGCGCAAGCGCGAAGAACATTGCCGCCTGCTGCGGTGACCACCCCCCTGCCCCCCTCCTTGGGAGGGGGCTAAGGCCTACCCCTTTGAGGGGGAGGCTCCCGCGGAGCGGGTGTGGTGTTCTCCCTCCAAGGCAAAACATAGTAGAGGTTTCAAACCATGAACAATTCACCGAAAAAGACGCCCATGGCGATGCAGACGCCCGAAGCGCGTTGCCGCAATTTTTCCGAAGTCGCTCTCGGCTATTCCCCCGAGGAGGCGGTCTCGGAAGCGCAGCGCTGTCTCAACTGTAAAAATCATCCCTGCACCGAGGGCTGCCCCGTTTCCGTCTCCATTCCCGCCTTTATCTCCCGCGTCAGGGAGAGGGACTTCGGGGGTGCATACGACGTCCTCTCCGCTTCCACCTCTCTTCCCGCCGTGTGCGGAAGGGTGTGTCCGCAGGAGAGCCAATGCGAAAAATTCTGCGTCCGCGGCGGCAAGGGCGAGCCGGTCGCGATCGGCAGGCTCGAACGCTTTGTCGCCGACGCCCATGCGGGAAGGGGCTCTTCGCCCGCGCCCGCAACGAACGGGCACAAGGTTTCCGTGGTGGGCTCGGGCCCTGCGGGACTGTCCTGCGCGGGCACGCTCGCCCGTATGGGATACAAAGTGACGGTGTTCGAGGCGCTGCATGCCCTTGGCGGAGTGCTCGTCTATGGAATTCCCGCATTCCGCCTGCCCAAGGACATCGTGGCGCGGGAGATCGAAGAACTTCGCGCCCTCGGCGTCGAATTTGTCACCGACGCCGTGATCGGCAGGACTTACACCGTCTCCGAACTTAAAGAGGACTTCGACGCCGTGTTTTTGGGCACGGGAGCGGGGCTTCCCATATTCCCGGGGATCAAGGGCGAGAATGCGAAGGGGGTCTTCTCGGCGAACGAATATCTCACCCGCGTCAATCTCATGAAGGCGTATGAGGAGAACAGCGAGACCCCCGTCTTCCGCGGAAAACAGGTGGCGGTCGTGGGCGGCGGGAACGTCGCCATGGACGCCGCAAGAACGGCTCGGCGGCTCGGCGGGGATGTGACCGTGCTTTACCGCCGCTCGGAGGCGGAGCTTCCCGCAAGGAAGGAAGAGATCGCTCACGCCAAAGAGGAGGGGGTCGCCTTCCGCTGGCTCACCGCGCCGAAGGAGATCTTGACGGACGCGGAGGAGAATGTGACGGGCGTGCTGTGCGTCCGCATGGAACTCGGCGCTCCCGACGCTTCGGGCAGATGCCGCCCCACGGAAGTTGAGGGGAGCGATCATACCGTTCAGGCCGATATGGTCATCTTCGCATTGGGAACGTCTCCGAATCCTCTCTTGAAGCGGACGACCGAGGGGCTCGCAACGGGGGCGCACGGTGAGATCGTTGCCGACGGCGACGGTAAGACGTCTTTGGACAAGGTCTATGCGGGCGGAGACGCGGTGACGGGCTCTGCGACGGTGATCCTTGCAATGGGGGCGGGCAAGCGCGCCGCCGAAGCGATCGACAGAGAGTTAAGGGAAATTTGACATTGCGTCATGCTGAGGCAGTAGGAATTTACGTAGTCCGAAAGCGTTTTCCCCGAAGCATCTGTTTCCCCGCGAGATCCTTCGGGGAGTACTCTCGGTTTTCATGAAACCATTCGGCTACTTCGCACTTCGTGCTCGTGCCGCCCTTGGGCATGAAAGAATGCGGGCGGGGCAGGATGACGCGGGTGGCGCGCTGCTCTGCGGCGCGCCCTTTTGTCACGGAAGAGCCGCTTCTAAAAGTTTGCCTGTCCGCATAGGGATAGAGTATGAAATTTTTGTATCGGCACAGAGTCCTCTTGGGCTTTTGTTCGCTTGCGCTCGCGGTCGCCGTCACCTTCTGCGTCTGTCTCGGCGCGCTCTCTTCCTCGGCGGCGGAATATCACCGTCTCACGGTCGTGCTCGACGCGGGACACGGCGGGGTGGACGGCGGCGTCGTGGGAGTGCAGTCGGGAACGAAGGAGAGCGATATCAATCTCGACATCACCTATATATTGCAGAGAAAGTTCGAGGAAGCGGGCTTCTATGTGGTGCTCACCCGCAAGACGGAGGCGGGGCTCTACGGCGCGGCGACTTCGGGCTACAAGAAGCGGGACATGAAAAAACGCGCCGAGATCATCAACGGAAGTCATCCCGCGCTCGTGCTCTCCATCCACCAGAATTTCTTTTCGCTGTCCACCCGCCGCGGGGCGCAGGTCTTTTTCAGGGAAGACGACCCCCGCTCCGTCGCCCTTGCAGGGAGCATCCAAACCTCGCTCAACGCGATGCCCGAGTGCGTGAAGCAGACGGCCGCGCTCAAGGGGGACTATTTCATCCTCAACTGCTCGTCCTATCCCGCCGTCATCGTGGAATGCGGATTTTTGTCCAACGCGCAGGACGAGGCCCTGCTCCTCTCGCAGGACTATCGCGAAAAACTCACCGACGCCGTTCTCTCGGGTGCGCTCTCCTTTCTTTCTTCTTCGGCAAACCTCGGGCAATTCGGTTGACTTCTTCTTCGGGACGTGGTATAATACCGAAGATATGGGTGCTTACTGCCACAAAAGGAGCTTCCCGCTCCGCTATACCGACTTTGACTTCCGCGACAGGCTGAAGATCTCCACGCTCCTGTCTTTGGCGCAGGAATCGGCGGCGTCGAGCGCGGACGAACTCGGATTCGGCTATGAAGCGCTCAAGCAAAAAAATTACGGATTCATCACCGTGAATACAGACTGCATCCTTTTGAGCCCTGCAAAGCTCGGGGATACGCTCACGGTGGAGACTTGGCCGCTCCCGCCGCGGCACGTCATCTTTGAGCGGGACTATCGCATTTCGAACCAAATGGGGGAAATCATTGCGCTGCTGGCTTCACGCTGGTGTCTCATTGATTTGCCCCGTTTTGTCATGCTCCCCCCGACTGCCCTCGGCGCGGTGAACGACCGCTGTCCCTACAATTCCGAAAAGCTCTTCGAGCCCAAGTGGAAGATCGAAAGAGCGGAGGGCGGAAGAGAAGTTTACCGCACGGCGGTGAGACAGTCCCTCTGCGACCACTACCTCCACGCCAATAACACCGAATATGCCGATCTGTTCCTCGACTGTTTCGGAATGGAGGAATTTCCCGCGCTCTCCCGCTTCCGCATCGCCTATCAAAGGCAGGCGAAGGAGGGGGCGGAGCTGACCCTTGTCCGCAGGGACACGGAGGACGGCGCAGTTTTGGAGATGCGGGAAGGGGACAGCCCCGTCGCCTCATGCGGGCTCACCTTCGCCCGTTAGGAGAAAGCAATGGAAAAACGCGCTTATATCACACTGGAAAACGGAAGAGTGTTCGAGGGATATTCCTTCGGCGCAGAGCGGGAGACGGTCGGAGAGCTCGTATTCACCACGGGCATGACGGGGTATCTCGAGACCCTCACCGACCCGAGCTACTACGGACAGATCGTCACCCAGACGTTCCCGCTCATCGGCAATTACGGTGTGATCCCGCCCGACTTTGAGAGCAAGAAGAGCCATGTCACCGCCTATATCGTGCGGGAGAAGTGCGACGACCCGTCCAATTTCCGTTCGGAGGGCGCGCTCGAACTCTATCTGAAACAGCAGAACATTCCCGCTGTGTACGGCGTGGATACCCGCGAACTCACCCGCACGGTGCGGGAGGCGGGGGTGATGAACGCGGCGGTCTCCTTCAAGCCCTTCCATGACTTCGACGCATTGAAGCGCTACCGCGTGCGCGACGCCGTCCGCTCCGTCTCTTCGGACAGGATAGAGGTCTATGGAGAGGGGAAGGTGCACGTCGTTTTGTATGACTTCGGCGCAAAGATGAACATCGAGCGGGAGCTCGTGAAGCGGGGCTGCCGCGTGACGGTAGTGCCCGCCTTTACGGCGGCGGGGGATGTGCTCGCCCTTCATCCCGACGGGGTGATGCTCGCGAACGGCCCGGGAGACCCTGCCGAGAACGTGGAGATTATTCAAAATATCAGAGAGCTTGCGGGCAAAGTGCCGATCTTCGGCATCTGTTTGGGACACCAGCTCTTTGCCCTTGCAATGGGCGGGGAGACGCGCAAGATGAAGTACGGACACCGCGGAAGCAATCAACCCGTGAAGGATCTCAAGACGGGGAGGGTGTTCATCACGAGCCAAAACCACGGTTATGAGGTCGTTTCAAGTTCTCTGAAGACGGGAACGCTCTCCTACATCAACGCCAACGACGGCACTTGCGAAGGGATAGACTATCCCGAACTGAACGCCACAACGGTGCAATTTCATCCCGAGGCATGCAGCGGTCCGCGCGACGCCGCATTTCTCTTTGCGGATTTTTTGAAAAGAATAGGGAAGAGCGCAGGGCAATAACAACCGCTTTCACCCCCCCGCGTCATTCTGAGGTGACCAAGTGACATGAAAACCGAGAGCTGTCTCCGAAGAATCTCGCGGGAACATCAGATGCTTCGGGGAGAGCGTTGTCGGACTGCGTACCAACTCCTCACCTCAGCATGACGCATGGGTGTGCGATGGCGCCGAGAGTAAATCAATCTCTCCAACCAAAATCACGAGGAAGATCTATGCCAAAGCGTAATGACATCAAAAAAGTTCTCGTTATCGGCTCGGGACCCATCGTCATCGGGCAGGCGGCGGAATTCGACTATGCGGGCGCGCAGGCGTGCCGCGTCCTCAAGGATGCGGGCGTCAACGTCGTTTTGTGCAATTCCAATCCCGCCACCATTATGACGGACAGGATGCTCGCCGACGAGATCTATCTCGAGCCTCTCACCGAGGACAGCTTAAAGCGCATCATCATCAAGGAACGTCCCGACTCTCTCCTCGCCTCTTTGGGGGGACAGACGGGGCTCACCATGGGCTGTAAGCTCGCCAAAGACGGCTTCCTCGACGAATGGGGGGTCAAGCTCATCGGCACAAAGCTCGACGCTATCGACCGCTCCGAAGATCGGGAACTCTTCAAAGAGACCATGCAGAAGATCGGTCAGCCCGTCGTCCCTTCGGATATCGCCTACACGGTGGAGGAATGCGTTTCGATCGCCGAAAAGCTCGCCTATCCCGTCATCGTGCGTCCCGCGTTCACCCTCGGCGGCGCGGGCGGCGGCGTTGCATATACCGAAGAGGAACTTCGCCTCATCTCCCATAACGGGCTCATGCTCTCGCCCATCAAACAGGTGCTCATCGAAAAATACATCGGCGGCTGGAAGGAGATCGAGTTTGAAGTCTTGCGCGACGGGAAGGGGAACGTCATCACCGTCTGTTCCATGGAGAACTTCGACCCCGTTGGCGTGCACACGGGGGATTCCATTGTCATCGCGCCCGCGGTCACCCTTTCCGACAAGGAATATCAGATGCTCCGCACCGCCTCTCTCGACATCATCAGCGAGCTCGGCATTGAGGGGGGCTGTAACTGCCAATTCGCCCTGCACCCCACGAGTTTCGAATACGCGGTCATCGAAGTCAACCCCCGCGTTTCGCGCTCCTCCGCCCTCGCGAGCAAGGCGACGGGCTATCCCATTGCAAAGGTGGCGACCAAGATCGCCCTCGGCTATACTCTCGACGAGATCAAAAACGACGTCACAGGCAAGACCTATGCCTGCTTCGAGCCCGCGCTCGACTATGTAGTCGTCAAGCTCCCCAAGTGGCCCTTCGATAAATTTTTGTATGCCAAGCGGGGCTTGGGCTCTCGCATGAAGGCGACGGGGGAGGTCATGGCGATCGGCGCTTCCTTCGAGCAGGCGATCATGAAGGCGGTCCGCGGCGCGGAGATCGGGCTTTCCACCCTCAACGCGCCCAAGTTCTCCCACATGAACAGGGAAGAACTGCTCTTGGAACTGCACAAGACGACGGATGAGCGGCTCTTTGTCGTGTACGCCGCCCTGAAGGCGGGCGTCACGCCCGACGAAATTTTCTCCGTCACGGGCATCGACCGCTGGTTTCTGTGCAAGCTCGGAAACCTTGCGGAATATGAGGAACACATCGCGGGCAGAAAGCTCACCGCAAGGGAATATCTCACGGGCAAGAAGCTCGGCTTCACCGATGCAACGCTCGAAATTTTGAGCAAAAACAGAGTTCCTCACCGCAGAGCGGTGTTCAAAATGGTGGATACCTGTGCCGCGGAGTTTTCGGCGCAAACGCCATATTTTTACTCTACGTATGACGAAATTTTGCACGACGAGGCAGTTCCGTTCGTGGAGGAGAGCAAGAAGAACGGTAAAAAGCGGGTGATCGTCATCGGCTCTGGACCTATCCGCATCGGGCAGGGGATCGAGTTCGACTATTCCTCCGTGCACTGCGTGTGGACGCTCAAAGAGCTCGGCTTCGAAGTGATCATCATCAACAATAATCCCGAGACGGTCTCGACCGATTTCGACACGGCGGACAGGCTCTATTTTGAATCTCTCACCCCCGAGGACGTGCAGAACGTCATCGACGTGGAAAGGCCCTACGGCGTCGTCGTCACCTTCGGCGGGCAGACGGCGATCAAGCTGTGCGGCTATCTTGCGAAGAGGGGAGTGAAGATCCTCGGGACGAGCGCGGACAGCGTGGACGTCGCGGAGGATCGGGAACGCTTCGACGAGCTCCTCGAACGCATCGGGATCGCCCGCCCCAAGGGGCTTACCGTCATGACCAAGGAGGAGGCGCTGAGCGCCGCACAGCAGCTCGGCTTTCCCGTGCTGCTCCGCCCGAGCTATGTCATCGGCGGGCAGAATATGACCATAGCCTTCACCGAAAACGACATCTCCCGCTATATGGACGTTATTCTTGCGCAGAAGATAGAAAATCCTGTTTTGTGCGACAAATATCTCATGGGGAGCGAGCTCGAGGTGGACGCCATTTCGGACGGCGCGGACGTGCTCATCCCCGGCATCATGCAGCACGTGGAGCGCGCGGGCGTGCACTCGGGGGATTCCATTGCGGTTTATCCGCCCTATCATCTCTCGGACGCGATGAAGGCGCGCATCGTGGAAGTTTCCACCCGCCTTGCCCTCGAACTCAAGACGAAGGGGCTCATTAACATTCAATATCTCATCCATGAGGAGAAGCTCTATGTCATTGAGGTGAACCCCCGCGCGAGCCGCACCGTTCCCTACATCTCCAAGGTGACGGGCGTGCCGATGGTGGAACTCGCGACCCGCATCATGGCGGGCGCAAAGCTCAAAAAACTGGGCTATGGAAGGGGACTTTACCCCGATTCTCCCTATGTGGCGGTCAAAGTTCCCGTATTTTCCTTTGAAAAACTCAACGACGTCAACTCCCAGCTCGGACCGGAGATGAAGTCCACGGGAGAGGTGCTCGGCATCGGCAAGACCATAGAGGAGGCCCTCTTCAAGGGGCTCGTCTCGGCGGGGTTCAAGATGTGTCATCCCACAAAGGAAAAGCCCGTCGGGGTGTACTTTACCATCAACGATCAGGACAAGCCCGAGATCGTCTCCATCGCCAAAAAGTTTGCCGACCTCGGCTGCCGCCTCTATGCGACGGCGGGGACTGCGAAGGTGATCGAAGCGCTCGGGATCGACGTCACCGTCGTCGAGCGGCTCAAGGCGACCAAGCAGGTCTCGGGGCTTATGGACGAAGGTAAGATAGATTATATCATCTATACGGGAAAGACGGACGTCGATTCCATCAACGACTACATCGAACTTCATCATCATGCGGTACTGCTCGGCGTTACCGTGCTCACTTCCCTCGATACGGCGAACGCCCTGTGCGACATCATCGCGAGCAAATTCACCGAATACAACACCGAACTCGTGGACATCAATCATCTGCGCAAGCACAAGCTCTCGCTCGGGTTCGTCAAGATGCAGTCGTGCGGGAACGACTATATCCTGTTCGACAATATGGACGGGGAGATCACCTGTCCCGAATCGCTCGCGATCAACTTTGTGTCGCGGCACTACGGCATCGGCGGGGTGGGCATCGTGCTCGTGGAGCGCTCCGAGATCGCCGACTATAAGCTCAGGGTATTCAATCAGGACGGCAGCGAGGGGCTGAACGCCTCCAACGCCATCCGCTGTGTGGCGAAATATCTGTGCGACGGGAAACTCGCGGGCGAACACATGACGGTGGAGACCATAGACGGCGTGCGCAAGGTGACCGCCTATTCCTTCGGCGGGGGCGTCTCCTCGGCGAGCGTGGAGCTCGGCGCGGCGGACGATTCCCACGTGACGGACTCCTCCTTTGCCCGCTACCTTCGGGAGAGCGGGAAGGATCATTCCTTCGTCAAGCTCGAGGGAAGGCACTGCGTTATCTTCGACGAGCAGGTGGACGCGCGCGACCTAAAAGAGGACGAATTGCGCGTTCTCGGCGACGGGGCGCTTCCCATAAAGCCCGACCTCGAAGTCGTCAGGCCCGTCAACCGCGTCACGGTGAAGATGCGTGCCTTCGAGCAGGGGAACGGCGAAACATACGCCAGCGGCACGGGTGCGGCTGCGGCCGTCTATGCCTGCGTGAAGCGGGGACTGTGCGAGGCGGATACCGACGTCACGGTGAAGGCGAAGGGGGGAGACCTCATCGTGCGCTGTAAAAAGGACGGGACGATCACCCTCACGGGGGGCGTCAAAAAGGTTTATACGGGGAGGATCGAATTTTGAGAGAGGGATTGTATGAGGAGAGCGCGACGCCTGCGCGCGGCGTTACCGAGGCAAAGTGGTACACGGCGTTCCGCGTGATCGCGATCATCGCCTTTGTGGTGGCGGCGCTCATGGTCGCCTTTGCGTTCAATTACGTTCCCATTGTTTTGGCGGGAACGGTGGATGAAGAAACGGGTCAGGTCTATACCGCGGCGCGCGTCTTCTATATCGCGGCTTACTTCGTCTTTGTCGCCCTGATGGCGGGGACGGGAGCGCTCTTTTGGAAGTTCAAAAACCGCTATAATGTGAGCTACGACTATATCTTTGTGGAGGACGAACTGCGTGTTTCAAGGGTGTTCAACGGCGTGCGGCGGAAGTTCTATAAGCGCTTCAACGCCGACATGATCCTCAAAATGGGCAAGTGCGCCAACGACAGCTTTCATCAGGTCACGGCGGGCATGGGGAAGAAGCAGATCATCTATCTAACCTCCAACCGCGAGCCCGCCGAGGGAAAGGAATTCTTCTATATGCTCTATTCCTCCACCACAGAGAAATCGGTGTATATCCTCGAATGTAAGACGCAGCTCATCGAATACATTGTGCGCGCGGCGGGCAGAAACAAATGGGAGAGCAGATGATCTATCTCGACAATGCCGCGACGACCTGTCCGGACGGAGAGGCCTTTTCCCGTGCGCAGGAATTTGCCCGAAGGGAATATTTCAACCCGTCGGCGCTCTATGGCGGGGGGCTCTCGGTGAGGAACGCGCTCAACGGGGCGCGGGAGAGCATTCTAAAATCAATCGCCAATCCCTCGGCATTTGAACTTCTCTTCACTTCCTGCGGCACGGAGGCGGACGATCATGCTGTCTTCTCGTGTGCAAAACGTGGGAACGCCGTTACGACGGCGGGGGAACACGCGGCGGTGTTTTCCGCCTTTACCGAACTGAAAAACAGGGGCGTCGAGCCCCGCTTCGCCCCCGTAAACGGGGACGGCAGTGTGGACGGAGCGGCGCTTCTGTCCCTTGTAGATGAAAAAACGAGCCTCGTCTCCGTCGTGCATGTCAACAACGAGACGGGCGCGGTGAACGACATCTTTGCGCTCGCAAGGGCGGTGAAGGAGAAAAATCCGCGCTGTCTTTTCCACAGCGACGGCGTGCAGGCGTTCGGGAAACTTCCGTTCCGCCTCACCAAGGACGTCGATCTGTACAGCGTGAGCGCGCATAAGATCGGCGGGCTGAAGGGCACGGGCGGGCTGTTCAAGCGGAAGGGGCTCTCCCTGCGGCCGCTCCTCTTCGGCGGCGGTCAGGAGGGAAACCTTCGGAGCGGCACGGAGAACGTGCTCGGCATCCTCGACTTTGCCTATGCCGCAGAGAGGAAATTTTCCGCTTTGGAAGAGGATCTGCGCCGCCTTGCCGAATACCGCGAGCGGCTTTGGAGTTTGCTCGACGGGGAACTTTTCGTGCGGATCTCGCCCTCGGGCGGTTCGCCCTACATCCTCACCGTTGCGGCGAAGGGGCTACGCGGGGAGATCTTACAGCGGCTTTGCGAAGAGAAAGGGGTCATCGTCGGCACGGGGAGCGCCTGTTCCTCCAAAAAGCCGTACAGCCGCGTCATCGAGGCGTGCGGCTACGGGAAGGAAATTTTGGGCGGCGTTCTGCGCCTGAGTTTTTCCCCGCAGACGACGGAGGAGGAGATCGGAACTGCCGCCGCGGCTCTCAACTGCGCCGCAAGAGAACTGAAAGCAAGGATAGGGTAATATGGAAAAAGTCATCATCATCCGATATTCGGAAATTCACTTAAAGGGCAAGAACCGCGGCTATTTCGAGCGGGTGCTGCTCGTCAACTTGGAGCGCGCCATGAAGGGCTTGCGCCACGAACTGCACCGCACGAGCGGAAGATACCTCATCTCCGCCTTCGACGAAACCCGCCTCGAAGAGCTTTGCGGCCGCATTTCCCGCGTGTTCGGCGTTCATTCCTACTCCGTGGGGCTGTGCGTTCCCTACGATGAAGACAGCATCTACCGCGCCGCGCGGGAGGTCTGTCCCAAGGAGGGGACTTTCAAGGTCGCCTCGCACCGCGCCGACAAGAAATATCCCTTAACGAGCATGGAACTGAGCGCCCGCATCGGAGGAAGGCTTTTGGACGAATTCCCCGCCCTCTCGGTGGATGTTCATCAGCCGCAACACACCGTCTGCCTCGACGTCCGCGAGAACGGCACGGCGCTCGTGTTCGGCACTTTCGAGGCGGGCGCGGGCGGTATGCCCGTGGGCACTTCGGGAAAGGGACTGCTCCTCATCTCGGGGGGCATCGATTCCCCCGTCGCGGGCTACATGATGGCAAAACGGGGGATGAGCGTGGAATTTTTGCACTTCCACAGCTATCCCTACACCAACGACGGCGCAAAGGAAAAGGTCAAAGAGCTTTCACAGCTCCTTTCCCGCTATACTTGCACGGGCAAGCTCGTCACGCTGAACGTCGCCCACATACAGGAGGAGATCCACGCAAAGTGCGCCGCCGAACTCAATGTCACACTTTTGAGAAGATTCATGTTCCGCCTTGCCGAGCGGCTCGCAAAGCGCTACGACGACAAATGCCTCATCACGGGCGAGAGCTTGGGTCAGGTCGCCAGCCAGACCATCGAGGGCATCACCTCGTCCAACGCGGTCGTCTCCCTTCCCGTTCTGCGTCCGCTCATCGGCTTTGACAAGGACGAGATCATCGCTCTCGCCAAAAAGATCGGCACTTTTGAAACGTCCGTTCTGCCCTTCGAAGACTGCTGTACGGTGTTCCTGCCCGAATTCCCCGCCACCCGTCCGAAGCTCTCCTTTATCGAGGAGGAAGAGGGGAAGCTCGACGTCGAAAGGCTTTTGAGCGAGGCGCTCGGGACAAAAGAGGTTTACGAACTGTAAACTCACTCCCACCAATCGTCGGGGATTTCGCCCTTTGCCTCGATGTGCACCGAGGGGAGGGTGACCGTCTCTCCCGCCACCCCGCGGAAATAGGGGGTCACGGAATATACATAATTTTCCCCGCCGCAGACGGAGTTGTCATACAACTCCCTGCGGTATTTTCCTTTATATAGGGTGGAAACATTGTCCCCACACTGCCTTTTTACCTCGTAATCATAGTACTCTGCCTGACATAGTACTATCTTAACAGACCCATTCACGACGGAAATTTGGGGCATTTGAATGGTCGGATGGGAAAACCGCTCGCTCTTTCCCTCGGGCAGCGCGCAGCTGCGGAAGAGCTCGCGCAAAGAGAGGGTGTCGGGCGCGAGGGGGTCGGCGAGCAGCAGGCGGTGATTGTTCTCGTATTCCTCCCGATCGATCGCGGCGGTCACCGCCTCCTCGCTGCGCGCAAGGGGGGCGGGCGGTGCTTCCTTATAGAGCCGATTGCAGACGCCGAGCACAAGGTTCGCCGGCATTCCGCCGCCCATCGCTTCGATCGGGCTGCCGTCGGCATTCCCCATCCAAGCCGCGATCGTGTCCGCGCTCGTATAGGCGATCGTGTAGGCGTCCGAATTTCCCTTTGCGCCGCCGCCTGTTCCCGTCTTTGCCGAGATCTCGTAGGGAAGGCCGCACAGTTTTTTTGCCGTGCCCTCCTTGACGGCGGTGCGGAGCATGTCATTCACGAGGGTCGCCGTGTCCGCCGAGAACACTCTCTTTGGCGCGGGGTCGTGCCGATAGAGCGTCTTTCCCGCACCGTCCTCCACCTGTTTTATGGCGGAAGCGGGGGAGTAGACGCCGCCGTTTGCGAGGCAGGCGTAGCCGTCCGCCAGCGCCCCGAGCGGATAGCCCTTGCTCATGCCGCCGAGGGCGAGCGCGAGCGTGCGGTCCTCTTCGGGAACGGGCATCCCCAACTTCTCAAGGTAGCCCGCGGCCTTCTCCACTCCTAACGAATTGAGTATTTTTACGGCGGGAACGTTCACGCTGTGGGCGAGCGCGTAGCGGACGCTCATATATCCGCCGTATTTTCCGCCGTGATCGGAGGGGGAATAACCGCCGAAGTCGGTCTTTTCGTCCAAAACGGGAGTGGCGGGGGAGATGAGATTTTCCTCGATGGCGGGGGCGTATACGCCGATCGGCTTGATCGTGGAGGCGGGAAGGCGTGCGATCCTTCCGCAGGTGGAATGGAACGCCTTGATCCCGCCCGTCGGATTGTCTCTCACGAGAAGGCACACGTCCGTGCCCGTGTCCGTCTCTTCGAGGGCGGACTGCAGACCGCCGTCGAGGTAGGTATATACTTTAAGGTTTCCCTCCGCGTCGGGAAGAAGTTCGGCGAGTTCGTCGAAAACGAGGTCGAGATAGGCGCTCTTCTTGCTCACACAGGGGGAAGCGGGCAGGGGAGTTTGCTTTGCCGTCTCCGCCTCTTCGTGGGTGAGGTAGCCCTGTTCTTCCATGAGGGAGAGGACGAAATTCCTCCTTGAAAAGCACTTTTCGGCGTCGCGGAAGGGGGAATAGCGGTTGGGGGATTTGACGAGGGCGGCGAGCATCGCCCCTTCGGCGGGCGAGAGGGTGGAAGCAGATCTTCCGAAATAGAATTTTGCCGCATTTTCCACCCCGAAAGCGCTGTGCCCGAAGTAGATGGAGTTGAGGTAGAGCTCCAAGATCTCTTCCTTCGTGTACCGCTTTTCGAGAGCGCGGGTAAGGCGGAACTCCTTGAGTTTGCGCGAGAGGGTCTTTTCCCCCGAGAGGTGGGTGTTTTTGATGAGCTGTTGGGAGATCGTGGAAGCGCCCTCGCGGAAGGAGAGGGAGGCGAGATTCTTCATCGCCGCCTTTGCGATGCGCTTGAGATCGAGCCCGCTGTGGGAGTAGAAGCGTTTGTCCTCCACGGCGACAAAGGCGTTTGGCACATGGGCGGGAAGGTCGGAAAGGAGAATGTTCTCCCGCGCCGCCGTCTCAAGCTCTTCTCCCTTTCCGTCAAATATTTTAATGCAATTTTGGGTGAGCGTGAGCTTTTCGGGGTCGAGTTTCACGCCCGCCGTCGCCGTGAAGAAATAGGTAATGAGCGCGAGCAGGAGCACTCCCACGGCGCCGAGCACTCCCAATGCGATCTTGAGCGAGGTTTTCATCGGTTACAGTATTCGTAATCTCGATAAATTTTTGCAAATCCCGCCGCACCTTGTTGAAATTTTTCCGCGGGTATGTTATAATGTGGAAAAAGGAAGTGCGCTTATGACCCTCAAGGAAATGATTTCACAGTGTAAACGGATCGTCTTTTTCGGCGGGGCGGGGGTATCCACGGAGAGCGGAATTCCCGATTTCCGCTCCGAGGACGGGCTCTATCGCCAAAAGTACGACGTCTCCCCCGAGACCATGCTCTCGGACGGTTATTTTTATTCTCACACGGAGGATTTCTACCGCTTCTACCGCGACAAGATGCTCCCCCTTTGGGCAAAGCCCAATGCGGCGCACAAGAAACTTGCCGAGTGGGAGAGGGAGGGAAAGCTGCTCGCCGTCGTCACGCAGAACATCGACGGGCTTCATCAGGCCGCGGGGAGCAAGAGGGTGTATGAATTGCACGGGAGCGTGCATCGGAACACCTGCCTCAAGTGCGGCAAAAAATATTCTGCGGAATATATCGCCCGCTCGGAAGGCATTCCGCGGTGCGAGTGCGGGGGGCTCATCAAGCCCGACGTCGTACTGTACGGCGAGCCGCTCGACGGGGAGACGGTGCAGGGCGCGGTCAGGGCGATCTCGGAGGCGGACATGCTCATCGTGGCGGGGACTTCCCTTACGGTCTATCCCGCGGCGGGCTTTGTGGAGTACTTCAACGGGAAATATCTCGTCCTTATCAACCGCGACCCGACCCCGCTCGACGGCAGATGCGACCTTGTTCTGCACGAAAAGGTCGGCGAAGTCTTGGGCGGACTGTGAAGTTCGGGAGCTGCCAGAGGCCCGACCCCTTTGAGGGGGAGGGTGGCATGGCGCAGCCATGACGAGTGGGGGTGAAAAAATCACTTGCCTTAGGCGGAATTGACTTCCGCCGTAGGCGACCCAATTTGGCAATTACTTTTGCCTTATTGTCCTTTGAAACGAATGAGAGGACAAGAAAGTTAGAACGGAGAGGAAGGTTTCCTCACGGAAAAAGATTTTGCGAAGCAAAAGATTTTTCGTGAACACTACACGTTTATGAATTATTCTATAATCACCTATGGATGTCAGATGAATGTCCACGAATCGGAGAAGATCGCGGGCATTCTCAAGGAAAAGGGATATGAGCGGGAGAGCCCGCTCGAAGAGGCGGATATCATCGTGTTCAACACCTGCTGTATCCGCGAAAACGCCGAGAACCATGCGTTCGGGAATATCGGCGCGCTCAAAAAATTAAAACGCGAAAAAAAGAACCTCATCATCGCGGTGGGCGGCTGCATGGCGCAGGAAGAGGGGAAAGCGGAGCTTTTGCGCAAAAAATTTCCCTTTATCGACATCGTGTTCGGCACTCATAATCTCTGTGAGTTCGGCGAGCTCATCGAGAGGAAGCGCGCCCGCAGGAAGGCGGTCGTCTCCCTTCTGCCCGAGCGCGGGGAGACGGAGGATCATATCGAGCCCGTGCGAAGGAGCTATCCGAACGCTTGGGTGAACATCACCTATGGGTGTAATAATTTCTGTTCCTACTGCATCGTGCCCTATGTTCGGGGAAGGGAGCGCTCGCGGCGGGCGGAGGACATCCTGCGCGAAGTGCGTACTCTTCTTGAAGAGGGGTATAAGGAGATCACCCTCTTGGGGCAGAACGTCAATTCCTATAACAGCGACGGGCAGGGGGGAATGAGCTTTCCCGAGCTCTTGGACGCGGTGGCGGGCATGGGGGGAAAGTACCGCGTGCGGTTCATGACTTCCCACCCCAAGGACTTTTCGGAGGAGCTCGCCCGCGTGATGAAGGCGAGAGAGAACGTGTGCAATTTGCTTCATCTGCCCGCGCAGTCGGGGAACGACCGCATCCTCTCCCTCATGAACAGACGGTATACGCGGGAGAAATATCTTGCGGAGATCGCCATGCTGCGCGGATATATTCCCGACTGCCCCGTGACGACCGATCTCATCGTGGGCTTTCCCACCGAGACGGAGGAGGAGTTCGAAGACACCCTTTCCCTTGTGAGGGAAGCGAAGTTTGCCTCGGCGTTCACCTTTGTATATTCCCCGCGGACGGGGACGAAGGCGGCAGCCATGGAAGGGCAGATCTCCGAGGACGTGAGCAAAGAAAGGATCATGCGCCTTGTGGAGCAGGTGAACGAGAATACGCGGGCTCTCTCGGCGACCTTCGTCGGCAAGACGACGGAGATCCTGTGCGAGGACTTCGATGAAAAGAAGGGATTATATCTCGGGCGCAACGAAGGGGGGCGGATGGGATATTTCGAGAGCGAGAGGAACGTCATCGGCGAGTTCGTCAATTTGAAAGTAGAGCGCGCCAACGGCATTTCTCTGTACGGCAAGCTCGTGTAGGCGGAGCAGAATGACGCGTGTCCCCGCGAGATTCTTCGAGGACAGCTCTCGGTTTTCATGTTACTTGGTCACCTACTTCGCGCTTCGCGCTCGTGCCGCCCTTGGACACGAAAGAATGCGGGCGGGGCAGAATGACGCGGGGGAGAACGACACCACCTCAGTCACTTCGTGACAGGCCTCCTGTAGGGGGTTAGGCCCACCCCCTTGATCCCCCTCCAATGGAGGGGGTAAGCGACCCTCCACCTCCTCCGTGGTGGGGTAAGCGACCCTCTACCCCCTCCGTGGGAGGGGGGTAGGGGGGTGGGGCGAGTCCCAAAATTCCTCCGCGAGCAAAACCACGCTTTTGCGCTGCGGGACAACATTTGCGCGACACCTCGCGCTTATTGTCCTTTGAAACGAATAAGAGGACTAAGCAAGTTAAAACAGAAGAGTAAATTTCCTCACGAAAATTTGTCGCAAGACAAATTTTGTGAACCATTAAAGGAGTTTTTTATGCCACTTTCACCGATGATGGAATATTGGAAGCAGGTCAAGCGGAAATATCCCGACTGCATCATTTTCTTCCGTCTGGGAGATTTCTATGAGATGTTCTTCGAAGACGCCGTTAAGGCTTCCAAGATCCTCGATCTCACCCTCACGGGACGGGACTGCGGGCTTGAAGAGCGAGCGCCCATGTGCGGGATCCCGTATCATGCCGCCGACCCCTACATCGCCAAGCTCGTGGAAGCGGGGGAGCGCGTCGCCATCTGCGAACAGCTGTCCGACCCCAAGGAGAGCAAGGGCATGGTGGACAGGGACGTCATCCGCGTCGTCTCGGCGGGCACGGTCATCGAAGAGGGGCTTCTCGATTCCCGAAAGAACAACTTCATCGCCTGCGGGGTCAAGGCGGGGGAAAAGTTCGCGCTCGCCTATGCCGACATCACCACGGGGGAATTCTGCGTCACCGCCCTCGAAAGCGACGAAAAATTGCTCTCCGCGCTCATCAATCTCTCCGTTGCGGAAGTCATCTGCAACGAGGAACTGCTGTTCTGCGTGAAGGACCGCCCCGAGATCGAGCGGGGGATCTTGCCCTCCTTTTCCTGCTATCTGCCGTGGGCGTTTCAGCGTCCGCAGGCGGAAAAGCAGCTCAAGACCCAATTTTCGGTGGCCTCCATGGACGCGCTCGGGCTCACGGACGAGCTCTCGGTGCTCGCCGCCGGCGCTCTCCTTTGCTACCTTTCCGAGACGCAGAAGCGGGCGCTCTGCAACATCAACCGCTGCAAAGTACTCACGGCGGGGTTTCATTTAGACCTCGACCCCATCGCGGTGCGCAACCTCGAACTTCTGAAAAACAATGCGGAGGGGAAGCGGTACGGCTCTCTTCTGTGGCTGCTCGATAAGACCAAGACGGGCATGGGGGCGCGCAAGCTCTCCTCCATGCTCCTCACGCCCCTGCTCGACAAGGGGGAGATCGACGCCCGTCTCGACGCGGTGGACGAGCTCTTCCGCGCGACCGTCATCCGGATGGGGATTTCGGATATGCTCTCCGAAGTGTGCGACATCGAGCGGCTCGCGGGGCGCATTTCCAACGGGAATTTGCAGCCGAAAGACTGCGTTGCCCTCTCCCGCTCCCTTGCCGTCGTTCCCAACCTCAAATTCCAGCTCTCGGGCTTTACTTCGTCGCTCCTGCACCAAATCGCGGACGAGCTCATCGATACCAAGGAACTCTGCTCCCTTCTCGACAGGGCGTTTTCCCCCGACGCGGGAATGCTGCGGGACGGCGGATATATCCGCGAGGGCTACAACAGCGAGCTCGACAAGCTCCACCACATCAAGGAAGACAGTAAGACCATGCTCGCCGAACTCGAAGCGCGCGAGCGGGAGAGGACGGGCATCCGCAACCTCAAGGTGGGCTTCAACCGCGTGTTCGGCTATTACATCGAGGTGAGCAAGTCCTTCCTCGAGTATGTTCCCTATGTGTATACCCGCCGCCAGACCCTCGCGGGCTGCGAGAGGTTCGTCACGGATGAACTCAAGGAGCTGGAAGAAAAGATCCTCGGCAGCGACGAGAAGGCGGCGCGCCTCGAAGAGAGCCTGTTCGAAGAGATCTATGAAGTGCTCAGACGGAATATCAAACTGTTACAGCAGCTCTCCGACGCCGTTGCCCGTCTCGACTGTCTCAACTCCTTTGCGACGGTCGCCAAGGAAAACAAGTACTGCCGTCCCGAGATCACTTTGGAGGGGGCGATCGACATCGAAGAGGGGAGACATCCCGTGGTGGAGGCGATCTCGCGGGAACGCTTCGTTCCCAACGACTGTCATCTAGACGGCGGGGAGAGCCGCACGCTCATCATCACAGGGCCGAACATGGCGGGCAAGAGCACCTATCTCCGCCAGACGGCGCTCATCGTGCTCATGGCGCATGTGGGCTGCTTCGTCCCCGCAAAGCGGGCGAGCATCCCCCTCGTGGATCGCATCTTCACCCGCATCGGCGCGAGCGACAATCTCATCCTCGACCGCAGCACCTTCATGGTGGAAATGACCGAGATCGCGGGAATCCTGCGCGGGGCGACCGCGCGGAGCTTGCTCATCCTCGATGAGGTCGGCAGGGGAACGAGCACCTATGACGGGCTTTCCATCGCGTGGTCGGTCATCGAATATCTCAACGAAAAGGTCCGCGCAAAGACGCTGTTCGCGACCCACTACCATGAGCTCACCGAGCTCGAGGGCAAGCTCGAGGGGGTGAAGAACTACAAGATCACCGTCCGCGAAGTGAACGGGAGCATCGTCTTTTTGCGCAAGATCGTGCGGGGCGGGGCGTCCCGCTCCTTCGGCGTGGAAGTCGCTTCCCTTGCGGGAGTGCCCGAAGAAGTCACTTCCCGCGCCAAAAAAATTCTCAAAAAACTCGAAAAAAACGACCTTGCAGGCAGGGACTTCCATGAGGAAGAGGAGGAACAGCCGCCCGAGGAAATTTCTCTCGTGCGCGATCTGAAGGAGCTCGAGCTCGACCTTCTTACCCCGATGCAGGCGCTCTCCATTCTTGCGGAGTGGAAGGAGAAGATAAAATGATCCGTATTCTGACGCCGGACATCTACAACCATATCGCGGCGGGCGAAGTCGTGGACAGACCCTATTCGGTCGTCAAAGAGCTCGTGGAAAATGCCGTTGACGCGGGGGCGACCCGCATCACGGTGGAGATCGCGCAGGGGGGAAAGCGGTCGATCCGCGTGACGGATAACGGCTGCGGCATTCCGCGCGAAGACCTTTCAAACGCCTTTATGCCCCATGCTACGAGCAAGTTGGAGAAGGTGGAAGACCTGTATTCGGTCTCCACGCTCGGTTTTCGCGGCGAGGCGATCGCCTCCATTGCGGCAGTCTCCGAGATGACGATCACCTCCAAGACGGCGGAAGGGGAGTGTTCGAGCCTCACTGCCAAGGGAGGCGTTTTAGGGCAGATCCTTCCCGCGGCGGGCGCGAACGGCACCGAAGTCAAGGTGGAAAATCTCTTCTTCAATACCCCCGCCCGCCTCAAATTCCTCAAGAGCGACGCGCAGGAGGAGGGGGATGTCACGAACATGGTGGCGCGCTTCATCCTCTCCCGCCCCGAAATATCCTTTCTGTATCTCGTGAACGGCAAGGTGCGCTACCGCTCCTTTGGGGACGGGCTCAAGAGCGCGCTCGCGGTCGTCTACGGAACGGAGATCCTCGCACACTGCTATGAGATCGACGCCGATAAGCACGGCATCCGCGTACACGGCTTTGTCGGCGACAGGAACTTTTCCAAGCCCAACCGCAGCTATCAGAGCTTGTTCGTGAACGGCAGGTATGTCATCAACCAAACGGTCTCGGCGGCGGTCTCGGGGGCTTACCGCAACTATCTCATGAAGCGGCAATATCCCTTCTACGTCCTCTTTTTGGAGCTCCCGCCCGAGATCGTGGACGTCAACGTGCACCCCAACAAGACGGACGTCCGCTTTGCGGACAATCAGGTCGTATACGGGAGCGTCTATTCGGTGCTCTCCGCGGTGCTCGACGGGAATTCCCGCGCTCTCGAATATCTCGCAAAGGACAGCCTTCCCAAGGCGGCGCTATCGGGCGGGCAGGGCGAAACTTCCGCGCAAGACCTTTCCCCTGCGGAAGGGGGAACGGTTTCCCCGTCTTCTGCGGAAGGGGTCGCCCCCGCTATCGGAATGACCTATTCCGAAGCCAAAAAGGAACTTCAATTCGACGTCTCCATTCCGCCGAAACCTCCCGTGATCCCATACCGCAAACCGCTCAAGGGGGGATTTCGGGTGAACGCCTCCGTGGAGGGGCAGACGGACGCATTCGAGGAGAACAAGCGTCAGCTGCTCGAAGAGGAGGCGAAGGCAAAGCAGGAGAAGCTCGATGCGGACGCCCTCGTCTACAAGGGCGAGCTCTTCCGCACCTATCTCATCTACGAATTGGGCGATTCGGCATATTTTGTAGACCAGCACGCCGCACACGAGCGGATCCTCTACGACCGCCTGCGGAAGAAGTGCGAGGAGCGGACGCCCCTTTCCCAACCCATGCTTCTGCCCTTTGTGCTCTCCGTGACCCCGCAGGAACACGTCTTCCTCGATGAACGGCTGGACCTTCTGCGCTCCTTCGGATTCGAGATCGAGGATTTCGGCAGCGGCAGTTTCAAGGTCTCCGCCGTGCCCATCGACCTCTTCGGCATGGACCTTGAGGCCTTTTTCCGCGAGGTGCTCTCCTCTATGGAAACGCTGCGCGCCATCAAACTTGCCGACATCCTCAAAGACAGGCTCGCGACCATGGCTTGCAAGGCGGCGGTGAAGGGCGGCGAAGCGCTCACGCAGGAAGAAGTTCGTAGTTTATTGAACGAAATGGATGGGGATATGGGGATAAAGTGCCCTCACGGGCGGCCTGCCTGCGTGCGCATGAAGAAGTCGGAGCTCGAAAAACTCTTCAAGAGGATCGTATGAAACTGCTCGTCGTTTGCGGGCCTACGGCGTCGGGAAAGACCGCGCTTGCCGTTGAATGCGCAAGACTGCTCGGCGGCGAGGTCGTTTCCTGCGACGCTCTTCTCGTCTATAAAGGGCTGAATATCGGGACTGCCAAGCCAACGGGCGAGGAGAAAAAGGGGATCGTGCACCACCTCATCGACATTGCCGAGCCCACCGCGTCCTTTTCGGTGAGCGATTTTTGCGCGCATGCCCTTCCCGTCGTGGAGGACATCCTTGCCCGCGGAAAGCTCCCCGTGCTGTGCGGCGGTACGGGATTTTACATGAATGCCCTGCTCTACGAGAGCGGGCTCGGGCACACCCCCGCAGACGAAGGAGTGCGCGCAAAGTACGAAAGGATCGCCCGCGAAGAGGGGAAGGAAGCGCTCCACAGCCGCCTTTTTGCCGTAGACCCCGAGAGCGCGCGCCTTCTGCACCCGAACGATGTGAAGCGGGTCATCCGCGCCCTCGAGATATACGAGCTCACGGGAAAGAAGAAATCGGACCAGCACGACGGAAAAATTCCCCGCTATCCCTTCGAGGCGTTCGCCTTTGCCTATCCGCGCGAGGAGCTCTATGCTCGCATCGGGGCGCGGGTGGATGAGATGTTCAAAAGGGGGCTCGTGAGGGAAGTGGAAGGCCTGCTTGCCCGAGGCGTTCCCGAAACGGCGCAGTGTATGCAGGGCATCGGCTACAAAGAAGTTGTCGATTGCTTGAAAAACGGCAGTTTGCAGAGTACTATGTCAGACATAATAAAGCAAAATACCCGCAATTATGCAAAGCGGCAGTTGACTTTTTTCAAAAAAATGGAAAATTTGCATTGGATCGCGCCGAAGCCGACAGAGCAGGCGGCGCAGGAGGTCATTGAGATCTATGACGGTAAATGAGAGGATCGCGCGCGTGGAGGAGGAACTTAGCGGGCGCTTCAAAGAGATCGACGAGATCGCACTGTACAATCAGGAGAAGGTGCTCTCCGCCTTCCGTGAAGAGCGCATCGCCCTTCGGCATTTCAACCCTTCCACGGGCTACGGCTACGGGGACGAGGGCAGGGAAACGCTCGGGAGGGTATATGCCCGTGCATTCGGCGCGGAGCGCGCCATTGTCTCTCCCGCCCTCCTTTCGGGCACTCACGCCCTCACCGTCGCCCTCTTCGGAATTCTTCGCCCCAAGGACAGGGTGCTCTTCCTCACGGGAACTCCTTACGATACCCTGCGCGGCGTCGTTTGGGGGGAGGGGAACGGCTCTCTCAAGGATTTCGGGATAGAGGCGGACGTGGTGGAGCTCACCCCCATGGGGACGGTGGACTTCAAGCGCGCCAAAGAGCTGCTTTCTTCCCGCGAATATAGAATGGTCTATATCCAGCGCTCGCGCGGCTATGAGCTGCGCAACGCCTTTACGGTCGCCCAGATCGAAGAGATGTGCATGGAGCTTCGTCTCGTCTTCGGCGGTTGTATCTTCGTGGACAACTGCTATGGGGAATTTGTGGAACGGGAAGAGCCCACCGAGGTGGGGGCGGACCTTATTGTGGGGTCTCTCATCAAGAACCCCGGAGGCGGGCTCGCGCCGACAGGCGGCTACATCGCGGGAGGGGAAAAGTACGTAAAACTGTGCGAGAACCGCCTCACCGCGCCCTCCGTGGGCGGGGAGATCGGCTCCTATGCCTACGGCTACCAGCCCTATTTTCAGGGATTTTTCCTTGCGCCGCACGTTGTTTCGCAGGCGCTCAAGGGCAGCCTGCTCATCGGCGGGTGCATGGAATCGCTCGGCTTCGAGAATTTTCCCGCCCTCGGCGCGCCGCTCGGCGACATCACCCGCGCCATCCGCTTCGACACCGAAAAGCAGCTCACCGCCTTTATCCAATCGGTACAGGAAGTCTCGCCCGTCGATTCCTTTGTGAAGCTCGAGGCGTGGGACATGCCGGGGTACGACTGCAAGGTCATCATGGCGGCGGGAACGTTTGTGGGCGGGGCGAGCATCGAACTGAGCGCCGACGCGCCCATCCGCAAGCCATACACCGCCTATTTTCAGGGCGGGCTCACCTATGAGCACTGCAAGCTCGCCTGCCGCGAGATCTTAAAGAAACTCACCTGCGATTAGGGCACAAATTATGCGTGTATATTCATAATATGGAGGATATATGGACGATATTTTTCAAGATGAGATCGTCCGTGCGGAGGGGCTGAAGAAGGTCTTCACCCTCTCGCGGAAACAGCAAAAGATCGAGAAGACGGGGCTCACGCGCAAGGTGGCGGTGGACGGACTGTCCTTTTCCGCCTACCGCGGGGAGATCTACGGCCTTCTCGGACCGAACGGCGCAGGCAAGACGACGACGCTCAGAATGCTCTCCACCCTCATCAAGCCGGACGGCGGGGACGCCTACATCCTCGGGCACTCCATTCTGAAAGAGCCCGCCATGGTGCGCGACTGCGTCGGCTTTTTGACGAGCGAATTGAAGCTCGAGGCATTTTTCACTCCCGACTATCTCTTTGATTTCTTCGGTGCGATGCACGGCGTGGACAAGGACACGCTCGCCTCGCGCAAAAAGGAACTCTTCTCCCGCTTCGGCATCGACCGCTTCGCACAGGTGAAGGTGGGGGATTTGTCCACGGGCATGAAACAGAAGGTCTCGCTCGTCATTTCGATCGTGCACGATCCCGATGTGCTCATCTTCGACGAGCCCACCAACGGACTGGACGTGCTCACGGCGAAGGTCGTCACCGACTTTTTGGCGGAGCTCAAGGGCATGGGCAAGAGCATTATTTTGTCCACGCACATCTTCTCCCTTGTGGAAAAGCTCTGCGACCGCGTGGGCGTCATCATCGACGGGAAGATGGCTCAGGAGGGTTCGCTCCAAGCGCTCTGCGGGGAGAAGTCCCTCGAAGAGAGGTTCTTCGAGATCTATCACAGCTTAAAGGGGGAGATCGTATGAAATTGCTTGCTCTCATCAAAAAGGAATTTTACCGTTTTTTCCACGACCCCAAGCTCATCGTCACCATTCTGCTGCCGGGCATCATCATTTTCCTGATCTATAATGTAATAGGCGCTTTCATGAACGAAACAGAGCCCGTCAATTACGACTACAAGGTCTGCGTAGCGGGGACTTCTGCAACAAGCGGCGCGTTTACCGCGCTCGTGGGCGAGGCGGTGAAGGAGAGCGATTCAAAAGTGGAATTTACCGTCTCCACGGCGGAGGAGGGGAAGGCAGCCGTCGAAAAGGGGGAGGCAGACGCCTGTCTCGTCTTTTCGGAAAACTTCGGCGAAGCTGCGGGCGGTTCTGTGGAGATCTACTACGACGGCGCGCGGGATGCAAGTTCCTCCTTCTATGGGATCGCTTCCGCCGTTCTGCAGGCGAGCGCGATGCGCTTTGCCGTCGTCGGGCACAACTTCGAGACTACGGAAAATCTCGGCAAGACGGTCTTTGCGGGACTCCTTCCCTTCCTCGTCGCGATCTTCATCTTCTCGGCATGCATGTCCGTGACTCTCGAATCGGTAGCGGGGGAAAAGGAGCGGGGGACGCTCGCCACCATTCTTGCGACCAGTGCAAAGCGCCATGAGATCGCTCTCGGAAAGATCTTGCCGCTGAGCTGTATCTCCGCCCTCGGGGCAGCTTCGAGCTTTTTGGGGGTCGCCCTGTCCCTGCCCAAACTCGTGGGAACGGGCTTCGGAGTTCTCGGCGGGTACGCTTTCGGGCACTATGCCCTGCTCTTCCTGCTCATTCTGAGCATCGTGCCCCTCATCGTGAGCGCGATCGCCTGCGTTTCGACGCTCTCCCGCTCGGTGAAAGAGGCGTCCGCCTATACGAGCGTGATCATGATCCTTGTCATGGTCGTCTCGATCCTGTCGATCTTCCTGTCTTCGCTCGGGAATTGGTACGTCGCCGTGCCCGTTCTGAACGCGGTCATCTCGATGGGGAAGGTGCTCGGCGGCGAACTCGCCATCTGGCAATCCCTCGTCTCGGTGGGGGCAAACCTGCTCTACACCGCCCTGCTCGTCTTTCTTATCTCCAAGATGTTTTCAAGCGAGCGCATCATGTTCGGAAAGTAAAGCGGACGTAGCCCTTTGGCTCCCCCTTGAGGGGGAGCTGTCACCGCAGGTGACTGAGGGGGTGTTTTTCGAAACACCCCTCCCGTCACTCGCTTTGCTCGTGCCACCCACCCCTAAAGGGGTGGGCAAGGCGTTGAGAGGGATTTTGCATAGTACTATGCGTGACATAATTATAATAAAGCAGGAGAAAATATGACTATTTTACAGCAGCGGGAGCCGATCTTGGAGTGCCGAGGGCTGTATCATGCCTATGGGAAGGAGCCGTCCCTCTTGGGGGTGGACCTCAAAGTGGAGGCGGGCGGCATTGTGGGGCTCTTAGGCCCAAACGGCAGCGGCAAGACGACGCTCATCAAACTCATCATGGGAATGCTTCAGCCGTCGCAGGGGGAAGTCCTTATCGACGGAAAGTCTCCCTGTCCCGAAACGCGGGCGGAGACCGCCTATCTTCCCGATGCGAACTACCTCTGCGAGTACATGACCGTCGCTCAGCAGCTCGACTACTTTGTCGATTTTTTCAAGGACTTCGACCGCGACAGGGCCGCGGGGATGCTCTCGCGGCTGGGCATTTCCTCCAAGCAGCGCATCCGCGCCCTCTCAAAGGGGAACAAAGAGAAGCTCGGGCTCGTGCTCACGATGTCGCGTCGGGCGAAACTGTTTGTCCTCGACGAGCCGATCGCGGGGGTTGATCCAGCCGCGCGGGACTTCATTCTCGACACGATCCTGTCGAACAAGCCCGAGGATTCCACCATTTTTTTGTGCACCCACCTCATCAGTGATATTGAGGAAACACTCACCCACGCCGTCTTTCTCGACCGCGGCAAGGTCGTCATGAGCGGCAGGGCGGACGAACTGCGCCAAAGAGAGGGGAAGAGCCTCAACGATCTCTTTCGGGAGGTGTTTCGGTGGTAGGAAAACTCATGAAATACGAGCTCAGAACGCTCTACCGCACCCTGCTGTGGCTCATGGGGACGGTGCTCTTATTGGCTGTGACCGTCCGCCTTGCGGGAATTTGGGTGGAAAAAGCCTTGGACAGCACAGAATATCCCGCCTCTGCCGCCATTATCGTGGGGGAGATCATCGGGATCTGCTTTGCCCTTGCGGCATTCGCGCTCAGCATTTCGGGCGTGATCCTCTGCGTAAAGAGGTTTTATCAGAGCCTGTTCACGGGGGAAGGGTATATGACGTTCTCCCTGCCCGTAACGCCCACACAGCTGCTCTTTTCCAAACTGCTTTCCTCGCTCGTGGCGACGCTTTCCTGCTATGGAGTGCTCGCTGCCGCGCTGTTCATCGCGGGGAACTCGGATGTTCTGTTCGGTCTCTATCCGTTCGGTTCGCTCTCCTCTTTGGGGGAATACTTTGCCGCGCAGCCGCTGTACGCCGTGGAGAGCGTGCTGCTCCTCTTGGGGCAGATCCCCGCGTCGCTGCTCTTTTTCTTCCTCATGGCGAGCATCGGACAGCTCTTTTCCAAGGGAAGGGCGGGGATCACGATCGGGCTGAGTTTGGCGTGCGCGTTTGTCTTTTCGCTGCTGTTCGGCACGCTCCTGCCCGCCGCGACGGTTTGGGAAGTTTCCGAACACGTGCTCATGTGGATCTGGATCGCCGTGACTTACGGTTTTTGCATCGGGAGTTTCTTTGTCATTCGGTATCTTCTGATGCACAAGGTGAATTTGATCGTATAAATAGGAGATATAAGGAACGCCCGCCCCGCGGCAAAGCCGCGGGGCGGGCTTATGTTTTGTTACCACCTCAGTCACTTCGTGACAGCTCCTACTAAGGATGAGCCAAGCACCCCTTTTGATGTGTCGGGCTAAGGCCTACCCCTTTGAGGGGGAGGCTCCGCCGATAGGCGGTGGTGGGGGTGAGTTCCAAATCTCTTCCGCGAGCAAAACCACGCTTTTGCGCTGCGGGACCCAATTTGGCAATTACTTTTGCCTTGTTGTTTGAGCCAAGCGAATGAGAGGAACGCTCGGTTGATGTAGGAGGAAGGTTTCCTCGCACGTTTCTTTCGAAACGACACCCCCCTCACCGCCTTTGGCGGTGAGGGGGGTGGAAGTGAGCAAAGAAATGTGCGAAACTAACTCTCTATTTTATGGTATCCCTTTTTGGGCTTTCTGTGGAAGAAATCGATCTTGTTGCCGAACTTCACGAATATCACGAAGAGGGCGATCGCTACGACAACGAGACAGATCACGACGAACGCCCACCAGTTGAGCTTTTCGGACTTCACGCGAGACCAAAGTTCGTTGATCCGATCGCTCGCGTCCTCGCGGTAGTAGTTCATGACGGCGCAGCGGGAGATGATCTCCTCGGTGGGGTATTGCGCGAAGAGCTGGCGGCAGGTGCGCTGCTCCTCGTCCGCATAGATCCCAACGGGACTGCCGTCCTCGCTTGCGGGGAAGAAGTAGGAGAGATCGTAGAAGTCCTCCTCGTTTTCCTCCTCTTCGCCGTAGAGCCAATCCACATAGTCGAGCATCTCGGCGTTCTCGCCCGCGATGACCGAGGTGTAGCCGATGTAATAGCTGTTGCGCATGGCGCTCTCGGGCATAGACATATAGTTGACGAACGCCTGCGCCGCCTTCTTCGTCCCGCGCTCTTCCACGCAGTTCATCATCACCCAGCCGTCGAACCACAAATTCGTTCCCGCTTTCGGCACAAAGAAGTCGAGGAAGAGCTGTGAACCTTCCACGATCTCGCCCGTTTCCTCGTCGATCTCGCCCGCCTCGGCTTCGTCGAGGGCGTACACCGCGTCGCCGCTCCAGGCATAGTTGAGCCAGATCTTTTCGCTCACCATGTCCGCCTTGCCCGTATCCGTCTCGAAGCTGTAAATATTCTCTTTGATGTCCATGAGCGTGGGCTCGACCCTTGCGATCGTCTCCTCGTCCGTTGCGTTGAAGTAGGCGGTGAGGGCCTCGATATAGCCGTCTGCGGCGGGATCGAGGGCGAGCAGTTCTTGTTCGAACGTCACGCCGATCGCTGCGAAGTAGGTGTCGCGTACGTTGTCCTTCGCCGTGATCTTGCCCTTCACGCGGGGATCGACAAAGGTCTGCCAGCCCTGCTCTTCGAGCAGGTCTCTGAGCGGAACGGCCTCGCCCGCTTCGCTTGAAACTTCCGCGGAGGGGTTGTATACGAACCCGGTCGTTCCCCACATATAGCCCGCGGCATAGTCCTTCCAGAGGATGGGCTCGCCGCTTGCGTCGGGGTAGAGCTCGAGCCCCGCATTGGACGCAAATTTTTCGGCGATGAAGGGGGAGACGTTGCGGACATAGTAGTTCGTTTCGATCTCGGGATCGAAGAAACTCTCGTCGTATTTGGTGAGATACCCCTCGGCGGCGAGCTTCATGATCATGTAGTCGGAGGGGCACAAAAGATCGTATTCGTTCCCGAGCTTGAGCTCGTTATACATATCTTCATTCGTGCCGAAGGTGGAATATTCCACCTTTACTTTTTCTCCGTACGTCTCTGCGTACCACGCCTCGAAGTCCTCTACGATGCGGGGAGCGACGATCTCGTCCTCGGGAGTTTCTTCTTCGAGAGCAAGGTCATAGAGATAAGAACCCTCGCCGCCCTCGTCGATGTACTCCTCCCAGTTATAAACTTTGAGGACCGTGACCTTTTCCCCGCCGCAGCCCGAGAGGGAAGCGAGGACGGGAACGAGGAGGGCGGAAGCGAGCAAAACGGAAAAAATTCTTCTCGATTTCATTTGCTTTCCTCCTTTTTCCGTCTTCCCGTGAGGTTGGAGATCACGACGAACAGGACGATGATGACGAAGAGGATGGTCGTGAGCGCCCAGAAGGAGGAGAGCGTCACCGCCGTGTGCGCGTTCCCCTTGGTCGTGGCGTTGTAGACGTAGGTGGAGATCGTCTCGAAGCCCGAGGGACGGGTGTACATCGTGACGATGTAGTCGTCGAGGGAGAGGGTGATGGCGAGCATGAAGCCCGAGACGACCCCGGGGATGATCTGCGGGAGCACTACCGTCATGAGCGCCTTGAAGGGGCTCGCACCCAAATCGAGCGCCGCTTCATAGAGAGAACCGTCCATCTGCTTCAATTTGGGAATGACGGAGAGCACCACGAAGGGGGTGCAGATGACCATGTGCCCCACGATGAGGGGAATGTAGGTCTCTTTGGAGATCCCGACCGTCACGAAGGTGATGGCGAGCGCCAAGGCGGTGACGATCTCGGCGTTGATGACGGGGATCTGGTTGATCGCCGTCACGGCAGCCTTCACCCGCTTCTTGCAGTAGTACATGCCGAGCGCGCCCACCGTGCCGAGGACGGTGGAGAGCACCGCCGCCGAAAGGGCGAGGAGGAGGGTATTCCCGATCATGCCGAGCACGTTGGGATCGGTGAACAGGTCTACATAATGATCGAAAGAGAAGCCGCGGAAGCGCCCGATCATGTTCGTCTTGTCAAAGCTGTATATGGCAAGAAGGAGGATAGGAGCGTAGAGCAGGAGCAAAATGAGCCCCACAAAGCCCGCTTTGAGACATTTGAAAAGGGTCTGCTTGTTCATAAGTTTGTCCCCCTTACCGTTTCATCGCCCTTGAATCCGCCCGTCAGCCACGTGGAGAGGAACACCACGATGAGGAGCACGAGGGCGATCATCGAGCCCATGTGCCAGTTTGTGCCGAAGTATTCATAGATGAATTTACCGATGATCGTCACCTTGGCGTTCCCGAGCATGTCCGAGACGACGTAGTTTGTCATCGAGGGCAAAAAGACCATCGTCACGCCGCTCATGATGCCGGGCATCGAGAGGGGAAGGGTGACGCGGGTGAAGGTGGTGAATCCGTTCGCCCCGAGGTCCGCGCTCGCCTCATACAGACTGTTGTCTATCTTGAGCATCGTCGTGTAGAGGGGGAGGATCATGAAGGGGAGGAAGTCGTACACCATGCCGAAGACCGTCTTGAAATAGTTGGCGTTCGCAAGCCCTTCGAGCGGTTTTGCCTGCGAGATGAGATTGAACAGTTCCCTGAGCGCGTTGATGCGGAGCACGAAGTTGATCCACATGGGCAGCACAAAGAGCATGAGAATGACGAACTTCTTTTTGAGCTTACTGCGCGCGAGGATGTAGGCGACGGGGTAGGCAATGAGGAGGGTCACGACCGTCGTCACGAGGGCGATCACGAGGGAATAGATGATCGTGGAGAACTTCGTCGGGTCGGAGAAGAACTGCACGAAATTGGAGAAAGAGAAGTGCATCTGCTTGTCCGTAAAGGCATAGAACAGGATAAACAGCATGGGAATGATCACGAAAAAGAGCAAAAAGACGCCGTAGGGGATGCAGAGCGTCTTCCTCGAGAAGCGGGGGATCTTCACTTCTTCACCTCCACCGCCTTGAGGGCGAGCTTGATCTTCTCCTTGGGAATGATGACCGAAACATAGTCGTTTTCGTTCCAAAGATCTTCGGTCGAGAACACAAAGTCCTCCTCGCTCTCGTCCGTCCTTACGATCAGGCGGTAATGGTCGCCCTTATATATAATGGATATGATATGTCCCGTTGTGCCGCCCGCCTCTTCGTCGTCGCTGATCGTAATGTCGCCAAGCCCCACTTCCACGGTGACCTCGGTGTCGGTGAGGTCGAGCTTTTCGCCCGAGGGCAAAACGAGATATTCCTCTTCGTCGATGTAAGAGCCGGGATAGAGCTGCGTGACGTCGCATTCGAATTCGCCGTCCGCGAACTTCACCGTGTTGTGCTTGGTGATCACCCCGTCGAAGACGTTCGTCGTGTACTTCGGTTTCATGAGGTGGATGCCGTCGGGGGAGATGTTAAGCCCGATGTGCTCGCCCTCTTTCCTGCTCTCGGTGCTCTGCACCACGAGCTCGTATTTTCCCACCTTCACGGTGATCTCATAGTGGATGCCCTTGAAGACGACGGAGAGCACCTTGCCCTTGAGCTGACTCTCCTCGGGGGCGCACATGTGGATGTCCTCGGGGCGGACGACGACGTCCACGATCTCGTTCTTTTCGAATTCATCGAGACAGTCGAAGGTCTTTCCGCAGAATTTCACCTTCTTCTCTCCCGTCACCGTGCCGCTCATGATATTGCTCTCGCCGATGAAGTCGGCGACGAAGGTATTTGCGGGTTCGTCGTAGATGCCCTTGGGAGTGCCGATCTGCTGGACAACGCCGTCCGACATGACGATGATGGTATCGGACATCGTGAGCGCCTCTTCCTGATCGTGGGTGACATAGATGAAGGTGATGCCGAGCCGCTTGTGCATCGCCTTGAGCTCGATCTGCATCTCCTTTCTCATCTTGAGGTCGAGCGCGCCGAGGGGCTCGTCGAGAAGGAGGATCTCGGGCTCGTTGACAATGGCGCGGGCAATGGCGACGCGCTGCTGCTGTCCGCCCGAGAGGGTGGCGACGGAGCGTTTCTCGAAGCCCTCGAGATCGACGATCTCAAGCGCTTTTTTCACCTTTTCGGCGATCTCCTTCTTTGTGAGCTTCTCCTTGCGGGAATACCGCTCGCCCTTGTCGTTTTCATATTCGTTGACGACCTTCTTGCACCTGAGCCCGTACGCGATGTTCTCGAACACATTCAAGTGGGGGAACAGGGCATAGCGCTGGAATACGGTGTTCACCGGGCGCTTGTTGGGGGGGAGCTGGGAGATGTCCTGTCCCTTGAAGAGGATCTTGCCGCTCGTGGGAAGGTCGAACCCCGCGATCATGCGCAGCGTCGTCGTCTTACCGCAGCCGGACGGACCGAGGAAGGTGATGAACTCTCCCTTGTTGACATAGAAACTCATGTCTTCAATGACAATGTTGTCTCCGTATGCCTTGGTGACATTTTGCAGTTCGATGATGTGTTCGGCCATATAAACCTCCAAAATTAGTTCACAAATTTCTTTGCTCGCTCCACCCCCTTGCCCACCCCTTGAGGGGTGGGTGTCACGTGCAAGCGCGTGACGGAAGGGGTGTCGCTTCGAAAAGAAATTTCGTGAGGAAACCATCCTCTGTGCCTTAACCTTTTTGTCCTCTCGTTCGTTTCAAAGGGCAATAAGCCGTATGTGTGCGGGCGGCAAATTGTGTCCCGCAGCGCAAAATGGCGATTTTGCTCGCGGAAAGAATTGGGGAAAGCTGTTCACCACCTCAGTCACCTACGGTGACAGCTCCTCCTAAGGAGGAGCCATGAGCCCCCTCCAAGGAGGGGGGGTAGGGGGTGGTGTCCTTTGTTCCCGACTGTTCACCTCTCAAAAATTCGGCGGGGTGGAGATCCAAAGGAACTTCGCTTTGCCCTTTCCCTTATTTATAATGTAATGTTCCTTGTCGGCGGTGAAGTAAAAACTCTCGCCCTTTTTGGCGTGGTGGGGTTTGCCGTTTGAAACGACGGCGATCCGCCCTTCGAGCACATAGCCGAATTCCTCACCCTCATGGGGGAATTCCACGCTCGTCGAAGCATTCGGCCCGAGCTCCACGAGAACGGGTTCCATCATGTTCTTCTGCGCATTGGGGATGAGCCACGAAAAGAGCATGTCGCCCGAGTCCTTCTCGATGTACTCCTCTTCCGTGAAGACGATCTTCTGTTCCGCTTCTTCGCGGAAGAACTCCGAAAGATTGCTCCCGAGAGCATTGAGAAGATCCACGAGCGTCGCAATGGAGGGGCTCGTGAGGTCGTTTTCGAGCTGGGATATATACCCCTTCGTCAGCTCGCAGCGGTCGGCAAGCTCCTCTTGTGTCAAATTTTTGCGCTGGCGCATATCGCGCAGCTTTGTACCGAGTTCCATTCCTTCTCCTTGCGCGTTTAGTAAAAATAAACTTTTCGTCTGTTTTTACGGAACTCTCGTAAAATTAAACTAAAAGTTTAATTATAATAAACACACGACGCGGACAAGTATAGACGATATCGGGGAAAAAGTCAACTGATTTATAAGGGGATATGCAAATTGTTAATTTGTATGGAAAAGGGCGCTCCCGGCGCCCCTCGGAACGATAGAATTTGACGGAAAAAGAAAGATTTGCGCGTATCGTGGAGTTTTGCGGCGGATCTTGCCGCACGCAAAAAAGCGCTCCGAGCGAGCGCTTTTTACTGTATCGATGGTGTTATGCGACGGCGGCGAGCTTCTTAGCGAGCTTTGCCTTCTTATTCGCGGCGTTGTTCTTGTGCAAAAGTCCCTTTGCGGCTGCGGAATCGATGGCGGAAACGGTCTCGGGATAGAGCTTTTGGGCGAGCTCCTTATCTCCCGCGCCGACCGCGGCAAGGAACTTCTTGATCTGCGTCTTGAGCGCCGATTTCAGCGCCTTGTTCTGCGCCGTCTTTTTTTCTGTGACAAGCACACGCTTCTTTGCGGATTTGATGTTGGGCACGGTGTTTCTCCTTCTTGATTTACAATACTACGTTATTTTAGCATAAAATAAATGGCTTGTAAACTGTTTTTCGGCGCGATTGCAAAAAAATTCCGAAAACTTCTCCAAAGGAGGGAAGAAAATGCTCCGTATCGGCGTCTTCGACAGCGGCATCGGCGGTCTCACCGTTCTTCGCGAATGCGTGCGCCTTCTCCCGCGTGCGACCTTTTATTATCTCGGCGACAACCGCCGCGCACCCTACGGAAGCCGTCCCGCAGGCGAGATCGTCAGTTTCACCCGCGAGGCGCTCTCCTTTTTCCGAAAGGAAGGGGTAGACGCCGCCGTGCTCGCCTGCAATACGGCGACCGCCGTCTGCGCCGCGCAGATGAGAGGGGAATTCTCCTTTCCCGTCATCGGCACAGAGCCCGCGGTCCTGCCCGCCGCCCGCGCCGCGCAGAGGGTGCTCGTGCTCTGCACTCCGCGCACCGCCGTGAGCGTCCGCCTCTGCTCCCTGCTCTCCCGCTGTCCGGATACCCATTTTACCGTGTTCGGCGCTCCCCGTCTCGCCGCCGCCGTGGAGGAGAGGATGCGGGGGGGAACGCTTTCCCTCTCCGACCACTTGCCCGCGGGAAACTACGGCGCAGTCGTGCTCGGCTGCACCCATTACGCCTTCTTAAAAGAGGAGATCTCCGCCTTCTATTCTGCGCCCGTTTTCGACAGCGCCGCGGGGGTCGCCCGTCGGCTTTTTTCCCTTTTGGAAGGGGACGCCGACGATGAGGCGGGGATTAAAAACCACATTTGCAAAGTTCTTAACAAGAACAAAAGTTTGCAAAAAATGACCCAAAAAAACATTTATTTTGTCGGAAATGACAGCATTTTCAATGAATCAGTATACAAACGAATGTTTATATTCGATATATAGAATATTTTCGAGGTGGGTTTCGGAAAAAATCAGAAAAAATTTTCAAAAATTACAGAACAAAGTGGTTACGAGTGGTTGACAGTCCCGATTTTTTATGGTACAATGGGAGCACACTTGTCAAGGAGGGAACGATATGAGCTTTTACGGTCAGGTTGAGCATCAGCTCGATACGAAGAACCGTATCCGTGTACCGGCGAGATATCGTTCCGAACTCGGCAAGGAATATTACTTCATGGCGCGTCCGCAGGGCTGCATCGGCGTATTGACGCAGGAAGCGCTCGACAGGCTTGTCGCGAAATTGGACAAGGTCACTTCGGGCGATCCCGAAATGGTGCGTGCGAAGCGGGTGATCCTCGGATCGGTGGAAAAGGTCACCGAGGACGAGCAGGGCAGAGTGGTGCTTTCCTCTTACTTCCGTTCTCATGCGCGCATCTCGAAGGACGTCATCACCGTGGGCAACGGCGAGATCCTCGAGATCTGGGCGCTCGAAGCATTCAGGAAGTACTCGGGTGCGATGAGCATCGACGACGCATTCCAGTGCGTGGACATCTGATGGAATATCATCTTCCCGTCATGCCCGAAGAGGTCATCGAAGGACTTGCGGTCAAAGGCGGAGGCGTCTATCTCGATTGCACGGTCGGCGGAGGGGGACATTCCTTTGCCATCCTTGCCCAAGATCCCACGGTGCGGCTTGTGGGGATCGACCGTGACGGTGAGGCGATCGAAGCTGCGGAACGCAGATTATCTCCCTTTCGGGGCAGATATGAGTTGTATAGAGACAATTTCAAAAACTTTCGCGATGTTCTGTATCGGGCGGGCGTAGACGGGCTCGACGGTGTGCTATTGGACTTGGGCATATCTTCCCATCAGATCGACGATGAGGCAAGAGGCTTTTCTTACCGCTCGGCGTCTGCGCCCCTCGATATGAGAATGGACCGCGACGGACTTTTGACGGCGGAATATGTCGTCAACGAATATCCCGAGGACAAGCTCTTGAAGATCTTGCGGGAGTACGGCGAAGAGCCGTTCGCCGCCGTTATCGTCAGGAATATCGCGGCGCGGCGGAAGAGGGGAAGGATCTCGACCTGCGGAGAGCTCGCAGAACTCGTGGAGGAGAGCATCCCGCCGAAGTTCCGCTCGGCCGCCTGCGCACGGCAGACCTTTCAGGCGATCCGCATCGAAGTCAACGGCGAACTCGAGGGACTGAAGGAGTGCGTGACGGGGCTTGCAAGAAGGCTCAAGACGGGCGGGAGGATGTGTGTGCTCACCTTCCATTCTCTTGAAGACAGGATCGTGAAGCAGGTATTCCGCGAACTCGAGAGCGAGTGTGAGTGTCCCAAGAATTTTCCCGTCTGCGTCTGCGGAAAGAAGCGGGAATTGAAGACAGTCAACAAAAAGCCGATCACGGCAAGCGAAGAGGAAGTGAATGAAAATCCGCGCTCGAAATGCGCAAAGCTGAGGATCGCCGAAAAAACGGCATGAACGCAGCATTTTTCGAATAAGTATAAGGAGAGAAGGAAATGGATTCGGTATTGGAACGGGAGCAAGCGCCTGTACAGGAAATGAGTGAGGAGGAACGCGAACATCGCAGATTGATGTCCGAGCGCATGCGCGCTCTGCTTGCAGGCAGCGAAGATATTCTTCCGAACACATCGGCGGGCGCACAGGAATACGGCAGCAAGCCGGAAGCCCCCGTCTATCGGGCTTACACCGAGGAGCATCACGCTCCCGTCGTGCCCAACTCTCCCGACGCGCCCAGCGCTGCAAAGCGGCTCGCCGACTTCTATGTCATCAAACCCGGCCAGCCGATGCGCCGCTTCGGCGACTTGGATACGAACGTGACGGACTACGCTCCCCCGATGGAGCAGAATCTGTTCGGGAACATTCTCGACAGCACCATCGAGGCGAGCGTCTATGCTCCCGCCGCGCCCGCAGTCGAACCCGCGCCCTCCATGCCCGAAGCGCCCTCCGAGGCGGTCGCGGCTCCCGAGACGAGCGCGGAGGAGAGCGAGGACGCCGTTCCCACCCGCCGCACCATGCTCTACAGGAACGTGGCGGAGGAGCAGAAGGGGAACTTTCTCTCGGCGCTTTCACTCAAGACGAAGCTCGTTCTGGCGGCGGTAACGGCGGTCATCGTGCTGCTGCTCGCGGTCGTCTGCGTGAACACTGCGATCATCAATTCCATGGACCGCGGCGTGGCGGAACACGAGGCGGAACTCGCCGAACTCTCCCGCGTGATGGAGACCATCGACAGCGAACTCGGTGAGATCACTTCCCCCGAATATGTGGAGGCATGGGCAGCAGCCCATGGGATGCTCGGATAAGAGGAGGCTCACGATAAAACATACGGACTTTTCTTTGACTGTCCTACGAAAGAGGTTATTTGCCGTGATCGCGGCGATAGCCTTTCTTTTTTGCGTTTTTTTGGCAAGATTTCTCTATGTGCAGGTCTTTTGGCGGCAGACCCTCCTGCCGCTCGCCCTCGACCAGTGGACGCGGGAGATCCCCGTCAATCCCGAGCGGGGGAAGATCTTCGACCGCAACGGGGAACTGCTCGCGGGCAACGAGACCCGTTACAGCGTCTATGCCCGCGCAAGCGCCGTTCAGGACGTAGAGAAGACGTCTTCTGTACTCTCCGCCCTGCTCGCGCTGCCCTATGAAGAGGTAAAGAAGCTCATCACCGACCGTTCCCGCTCGGAGGTGACCATCCTCAGGCAGGCGGAAAAATCGCTCGCGGAGGGCATCGAGGGGAGCGGGCTCTCGGGCGTCTATTACGCGCGGGACAACAGGCGTTTCTATCCGCACGGCGCTCTCGCGTCACAGGTGCTCGGGTTTACCGCGATGGGGAACGAGGGCACGACGGGGCTCGAGCGCTATTACGACGATTTTCTCAAGGGGGAGAAGGGGGAGATCCTGTATGAGACCGACCTCGTGGGGAAGGAGCTCGAGGGGAGCGCCGCCGCCTATCTTCCCGCCACAGACGGCTACGATCTTCGCCTCACCCTCGACTACCGCATCCAGACGATCGCGGAGGAGGTGATGGGAAGGACGCTGGAGAGCACGCAGGCAAAGGCGGCGCGCTGCGTCGTGCTCGATCCCTCCGATTTTTCGGTGCTCGCCATGGTGAATCTTCCCTCATACGATCTGAACGAGCCTCCGCGAGACGACATGGCGACCCTCAACGCCCTCTCGCGGAACAATCTTTTGAGCGACGTCTATGAGCCCGGTTCGACCTTCAAAGTCATCACCGCCGCCGCCGACCTCGAAGAATGGAAAAAGGGGAACGGCGGGGCGTTTTCCCCCGACTATATCTTTCCCTCCTCCCGCACGCGCGCCGTGGACGGGACGACCATAAAATGCTGGAGCGACCACAAAAACGGAAAACATGCGAACCTCGATCTGGCGGGCGCGCTCAACAACAGCTGCAACCCCTGTTTTGTGGATATGGCACTCTCCCTCGGCAAGGAGACCTTCTATTCCTATCTCGACGCCTTCGGATTCGGGGGCGCTACGGGGGTGGACTTCTTCGGGGAGGCGACGGGCCTGCTTGTTCCCGAGGGAAAGGTGCGGGACTGCGATCTTGCGCGCATCGGCTTCGGTCAGAGCGTTGCGGTCACGCCGCTCCAGCTTGCCTGCGCGGCGGCTTCCGCCGTCAATGGGGGATATTACTACCGCCCTCATCTGCTTGCGGAGGTGTTTCAGGACGACGGCTACATTTTACAGCGGACGGAGAAGGAACTTTTGCGCCGCACGGTGAGCGAGGAGACCTCCCGACTGCTCGCCTCCATGCTCGAAGGGGTGGTGAAGGACGGGAGCGGCAAGAACGCCTACATCGAGGGCTATCGGGTGGGCGGAAAGACGGGCACTGCGCAAAAGTACGAAAACGGGCTGATCGCGCAGGGGAAATATGTCTCCTCCTTCCTCGGGTTTTTCCCCGCCGACGCTCCCCGCTATCTCGCCCTCGTCATCGTGGACGAACCGCAGGGTTCTTACTACGGGAGCACGGTGTCCGCGCCCTGTGCCAAAGAGATCTTCCAAGGGATCATCGACGCGATGGACATTGCGCCGTTCGAGGTATGATATGAAGTTATCCGTGCTATCCGAAGAATTGAGCGAAAAGAGACTGATCGGGGATGCGGAGGTGACTTCCCTCTGTACGGACAGCCGTCTTGCGGGAGAGGGGGATCTCTTTTTCTGTTTCCGCGGGACGCGCGCCGACGCCCACGACTTTGCCGAGGAAGCCGCCGCGCGCGGGGCGAGCCTCGTCTGCGAGCGGGAACTTCCGCTGCCCGTCCCGCAACTCATCGTGCCCGACGGCAGGGAGGCGATGACCTTCCTTGCCGCAGGGTTTTACGGTCATCCCGAAAGGCAACTCCGCTTTGCGGGCGTCACGGGGACGAACGGCAAGACGACGACCTGCCACCTTCTCTCCGCCGTGCTCGGGGAGGCGGGGGAGAGCGTCGGGCTCATCGGCACGCTCGGGGCGAAGTACGGCGGGATCTCCGTCCCGCCCGATCTCACCACGCCCGATCCCGTCTCCCTCTTTTCCCTTCTTGCGGACATGCGTAAGGACGGGGTGGGGACGGTCGTTATGGAGGTCTCCGCACACGCGCTCGCCCTCGGAAAGGTCAAGCCCATCCGCTTCGACGTGGGGGTCTTTACCAACCTCACCCGCGATCATCTCGACTTTTTCGGAGATATGGAAGAGTACGGCGCGGCGAAGAAACTGCTCTTTTTGCCCAAGCGCTGCCGCTTTGGGGTATACAACGGGGACGACCCGTTCACCCGTCAGCTCCTCTCCTTTGAAACGCCCCACATGCTCTATGGGCTGGATTCGCCCGCCGACGCCTTCGCCCTCACCGAGGAGGAGAGCGCCGAAGGGAGCAAGCTCCTTCTCAATCTCAACGACGAACTCATCGCAACAAGGCTGTGCCTTCCCGGAAGACACAATATCCTCAATGCCCTTGCCGCCGCCTGTGCGGCGCGTGCGCTGGGAGCGGAGGCGGAGGACATCTCCCGCGGGCTCTCGAGCGTTAAGAGCGTGGAAGGACGGCTCGAGCGGGTGGCGCACTTCCGCGGGGCAGACATCTTCGTGGACTTCGCCCATACTCCCGACGGGCTCAAGAAGGCGCTCTCCTGTCTGAAAGAACTCTGCGAGGGGAAGCTCGTGCTCGTGTTCGGCTGCGGCGGAAACCGCGACGGGGGAAAGCGGGCGCTCATGGGGGAGACCGCGGCGGCGCTGTGCGATTTTGCCGTCATCACCTCGGACAATCCCCGCTTTGAAGACCCCTGTGCGATCATTTCTCAGATAGAGGAGGGTTATCGCCGCGTCTCCAAGGAGTACGTCACCGTGGAGGAGAGGGAGAAGGGGATCGCCTATGCCCTGTCCCTTCTCGGAGAGGGGGATATTCTGCTCATCGCGGGAAAGGGCGGGGAGACCTATCAGGAGATCATGGGAATCAAATTCGACTACAATGACAAAGCTACGGTAGGAAAACTCATCGGGGAAATGTCATGAAAGAGATCCTTCTTTGTCTTGTCCTATCCTTCGTCCTCTCCCTCGTTCTCTGTGCTGCGGAGATCCCTTTCCTGAGGAAATTGGGGGCGGGGCAGAACATTTTGCACTATGTCAAGGAGCATGAGAAAAAGAGCGGGACGCCCACGATGGGCGGGCTGGGCTTTGTGCTCGCCGCCGTCCTCATCTCCCTGTTCCCGCACGGCGGATGGGACAAGCCCCGCTTCGTCTGCCTTGCGGTGGGAGTGGGATACCTTCTCGTCGGCTTTCTCGACGACCTTCTCAAAAAACACCGCCGCGAGAACCTCGGGCTCAAGCCCTATCAGAAGATATTCTTCCAACTCGCCGTAGCGCTCATCGCTTCGGCGTATTGCTGCGTGGAGGGGCTCACCGTCCTGCGCGTTCCCTTCACCCGTCTCTCCTTCGACATCGGTTGGTGGATGCTCCCGCTCGGCGTCTTTGTCTACATCGCCACGGTGAACGGCGTCAACCTCACCGACGGGCTGGACGGGCTCGCCGGCGGCACCTGCGCGATGTTCTTTTTCGCCCTCGGGACGCTGACCTTCCTTCAGGGGGAAGGGAGCAATATCCCTCTTCTTTGCTACTGTCTGACGGGCGCGCTCGGGGCATATCTTCTGTTCAATGTCAACCGCGCGAGCGTGTTCATGGGAGATACGGGCTCTCTCTCCCTCGGCGGCTTTGCCGCCTCCTGCGCGCTGCTCACGGGAAATGCTCTCGTCATCCCCATAGCGGGCGCAATGTTTGTCCTTTCAAGCATATCTGTCATCCTTCAGGTCGTATATTATAAAAAAACGGGCAAGCGCATCTTCCTCATGGCGCCCATTCATCACCATTTCCAGATGAAGGGCTACACCGAGGCGAAGATCTCCTACGCCTATGCCGCCGTTACGGCGGTGCTCGGCGCGCTGCTCTTGTTCCCGTTTGTATGATCTTTCCCGCAAAGGGAAGAAGGAGAGTTTATGTACTATCAAAGACAGACCTTTCTCGTGGCGGGGCTCTCCCGCTCGGGCGTTGCGGCGTCCGGATTCCTGCGCGCGCGGGGCGCGCGGGTGTACTGCTTCGACGATGTGGAGGAGGGGAGCGTCGCACAGGCGGCGGCTTCCCTGAAAGAGCTCGGCTGCGTGATCGTGCAAAAGCAGGAGCTCGAGGCGCGCGCCGCGGAGTGCGACGTGCTCGTTTTGAGCCCGGGCATCCCCGTCGATCATCCTCTGCCCGTCTCGTTCAAACGGGCGGGCAAGCGCATCATCGGGGAGATGGAACTTGGCGCGCTCGGGCTGCACTGTCCCGCCGTCGCCGTCACGGGAACGAACGGCAAGACGACCACCGTCACGATGCTCGAGGGCATCTTCAAAGGGGCGGGCATGAACGCTCTCGCCTGCGGGAACATCGGTCGCCCGCTCTCTTCCTGCGTGGAGGAACTCGGAGAGGACGGGCTCGCCGTCATCGAAGTCTCCTCCTTCCAGCTCGAGACCCTCTTCTCCCTGCGCCCGCATGTGGCGGTGGTGCTCAACGTCACGGAAGACCACCTCAACCGCCACTACAACATGGAGAACTACATCTACCTCAAGTCCCGCCTGCTCAAAAACTGTGCGGAGAGCGAATATGCCGTGCTCAACCACGACGACCCGATCGTGCGCGGCTTTGCGGAGAAGACCAAGGCGAAGGTGATATGGTTCTCCTCCCGCGAGCCCGTGGAGGGGGGCTACCTCAACGAGGGGAGTTTCTGCTATATGGGGGAAAAGCTCTTCCCCGTCTCCGAACTTCCCCTCGACGGCGAGCACAACGCCCTCAACGCCCTCGCCGCGATCTGCGCGGCGAAGCTCATGGGCGTGGGAACGGAGGCCATCGTCTCGGCGCTCAAGAGCTTCCGCGGCGTCAAACATCGCCTGCAGAGGATCGGAGAGCTCGGCGGCGTCTCCTTTATCGACGACAGCAAGGCGACCAATGTGGACTCCGCGATCAAGGCGGTGAGGAGCGTGCGGGGAGAGAGCGTGCTCCTTGTCGGCGGCAAGGACAAGGGATATTCCTATGAACCTTTATTCGACGCGATCAGGAATTCGGGCGTGGTACATACCGTCATCTATGGGGAAAACGCCTTCCGAATCCTCTCCGCCGCCCTCAAAAAGGGATATACCTCCGTCACGCTCTGCCGTCCCTTCGACGTCGCGGTGCGCGTCGCCTATCTCACGGCAAAGCCGGGGCAGAATCTCCTTTTGAGCCCCGCCTCGGCGAGTTTCGACGCCTTCCGCAACTACGAAGAGCGGGGAGATCGCTTCCGTGAAATGCTCTCCGTTTTGAGCGAAGAGGGACGTTCGGGCGAGCCCGTGGGGGAAGACGGCATTGCCGGGGAATAAAAAGCGCCGCCCCGCCCCCGCACAAGGGAAGCGGGGGCGGGGCGGAGACGCGGGAGACCTGTTCTTTCTCTTTGCCGTGATCTTGCTCACGGCGGTGGGGTGCGTGGCGGTATATTCGGCGAGCAGCTATAATGCCGCGGTGCAGTACGGAGACAGTCTGTATTTCCTCAAAAAACAGCTCTTGGGGTTTGCCTTGGGACTCGCCGCAATGGTGGGGATCTCCTTCCTGCCCCATGAGAAACTGAAGCGGGCGGGACTGCCCGTGCTCATCCTCTCCCTCGTACTGCTCGCCCTCGTGTTCGTCCCGGGGATAGGGAAGAGCAACTACGGCGCTACCCGCTGGATCGGCTTCGGCGGATTCACCCTCCAGCCCTCCGAGCTCGCAAAGTACGGGCTCGTGCTGTTCACGGCGGGATATTTCGCCAAAGATCCCGCCCGTATGCGCACGGGAAGGGGGGTGCTGCCCGTCCTCTTCGCGGGGCTCGGCATCTGCGCCCTCGTCATTTTAGAGCCGAACATGTCGGTCACCATGCTCATCGCGGCGGTCACCGTCGGGATGATCTTTCTTGCGGGCTGTTCATGGAAAACCCTCTTTGCGATCGCCGTGCCCGTGCTCATAGCAGTTCCCGCGCTCATCTTCATCGAACCCTACCGCCTCAAACGGCTCTCCGCCTTCCTCGACCCGTGGGAATCCCCCAAGGGGGAGGGATACCAGCTCATCCAATCTCTCTATGCCCTCGCGAACGGCGACTTTTTCGGAACGGGGATCTTCCGTTCCCGCCAGAAATATCGCTTCCTGCCCTTCGCCGAGAGCGATTTCATCCTCTCCGTGATCGCCGAGGAGACGGGCTTTTTCGGCGTCCTGCTCCTGTTCGCCCTCGTCGGATTCATCATATACAGGGGAATTCGCATTGCGCGGCAGTGCGAGAGCTTCTACGGCTATATGCTCGTCACGGGCATCATGCTCACCTTTTCGGTGCAGGTCTGTCTGAATGCGCTGGTCGTCAGCGGGTGCATCCCGCCCACGGGACTTCCCTTCCCCCTCGTGAGCGCGGGGAACACTTCGCTCATCGTGACGATGGCGGCGATGGGGGTGGTGTATGGGGTCTCGAGGCACAACGGAAACGCAAAAAGACATAGAATGTAGGGAGAAAAATACGCAGAGCCCGCGCGTCGGGCTTTTGGACATTTCCCTGCGTAAGGAGAACATTCTATGGATAAATTTATAATAGACGGCGGAAGGCGGCTCTATGGGACGATCCGCGCCGAGAGCGCGAAAAATTCCGTGCTGCCCCTTCTCGCCGCGTCTGTTTTAACGGAGGAACAAGTGACGATCCGCGAAGTCCCCGCCATTACGGACGTACTGTGCATGGTGCAGATCTTGCGGGAATTGGGCGCAAAGGTGACCTTCCGCGGCGAGGACGTCATCATCGACAGCGCGGACGCCTGCTGCCACGAAATATCCTCTGCGCTCACGAAGGAACTGCGCTCTTCTGTCTTCATGCTCGGGTCTCTGCTCACCCGCTTCCGCCGCGCCGTCATCGCCTATCCGGGCGGGTGCGACATCGGGCTTCGTCCCATCGATCTGCACCTTTCCGCTCTCAAGCGGTTAGGGGTGAAGATCGAGGAGCGGGACGGATTCATTTACTGCAAGTGCGACGTTCTGCGCGGCGCGGAGATCGCGCTCGACTTCCCGAGCGTGGGCGCGACGGAGAACATTCTGCTCGCCGCCGTCAAGGCGGAGGGGCGGACCGTTCTGCACGGCGCGGCAAAAGAACCCGAGATCGTCGATCTGCAAAATTTCCTGAACGGGATGGGGGCGAACATCAGGGGCGCAGGCACGGACGTCATCGTCATCGAGGGCGTCAAACGGCTGGGCGGGGTGACCTTCCTGCCCATCAAGGACCGCATCGAGGCGGGCAGCTACCTCATCGCCTGCGCCGTCTGCGGCGGAGAGACCGAAGTGGAGGGCGTCTGCGGCGAGAATATTCGCCTCCTTCTCCACAAATTGCGCGAAAACGGTTGCAAAATACATACAAAAAATGATAAAATAAGGATAGAGAGCAGCGGCAGGCTGAAGAGCAACCGCCGCATCGAAACGATGCCCTTTCCCGGTTTTCCCACCGACCTGCAGGCGCAGGCGACCGCACTCAACAGCGGCGCGGAGGGAGGGGCGCTCATCATCGAGAACCTGTTCGAGACGCGCTATAAGTACGTGCCCGAGCTCAGAAAGATGGGGGCGGACATCGAGGTCAACGGCAGGAACGCGTTCGTGCGCGGGGTATCCCGTCTGCATGGGGCGACCGTCGCGGCGGGAGATCTGCGCGGCGGCGCGGCGCTCGTCATTGCGGCGCTCGGCGCGGAAGGGACGAGCGAAGTGCTCGATCTTTCCCATATCGATCGCGGCTATGCCGACCTGCAGGGCAAGCTCACCTCCCTCGGCGCGAAGATCAAACGCGTGAGGATATAGAAGTTCTCTGCCGCTCCCCGAAACCGATCTGAAAAACAAAGTGGTGATAAAATGAAGAAAAAAGTACTTCTGATGACGCTCATCGGGCTCGTCTTGCTCGGCGCTGTGCTCGCCGCCGCCCTCAATGCGGTCTTCACGGTGACGGACGTCAAGGTGAGTTTTTCGGTTATTTCAAACGAGGGAAGGGCGGAATCGCTCGCCCTGCAAGAGGAACTCGAGGAGAAATTCGTCGGCAGGAGCACGACCTTCCTCGACCTCTCCGAGGTGAACGCCGCGGTAGGGGAGCACCCCGCTTTCAGAGTGGAAAGGGTGGAAAAGGACTTCCCGCGCACCGTCGTTTTATCCGTGACCGAACGCAGGGAACTCTACGCCGTCCCGCTCGAGACGGGAAAGTTCGCCATTTTGGACGAAGAGGGGAATTACCTCTATGACAAGGAGGAAAACGTCAACCGCTGCGGCGGGGCGAACATCCTCCTCGAGGGCTTCGATCTGCACAGAGAGGGGAGCGGCGTCACGGGCAAATATTTCCCCGAGGTCCTCTCCTTTGTGGGAGTTTTCTCGGAGCGGCTGGGGGACGCCCGCGCCAATCTTATGACTATTTCGCTCGAACCCACCCCCAACCCGATCATGGGGGACGGCTTCTTCCGCCTCCTTTTGAAGGAGCAGGTCACGGTGGCGGTCTATTTTCCCGCCAACCTCACCCGCATGAAAGCCGAAAAGGTGCTCGAAAAATATCTCTCTTTGAGCGACACGCAGCGGCTCTATGGATTCTTCGATGTATACGATCTCGAGAACGGAGAGTTTACCGTGAGCGAACACCGCCCCGAACTTCCCATATGACCCGAACGGACACTGCGCCCCGTATGGGGCGCTTTTTTTGTCCCGAAAATCAATGACAGGTGAAGAAATATGCATACATGTCCAAAAAAATGACGACTTTCTCTTGACAGCGCGCGGGAATTCTGTTATAATAAGGAAAGAATCCACAAGGGGAAGAAAGATGGCAAAAAAGAGCGTGGCGGTCCTTGATATCCGCTCTTCCGAAGTCGCCGTATTCATCGGCGAGAGGGGGGTCAATCACACTTTCGTCTTTCAGGCGAGCAAGACAGAGCCTTACGGCGGCTATGAAGACGGCGCCTTTTATGACGTCGGCGAACTCTCCCGCGCCGTTCTGCGCGCCCTTGACGGGGTGGAACAGATCTGCGGCGAGCGCTGCCGCACGCTCTATGTGGGCGTGCCCGGCGAATTCACCACAGTCATTCCCAAGGAACAGGATATCGGCTTTCCCAAGCGCGTCAAGATCGGGGACAAGCAGATCCGCGCCCTTTTCGAGAGCGGCAAGGAAGAACTGAAGGGGCATCGCTTCATGCGGGTGTCGAGCATGATCTTCACCACGGCGGACAACCGCCGCGTCGCCGACCCCACGGGGCTGTATTCCACGGGGCTCTCGGGGGTGCTTTCCTATTTCTACTGCACCGAATATTTCGCAAACACCCTCGAAGAGATCTTCTCCAAGCGGAAAATAACGTTGCGCTTTTTGCCCGCCCAACTCGCGATGGCGTGCTACCTCATCCCGCCCGAAACGCGGGACGAATATGCGCTCTTTCTCGACGTGGGCTTTCTTTCCTCTACCGTCTGCCTTTTGCTCGGCAACGGAATTCTCGTCCAGCGCACTTACTGGGCGGGGCAGGGGCAGATCGCCGTCCGCCTCATGCAGAAGTTCCGCCTACCGTACGAGGCCGCGGTCGCGCTCTTATCCCGCTCCAATCTCTATCTCAAGAAGGATGCGGGCAAGCAGGAATTCCTCTTCCGCGGCGCTACCTACGAGATCCCGACGGACGCCCTCCTCGACGAAGTGAAGGCGGGGCTCGACGAGATCTGCGAGCGCGTCGCCCTCTTTTTGGAGGACTGTTCGGGCAAGGAGCTCGATTATAAACCCCTCTATGTGACGGGGGAGGGGATCGAAGGCATCCGCGGCGCTCTCGAGCATATGACAAAGCGGCTCAACTGCGTCTGCGAACAGGTCGCGCCCGACTTGCCCTATTACAACCGTCCGTCCATGAGTTCGCGCATCGCCCTCACGGACATGGCTTATGAAGATAACCGCACAAGCGGAACTTTACACAGATTATTAAACGTATTCGGAGGTTAAAGTATGTTCAACGATAATATCCCTTTCCTCGGCGGAAAAGAACCGTCCGGGGAGACTGTGCAGACGCCCGTTCCCGCAGAACCGGAATATAATGGCAGAGCCCGCATCAAGGTCATCGGCGTGGGCGGCGCGGGAAATAACGCCGTCAACCGCATGATCGATTCGGGCATCACGAGCGCCGAATACGTTGCGGTGAATACAGACGCGCAGATCCTCGCCTGTTCCAAGGCGAAAACGAGGATCCAGATCGGCGCGCACCTTACCAAGGGGCTGGGCGCGGGCGCAGATCCCGACATCGGCAGAGCCGCCGCCGAGGAGAACAAAGAGGAGCTTGCGAAGGCGATCGAAAATACCGATCTTCTGTTCATTACCGCAGGTATGGGCGGAGGCACGGGCACGGGCGCAGCTCCCGTCATCGCCAAGATGGCGAAGGATATGAAGATCCTCACCGTCGCGGTCGTCACCGAGCCCTTCTCCTTTGAGGGAAGGCGCAGAATGGACAATACGGTCAAGGGGCTCGAACTTTTGAAGAAGTGCGTGGATACCCTTGTCATCATTCCCAATGAAAAGATCAGCGAGGTCGCGCCCAAGAACGCCTCCATGCCCGAGGCGCTCCGCATTGCGGATGAAGTGCTCAAACAGGGCATCCGCGGGATCGCCGACCTCATCGTCACGCCCGCGCTCATCAATCTCGACTTCGCGGACGTGAGAACGGTCCTGAAGGATAAGGGGCTCGCGCACATGGGCGTGGGCGTCGCGAAGGGCGAGAACAGGATCTTCGAAGCGGTGCGCGGCGCGGTCAGCAGCCCGCTTCTCGAGACGACCATCGAGGGCGCGACGGGCATCATCCTCAATATCGTGGGCGGGAACGACCTCACTTTCGAGGAAGTGAAGCTCGCGGCTTCCCTTGTCCACAGTGTGGTGGACTATTCCGCAAATATCATCTTCGGCGCTTGCATCGACGAGAACATCAGCGACGAGGTGGAAGTGACCGTCATCGCAACGGGCTTCCCGCCTGCGGGCAGCCATACCGACCCGCGCGCTCAGGGCTACCGTCCGGGGCAGCCTCAGCCCGCGGTCGCACCCCGTCCCGTTCCCCAGCAGGATGTTCTTCGCCAGCCTTCACAGCCCATGCGCGCGCCCGCCGCACAGCCCGTTCAGCCTGTTCAGCCCCCTCGCGGCTATGAACAGCAGCCTGTGCGCCCGCTGTACGACCAGCCGCGCGGCGGCTACGACCAGCCCGCATATCCCCGCCAGCCTGCCTATCCTCAGCCCGAGGACGTCAGACAGGAGACTGCGCAGAGTTACGAACCTCCGAAGGCCCGCGAGGAAGAGGACGAGCCCGTAGTCGGCGGCAGAGACCAGCAGCTGCCCGACTTCGTGAGACGGCTCATCGGCAAAAAGAAGTAAGAAACGTCCCCGCGCAAAAACGCGGGGCGATTTTCTAAAAAAGTAAGGAGAAAGAGATATGTTAAAGGATCTGGGAGTGAAACCCTATGTGTTCCCCATGCCCGTGCTGCTCATTGCGACCTACGGCGAAGGGGAGAAGGTAGACGTCATGAACATGGCTTGGGGCGGGATCTGCGCCGAGAACATGGTGGCGCTCAACCTCGACGAGAGCCACAAGACGACGGAGAATCTGAAAAAGCGCGGAGCGTTCACCCTCTCCGTCGCGGACGTTCCGCACATCGCCGAGGCGGACTTCTTCGGCATCGCCACGGGCAACAAGATGGAGGATAAGTTCGAGCGTACGGGGCTTCACGCCGTCAAGAGCAAGAATGTGGATGCGCCCGTCATCGAGGAATTCCCGCTCACCCTCGAGTGCAAAGTCGTGCAGATCGGGGAGGAGAAGTCGGGCTTCCGCGTGCTCGGCGAGATCGTAAACGTGCTCGCCGATGAAAAGGTGCTCGACGGAAAGGGGAAGGTAGATCCCAAAAAGCTCAACGCCTTCGTGTTCGACCAGATGCAGAACGGCTACTATGCGATCGGCGAAAAGGTGGGGCAGGCTTGGCAGAGCGGAGCGGGGCTCATGAAGAAATAAGTTCACCAAAAATCTTTTGCTTCGCAAAATCTTTTTGGTGAGGGGTTAAGTTGTTTGCTCCGTAAAAACATTCTACCCGCCCGATAATCGCTTCGTAAAAACGAAAAGCGCGAGGTGTCGCGCAAATTGTGTCCCGCAGCGAAGAAGCGTGGTTCTTCTCGCGGGAATAATTGGAATTCACCAAAAATCTTTTGCTTCGCAAAATCTTTTTGGTGAGGGGTTAAGTTGTTTGCTTCGTAAAAGCAATCTACCCGCCCGATAATCGCTTCGTAAAAACAAAAAGCGCGAGGTGTCGCGCAAATTGTGTCCCGCAGCGAAGAAGCGTGGTTCTTCTCGCGGGAGTAATTGGAGTTCACGGGAGTTCACCAAAAATCTTTTGCTTCGCAAAATCTTTTTGGTGAGGGGTTAAGTTGTTTGCTCCGAAGTTGCAATCTACCCGCCCGATAATCGCTTCGTAAAAACGAAAAGCGCGAGGTGTCGCGCAAATTGTGTCCCGCAGCGAAGAAGCGTGGTTCTTCTCGCGGAAATAATTGGAGTTCACGAAAAATCTTTTGCTTTGCAAAATCTTTTTCCGTGCGCCAAATGAATTCGCGCTACGGCTCTCGGCACTTTTCCACCGTTACAGGGCGAAATATACAAATAAAAGGGCTGTAAAGCCCTTTTATTTGTGTACTATGCGTGACATAGTACACAAAATGGGTCAAAAAAGAGGACGGCAAACGCCGTCCTCTTTTTTGCGCGTATCAATACATTCCGTCCATTCCGACTCGTCGCCGCACGCTTCGTTTTGGCGCGGTTGCTTTTTAAGCAACCGCTGGTTTTCTTCGCGGCGGCTCCTCTTCCCAAAAAAGTACTTCGTCCTTTTTTGGGAGCCCTGTTTTTTCTCTCGCCGTCGTCAAAGGACAAAATGTTAAAAAATAAAGGGCTTTGCAGCCCTTTTATTTCTTAATACATTCCGTCCATGCCGCCGGCGGGAGCTGCAGGTGCGGGAGGAGTGGGAATATCCGTCACGACCGATTCCGTCGTGAGAAGGGTCGAGGCAACGGACGCCGCGTTCTGCAAGACGGAGCGGGTGACCTTGGTGGGGTCGATGATGCCGCTCTTCACCATGTCGGTGTATTCGTTCTTCAACGCGTCGAAGCCATAAGCGGGCTTTCCGTTCGTCAAAATCTTGTCCACGACGACCGACCCGTCCACGCCCGCGTTCTTGGCGATCTGCCGCACGGGCTCTTCGCAGGCCTTCAGAATGATCTGCGCGCCCGTCTTTTCATCGCCCGAAAGGGTCTCGACGAGCTTTTCGAGTACGGGAACGCAACTCAGAAGGGCAGAGCCGCCGCCCGGCACATAACCCTCTTCGACAGCCGCTCTCGTTGCCGCGAGGGCGTCGTCGATGCGGAGCTTTTTCTCCTTCATCTCGACTTCGGTCGCCGCGCCCACATTGATGACCGCAACTCCGCCTGCGAGTTTGGCAAGGCGTTCCTGCAATTTCTCCTTGTCGTAATCGGAAGTGGTGACTTCGATCTGGGACTTGATGGAGGCAACGCGCGCCTTGATCGCTTCCTTGTCGCCCGCGCCGTCGATGATGGTGGTGTTATCCTTGTCGACTTTCACTTGGTTGGCTCTGCCGAGCATGTCGAGGGTCGCATCCTTGAGTTCATAGCCGAGATCGGAGGTAATGACCGTGCCGCCCGTGAGGATCGCGATATCTTCGAGCATCGCCTTTCTCCTGTCGCCGAAGCCGGGAGCTTTTACGGCAACGCAGTTGAACACGCCCTTGAGCTTATTCACGATGAGGGCTGCGAGCGCGTCGCCCTCGACGTCCTCGGCGATGATGAGAAGCCGCGCGCCCTGCTGGGCAAGAGGCTCGACGATGGGGAGGATCTCCTGCAGATTGGAGATCTTTTTGTCGGTGATGAGGATATAGGGGGAATCGAGCACGGCTTCCATCTTGTCGGTGTTCGTCACCATGTAGGCGGAAGCGTATCCTCTGTCGAACTGCATTCCCTCGACGGTGGTGAGATCGGTGGTCATGGACTTGCCCTCTTCCACGGTGATAACGCCGTCTTTGCCGACGATCTCCATTGCCTTTGCGATGAGTTCGCCGACCGTCTCATCCCCTGCGGAGATGGAAGCGACCTGCGAGATCGCCTTCTTGCCGTCCACCGTCTTGGAGATGGACTTGAGCTGTGCGACCGCGGCTTCCACCGCCTTGTCGATGCCCTTTTTCAGGATAATGGGATTTGCGCCCGCGGCGAGGTTCTTGAGTCCTTCGCGGATGATCGCCTGTGCGAGGAGAACGGCGGTCGTCGTGCCGTCGCCCGCGACGTCGTTGGTCTTGGTGGAGACTTCCTTCACGAGCTGAGCGCCCATGTTCTCGAAGGGATCGGGAAGTTCGATCTCTTTGGCGATCGTCACGCCGTCGTTGGTGATGAGGGGAGCGCCGAACTTTTTGTCGAGAACGACGTTCCTGCCCTTAGGGCCGAGAGTGATCTTAACTGTGTCGGCGAGAACGTTTACGCCTGTTTCGAGCGCCTTTCTCGCCTCGTCGCCATATTTGATTTGCTTTGCCATAATAATTTACTCCTGATAGATGATTTTTTTGATGAGAAGAAGCCTTTCTTACCCCCTCCGTGGGAGGGGGCAGGGGGGTGGATACCTGCCCCCTTTTAGGGGGCGGGTGGCATGGCGTAGCCATGACAGGTGGGGGTGAATACAAATTTCTTGCCTTAGGCGGAATTGACTTCCGCCGCCCCGCCCGCATTCTTTCATGTCCAAGGGCGGCACGAGCACGAAGTGCGAAGTAGGGCGACCCAATTTGGCAATTACTTTTGCCTTATTGTCCTTTGAAACGAACGAGAGGACAAATAGGTTAAAGCGGAAGAAAAAGTTTCCTCGCACATTTCTTTTCGAGCGACACCCCCTCACCGCCTTTGGCGGAGCTCCCCCTCAAGGGGGAGCCAAGGGGGTGAAGTGAGCAAAGAAATGTGCGAAACTCATTCCTTATTCCTGCGCGTTGGAAAATCACACTTTTCCATAAGCGCACCCAATTTGCCGCATTCTTACGGCTTTTCGTTTTTACGAAGCAGTCATCGGGTGGGCAGATGCTTTTGCAGAGCAACTGACCTTACCCCTCACGAAATTTTGTCGTTACGACAAAATTTGTGAACTCACTCTACTATTGCCAAAATATCCGCCTGTTTGATGATGGTGAATTCCTTGCCGTCGACCTTGAAATCAGAGCCTGCATATTTGGAGCAGAGCACCTTATCGCCGACCTTCACCTGCATAACGGTCTCTTTGCCGTCCACGATCCCGCCCGGGCCGACTGCCACTACGACGCAGGTCTGCGGCTTTTCCTGTGCGGAAGAGGGGAGAATGAATCCGCTCTTCGTCTTTTCTTCGACGGTCAGCGCTTCCACGACGACCTTGTCGAACAACGGTTTGATATTCATAATAACCTCCGATAAGTTTTCATTGCGGTTTGTCCGCTTTATTTCCTATTTATTATAAACTGCCGTTTTATGCTTTCAAACACAAAAACAAAGTTTTTTTGGAAAATTTTGCGGGAAAACAAAGCCCGCGGACAAAATACGCAAAACTCTTGCGAAAATGCGGGGAATGTGCTATAATCGGGGCAGGAGGAAATATATGGACAAGTGGGATAAGCGGTTTATGGAGCTCACCGAGGACGTCGGGAGCTGGGCGAGCTGCCTCAGGCGCAAGGTGGGGGCGATCATCGTCAAGGACAAGCGCGTGATGGCAACGGGCTACAACGGCGCGCCCGCGGGCATCAAGTCCTGCATCGAGCGGGGGAAGTGCCTGCGCATCGAACAAAATATCCCGAGCGGCACGCACGCGGAACTCTGCTATGCCGCCCACGCCGAACAGAACGCCCTCATACAGGCGGCAAAGTACGGCGTGAATATCGACGGCGCCACCCTCTACTGCACCCACCAGCCCTGCGTCATCTGCGCAAAGATGATCATCAATGCGGGGATCAAGCGGGTGGTCTACAAAGAGGGCTATCCCGACGACTTCTCCATGGAACTCTTCAAGGAAGCGGGTACGGAAGTCGAAAAAGTGGGGGAATGAGCCCCATATCGCAGGCGTTTGGGCGAACGGAAATATGAAATCGGAGGAATAAATTATGGATCCTATCGTAACTATCGAAATGGAAAGCGGCAAGACGATCAAGGCGGAGCTCTATCCTGAGATCGCGCCGAACACCGTCAACAACTTCATCTCTCTGGTGAAGAAGGGCTTTTATGACGGGCTCATCTTCCACCGCGTGATCGCGGGGTTCATGATACAGGGAGGAGACCCCAAGGGGATCGGCACGGGAGGTCCGGGCTACCGTATAAAGGGGGAATTCCGCGCGAACGGCTTTTCCAATTCCCTGCGGCACGAACGGGGCGTCCTGTCCATGGCGCGTGCGCAAGCCCCCGACAGCGCGGGTTCGCAGTTCTTCATCATGCACGCGAGCGCCTTTTATCTCGACGGGCAGTATGCCGCATTCGGGAAGGTCATCGAAGGGCTGGAAGTCGTCGATGAGATCGCGGCCGTCAAGACGGGCCGCGACGACAGACCTTTGCAGGAGCAGAAGATGAAGCGGGTCACCGTGGAAACCTTCGGCGTCGATTACCCCGAGCCCGTCAAACTGTGAGGAGACTTCATGTCCGATAAAAAAATCTATGAAAATCCGCTGAATACCCGCTACGCGAGCCGTGAGATGCAGGAAAATTTCGGCGACGAAAAGCGTTTCCGCCTGTGGAGAAAGCTCTGGATCGCCCTCGCCGAGAGCGAAATGGAGCTCGGGCTTCCCATTACCGCAGAGCAGGTGGAAGCGCTCAAAGCGCATGAGACGGATATCGACTACGACCGGGCGGAGGAATACGAACGGCAGGTGCGGCACGACGTCATGGCGCACGTCAAGGCATACGGGGACGCCGCTCCGGACGCCGCGGGCATCATCCATCTGGGCGCTACGAGCTGTTTTGTGGACTGCAATTCCGAGATCATCATCCTGCATGACGGGCTGAAGCTCCTTTTGAAAAAGCTCGTCAACGTGATGGAGAAACTCAAGGACTTCGCCCTGAAATATAAGGATGTGCCGACGCTCGGATTCACCCATCTGCAGCCCGCCCAACTCACCACGGTGGGCAAGCGCGCGACGCTTTGGCTGCAGGATCTCATGCTCGATTACGAGAGCCTCACCTGTCTGCTCAAAAGGGTGCGGCTGCGCGGCGTGAAGGGGACGACGGGCACGCAGGCGAGCTTTTTGGACCTCTTCGACGGCGACGGCGGGAAGGTCAAGGAACTCGAAAGAAGGGTGGTCGGAAAACTCGGCTATACCGAGGATGAGGTCTACGCCGTCACGGGACAGACCTATCCGCGGAAATTCGATTACAACGTCCTCTGCGTGCTCTCGCAGATCGCTCAGAGCGCCTACAAATTCAGCAACGACATACGCCTTCTGCAGAGCATGAAGGAGGTGGAAGAGCCCTTTGAAAGTGCGCAGATCGGCTCTTCCGCCATGGCATATAAGCGGAATCCCATGCGCTGCGAACGGATGGGAAGCCTGTGCCGCTATATGCTCTCCCTGCCCATAAACAGCGCGATCACCGCTTCCACACAGTGGATGGAACGCACCCTCGACGATTCGGCAAACCGCCGCATCGTCAACGCACAGGCGTTCCTCACCGTGGACGCCATTCTCAACATTTACATGAATGTGGCGGAAAACCTCGTGGTCTACGAGAAGATGATCGCCCGCCATGTCGCCGCCGAACTTCCCTTTATGGCGACGGAGAATATCATCATGGAGTGCGTGAAGGCGGGGGGAGACCGCCAAAAACTTCATGAGCGCATCCGCCGCCTCTCACAGGAGGCAGGCGCGGCGGTAAAACAAGAGGGGAAGGACAACGATCTATTGGAGCGCATCGCAGCCGACGAGATGTTTGCGGCGGTGCGGGAAAGACTTCCCGAGATCGTCGACGCGAAGAAGTTCATCGGCAGAGCGCCCGCTCAAACCGAGGAGTTTATCGGCGGGAAGATCTTGCCCATCCTTGCGCGGCACAGCGATCTGCTCGGGGAGCGGGGCGACGTCCGCGTCTGATTTTTGAAACCGCACTTTGATTTTTTATCATTTTGAATAGTATTATGTCAGACATAATTGCAAGAAACCCGCAGATTTTTGCGGGTTTCTTGGCATATATCCCCCGATTTATGAAAAATCCATGGTACAATGGAGACAGATAAATATTTATCGGGAGGAATTCAAATTTGAATCAACAAATCAAGATCACCGTAAAAGGCAAGATCGCATCGACCGACTTTTCGGAAGTCGTCACGTTCAACAGCGTGTATGCGCTGAAGTTCGAGCTGGACGAGGAGTGGGACGAATTTCCCTCGCGCGTTGCCGTTGTAAAATGGGCGGGCGGCGCCAAGGAAAAGCTCTTTTCGGGCACGGAGTGCGTGATGCCGCAGATCGACAGCGAAGACGCCGAACAAGTCCTTATCGGGGTGTACAGTATCAAGGAAGACAAGCGCCTTGCCTCTTCCTTTGTCGCGTTGCGCTGCGAGCCCGGCACGGGCGACGCCCTGCAGCCCAAGCCCGTACAGACCCTGCACGATCAGGTCCTCGCCCTTCTCAACGAGGAGCACAAGACCCTTGACAATCCCCTCGTCATCGGGGAGAAGAGTTACAACGGCAGCGAGAGCGTCACCGTGACGGCGGACGATTTAGGGCTTTCGGACGTGGCGACGAGCGGCAGCTACAACGACCTCACGGACAAGCCCGTCATCGATGTGCCCGTGACTTCCGTCAACGGAAAGACGGGAGAAGTCACCGTGACGGCGGACGATTTGGGGCTCTCGGACGTGGCGACGAGCGGCAGCTACAACGACCTCACGGATAAGCCGGAGATCTCCGAGGCTCCCGTGACCTCCGTCAACGGAAAGACGGGGGACGTCACCGTGTCGAAGTACGACCTTTCGCTCGCCGAAGTCGCCATCAGCGGCAGCTATACCGATCTGAAGGACAAACCCGAGATCGTCTATCCCGTCACGAGCGTGAACGGAGAGACGGGGGAGGTCAAAGTGGACGCAAATTCGCTCGGACTTGCGGCGGTCGCAACGAGCGGGAAATACACCGATCTTCAGGATATCCCCGAGTCGGGGGTCATCTCGGTAAACGGGCAGACGGGGGAAGTCAACGTCACGCCCGAGTTGCTCGGGCTGGGGAAGCTCGCCAAGCTCAATTCCGTCGACGAATTGACGATCGATAAAGATTCGATCATGAACCATCACCTCTATATAAGGTGTGTTACGTCCGAAAAAATCAGCGGCGGCGCCATAGATACGCGCACGCTCGCAGATAAAAATGTTACCGCGATAAAACTTGCGGACGATGTTTTGAAAGCGGGCACGGGGGCTTCTGTGTCGCGTGACGACGACGGCGCATATACGGTCGGTCTGGATACTTCGCAGGTGGTCACTTCCTTGAACGGCCAGACGGGGGACGTCACGGTAGATCCCGAAACGATGGGACTTTCTCAGGTCGCATTCAGCGGGAAATTTTCCGACCTCATCGATGTTCCCGAATCGGGGGTGGTCTCGGTGAACGGACAGGCGGGGGAGGTCACGGTCGACGCGGACTCGCTCGGGCTCGCGCAGGTGGCGAAGAGCGGGAACTTTTCCGACCTCATCGGCGTGCCCGAGTCGACCGTTTTCTCGGTGAACGGGCAGACGGGAGAAGTCAACATCACACCCGAGTCGCTCGAGCTGGGGAAGCTCGCCAAGCTCAATTCCGTCGACGAATTGACGATCGATTCAGATTCGATCATGAACCATCACCTCTATATAAGGTGTGTTACGTCCGAAAAAATCAGTGGCGGCGCTATAGATACGCGCACGCTCGCAGATAAAAATGTTACGGGAATAAAGATCGCAGACGAAGCCATCAAGGCAGGCGACGGGATCACGGTGAACCGCGAGGAGGACGGGAACTTCACCGTCGGGGTGCAGGCAGACGGGTTTGTCCGTTCTCTGAACGGGCAAACGGGCAATGTAGAAATAAGCAAGGAATCGCTCGGGCTCACCCATGTCACCTCCGAGCGGCAGATGCCGCTTGCTGCGGATACGCGCAAGGGGGCGGATTTCAATACTCTCTTCCCCAACGGCTTTTACCACATCGAGGGCACAGAGAGCGACCCTTGCTCGAACAATCCCGTCTCCTCCAAGAACACGGGTTACAACGATTGCAGCTGGTTTCTCTTGGTCATGGCGAACAACGACAATTCTTCCGCCGTGCAGGTCGCCTTCTCCGCGCGCGGGGACTTTGCGATGCGTATGCGCGGGTTTGCGGACGGCCAGTGGAGCAAGTGGTCCAATATCCCCGCATGAATTTCCCGAAGCTGCATAGCCTAATGGGGGATGGAATTGCGCAAGGTATTCGTGGATGTAACGGCAAAATTTTCGAGGGAGGGCGGAGTGAAGCCGCTTTCCCTCGTCTGGGAGGACGGCAGGACGCTCCTCGTCGACAGGGTGAAAGCGGTACAAAACGCGCCTGCCCGTGTGAGCGCCCTTCTGCCCGTGCGATACACCTGCGTGATCCTCGGGAAGGAGCGATGGCTGTACTACGAACCGGAAAAGGAGCGGTGGTTTGTGGAAGCGCACGATTGAAAAATTTTGCGGGAAAACGCAAAAAAGCCTTGACGAACGCAGAAGATTGTTATATAATGATAGCGTCGTTAGGGGAGTAGTTCAATGGTAGAGCAACGGTCTCCAAAACCGTCTGTTGCGTGTTCGAGTCGCGTCTCCCCTGCCAAAACTCCCGACCTGCATTTGCAGGTCGGGAGTTTTGTGTTGGATGGGAGTTCGCTTGCCTCCTCTTTAAGAGGGGGTAGGGGGGTGGTGTCTTTGTTTTCCGAATTTTGCACCATTTCCTTGACAATCCCGAGCGGACGGAGTACAATAATCTCATGAAAGAAGTGACGTTATACACCGACGGCGCATGTTCGGGGAATCCCGGTGCGGGCGGCTGGGGGGCGGTTTTGCTCTATGGTGAGCATCGCCGCGAGATGAAGGGGGGCGAGCGAGAGACGACCAATAATCGCATGGAACTCACCGCCGTCATCGAGGGGCTGAAGGCGCTCAAGTATCCCTGCCGCGTGGAAGTGTACAGCGATTCCTCCTACACCGTAAATGGCTTTGAGGAGGGTTGGATCTACGCGTGGGAGAAGAGCGGCTGGAAAAAGGCGGATAAAAAGCCCGTTTTGAACGACGACCTCTGGAAGGAACTGCTTGCCCTTACGCGGCGGCACGAGGTGGTTTTCCATTGGGTAAAGGGGCACGCGGACAACGAACTCAATAACCGCTGCGACGCGTTGGCGCGCTCCGCGATCGCCGAACTTGCGGATGAAGATCGGGGCGATAAATAAAAGTACTTTAAGCCGTATATACTATATCGTAGGGTCTTCGCTTCGGGGCGGGAAATACGGAATATGAAAAAGAAAGGGAAAGTCATCCATATCCTCTGCATATTGCTTGCGGCGTGCTTGCTGCAAGTTTTTCTTGTGCTCTGCGCCCTGCAGCTCCGTTCGGCGGCGGCGTGGGCGTACTACCTCGCTCTCATCGGGGGAACGATCGTCAATGCCGCGCTTGCCGTATTGGACATCCTCTTTTTTATAAAAGGTAAGGAGATCATTTACAAATCCTGCGTGATCGCCTACTTTTTACTGACTTTTTCGGCGATCGTGCTGTATGTCCTGCTCAGAACGGGCTTCCTCGAGATCGCAAAGGACGATGAGTTGCTCGAGGAATATCTCCGCCGCACGGGCGGTTGGATGAGCGCGCTCTTCGTGCTGTTACAGTTCTTGCAGGTGGTGGTGCTCCCCATCCCGAGCACGGTGACGGTGGTGGCGGGCGCGGCGCTCTTCGGTCCTTTAAAGGGAAGTCTTCTGAGCCTGCTCGGGATCGTGCTCGGTTCGCTCGTTGCCTTTCTCGTGGGGAGGTATGCGGGCAGCCGCGTCGTCGCATGGCTCATCGGCAAGGAGACCCTCGATAAATGGCTCAAGAAGATAAAGGGCAAGGATAAGCTCCTGCTCTCGGCAATGTTCCTTCTGCCCGTCTTCCCCGACGACGTGCTCTGCTTTGTGGCGGGACTTTCGAGCATGTCCCTTCTTCTCTTTCTCACCGTCATTTTCATCTCAAGGATATTGGCGATCTTCACCACGAGCTATTCGGTGACCCTCATTCCCTTCGATACATGGTGGGGACTTCTCATATGGGGGATCTTGCTTGCGCTCATCGCCGTGCTGTTCGTGGTGCTCTACAAGAAGTCGGACGCCATTCTCGGCTGGTTCGAGAAGAAATTCCACCGCGAGACGAGGGTGGAAGAGAAGCGCAAGGAAGGGGAGTTCAAGTTGGAAGTGGTGAGCCCCGACGGAGCGATCGTCTCAAAAGGGGTCGCGCGCGGAGAGCCGCCCGAGAAGAAAAAGGAATAAGATAACTTGGGAACGCCGCCCGACTGCGAAAGGTTCGCAGCCGGGCGGCGGTTTTTTTCGTCCCGCGCCCTTGCGCTCTTCACGCCATTAAAACGGTGCGAAGCGGCACTTGATAACCTTTTTCTTTTTGGCAGAGGGAGATACACAAAATAATAAAAATTGTGAACGTTATTATCAAATTGCGTAAGTTTTGAAAACTAAATCGTAACAAATGATAAGACAGGGGTGGGACAGTATGATATAATGGATATGGAATAAGTTGAAAACGTGTCGGATTCGGAACGCCTCGGACGCCAAAGCGGCCATAACCAAAGAATCAAACGCGGGAAACTGCGGAAGATAATAAAAAATTATATGGAGGAAAAAATGAAAGTATTTCAAAGAGTAAGGCTTTCGCTCATCGTCATTTTCATGGCGGCGGCGATCGCGCTTGCCGGTTTCGGCGCGAGTATGCTCATTCATCCCGCGCACGCGGAAGAGGCAAAGCTCGTGAACGGTTGGAACGCAAAAGTCACGCGCGAAGGCGGCGACGTGGAACTCGGCGTGGCGGCGGCGGACAACTATGCGACATTCACGCAGTTGCAGTCGGGAGACGTGATCTCCTACGGCTCAAAGATCGCCAAGAAACAGGACGAGGGCTGGTCGAGAGCGAATCCCTTCCGCCTCTCCATCCGCGCCAAGGGCGAGGGCAGTGTGACGTGGGAACTCGTTGAAGGCGATCCCGCGGCTTTCAATGCCACCCTTTGGTACTCGGGCAAGATGACCCTCGGCGGCTCTGCGCTCGAAGGTGTGGCGGGTCTTGGAAATGTCCAGCCCAAGACGATCGAATCGGGCGAGACCCTTCACCTGATGAGCGCGGGCTTAAGTCCTTACGGTTCGACACTCTACTACCTCGACGAGGAGGGCGCCGTTACGACGGCTGCGACGATGGGCGGTTCTCCCAACTGTGCAGAGGGTTTTGAGGGATTCAACATCAACATCAAAGTTGAGGGCAGCATCGAGGAGCTCTCGGTGAAGTGGGGGGACGGTCTGTTCTTCACCTATGCGAACAGCGATTACAGCCGTCCCGACTTCAAAGAGCCGTTCACTGCGGTGAACGACACCGAGCTCCGCGGCGTGCTCTCCACGAACTCGGTCAGCCACGCGATCGACTACTTCGTGTTCAAGGGATATTCCTTTACCTATAAGTTCGCATCTACCGATCAGAATGCCATTGCGGACATGTATGTCGGCGGCGAACTTGCGGGCAGCAATACCGCGGGAAGCGAACCGAGCATGTTCGGCGGCTTCACGGGCAATGCGTTCCCTTACACCGTTCCCGCAGACGCGACGGACGCCCGCCTCACCGTGCAAGAGGGCGTGGCGGGGTGGAGTCCCTTTGTGCAGCGGGGCGAGACGCCCGTCAAGGCGGACGTCACCATGACGGAGGACTACTACGCCAAGTACACCGGCTTGCAGGCAAACGACACGATCAACTACAACGGCGTTTTGCACAGCAAGGCCTTTGAGCAGGTGAACGGCAAACTCTACATGGCGCGCACCGCACCCTATGCGATCTCGCTGAAAGCGACGGGAAGCGGCAATGTGACGATCTTCCTTGACAACGCCGAGGGTACAGCGGAGTTCGCACTCGTCACGCAGATCGAAGGAGCTGCGATCGGCGGCGTTTATGCAGGCGGCGGCACGAGCGGCGTCATTCCCACCTATCACAGCGGGGAGGAGCTCACGATCGTCGTGGACGGGCATTCCATTTACGGTTACAGCATCTTCATTCTCGATCAGGACGGCAAATTGCAGAAAGCCTGCAACGGCAGCGCGGGCCTTTGGAATGATAACTGCTCCGAGTTCAAAGTGCGGGCGGTGATCGGGGAAGGCAGCAACATCTCCGAGCTCCAGCTCAAGATCGGCGAGGGCTTGCTCTTCACGCAGTCCGAATATGGCACAGACTCCAACTGCACCACGTGGAGCGGCCTCGGCGATCCCTTTAAGCCCGACTTCAATCTCTATATGTCGAGGAACAAGTGGCTCGGCATGAAAGATTATCTCTTCGAGCCCGATAACGTAAATCCCGCGCAGGTCGGTTACTACACCCTCTGGGCGTTCAAGGGCTTCCCGCTCTCCTTCTATTTCGACAGCACCAATCCTCTCGCAACGCCCTCTGTTACCGTCGGCGGCGAGCGGGTGGACAGCGACGGCTCGGCGGAAGGACACCAAGGTTGGTTCCACTATACCGTGAAGCCTTGGGCTTCCTCGGCGGAACTCAACGTCACCGTCTCCGACCTCAACGTCAACTTTGTGGACGGCGGTAACGAGGACGAACTTCTCTTCTCCGCGGCGGTCGGGCTGGGTGAGACCGTGGCGCGCCCCGAGGGGATCCAGAGAATGGGCAAGGTCGTTGAGAATTGGTATAAAGACAAGGCTTTGCAAGAACCTTTCGACTTCGAGGGAACTCACATCACCGAGACGACCACCGTCTATGTGAAGTGGAAGGAGATCCCCTATGTGGAATTCAAGTCCGAGGGCGCAACTTACGAATGGCAGAACTTTGAAACTCCCGCTCCCGCGGTGAGACCCGCGCAGGATCCCGCCAAGGAAGGCATGGGCTTTGTGGGTTGGTTCGAGGATGAAGAGGGGAACACGCCCTTTGACTTCGGGGCAGAGATCACGGAGCACAAGACCGCATACGCCGTGTTCGGCTATGAGATCAGCTTGCACATTCTCGGCTACGACTTCGACGGGCAGACGGGGCAGATCTCCGTCAAGAGGGACGGCTCACTGGAAACGCTTCCCACCTTTGCCGAAGTGACGGGCAGACCCGAATATGACAGCGTTGCGGTGAAGTGGTTCACCGACGCGGCGCTCACCGCCGAATTGCAGCTTCCCTTCAAGCCCGAAGCGAGCACCACCCTCTACGGGCTCGCGCTCGACAACGATAAGGCGGCGGGCTATGTTTCCCCCGACCAGATCAGCGGTTGGGACGCCGAGCAGGGCACCGAGAATCAGTCTACGCTCACGGCGGACGGACAGCCCATCGTCCTTCACGACGGCGACTACGGCACCTTCTCCACCAAGATCGTGAACGATGAGAACGGATATTCCAAATTCATTCTCAGCTACAACGGCTTTATCGTGAACGCGCGCACATTCGATGTGACGAAGGACATCTATCTCGACTTTGCGGCGGACGCAACGCCCGACGGCGGTTTCAACGGCGCGGGAGAAGTCGGCAGATACTTCCTGTTTGCGCTCTATAATTCGCTCACGACGGCGCTCACGGCGGACGGCCCGCAGATCGCCAATTCCTCCAAAGATCTCGGGAAACTCGGCGAATGGGGCTTCGATCTCTACAACAACGACGCCGCAAACGAATGGGAAGGCAGAGAGGCCAACACGATGTGCACGTGGGGCAATTATGCAACTCCCGTGCAGGGCGCGTTCCACGTCGGCAGCGATCCCGCAGAAAACGACGGAAAGGGCATCACGAAGATCGACATGCGGCACTTCATCATCCGCATCGGCGAGACCGCCGAGGAAAGCGGCGTATTCGAGAAGACGGGCGAGACGGAGACCAAGATCGTCAACCTTGCTCTCACCCGCGCAATGTTCCCCAACGGATTGTATGTGAGCGTCTCCGCATTCCGCGTTGCGAACATCACCACCCGTGCGACCCAACAGTCGAGCATCACCAAGGTGGTAAACGACAACGGCACTTTCACCCTCGACAAGACGGAAGGACTTGCGGGCGATAAGGTCACCATTTCGGACATTTCTCCCAAGGAGGGCTACTTCTTCAGCGAATCGAGCGTTTACGTCGGCGGCGAGAGAGTGAAGGTGACGGCAGTGGAGGGCGAAGACGGAACTTATTGGTTCAATATGCCCTTCGGACAGAACGTCGAAGTGGAGATCCGCTGGGCACAGCAGGCGACCGTGGAATTCTATGTGAACGGCACGGTGTTCAAAACTCTGTATAAGAACGTCGGTGAGAAGGTGCGGAACAGTGAGATCCCCACGACGGGGGACATCGCCGCCGAGGTCGAGGGCTACGTCCTGCAAGGGTGGTATCTCGATGAGGACTGCACGCAGCCCTTCGACCGCGAAGTGAACATGGTCACCGAGGGTATGAAGCTGTATGCGAAACAGCACACCGAGCACTACGATGACGACAACGACGGCGTTTGCGACTTCGAAGGCTGCGAGGCGCCCGTCGGTCCTACCGAGCCCGACAACCCCGATAACCCCGACAACCCGGATAACCCGGACAATCCCGATAATCCCGACAATCCCGATACGCCCGATAATCCCGACACGCCCGACACACCTGCCGAGCCTGCGGGCGAAGAGGGCGGCTGCGGTTCTGTGATAGGAATAAGCGCGCTCCTTACGGTATTGGCGGCAGGGGCCCTTGCGGTGAGGAAGAAGAAAGAATAAGGCATATTCCGCCCGCGCTGCGGGCTGGCAGTACAAGCAACAAAAGGGGAAGGCGGCGTTCTGAGGAACACTGCCTTCCCGCAAATTATAAAAGTGCGCGCGCACGCGCGTAAAGGAGAAAGTTATGTTAAAGAAATTAGGCATCCTCGGGCTCTCGGCGTTTTTGCTCGTCTCGATGGCGGGATGCGGCATGGTCAAGTACGACCCTACCACGGGCGGGAACGGCGAGATCGACCTCGGCGACGACACACAGGCGGGCGAGACCCTCAATCCCGAAAAGGACATGACGGGAACGCTCAAGATCGGCATTCCCAACGTCGTGAGCCACACCAATGCGATCAACGCCTTCATCGATTCTTTCAAGGTAAAATACCCGAACATCGAGGTCACCGTGGAGAAGTTCGATATGAACAACTACAAGACCCGTATCTCGCAGACGGCGTCCGCGGCGACCGCGCTCAACGATCCCTCGCGGATGTTCGACGTGTTCTGGCTCGCGCAGGACTACGTGAACGAATGGTACGATCTCGGCTTGCTCGCCAACCTCGAACCCTTCTTTGAAAAGGACGATACGATCTCCAAGGACGACCTTGCCGATCAGATCATCTCCTGTTCCTCGGTGGACGGGAAGATGTACATGATGCCGAGGGATTACAATCAGGTCGTCATGTACTACAACCGCGATATGTTCGACGCGGCGGACGTGAACTATCCCACCTCCGCCATGAGCGCGGAGGCGTTCCAAAAGATGCTCGTACAGCTCCGCGACGGCCTTCTCGAGACCGATGAAGTGAACGATTACGGCGTTCCCTATGCCGACGGCGTTGCGAATATCATCGACTGCAACATCAAGTGGGATTCCCTTGCCTGGCCTCTTCTCAAGTCCTTCGGCGGACAGGTCGTGGACGAGACGGGGGAAGTCGTATTCGATAGCGACGAGAACCTCAAAGCGCTTCAGTTTTGGACGAGCCTCACCAACGATTCCAAGGGCGGCACGCGGCTCGCGATCAAGATCGAGCAGGGCGGCTCCAACCCCGGAAACCAGTTCCGCATGCAGCAGGCGGCGATCTACTTCCAGTCCCGCGCGGTCATCTCCGACATCGTGCAGGACGTCACCCTTGCGGGTCAGCAGTACCACGGGATCAAGAACCTCGGCGTCTGCGCCCTTCCCAACTTCGGCGGCACTTACACGGTGGGCGGCGGCGCGAGCGGCTATGCGATGTACGGCAAGGCGGCGCACGTCTCGGAGGCTTGGCAGTTTTTGAAACACGTTGTCTCCGTGGAAGGGCAGAACGCCTATTCGGATACGGGCGACTGCGTTCCCGTCCGCAAGGACCTGCTGCAGGATAAGGACGCCGTATGGCGGCATCCCAAGGCGCTTGCCGACGTCCTTCCCAAGAACTTCAAACACGACGCCTTTGTGGAACACATGGACGCGTATGCCAGCACCCGCGACTTTTATCAATATGTGCCCTTCAAGGCGCAGTCCATGGTGCTCGCCAAGATCGAGGAGGCGTTCAACGAGGCTTCCTCGGCGGGGAGCGAACAGATCCTGCGCGGCGTTCTCTGGAGCAAAGCGGAGAACATGAAAGAACTCATCCGTCAGGCGAAGGGCTGAGGAGAAGACCATGACCGAAGAAAACGTTCAAACACGTGCGAAGCCGTCCGTTCCGCAGAGACTGTGGAAATGGATCAGACACGATTGGGGCTGCTATGTGTTCCTTTCGCCCATGATCATCGGCTTCTTCATCTTCACGGCGTACCCCGTCATCACCTCTCTCATTTACAGCTTCACCGACTATAACGGGATCTATTATACTGCGTTTGGGTTTGAAAACTACGCCAAGATCTTCGATTTTTCGGATATGGGGCTCGGGGTGGGGGTATTCCGTTCCTTCGGCATCACCTTCGCATGGGCGCTCGTCTCCATTCCGCTCGGGCTCGTTCTCTCCTTCCTGCTCGCCCTCCTTGCCTCCAAAGAGATCAAGGGGATCGGCGTCATCCGTCTTCTCTACTATGCGCCGACGATCATTCCGAGCATCGCCATCTCCTTCATCTGGGCGGACGTTTTCCGTTCGGACGGCATTGCGAACCAATTCCTCGCGCTATTCGGATTGCCCGCAAGCCTTTGGCTGGAAGGGGAGGGAACGGCGTTTCTGACCCTCATCCTCACGGGGGTGTGGGGGATCGGCGGGAACATGATCATGTGGCTCGCGGCGCTCAGGAGCATCCCGCCCGAACTGTACGAGGCGGCAAGTCTCGACGGCTCGGGACGGCTCAGCAACCTCTTCCGCATCACCGTTCCGCTCTGCACGCCGATGATCTTCTTCAACCTCATCAACGCGATGATCGCGGCACTGCAGGCGTTCGACGTGTACGCCATGGTGGGGCACGGCCCGAACGAGAGTTTGTACTTCATCAGCATCCGCATCTATGAGACGGCGTTCGGCGGCAGCAACCAATACGGGCTCGCCTGTTCGCTCGGCTGGCTCATGTTCGTGGTCATCGCGCTCCTCACCGCGATCCTCTTCAAGACAAATCATTGGGTGAATTATGGCGACGAATCATGATATGACATTGACCCCAGAAACGGACGTATCCGAGCTCCTTGCGCGGAGCAAGAAACTCAGACGGCGCAGGTACATCACGGGGCTCACCGTAAGGTATATCGTCCTTGCGCTCCTTGCGGTGTTCCTGCTCTTTCCCTATGTCTTCATGGTCTCCAAGAGCCTCATGGACATCGTGGACGCGAACTCTGCCACGCCCTCTCTCTTCCCGAAGAACGGACTGCACTTTTCCAATTACGGCGTCTTTACGGAGTATTGGAAGTACTTCAAGAACTCGTTCATCGTCGTTGCCATCAACGGGTTCTTTATCCCGTTGACGGGTTTCATGGTGGCGTATCCCTTTGCGCGGCACAACTTCAAGGGAAAGAAAATGATGTTCTCGGTGATGATGGCAACGGTCATGCTCCCCGGGGCGGTGGTCATGGTGCCCACCTACATCATGTTCAACAGCTTCGGGCTCGTGGACAGGCTCGCCTCGCAGTGGGTGGGCGCGTTCTGGGGCGGCGGAGCTATGAACATCTTCCTCATGATCCAGTTCCTGCGCGGAATTCCCAAGGACTACGACAACGCGGCGCGCATCGACGGCGCGAACATGGCGGGGATCTTCTTCTACATCCTCCTGCCCATGTGCAAGAACGTGCTCCTGTTCATCGGGATCTCCACGATCATCGGGCGCTGGTCGGACTTCCAAGGCCCGCTCATCTATCTGACGAGCCTCGACAAGATGACGATCGCCGTCGCCTTCTACACCCAGTTCAATTCGAGCGGTGCGGCGTCGGTGTTCCCCAACGTAAAAATGGCAATGGCAGTCTGCATGACGATCTTCCCCATGATCCTGTATCTCATCTTCCAGAAGCAGATGATCGGCGGCGTGAAGATCGGCGGACTGAAGGGTTAGACCGAAAAAGGAGAAAATTATGAAAATCAAAGGTAAACAGTGGGGGACTTTGGGACTTGCGCTCCTCATGGCGCTCTCCTGCGCGGCTTGCGGCGAGAACGCCGAAAGCGGCGCAGGCGGCGGCGGACCGCAGGATACCGATCCGCCCGCGCCCCCCGTTACAACGGACGCACAGAAAGAGGTGGATGAAAAGCTCGCAACGGCTTCCGACGAGGAATTCACCCTCTTGCAGCTTTGCGGTACGGACGCACTTGGCAGGAAGGTCTCCCCGCTCGCGGATCTCAACGACAAGTATGTGGGACTTTTCTACTTCTTGACGATGGGTCAAGTGGAAGATCCCTCCGATCCCACCCAGCGCCCGAAGCCCGAAAAGGTGTACGACATCTCCGAGATCATCAAAAAGTACGGCATCGAGACCCTCGACGACGCGGTGAACAGCCCCTTGCTCGCCATGACCTCGGGCAGTTCTTCGGGCAATTACGACGCCGCAGTGAGCGCCGAGGGCGAGGCGCACTATTGGGGACAGCCGCTGTACGGCTATTACCGCACCGACGATCCTTGGGTGGTGAAGCGGCATGTGGAATTGTTCATGAATGCGGGCATCGACTTCCTCTATCTCGACTACACGAACAACATCATCTACGAAGAAGCGACGAAGGTCCTGCTCGACGCGATCCTCGAGTTGCAGGCGGAGGGGTATAAGAACGTTCCCCGCGTCGTTCCGATGCTCAGTTACATCGATTCATGGGCTTCGTATTGCTTCGGGGGAAAGCTCTATCCCGCCTTTTTCTCGGACGAGCGCTACAAGAGCTGCTGGTTTTACGGCGACGAGGAACTCAATCCCTCGGGAAAGCCGCTCCTTGTCGGCAATCTTTCGGCGAACGAGCCCCATGCGGATGAATTCTGGATCAAGAACATCCAGTGGCCCACCCGCGAAAACGATGACGACGCCGTGCCGTGGATGGATTTCAACGTCGTGCAGAGGAATCACAACGGCTTCATGGTAGTTACGGTCGCACAGGGCAGGGCTTCCTCGAGCGAGGCATACTTCAACCCGGGCGCGACCTATGAGGCGCGCGGTTGGAGCATCGACAATATGTACGAACACGGCACAGACGAAGAAGGGGTCATGAGCGGCAGAAACTTCGAATTCAAGTGGCAGAACGCCATCAAGGCGAAGGACGAGCTCAAAGTCGCCATGGTCACAGGCTGGAACGAGTGGACGGTGCGCAAGATCAACGGCAACAAGGAGATCGGCGTCGCCTCTCAGACCGATCACGCCGAATTCGTGGACAACTTCTCCATGGCGTACTCCCGCGATATCGAGATGATGAAGGGGGGCTACGGCGACAACTACTATATGCAGCTCGTCCGCAACATCCGCTCCTTCAAGGGGATCACCGTGGACGGGATCGAGAACGTCGCCTCCAACAAACCCGTGACGATCTCCCTCGACGACCTTTCGGGTTGGGAAAATGTCACGCGCAAGTATCTCGACATGGGCGCGGCAACGATGGCGCGCAACTTCACGGCGGTGGACAGGGACATTCTCTACACCGACAACAGCAACCGCAACGATATCGATCATCTCAAGATCTGCAACGACGGCGAAAACCTCTATGTCGCAGTGACCGCCAAAGAGGACATCACCCCCCATACGGCGGAAGACGGCGCTTGGATGAACCTCTATCTTACGGTGAAGGGTGAGGGCTGGGCAGGTTACGATTTTCTCGTGAACCGCTCTCCCCAAAACGGGACGACGAGCGTCGAGAAATTCACGGGAAAGGGCAGCGAGACGCAAAATGTGGGAAGCGCACGCTATCTGCTCTCGGGCAAGACCATCGTGTTCGCCATTCCGCTCTCCGTGCTCGGCGCTTCCGCGTCGGACGTCATCGAAATCAAGGCGACCGATAATTTGCAAAACTTCGGCGATCCCGACGACTTCTATATCTCGGGCGACAGTGCGCCCATGGGAAGGCTCAACTACGCCTATCGCCTGGCATAAAGGGAGGAAGAGATGAAAAACATCAAAAAATTCACCGCTCTCTTTCTGTCGCTCGCCATGCTCTTCTCCATGGGAGCTTGCGCGGAAGGGGAAGACGAAAACAAGTTGCCTTCCTCCGACCCGCCCATCGGCGACCCGTCGGGCGGCGGAAATACAGAAGACCCGTCGGGCGGCGGAAATACAGAAGACCCGTCGGGCGGCGGACAGACAGATCCGCCGAAAGAGGAGCTCAGCGAGACGCAGAAGAGGGTGAATGAGGCGCTCGGGCGGCTCTCCGCGGAGGACTTCACCTATGCGCAGCTCATGGGGACGGATTCGCTCGAACGGAAGATCTTGCCCATCTCGGGCACGGAGAAGAAGTATGTGGGGATCTTCTACTTCGTCCTTGCGGGCGAAGAGACCCACAACAGGATCTACGACAACACCAAGCTGCTCGAACAGTACGGAAAGAATGACAGCAACCCCGTCTTTTCCAAGGACGCGGGGGAGGTGAGCCCGATGAATTGGTCTCACTATTGGGGCGAGCCGCTCTACGGCTATTACAAGGCGTCCGACCGCTGGGTCATCCGTCGTCACCTCGAGCTCTTTATGAACGCGGGGATCGACTTCTTATTCCTCGATTACTCCAACGGACACCTCTATCCCGGGCCCGTTGCAGCCCTCCTCGACGTCATCCGCGAGATGCAGGCGGAGGGGTTCGAAAACGTTCCGACGCTCGCCTTCCTCCTCCCCAACGACGCCAAGACGAATGTCTCGACGGGACAGCTCGGCAGTGAGGACGTGCTCGAACGGCTCTGGAATACCTACTACTCGAAACCGGAGTACGACAGCTGCTGGTTCCGCGGGGACAGGAGCATCAACAAATATCTCAATCCTCTCGTCATCGGCAGGTTCGGCGGCGTCAAGGACGAGACGATGCTCGACGAATTGTGGCTCAAGGAACTGCAATGGCCGCTCGGCATGGCGGATTCGGATTCCGCCTTCCCGTGGATGGAATGGAACAGCGTGGAAAAGCCGCAGTACAATCATGGCGGCATCATGAACGTTTCCGTTGCGCAGCATGTCAATTCGTGGTCGTCTACGAGCTTTCTCGACGCGCTCAAAGTGGACGCGGGATCGGGAAAGCGGATGTACAGTTACCGTGCCCGCGGCTTCGATCCTTCGCAGCCCCAATTCTACGGCACAGATCCCCAAAAGGTGCTCGAAGGGACGAACTTCAAGTGGCAGTGGGACAACGTGCTCGCCCAGAAGGACAGCGTCTATATGACGACGGTCACGGGCTGGAACGAATGGGTCGCTCCCAAAGTGGACTACGGCAGGAGTCAGGCGGTATTCAACGACGCTTTCAACTACGAGTTCTCCCGCGACATCGAGATGATGAAGGGGGGATACGGAGACAACTACTATATGCAGCTCGCGGGCAATATCCGCGCCTTCAAGGGAATGTATACGGAGGGGTCGGACAATGTGATGCTCTTCCCGCAGGCGGCGGCAGGGTCTGCCACGGACGTCTCCGCTCTTCCCGCGCGGTTCGTAGACCTCGGCGGAGACGCCGTGAAGAGGCTGGATAAGGCGATCGACGGCGTGACCGATTACCGCGACGAAAGCAACCGCAACAATATTCTCGAAACGCGGGTGGGCAACGACGGGGAATATCTCTACATCGCCGTCACCGCCAAAGAGGATATCACCCCCTATGCGGCGGGAGAGGACAACTGGATGACCCTCTATCTCGACTGCGGCGGGAAATACGGTTGGGAGCGGTATAACTATGTGATCAACCGCACGCCCGATCTTGCGGCGGGGGAGACGAGCGTCGAGGAATTCACGGGCTCGGGCTCGCTCACGCGGGCGGCGGGCAGGGCGAAGATCTCCCTTTCGGGGAAGACCGTGCTCTATGCGATCCCGCTCTCTGTAATAGGTCTCAGTAAGGGGAGCGTCGTCGGGATCAAGGCGACGGACAACCTGCAATCGTTCGGCGACGTGGACGACTTCTACATCTCGGGCGACTGCGCTCCTCTCGGAAGGCTGAACTACGCCTATAAGATCGCATGAAAAAAGCTCCCGCCGAGGGGGGCGGGAGCTGCAAATTCAACCTATTGTCCCGATTGGGAGGGCGTATTTCCGAATTCCTGGCGGTAGCCGCGGTAGAAGGTGGCGAGGGACTGGAAGCCCGAATTGAGGGCGGCGGACAGAACGGGCATTCCCTGATTGATGAGATAGTCCGCATAGTTGAGCCGCATCCTTCTGAGGAAGATACGGAAATCGGTATTGAAACAGCGCTGGAAGAGATTGGAGAAATAGTTCTTGCTATATCCGACCGACGTCGCGACGAAGGTCAGAGTGATGTTCTCCGTCATGTGCTGCTGGAGGAAGAAGAGCACCTTGCGCATAAAATCCCGATTCTCGGAGTCCTTCCTCTCCTCGAGCGGAACGATCTCCTCGCAGAGCCCGAGCAGAGAGGCATACAGCCCCGAGAGCAAGTAGGAATTGTTCGTTCCGCAGGCGCGCATGATCTCCATGAGGTCGCGGAAGAGGCGGGTCGCGGATCTGTCTTTGATGAAATTGTCGGCAAAGCAGCGGCCGTTCTTGTGGGCTTCAAAGGCCTTGAGATGGCGGTTCGGGACGGTCACGAGGGAGCTGAGAGCGTCTTCCGTCAGCGCCGAGATCGCGTAATCGTCGAAGCTGTCGCAGAAGGCGACCTCATCCTTTTTCAGCGTCTCGGTCTTGCCTTTGACGGTGACGGAGTATTCTCCCCGCTCGACAATGAAAAAGACTGCTTGACCGTGGAAGTGCAGAGGACATTCGTTCTGCTTGTCGAACGAGATATATTCCGTATCCGTGATGTCCCTGCAGGCCTCGTAAAATGCGTTCTTCATAAGTTCCCCCCCGAAAAAACATTATAGACTATAAACTGAAAAAAGTCAATATAAGAAGAAAAATACAATGAAAAAAATCAAAATCGCCATCGTCGGCTTCGGCGGAATGGGCGAATGGCACTATCGGCAAATGACGGCGAGCGGATTGTTCGAGATCGCGGGGATATACGATATCTCCGAAGAGCGGTGTGCCCGCGCGCGCGAACTGGGACTGCGGGTATGGCAGAGCCCCGCATTTATCGCCATAGAGCCCGCTCTCGACGCGGTACTCATCGCCACGCCCAACGATCTTCATCTTCCCTACGTGGAATATTTCGCTCCCCGCAGGCTCAACATCATCTGCGAAAAGCCCGCGGCGCTCACTTCGGGATACTTCGACATCATGAACGAGCTCGCCCGCAAGAACGGTATCGTGCTCGCGGTGCACCAGAACAGGCGTTGGGACCCCGATTTTCTCACCGTGAAGAAGATCAAAGAGGAGGGAAGTCTCGGCGAGATCTACGACGTCGAATCGGCAGTGACGGGCTCTCACGGGATCCCGGGGGCGTGGCGCAAGGAAAGGGCGCGCGGCGGCGGCATGATGCTCGACTGGGGCGTTCACCTCATCGACCAGCTTTTGCAATTCGACAATTCCGAAGTCGTGGACGTAGACTGCGAGATGAGCTATGCCGAAGGATTCGAGGTGGAGGACGGCTTCTGTCTGCGCCTCAAATTCGCAAGCGGGCTGAGCGCGCGCATCCTTGTGGATACCAACTGCTTTATCAACCGTCCCCGCTGGAGGATACAGGGAACGCTCGGCACGGCGGTCATCGAGAATTGGGATCGCAAGGGGGAGATCGTGCGCGTGAAGGAGCGGGTGGACAGATCGCTCTGCGGCGTCAAGGCGGGCAACGGCTATACCCGCACGATGGCGGACCGCTCGCAGTCCACGGTCGAACGGCTGCCTCTCCCTTCGGTGGAAGCGGAAGAATTCGCGTTCTACAAGAATTTCGTCTCCGCCCTCGGCGGCGGCGAACTTGCCGTCAAACCGGAGGAGGTCTCCCGCGTCCTCAAGGTGATGGGCATCTCCACCCTCGGAAGATTGCCCGTAAAAATTTGAAAATCAAACAAAACTCAAATCAAGGAGATATAATAAAGATATGAAAAAATTATCCGTTGCGATCGTCGGATGCGGCGGCATTGCGACCAATACCCATCTTCCCATCCTCAAGGAAATGGAGCTTACGGACGTCACCGCCATCTGCGACATCAATCCCGCAAAGCTCGCCCCCTTTGAGGAAAAGGTAGGGCATCCCGTTGAGAAATTCACCGACTACCGTGAGATGCTCAAAAAGACAAAGCTCGACAGCGTGCATGTCTGCACCCCGAACTATGTCCACGCCGAGATCAGCTGCGCGGCGCTCGACGCAGGGGCAAATGTGCTCTGCGAAAAGCCCGACGCCATGACGGGCGCGGAGGCGGAGGCGATGAAGGCGGCGCGGGATAGGAGCGGCAAGGTGCTCATGGTGATGCGCAACAACCGCTTTCTCGACGCTTCCGACGTCGTGCGTTCTCTCATCGCGGAGGGAAAGACGGGCGAACTGTATACGGGGCGGTGCGGATGGATCCGCCGCCGCGGGATACCGGGCGCGGGCGGCTGGTTCACGACAAAGGCGCAATCGGGCGGCGGACCGCTCATCGACCTCGGCGTGCACTTCATCGACCTCGCCATGCACTTTATGGGCTCTCCCAAGCCCGTTGCGGTGAGCGGCTGTACCTACCGCAAATTTCAAAACAGCACCATCTCCGACTCCGTTCATTCCGCCTTCGGCGAAAAGAAGGAGAACGGCACTTTCGATGTCGAGGACCTCGCCATCGGCCTCATCCGTTTTGCGGACGGAAGAAGCCTTCAGATCGAATTCAGTTGGGCGTCCAATATCGAGCAGGAGATGAACTTCGTGGAACTGCGCGGGGAGAAGATGGGCTTTTCTATCCACAACGACGCCCTCACCCTCTACGGCGAGGAGGGCGGACACCTCACCAACACCACCGTGCGCGTGGGGCAGAATTTCGGGCACATGCGCTATATCCATCACTACTACGACGTATTGACCAAGGGCGCAAAGCCCATCTATGACATTACGGAGGGGATCGACATGATCCGCATCCTCAATGCCATGTACGAATCGGCGGAAACGGGGCGGGAGATCCGCCTTTGATAGGGAGATAGAGATGATCAGAGTAACGGTTTGGAACGAATACAACGGCACGCAGAACTTCCCGCACTATCCCCGCGGGATCCATGAATATATCAAGGACTTCCTCAACGCGTGCGAGGGGATAGAGGCGACTTCGCAGATCCAGTTCTGCGAGGGAGAGGGATTGACGGAAGAGATCCTCTCGCATACCGACGTGCTCGTCTATTGGGCGCACGGCTTCCACGAGCTTCTCTCCGAGGGGGCGGCGGAACGGGTCGTCCGCCATGTGCAACAGGGTATGGGGGTCGTGTTCCTTCACTCCGCGCACATGTCAAAGCCCTTCCGCCGTCTCATGGGGACGACCTGCACCCTCAAATGGCGGGAAGCGGCGGAGCGGGAACGGCTGTGGCTCATCGACCGCAACCATCCGCTCGCTCAGGGACTGCCCGAGTGCATCGTCATTCCCCACGAGGAGATGTACGGAGAACGGTTCGATATCCCCGTCCCCGACGAGCTCGTCGGCATCGGTTGGTTCCAAGGGGGAGAGGTCATGCGCTCGGTCTGCTGCTATCGCCGCGGTCTGGGGCGGGTGATCTACCTTCAGCCGGGGCATGAGACCTATCCCGTCTATACTCAGCCCGAGATACAAAAACTCATCGAGAATGCGGTGCGGTACGCCGCTCCCGTCTCCCGTGCGGAGAAGGTGGAATGCGATTGGGTGCAAAAGCCCCAAGAGGAGATCAAATGAAACTGAGCGTATTTTCTCCCGTCTTCGGCGGGAAGAGCTATCGCGAGATGCTCGAATATCTCGCCGCGCACGGGGTGGAAGCGGTCGAGCTCGGCTGCGGCGGCTTCCCGGAAACGGCACATGCCGACGCCAAGGAGTTGGTGAAGCACCCCCAAAAGGCGAAGGAATACAAGCAGATCGCCGACGATTTGGGGATCGAGATCGCCGCGCTCTCGGCGCACGGGAACATGGTACATCCCGACAAGGCGGTCGCGGAGCGCTTCCGCGCCGATTTCGAAGCCGCCGTCCGTCTCGCCGCGATGTGGGGAGTGGAGAGGGTCATCACCTTCTCGGGCTGTCCCGGGGACTGTCCTTCCTCCCTTCACCCAAATTGGGTGACCTGCCCGTGGCCGGAGGACTTTTCCGCCGTTCTCGACTATCAATGGAAGGAAGTGCTCATTCCGTTCTGGAAGAAAGAAGCGGAGTTCGTGCGTTCGGAAGGGGTAAAGATGATCCCGCTCGAACTGCATCCGGGCTTCTGCTGCTATAATCCCGAGACCTTGCTGCGTCTGCGCGCCGCCGTGGGCGAGACGATCGGCGCGAATGTAGACCCTTCCCACCTCGTGTGGCAGGGCATCGACCCGTCGGCAGCCATCGAAGCGCTCGGAAGCGCCGTGCAGTACTTCCACGCCAAGGATACGGCGGTGAACCGCCGCAATACGGAGATCAACGGCGTTCTCGACACCAAGCCCTATGCGGACGAGGCGCACAGGAGCTGGGTCTTCCGCACCGTCGGCTACGGCATGGACGAGCGGGAATGGCGGCGGATCTTCTCTTCGCTCAATCTGATAGGCTATACGCACGTGATCTCCATCGAGCACGAAGACAGCATCATGGACGGAATGGAGGGGCTGGAGAAGGCGATCTCCTTCCTGCGTGCAAATATGATCAAAGCGCCCAAGCCCGGGGAAATGTGGTGGGCTTAAATAAAAACGAATGAGAAAGGGCTGCCGCGGGGCAGCTCTTTTCGGGTGAAAACATGGATAAAAGAATTGAACAACTGCTGAGATCGCCGACTGCGGAATATCGCGCAAAGCCCTTTTGGGCGTGGAACGGCAAACTCGAAAAAGAGGAACTTCTTGCCCAAGTGGACCGCATGTACGAAATGGGCTTCGGCGGGTTTTTCATGCATTCCCGCACGGGGCTCGGGACGGAGTATTTGGGCGAGGAGTGGTTTTCCCTCATCCGTCTCTGCGCGGAGCGGGCGAAGGAACTCGGCATGGAGGCATGGCTGTACGACGAGGACCGCTGGCCCTCGGGCACGTGCGGCGGAGAGGTCACCAAAGAGCGGAAGAACCGCCTGCGCTTTCTATCCCTCTATCAGAGCGATGAAGAGGCGCTCGCCCGCAAAGAGGTCGTGGGACTTCTTTCCCGCTATGCGGTGCGGCTGAAGAGGGAAGACGGCGAGGACCGCCTTCTCGACTGCTATCCCGTGGAGAGCGCCGCCGAGGTGGGGGAGGGCTATTGTTACTGCGTGTTTGCCGAGGAGGAGCAGGCGGAGGAGGATTTCTATAACGGCTGTACCTACATCGACGCGATGAACCCCGCCGTGACCGAAAAATTTCTCAAGACCACGCACGAAAAATATTTCGAGCACTGCGGCGACCTGTTCGGGAACGCCATCAAGGGGATCTTCACGGACGAGCCTCACCGCGGTGCTCTGTTCACGGGGTTTTCCCTCGCCAACGAGAACCGTCTCCGCATGGCGCCCTATACCGCGGCGCTTCCCGCCGCATTTGCGGAAAAGACGGGCAGGGCGTTCTGTCCGCCCGCCCTCTATTGGCGAAGGGCGGGGGAGGACTTCAATACCGAGGCATGTGACTATATCGACGTCGTGGACGATCTGTTCACGCAAAATTTCGCAAAGCCCTGCCGCGACTGGTGCGCCGCGCACGGGCTCATCCTCACGGGCCACATCCTGCATGAGGACAGCCTGAGCATACAGGCGAGCCTGACGGGCTCCTGTATGCGCTACTATGAATATATGGACTACCCCGGCATCGACGTATTGGGGGAACACACCTACGTACCGTGGGCGGTGAAGCAGTGCGCCTCTGCGGCGCGCCAGCTCGGGAAGAAGTTCGTTTTGAGCGAGCTCTACGGCGCTACGGGATGGGATATGACCTTTGACCGATATAAACAGGTGGGCGACCTTCAGGCATTTTACGGGATCAACCTGCGCTGTCCCCATCTCTCATGGTATACGATGAAGGGAGAGGCGAAACGGGACTATCCCGCAAGCATCCTTCATCAGAACGCATGGTGGAGGGAGTGGAAGTGCGTCGAAGACTATTTTGCCCGTCTTTCCGTGCTCTCCGCGGAGGGGAAGCGGGTCGCGACCACCCTTGTGATCGTTCCCCTGCGGGAGATGTGGGGGAAGGTCCGCATGGGCTGGATGGAGATCTTCACCCCGCACGACGGGAGCGTCTCCGCCCTCGATGAAGAATATGCGGACATTTTCCGCCTTCTCACGGAGCGGAACATTGATTTCGACTACGGCGACGAAGAACTTCTCGTCCGATATGGGAAAGTGCTCGAGCGGCAGGGGAAGACTTGTTTGCAGGTGGGGGAGGCGATCTATGAGGAAGTCCTTTGGACGCACCGCATGCACGAGACGCCCGCCCTTCGGGAATTGCTCGCCGAATTCGGGCGGCGGGGAGGGAAACTCACCGAGCGCGCGGAAGAGCTCTCTCCCGCCATCCGCATCCTGACGCCCGAGAATGTCGCCTGTACCGTCTATGAGATCGGAGACGATCGGTGGCTCTCATTGCTCAATCTCGACAGGGAGCACGGCACGAGCGGCACGGTGATCCTTCCCGAAGAATACCGCGGCTATGCGGCGGAGAAGTGGGATCTTTGCACGGGGGAGAGCTTGGGGGAAGTCAAGACGGTCAAGGGGGGCTTTTTGCTCTCCCTCGTCGGTGGAGAGGGGTGTGCCGTCCGCCTCACCCATGAGCGGGTGAAGCCCCGCACCGAAAAGAACTATCCCGCGGCTGTCCTGCCCGAGCGCTTCGCCTACACCCTCACCGAACCCAACGTCCTTCCTCTCGACGAGGCGGTTTGGGAGATGGACGGGGAGGTGCAAAACGGCGGGGAAGAGGAGGATGTGCTCCTCATCGACCGCGCGATCCGCCACGGAAAGGGGACGCCCCTGCGCGGCGGAACGATGCTCCAACCGTGGTTTCAAAAACTTAACGGCATGGAGGGGAAGAAGCTCTGCGATGTGAAACTCATCTTTTCCTTCCTTGTCGAGAATGTGCCGAAAGAGGCATATCTCGCCATGGAAGATACCGCCCTGCGCTGCTCCGTCAACGGCGTCCCTCTCGGGGAAAAGTGCGCAAAGCGCTGGGTGGACGGGTGCTTTTCCCTCTATCCCATAGCGCTGAAGAAGGGCAGGAACGTCATCACGCTGGGCGGCGGATTTTGTACGGACGACGGCTTGGAGGCGATCTATCTGCTCGGAGATTTCGGCGTAAAACTGCCGAAGACCCTCTCGAAACTGCCCGAAACGCTCACGGCGGGGGATATCGCCCCGCAGGGGCTTCCCTTCTACACGGGCGGTATCCGCTACCGCACGGGCGTCAAAGAGGGGAATTACACCCTCTCCTTCCCCCGTCTCGGCGGCGCGGTGATGAAGGTGGAGGGGGGAGCGAATGTACAGACGCTCGCCTTTGCACCCTATTGCTGTCATGTGGAGCTCAAGGACGAACTCGTTTTAGAGCTCATCTTCCCGCGAAGGAACACCTTCGGGCCTCTTCATCAGCCCTATCCGCAGCCCGTCTACGGACCGGAAAGTTTTCTCACGCCGAAACCGTATCGGACGCCCTTCCTGCCCATTCAGCAGGGGCTGGGCGTCTGAGCCGCAGAACAAAGACCCTTCCCGTGCCCTTGGGAGGGGTCATTTTTTAGGATTTTTTTCTTCGTTTGGTTGACATCCCGCAAAAAGAAGTATAAAATGATATGCGGTAGAAATCGGAGTTTTTTCGTGAGGTGTTATGGATAGGATCGAACAGTTGCATTCCCGCAAGGAGACGCTTGAGAAGTTGAATGCGGAAATATTCAAACAGATCTCGCAGCTCTCGGATGAAGACAGCTTTGTAGAACTCGGCGCATTCAGTTTTTCGGGCAAGCCCTTCTACGGCGAAGAGGGGGAGGGCGAGGGGGTCGTCACGGGCTTTTTTACCGCGGGCGGCTATCCCTTTTATCTTGTGGCGCAGAACTTCGGACGGGACTTCGGCGGTCTCACAAAGGGGAACTGCGAAAAGATCGCCCGTCTTCTCTCTGCGGCGGAAAAGAACGAGACGCCCGTCGTGTGGCTGCTCAATTGCCGCGGCGTCAAGCTCGGCGAGGGAGTAAACGTCCTCGAGGGCATCTCCGAGCTCTTGCTTCGGGCGACCCAACTCAGGGGCACAGTGCCCCAGTATGCGGTCATCGGCGGGGAGGTGTACGGCGCGGCGGCGGCGATCGCCGCGATCTCGGATGTCGTCTTCTTCCTGGGCGGAAGCGCGCTCGCCGTCACGAGCCCGCTCGTTCTGAGCGCCAAGTCGGGCAAGAACCTCAAGAAGGAGGAAGTCGGCGGTTACGAAGTCCTCGGGAATACCCTGCTTCCCGCCGTGAAAGTAAAAGACCTCGAAGAGGTCGGCGCGCATTTGAAAAATCTTACCGAGCTCTTCGGCGAACCCATGCTCGACGCGGAACTCAACGAGAGCATTCCCGCCCTCAACGGAGAGATCGGGGCAAAAGAGCTTGCGGAGCTCATCGAGGACGGGCTCGAACTCGGGCAAAACGGCGTTCCCGAAGTCAAAACGGTGCTCGGGCGCATCGGCGGGATCGCCGTTGCGGCGGTCATTTTCGACAATGCCAAGCTCAACGCGCAGGCGCTTTGCAAGGTGAAAAATTTTGCCGCTCTCGCCTGCGACCGCTCACTTCCCTTCGTGACGTTTGTGGACTGCACGGGGGTGGAGGAGAGCTTGGCGGTCAACGACAGCGCCGTGCTCAAAGAGATCGGCGAATACCTCAGCACGCTCAACTGCATCGATACGGCAAAGATCGCCGTCGTCACGGGTAAAGCGGTGGGGCTCGGCTATTCCCTGTTCGCGGCGAAGTCGGCGGGCTTTGACTGCACTTACGCACTTGCTACGGCGCAGATCTCCCTCTTTGAGAGCGAAAAGGGCGCGGAGATCTTCTATGGAAGCTCGGATGAAGCGCTTCTTGAAAGGTACGGCGAGGAACATGCCGATCCCGTGCAGGCCGCCTGCGGCGGGTATCTCGACAATGTGATCGAGCCGCAGTTCCTCAAGCAATATCTGATCGCATCTCTGCAGATGCTGTTGAGGTGAGGAAATGACGGAAGCTCTGCTTGCATGGTTCAAACTCGATCCGGGAACGGGGGCGTTCTATGCCCTGTTCGGATTTTTGTTTGTGTTTATCGGGATCGTTCTGCTCGTGCTCTTCTTTACCGTCTTCGGCTTAGTCATGAAAAAGTTAGGGGAGAGGAAGAAGGAGGATGTGCGGGAATCGGTCGTGATCGCGCCTCCGCAAGAGGAGGGTATATCCCCCGAACTTGTGGCGGTCATCACGGCGGCGCTCGCGGCGTACTATGAAGAAGCTCCCCAAAAGTGCGACTTCATTGTAAGACGCATCAAACGGTTGTAGACATCATTTCTTTTTGAAGCGACACCCCCTCACCGCCTTTGGCGGAGCTCCCCCTCAAGGGTGAGCCAAGGGAGTGGAGCGAGTAAAGAAACGTATGTATAAAATATGTCGAGAGCCGTAGCGCGGATTCACTTCGCGCGTTAAGCGGCGAACGACCTTAGCCATCACGACGTTTCTTTTCATTACGATTGCCGCTTCACGTTCGGAGCGGAGCTCGTGGAGCTCCCGAACGTAGGAGTGCCTGCCATGGGCGGGCACGACAAGCGGCAAGGAAAAGAAACGTGTGAATATCTAATAAGGAGTTTTTATGCGTAATTTCATCATCACAGTGGACGGAAAAAGGTACGAAGTCGGAGTGGAAGAGGTCGGCGCAAGCGGGGCTTCCGCAGCGCCCAAAGCGCCGCAACCGGGCTCGCTTCCCGCGCCCAAGGCGGCGGCTAAAGCGAATCTCAACGGCACGAAGGTGCTCTCTCCCTTCCCCGGGCTCATCAAAAATCTGCTCTTCAACAGCGGCGATAGGGTCAAAAAGGACCAGCCCATTCTCGTGCTCGAAGCCATGAAGATGGACAACGACATCACCGCTCCCTGCGACGGGACTGTCACTTATCAGGTGCAGAAGGGTACGAACGTCGAGTCGGACGCCGTTCTCGCCGTCATTTCGTAAACCGCGGAGCGCAATATGCAGAATTTACTTGCACTCGACATCGGGAAAATTTTCTCCGATCTTTGGGAATCCATGGGGCTCTCGCAGGGGACATGGCAAAACTATGTCATGCTCGCGATCTCCTTTGTGCTGATGTTTCTTGCAATCGTCAAGAAATTCGAGCCCATGCTCCTTTTGCCCATCGCCTTCGGGATGTTTCTCATCAATATCCCGGGCGCGGAGAAGATCTTATGGGGGACTTACACGGACGAAGCTCACACCTACGACAATGTTGTGGACCGCGGGCTTCTATGGTATCTCTACTACGGCGTGGATAAGGTCATCTATCCGCCCATCATCTTTCTCGGCATTGGCGCGATGACCGACTTCGGTCCGCTCATCGCCAATCCCAAGAGTATGATCATCGGCGCGGGCGCACAGCTCGGGATCTTCCTCGCCCTCTTCGGCGCGGTGACGCTCGGCTTCGGCGGTGCGGAAGCGGCGGCGATCGCCATCATCGGCGGTGCGGACGGACCGACCGCGATCTACGTCGCGAACGTGCTCGCCCGAGATCTTCTGCCCATGATCGCCATCGCGGCGTATTCGTACATGGCGCTCATTCCCGTCATCCAAAAGCCGCTCATGCGGCTGCTCACGACCAAGAAAGAGCGCGCCATCCGCATGAAGCCCCTCCGTCAGGTCTCCAAAGTGGAGAAGATCATCTTCCCCGTGGCGATCACGCTCGTCGTCGGGCTCTTCCTGCCGTCCGCGATCCCGCTGCTCGGTATGCTCATGCTCGGAAATCTCTTCCGCGAATCGGGCGTTGTCGAGCGTCTTTCCTCACAGGCACAGCACGGGCTCATGAACACCGTTACGATCTTTTTGGGGATCGCCGTCGGCTGCAAGGCAAAAGGGGATGTGTTCCTCACGACGGATACGCTCAAGATCATCCTCATCGGTGTGGTCGCCTTCTATTGCGGCACGATCGGCGGATTGCTCACCGCAAAGGTGATGTGCAAACTTACGCACGGGCAGATCAACCCGCTCATCGGCTCGGCTGGGGTCTCCGCAGTTCCAATGGCGGCGAGGATCTCCGAGGACGTCGGACGGGAGACCGACCCGCAGAATCATCTATTGATGCACGCCATGGGACCCAACGTCGCGGGCGTGATCGGCTCGGCGCTCGCCGCAGGTATTTTGCTTGCGATCCCGTGGTAGCGTCTGAGGAGAAAGGGAGGAGTTTATGTCAAAAAAAGTTTTGATCACAGATACAATTCTGCGCGACGCGCACCAGTCCCATGCGGCAACGCGTATGCGGACGGAGCAGATGCTCCCCGTTCTTTCCGCGCTCGACGAAGTGGGCTACTATTCCCTCGAAGGGTGGGGGGGAGCGACTTACGACAGCTGTATGCGCTTTTTGAACGAAGACCCGTGGGAGCGTCTTCGCATCCTCAAAAAATACCTCAAAAAGACGCCCATCCAGATGCTTCTGCGCGGGCAGAATCTTCTCGGCTATCGAAATTATGCGGACGATCTCGTGGAGAAATTTGTCGAGAAGTGCTTTGAGAACGGGATCGGCGTCATCCGCGTGTTCGACGCGCTCAACGACCCGCGCAATCTCGAAGCGTCCATGAAGGCGATCAAAAAGTACGGCGCTCCCGTAAACGGCGTGTGCGAAGCAGCGATCTCCTATACGACGAGCCCTGTTCATACCCTTGAATATTTCGTGAAGCTCGCCAAGACTTACGAGGACATGGGCGCGGACAATATCTGCGTCAAGGATATGGCGAACCTGCTCCTGCCGTTCGACGCGTTCGATCTCGTGACCGCCCTCAAAAAGGCGCTTCGTCCCGAAACGAAGGTGCACCTTCATACCCATAACACGACGGGAACGGGGGATATGGTCAACCTCATGGCGATCAAGGCGGGCGTGGATATCGTGGATACTGCGCTCTCGCCCCTTGCGAACGGCACTTCCCAGCCCGCAACAGAACCCCTCGTCGCCACGCTGAAGGGCACGCAGTACGATACGGGCATCGACCTCAACAAGCTCATCCCGATCGCCAACCACTTCAAAAAGGTAGCTCAGGAGCTCGAAAAGGAGGGCTCGCTCAACCCCAAGGTGCGGCAGGTGGATGTGAATACCCTCATCTATCAAGTGCCGGGCGGTATGCTTTCCAACCTCATGAACCAGCTCAAAAAGGCGGGGAAGGAAGAAAAACTTCCCGAAGTGCTCGCGGAAGTCCCCAATGTGAGAAGGGACTGCGGCTACCCGCCCCTCGTGACCCCGAGTTCGCAGATCGTCGGCACGCAGGCGGTGATGAACGTCGTCATGGGCGAGCGGTATAAAATGGTCACAAAGGAGACGCGCGATCTCTTTGCGGGAAAATACGGGACCCTTCCCATGCCCGTCAACGAAGAAGTTGCGGAGAAGGTGCTTAAAGGCGAGAAGCGGATCACTTACCGCCCCGCAGACGATCTGAAGCCGGAATATGAAGCGCTCAAAAAAGAGGTGGAGGAGAAGGGCTACTACACGCAGGAAGAGGACGTTTTGTCCTATGCGCTCTTCCCCGAGGTGGCGGAGAACTTCTTCAAATGGAGAAAGGCGCGCGGCGGCGTGGACGCCGACATGGCAAAATCGGGAGTATATCCGGTGTAGTATTCACGAAAAATCTTTTGCTCCGCAAAATCTTTTTCCGTGAGGAAACACGCTACCGCGCCTTAACCCGTTTGTCCTCTTCATCGCGTTGTCGGACAATAAGCCGTAAGAGTGCGGCAAATTGTGTGCGCTGCCGCAGGGAAACCCTGCTCCGCGCAGTAATTAGGGAAATGGTTTCGCACGTTTCTTTGCTCACTCCACCCTTGCCCACCCCTTGAGGTGGAGCATTGCATTCTGCCAACGGTTGATAACCGTTGGCGCAATGCGACATAAGTGAGCGCATTATATAGCGCGAACGGTGACCGACGCGGAGTTCTATCCGCGGAGAGGGGTGTCACGCGCAAAGCGCGTGACGGAAGGGGTGTCGTTTGAAAAGAAATACACGTGGAAGACAACAATACGCGAGGGCGGACGCCCTCGTTTTGCTTAGGAGATCATATGAAGGTCGTCGTTGTCGGCGGAGGCGCGAGTGGGCTCATGGCGGCATATGCCGCCGCAGAGGAAGGGCATGAGGTGCTCCTCCTCGAAAAAAACGAAAAGCTCGGCAAAAAAATTTATATCACGGGAAAGGGGAGATGCAATCTCACCAACGACTGCCCGCCCGATGAATTCTTGCAAAACGTGGTCCACGGCGAGAAGTTTTTGCGCGGCGCGATCTATAAATTCCCGCCGCAGAAAATGATGTCCTTCCTCGAAAGTTTCGGCTTGCCCCTCAAGACGGAACGGGGGAATCGTGTTTTTCCGGTATCCGATCATGCGAGCGATGTCACAAAAACGCTTGAAAAAGCCTGCAAAAGCGTCGGAGTGGCCTTCAAATTGGAGACCGAAGTACAAAAAATTGACGTTTTGCATAGTACTATGCGTGGCATAATAACGAATGCGGGTGAGATTTTTTGCGACGCTCTCATTGTGGCGACGGGCGGGCTCAGTTATCCCTCTACGGGTTCTACGGGGGACGGGCTGCGGTTCGCAAAGGAGGCGGGGCATACCGTCTCCCTGTGCGTTCCTTCGCTCGTGGGGCTCGAGACCGAAGAGGACCTTTCTTTGGCGCAGGGCGTCACCGTGAAGAATTGTGTGCTCACCTGCCGCCGTGACGGAAAGGTCATCTTCTCCGAGCAGGGCGAATTGCTCTTTACCCATTACGGCGTGAGCGGTCCGCTCGTGCTGAGCCTTTCCGCCTATATCAACCGCCTGCCGCCCGCACAGCTCCGCCTCGGGATCGATTTTAAGCCCGCACTCGACGAAGGAGTGCTCGGCGCGCGCGTCCTGCGCGATCTGTCCGAACGGAAGAACGAGCGGATGAAGAACATCATCGGAGGCCTTTTGCCCAAGAATTTGGGAAGGCTCGTGCTCGACGCCGCGAGGATCGACCCCGAAAAGCAGGGGAATGCGGTCACGCGGGAGGAGCGAGAGGGGCTTGTGCGGACGCTGAAGTGTTTCCCGCTCACCCCGAAAGCGTTGCGCGGGTTCGGGGAAGCCGTCGTGACTTCGGGCGGCGTTTCCCTTGCGGAGATCGATCCGAAGACCATGCAGAGCAAGCTCGTGAAGGGACTTTACTTTTGCGGAGAGACGCTCGACGTCGACGCTTTGACGGGCGGTTTCAATCTTCAGATCGCCTTTGCGACGGGCTACGCCGCGGGAAAGGGCATTCCAAAGGAATGAGAACGGAAAAATCCCCGAATCGGTTGACATTTTTCTTCGGTCAAATTATAATAGTTGAGAAATAGAACAACGAACGGAAGGAGAGAATGATATGACGGTGATTCGCGGTGCGACGACGATCCCCTGTGACAGCGCCGAAGAGATCAAAAAAGCGGTCAAAGAACTTTTGGAGCAGATCGAGAGCAGAAACGGGCTCAAGCGGGACGAGATCGTCTCCCTTGTCTTTTCCTCTACCTCGGACATTCACTCCTATTACCCCGCCAAGGCGGCGCGGGAAGCGGGCTTTGCGAGCTGTTCCCTCTTCTCCGCACAGGAGCCGGATATCGATGGGGGACTTCCTCTCTGCATCCGCGCGATGCTCTTCGTGGGGAAGAACCTTGCGCCTTCCCACGTCTATCTGCGCGGTGCGCGCGTTTTGCGGAAGGACCTCGCCGACAAGATCAACATCGCGATCGACGGCCCTGCGGGGAGCGGGAAATCCACCGTTGCAAAGGCGTTGGCACGAGATTTCAACATATTGTATCTCGACACGGGAGCGATGTACCGCGCCTGTGCGCTCAAGGCGCTGGAGGCGGGCGTGGACACGGAGGACGAGGCGGCGATCGTCGATCTTATGAAGGACGTCAAACTCGACGTCGTGTATGAAGACGGCGTGCAGAAGACCCTGCTCGACGGGCGGGACGTCTCCGAGGACATCCGCAAGCCCCCCGTCTCGATGGCGGCGTCCGCCGTTTCCAAACTTCCGAGCGTGAGGATGCACATGACGGAGAAGCAGCGGGAGATCGCGGGCAGGATGAGTTGTGTGCTGGACGGGCGGGATATCGGGACATTCGTGCTGCCCGAGGCGGATTTCAAATTTTATCTCACTGCCTCTCCCCGTGTGCGCGCGAAGCGCCGGTTCGATGAGCTGACCGCGAAGGGCTATCAGGTAGATCCCGACGAATTGCTCACCGAGATCATCCGCCGCGACGAGCAGGACAGCACCCGTTCCCTCGCCCCCCTCAAACGGGCGGACGACGCCGTGGAGATCGACACTTCCGACCTTACGGCGGAGGAAGTCCTTGCGCTTGTGAAGCAAAAGATCGGGGAGAAGATCTGATGGAAGAGAATCGGGAGCGGGAAGCGCAGGAAGGAAAGAGGGAGAAAAAGACGAAAAAGAGCAAGGAAAAGAAGCGCAAACTGCTCTTTCCCGCAAACAAGAAGGGAAAGCATGTCATGCACCTTCTGAACTTTTTGCGCATTATCTTGTATCCCCTGCATTTTATCATCTATCCTTATAAACTCTACGGGCACAAGAAGGCGGGAACGGGCGCATGTATTTTCGTGGGAAACCACTACTGCATCTGGGATGTGTTTTATCCCGCCCGCACGACGTGGGAAGGAGTTCATTTCCTCGCGAAGGAATCCATCCTTCATCTCCCCATCATCGGCTGTTTGGGCAGGAAGGTGGGGGTGATCCCCGCGATGCGGGACGGCTCGGACGTCCGCACGCTCATGGACTCCATGCGGGTGCTCCGCAACGGAGAGAAGGTGTCCATGTTCCCCGAGGGGACCCGCAACAAGGAAGGGGACGGCGAGACCTTTCTGCCCTTCCACGGCGGGTCGGCTCTGCTTGCCATCAAGACCGAAGCGCCCATCATTCCCTTTGTCATCTGTAACAAACCCCGCGTGTGGCATGTCACGCACGTCGTATTCGGCGAGCCCATGGAACTTACGGAGTACTACGGCCGCAAGCTGACGCCCGAAGAATACGAGGAAGCGGAAGAAAAGATCAAGCAGCGGATCTACGATCTGCGGGCGGAGCACCGCGCCATGCTTGCCGCGAAGAAGCAGAGACGCGGGAAAAAGAAATGAAGGTGACCTTTGCAAGACATTGCGGATTTTGCTCGGGGGTAAGGCGGGCTGTGGACACCGCCTTCTCCGTCCCGCCCGAGAACACCTACGTGTTCGGACAGCTCATCCATAACCGCGAGGTGACGGGGAAGCTCAGCGAGCGGGGGATACGCACGGTGGAGACGACCGCCGACGTTCCCTCGGGCGCGCGGCTTATCATCCGCTCCCACGGCGTGGGGAAGGCGGTCTACGAGGAATGCGCGCGGCGGGGGATCGCGATCATCGACTGTACCTGCGACTTCGTAAAGCGCACGCAGCGCATCGTCGAGCGGGAGAGCGGCAACGGAAAAACCATCGTCATCGTGGGTCATAGGGAGCATCCCGAGGTGCGCGGGCTTCTCGGTTGGTGCGCGGGCGAATCCTTCGTTTTTGCCTCCGAAGAGGAAGATCTGACCCCGCTCACTCAAAAAAATTGCGTAATTGTGGCGCAAACGACCTTTTCCGAGCAATTATTTTTGAAAATTACGGAAAATATTCGAAAAGTATGTCAAAAAACAGTTGAGATTTTTAAGACAATTTGTTATACTACTATATGGCGACAGAAGGAAGCGGAGGAAATTTCAAGAAATTCTGACGCCGTGATCGTGCTTGGCGGGCTCAACAGCAGCAACACGGGAAAACTTTGCGAAATCGCGTCGAAGTATTGCGGGCGGGTCTTCCGTCTGGAATGTGCAGACGATTTCGAATATGAAAAATTTTTATTATTTGAAAGGGTCGGTATCATAGCGGGGGCGAGCACTCCCGATTGGCAGACTCAGGAGGTTCTTTTCAAGATGGAAGAAAACAACGCGGAAGTTCAGGCAACGACAATGATGGACGTCGTTGAGGGGATCGACAAGGAAGAGCGGTACAAGAAGGGACAGATCATCACCGCACGGATCGTTTCGGCGACGGATGAGGGAGTGTATGTGTCCGCTTCCGGCAAGCTCGAGATCTTGCTTGCAAAGGAAGAGCTCGTCTGTGACGAGTACAGCCGTGAAGCCTATGCCGAAAAGGTCGGTACGGAGATCGAGCTGATGGTGGTGGAGATCTCCCCCAAGGTAAAGCTCTCCGAAAAGATGCTTGCCAAGATCCGGGAAGAGGAAGCACAGCTCAAGGACATCGCGGAAGGCAAGGAGTTTTCCGTGACATGCACCGGATTCAACAAGGGGGGGCTTACCGCAGAACTCGGGACCTATCCCGTATTTATTCCCGCGCGTGAGATCCGGTCGGGTTACGTAAAGGAACTCGACAAATATGTCGGAAAGAAGCTGCGGCTTCGGGTGCAGAAGCCCGAGGACATCCGCAGAACGGGCAGGAAGGAGATCATCGCTTCCCAGCGCGTCATCCTCGAAGAGGAGAGAGCGGCGCGCGAAGCCGCAAAAGCGGAGAAAGAGGCGGCGTTCTTCGAATCCATTCAGGAAGGGGACGTCGTGGAAGGAAAGGTGGAGAGAGTTACCTCCTTCGGCGCATTTGTCTCCGTGAACGGTTTCGACTGCCTCGCGCACATCTCCGATCTGAGCTGGGCGGGCGTGAAGAACGTCACCGACGTGCTCGAGATCGGCAAGCGCTATGAATTCAAAGTGCTCAGAGTAGACCGCACGAACAAGAAGGTCTCTATCGGCTATAAGCAGTTGCAGCCCCAGCCTTGGGAACTTGCGGCAGAGAAATATGCAGAGGGCGACGTCGTTCACGGCAAAGTCGTTCGCATCGTGCCGTTCGGCGCCTTCGTGGAACTCGAGAGAGGAGTGGATGGGCTCGTTCACGTCTCCCAGATCACCCATGAATGGCTCGACAATCCCACTTCCATCCTCACCATCGGTCAGGAAGTGGACGCGAAGATCCTGGCGTTCAATCCCGCAGAGAGAAAGATCACTCTCTCCATCAAGGCTTTGCAGCCCCGTCCCGAGCAGGAACCCCGCCCCGAACGCGAACCCCGCGAACGCCGCGAGGATGACCGCCCGAGGAACAGAAAGGGCGGCAGGCGGAATGCTTCCGAAGAAGAGGAAGAGGACTATTCCCAGTGGACGGAAAATGCCGGCGGCTTCAGCACGTCCATTTCCGAGCTCCTCGGCAATTCCGACGCGGAAGAGAAGAAGGAAGACTGACATCTTGAAAATACAAACCGACCGTTCCCGCGGTCGGTTTTTTCCATGCAGTCAATATCGTAAAGAAATTTACAAAACGGTTTTGAAAGAGGTTTTTTTGTGTATATAAATAAGGAAAATCAAAAAAGAAGGTAAAAGAACATGGCAAAGACAGGCAACATCCGCATTTCCAGCGAAAACATGATGCCAATCATCAAAAAGTGGCTCTATTCGGATAAGGACATTTTCCTTCGCGAGATCGTCTCCAACGCTTCGGACGCGATCACAAAACTCAAAAAACTCATCGCGCTCGGCGAGGCAAAGGAGGGCGAACCCTTCCGCATCACCGTCACAACGGACGAGAAGGCGGGCACGCTCACCGTTGAGGACAACGGCATCGGCATGACCGAGGAAGAGGTGGAAAATTACATCACCCAGATCGCCTTCTCGGGCGCTGCGGACTTTGTGGAAAAATACGAGAAAGCGGGCGGCGACGGGATCATCGGGCACTTCGGGCTCGGGTTCTATTCCGCCTATATGGTCTCGGACGACATCGAGATATTTACTAAATCTTACAGAGAGGACGCTCCCGCCGTGCACTGGGAATCGGACGGGGAGAGCACCTACTCCATCGAGGAGTGCGACAAGTCTACCTGCGGCACGAAGATCGTCATGCACATCGCCAAGGAAGAGAAGGAATTCCTCAAGGAGAGCGAGGTGCGCCGTCTGCTCGGGAAGTACTGTGCGTTCATGCCCTATGAGATCTATCTCAACCCCAAGGGCAAAGAGGACGAAAAGCCCATCAATAAGACCGAGCCGCTCTACCTCAAACAGCCCAAGGACTGCACCGAGGAGGAATATAAGACCTTCTACCGCGAGACGTTTGCCGACTTCCAAGAACCGCTCTTCCAGATCCACCTCAATATGGAATATCCCTTCCGCCTGAAGGGAATACTCTATTTCCCGAAGGTGAGAAAGCGCGTGGAGCTCGAACGCGGGCAGGTCAAACTTTACTGCAATCAAGTGTACATCGCCGACAATATCAAGGAAGTCATCCCCGAGTTCCTGATGCTTCTGAACGGCGTTTTGGACTGCCCCGATATCCCGCTCAACGTCTCCCGCTCCTTCCTGCAGAACGACAAGCAGGTGCAGAAGATCGCCGCGCACATCACCAAGAAGGTGGCGGATAAGCTCTGCGAGCTCTACAAGAACGACCGCGAGAAGTATGAAAACTGCTGGGCGGATCTTGCCAATTTCGTCAAGTTCGGCTGTATCAAGGACGACAAGTTCTATGAAAGGGTCAAGGACATCATCATCTACAAGAATTTGGCGGGAGAGTACAGACCCGTGGAGAGCTTCTTCGGCGAGGAAGTGAGCGAAGAGGACAGCAAGAACGGCAAACAGCCGCAGGCGGTCTATTACGTCTCGGACGAGAACAAGCAGGCGCAGTACGTAAAGATGTTCAAGGAAGCGGGGCTCGACGCTATTTTCTGCGATACCTTCATCGATCCGCACTTTTTGAGCTATCTCGAATACAAATCCCCGACGAGGGTGCGCTTCCTGCGCATCGATGCGGACGTGGCGGGCGCGCTCAAGACGGAGGGCGCAGAGGACAAGGAGATCGAGGAACTCTTCAACGGGGTCCTCGAAGGAAAGGGGGTGAAGGTCCGTACCGAATCGCTCAAAGATCCCGCCGTTCCCGCCGTGGTGAACGTCTCCGAGTTTATGCGCAGAATGAGCGAGATGAACTCCTTCTACGGAATGGGGGAGGAAAGCAACGAGGTGACGCTCGTCGTCAATCTCTCCTCCGCGGCGGTGCAGGCGCTCAAGACGGGAGAGGAGGACGCCCGCAAGCTCTCCGCTCTGCAGATCTATTACTTGGCGCTGCTTGCCTACAGACGGCTCAAACCCGACGAGCTTGACGAATTCTCACGCAATCAATCGCTGCTGTTAGAGAAATATTTGCAAAAATAACAAAATTTTTCCTGCATAGTGATTGACATTTTGTAAAACGGCTGTTATAATAGGAAAGGCACTGAAAATTGTTAACTTTTAACGGAAAAATTTCTTGTGTTTTCCGATGTTGGAGTTACTTAACAAAGGCGCCACAGGAGGTAATATTGTGAACGGAACTGTAAAATGGTTCAATGACGGAAAGGGCTACGGATTCATCTCCCCGGATGAAGGCGGCGAGGACGTGTTTGTACATTTCTCCGCGATCCAGACGGAAGGTTTCCGTACGTTGAAGGAAGGGCAGAAGGTCACTTTCGAGACCGAGCCCGATCCCAAGGACAGCGGTAAGCTGCGGGCCGTCAACGTCGTGCCCGTGTCGTAAGAGACAAGGACGGAAAAAACAAAAAAACGCGCGTCAAATCCCGACCCGCGTTTTTTTTCTGTCCTTTTTCCATGCACCCGTCGGCTTCCGCGCCTCATATCATGGAGTATGCTGAACGAACGCTCCTATTATTTTGTGGGGATCGGCGGCGTGAGCATGAGCGCGCTTGCCCGCCTGTTGAAGGACCGCGGCTGCCGTGTGCGCGGAAGCGACATGCAGGAGGGCGCCTTTACGCGCAGACTGCGCGAGGAGGGGATATCGGTCTTCATCGGCGAGGACGAGGAGATCACGGAAGACGCCGTTGTGTACACAGGCGCGATCGCCTTCGGGCATCCGCAGTTGAAGGCTGCCCGCGCGGCAGGGAAGCGGCTCATTCCGCGCGCCGAGCTCTTGGGGGAAGTCGCGGGCGGTTTCCGTCACGTCATCTCCGTTGCGGGCTGCCACGGCAAGACGACTACCTCTTCCATGCTTTCCCACATCCTGCTCATGGGGAAACGTCCCTTCACCTGCCATATCGGCGGGGAAGATCTTGCGCTCGGAAATTACCACAGCGCGGGAGGGGAGTACTTTGTCACCGAGGCGTGCGAATTCGGGCGCAGCTTTCTCTCCCTGCATAGCGAGATCGCGGTCATCCTCAATACCGACCTCGATCACACCGACTGCTACAAGAACGAGGAGGAGCTCTTCCGCGCCTATCTGCAGTTCGCGGGGCAGGCGGAAAAGGTCGTGATCTGCGACGACGATCTCCGTGCGAGACATATTCCGCACGCCCTCTCCTTCGGGCTGAACGGCGGGGACATCCGCGCCGCCGATCTGCGCAGTGCGGGGGAGAGGTATTCCTTCACCGTGACCGAGCGCGGGATACCCCTCGTGCGGATCAAGCTCAATGCGGTGGGGAAGGTGATGGTCACCGACGCCTTGGCGGCCTTTGCCGCGGCGCGGCTGCTCGGCTTTTCGGCGGAGGAGATCGCCTGCGGGCTCGAGAGCTTCCGCGGCGTGGGAAGGCGGTTCGAGGAGGTGGGAACTTTCTGCGGCGTGCCCGTCGTGTGCGACTATGCCCACCACCCGCGCGAGATCGCGGCAGTGCTCGAGACGGCGAGACGCAAGTGCGCGGGGACTCTCCGCGTCGTCTTTCAGCCCCATACATACACCCGCACGCGGGACTTCATGTCCGATTTCGTCTCGGTGCTCAAGACGGTGGAAAATCCCATCATCTACAAGACCTATGCGGCGAGAGAGCCGTTTGAGGCGGAGGGAAGCGCCTATATGCTCACCGCGCGCATTCCCGAAGCGATCTATGTGCAGACGGCGGAGCAACTGAAAAAGAGGCTCTCGCGGCTCGTGCAAAAGGACGATCTTGTGCTCGTCCTCGGCGCGGGTGATATTTTCGACATTGCAAAGAGCATTCTCGATTGAAAATGTCCGCCTCATCGGCGGACATTCGTTATATTTTGAATTCTTTTCCCTTTTCCCTGCAGGCGAAGAGGTGTCCCGCAAGCAGGCGGGCGCTGCGCGGAGTACAGCCGTGGCGTTCTGTCCAGCTATCCGTGAGCGTTTCGAGTTCCTCGGCGGGAAGTTTCAGCTTGTAGTCCTTGGCAAGTTCGCGCACGATAGCAAGGAAGCCCTGCCTGTCCGTGGGGCGGAAGCGGACGAGCAGTCCGAACCCTTCGATGGGGGAGGAACTCGTTGCCGCGATCAAAACGTTCTCCGCATAGCAGGTGGGGATGCGGGCATTGCCGCCGAGCGATTCGATGAGGATCAAAAAGCGCAGAGGGATCTTTGCGAGAAGACCCACGAGGCGGGGAAGCAGCCCGAGATCGTCCCGATCCAGCTCCACAAGCCGAAGTTTTTGGGAGGAAAAGACGTTTGCGGTGGCGCGCACCGTGGACGATCTGCCCGTTCCGCTCTCGCCGCAGAGGAGCATATGGGCGCAGGGAAGTCCCTTCACGAAGTTTTCGAGATTTTCGTAGATGTCCTCCTTTTCCCGCTCATATCCCTTGAGGGCGGAGAGGGTGTCCGCACAGGGCGTTTCGGGGACAAGCCCCTGTTCACGGTCATAGCGGAATTGGTATTGCCCGATGAACTTTCCGCAGCCAGAACTCTGGTAAAAGCCATAGAGCAAGTTGGCGGCTTTGTCGTCCCAGCCCTTGACGGTGACGGGCGGTTTTCCCATATTGAATTCGCCCGGCTCGAAGTCGAGCGCTCTGCCGATCTCTTCGAGGTCGGCAATATAGGCGTTTTTGAGGTAGGGGGAAATGTCGCTTCCCGATGCGCAGGCGCGGGAAAAGGCGTTATCGTCCTTTATGACGACGTCGGCGACATAGGAAGAGAAGTTGTCTTCCGCGCCCCGTTCGAAGAGTTCATGCAAAAATTTTGCCTTTGCCGCGGCGCTCTTCGAGTTGCGGTAAGCCGCAAACGCCCCGATGAGGGGATCGCTGAGAATGTTCGTGAGAACGGTGAGATCGAGATAGCTGTTTTCCGCCATAAGACTCTTTCCTGTTTTTTCTTCATTATAGCGCTTTATCTTAAAAAAAGCAATCGGAATCGTGAATTTTCCGCGAGAGGTTTGTCCCCGAAAAATATGTAAAATTTTACCAAATGGCAAAAAAAGTTCAAAATGGGTATTGAAACCTGTAAAAATATATAGTATAATAGGAGAGCAAAATATATATCTACCAAGGGAAAGGGGGAACTGCGATGGCAGAGCTTACCAAGGAGACGGATTTTCCGCTCTATCTCTATCATCACGGAAAGAACGACCGCATCTATGAGCTGTTCGGCGCGCACAAGCAGACGGTCGGAGGAAAGGCGGGATATCGTTTCCGCGTCTGGGCTCCCCATGCAAAGAGCGTCTCCGTCGTGGGGGATTTCAACGGCTGGGACGATTCCGCCAATGTCATGGAACGCATGGTAGACGGGGAGAGTTTCGAACTCTTTATCCCCGGGCTTCGGCAATACAATATATATAAATATTGCATCACCGCGCAGGACGGCAGAAAGCTCATGAAGACAGACCCCGTGGGCTTCCACACCGAGACCCCGCCGCAGAATGCGTCCAAGCTCTTCGACCTCGACGGCTACGAATGGCACGACAGGACCTATCTCGAGGCTCTCTATAAGCGGAACAGCTTCTCCTCGCCCATGAACATCTATGAGGTGAACCTGCTTTCGTGGAAAAAATATCCCGACGGAAACTATTTCTCCTACCGCGATCTTGCACGTGAACTCGTACCCTACGTCAAGGAGATGGGCTATACCCATGTGGAGTTCATGCCCGTGACGGAATTTCCCTTTGACGGCAGCTGGGGCTATCAGGTGACGGGCTATTTCGCCGTCACTTCCCGCCTCGGAACGCCGAAGGACTTCATGTATCTTGTGGACGAATTCCACAGAGCGGGGATCGGCGTCATTCTCGACTGGGTGCCCGCCCATTTCCCCAAAGACGCGCACGGCCTGTATGAGTTCGACGGGCAGCCGCTCTACGAGAGCAGCCAGTGGGACAGAATGGAACACAAGAGCTGGGGCACCCGCCGCTTCGATTACGGCAGGAGCGAGGTCCTTTCCTTCCTTATTTCGAGCGCCTGCTTCTTCTTTGATAAATTTCATGCGGACGGGCTGAGGGTGGATGCGGTCGCTTCCATGCTCTATCTCGATTACGACAAGCGTCCTGGGGAGTGGGTGCCGAATATTTACGGCGAAAACAAGAATTTGGAGGCGATCGCCTTCCTCAGAAAACTCAACGAGGCAGTCTTCCTGCGCTTCCCTCACGCGCTCATGATCGCGGAGGAATCGACGGCGTGGGGGCTCGTGACAAAACCGGGCTCGGTGGGGGGCTTGGGCTTTAATTATAAGTGGAACATGGGATGGATGAATGATATGCTCTCCTATCTCACCCTCAATCCCTATTTCCGCATGGGAGCGCACAACAAACTCACCTTTTCCATGATGTACGCCTTTTCCGAAAACTATGTATTGCCCATCTCCCACGACGAGGTGGTGTACGGGAAGGGGTCTCTCATCGGGAAGATGCCCGGCGAGTACGAGGAAAAGTTTGCAGGCGTGCGCGCATTCCTCGGCTATCAAATGGCGCATCCCGGCAAGAAGCTCAATTTCATGGGCTATGAATTCGGGCAATTCAAGGAATGGGACTTCCGCGAGGGGCTGGAATTCTTCCTGCGGGACACCTATGAACTGCACGGGAAATTGTCGGAGTATGTCAAGACGCTCAACGCGTTTTATCGGCAGACGCCCGCCTTCTATGAGATCGAGGACAGTTGGGACGGCTTTGAATGGCTCGCGCCCGACGACGCCGACAGGAACATCGTCTCCTTTATCCGCAGGGACAGGCAGGGCAGAGAGCTCATCGCGCTCGTCAGCTTTTCGGGCGCGGACGCGGCGGACTATATGCTCGGCGTCAATAAGCGGGGAAAGTACCGTATCGTCTTCAATTCGGACGATGTGAAATACGGCGGGAGGGGAGCGCTCGGGAAAAGGCACATCCTCACCGCAGTCAAAAAGCCGAGCCACGGGAAGCAGTTCTCTCTGCGCATCCCGATGCCCAAGCTCACCTGCCTCTATCTGGAACGGGTCGAAGAATGACCGCGACAGTGAGAATATACGAAATCAACCGAAACGTTGGAAAAAGAGGGGGAAAAATTATGCAAAGAAAAAAGGAATGCGTTGCAATGCTCCTTGCGGGCGGACAGGGTTCGAGACTGTACGCCCTCACCAATAACATTGCAAAACCGGCAGTTGCGTTCGGGGCGAAGTATCGTATCATCGACTTCCCTCTCTCCAACTGCATCAATTCGGGGATCGACACGGTCGGGGTATTGACCCAGTACGAGCCACTCGAACTCAACGAATATATCGGGAACGGACAGCCGTGGGATCTCGACCGCACCTACGGCGGCGTGCATATCCTTTCGCCCTATCAGGCGAAGAAGAAATCGAGCTGGTATGAGGGTACGGCAAATGCCATTTACCAGAATATGAGCTTCATGAAGAAGTACAATCCCGACTATGTGCTCATCCTCTCGGGCGACCATATCTATAAGATGAATTACGCCGAGATGCTGCGCGCGCATATCCGCACGGGAGCGGACTGCACCATTGCCGCGATCGAAGTGCCCATGGAAGAGGCGTCGCGCTTCGGAATTCTCAATACGAATGCGGACGGTTCTATCTATCAATTCGAGGAGAAGCCCAAGGCGCCCAAGAGCAATCTCGCGAGCATGGGCATCTATATCTTTACGGCGGAGAAGCTCTTCAAATATCTCGAGGCGGACGAACAAGACCCCGAATCCACCAAGGACTTCGGCAAGGATGTCCTGCCCGCAATGCTCGGTGCGGGCGAGAAGATGTTCTCCTACCGCTTCAAGGGATATTGGAAGGACGTCGGAACGATCTCCTCCCTCTGGGAATCCAATATGGATCTGCTCGGCGAAGAGCCCGCCTTTGACGTGGGGGATCTCGACTGGAAGATCCATTCCCGCAATCCGCTCGCGCCGCCCGAGTACATCGGCGAAACGGGCAGGGTGGAGAATTCCATGATCGCCCTCGGCTGCGAGGTGGAGGGCACCGTCATCCATTCGGTCATCGGTTCGAATGTGCTCGTCGAGGAGGGCGCCGTCGTGAAGGACAGCGTTATCATGGCGAACACCGTCGTCAAAAAGGGCGCTCGCATCGTGTATTCCATCATCGACGAGAATGTCACCGTCGAAGAAAATGCCACGGTCGGCGAGGAGAAAGAGGGGGCGGCGGGCATCGCCGTGCTCGGAAGAGACATCACCATCGGTGCGGGGCTGAAAGTCGGGGGCGGAAAGATCCTCGATAAGGATTACAAGGGGGAATAAAGATGGCACATTCTACGGTCGGCGTAATTTTTTCGAACATCCACGACAATAATATCCCCGAGCTTTCCAAGCATCGGACGATGGCGTCCATTCCCTTTGTGGGAAGATATCGCCTCATCGACTTCGCCCTTTCGAACATGGTGAATTCGGGCATCACGACGGTGGGGATCGTTACCAAAAACAACTATCAATCTTTGATCGACCACCTCGGGAGCGGCAAGGATTGGGATCTTGCGCGGAAGGACGGCGGCATCATCCTTCTCCCGCCCTATTCCAACGAGACGGATAAACCGTACACGACCCGCCTCGAAGCGCTCATGAGCATCACGGGATTTCTGACGCACAGGAAGGAAGATTATGTCGTGATCTCCGACTGCGACGGCGTTGCCCGCATGGATATTGCCGACATCGTTCGCTATCACGAGCGCAACCATGCCGACATCACAATGGTCTATCATGAGGAAGACAGCGTACAGTCCTCCTATTATATCACCCTCGAACCGGACGAAAATAACCGCATCCGCGGGCTGAAGATCAATCCCGACGTCAACGGAAAGGGGAAGTTCGACCTCTATATCAACGTCATGGTGATGAGGCGGCAGTACCTCATCGACATCATTCAGGACGCGGTGCAGAGGGGATTTTCGAGCTTCGGCAGGGACATCCTCGCCAAGAACGTGGACACTCTGCGCATCTTCGGCTATAAATTCAAGGGCTATTATGCGGGGATCACCTCCATTCAGAAGTATTACAAGCACAGCATGGAACAGCTCCGCCGCGAGGTGAGAGATGAACTGTTCGGCGCCCGCGACATTTATACCAAGGTGCGCGATTCGGCGCCCTCGAAGTATTACGAAGGCGCGCAGGTGACCAATTCGCTCATCTCCGACGGCTGTATCATCGAGGGCAGGGTGGAAAATTCCATCCTCTTCCGCGGCGTCAAGGTCGGAAAGGGGAGCGTCGTCAAGAACTCCGTCATCATGCAGGATACGGTCATCGAGTCGGGGGTCTCGCTCGAATGCGTCATCACCGATAAGAACGTCGTCATCCGCGACCGCAGACATCTTTCGGGGTGTGAAGAATTGCCCTATTTCATCGGAAAGGGAAGGATGATCTGACCCTTTGCAACAGATCGAAAACAAAAATAATGGGGAGAATGAACATGGCAACAACGAAAAAGACGGCAAAGAAGAAAGCTGTGGAAGTTGTGGAGACGCCCGTTGAGGTCGTCGAAGCAAAGAGACCCGAGCTCGAAGTGGAAGCAAAGAGGAAGATCCTCTTCGTCGCCTCGGAAGCTGCGCCATTCATTGCAACGGGAGGGCTCGCCGAGGTGGTGGGTTCCCTTTCAAAGGCGCTTGCGCAAAAGGAGCGCTACGATGTGCGCGTCATCCTGCCCCTTTATCAGGACGTCAGGAAGGAATACCGCAAGGAATTCCGCTTTATCGGCAATATCTTCGTCCCGCTCTCGTGGCGAAACCAATACTGCGGCATCTTTGAATATGTGAAGGACAATGTGACCTTCTATTTCGTGGACAACGAATATTATTTCAAGCGCCCGGGCTGCTATGGCTATTACGACGACGGCGAGCGGTTTGCCTTCTTCTGCCGCAGCGTTCTCGAGATCCTCGGGTTCATCGGCTTTTATCCCGACATCCTTCACTGCCACGACTGGCAGGCTGCGCTTGCCGCGCTCTACTTAAAGACGATCTATTGCTTCCGTCCGGAATACCAGTTCATCCGCGCGGTGTTTACGATCCACAACATCGAATATCAGGGAAAGTATTCGCTCGACATTCTCGAAGACCTGTTCGGGATCTCCTATCGCTTCCGCAATCTCGTCGAGTACGACCGCTGCATCAACCTCATGAAGGGGGCGATCGAGTGCTGCGAGCGCTTCTCCACGGTGTCTCCCACCTATGCGGGGGAGATCAAAGACCCGTACTATGCGCACGGGCTCGATCCCATCATCCGCCGCAACGAATTCAAGCTCACGGGCATTCTGAACGGCATCGACCCCGAATACTACGATCCCGCGACCGATAAAGCGCTCTTTGCGAATTATTCCGCAGAAGATCTTGCGCCCAAGGCGGTGTGTAAGGAAGAGCTTCAGCGGATGCTCAATCTGCCCGTCAAGCCCGACACGCCCATCGTCGCAATGATCTCCCGTCTCGTGTCCCACAAGGGGCTCGATCTCGTGCGGGAAGTCATCGAGCAGGCGCTCCGTCAGGATATGCAGTTCATCCTGCTCGGCACGGGGGATTCCATATATGAAAATTACTTTTCCGATCTTGCGAGAAGATATCCGGGCAAGGTGGTTTCTATCATCTCTTTCAATGCCGATCTCTCCCGCAAAATTTACTCGGGCGCGGACATCTTCCTGATGCCCTCGAAGAGCGAGCCCTGCGGGCTTTCGCAGATGATCGCCTCCCGCTACGGGACGGTGGCTATCGTGCGCGAGACGGGGGGACTGCGCGACAGCATCACGCCTTACGGCGCGGGCGGGAACGGGTTTACCTTCCACGACTACAACGCCTATGATATGCTCTATGTCATCGGCGAGGCGTTGGCGACCTACCGCAACAAGGCGGAATGGACGGCTCTTGTGAAAAAGGCAATGACCACCGATTTCAGCTGGGGCAATTCGGCTTCTCACTATGAGAAGCTCTATGAGGATACATTGAAGTAACAACAAAATAACCTTTTCGGAGCAAACAAAAACATGAACAAACTGACAAGTCAGGAAGCGCAGCAGTTGATCAGTGGGAAGCTCTCCCGTTATTTCGGGGTAGTTCCCACTGAGGCGACAAGAGAACAACTTTATAAGGCAGTCGTGATGAGCGTGAGGGACATCATGCTCGAAAAGCGGCAAAAGTTCCATATCAGGACAAAGAGCGCCAAAGGTAAGCGCGTCTATTATCTGTGTATGGAATTTTTAATGGGGAGATCGCTCAAAAACAGCATCTACAATCTCGGCATCGGGAATGCGATCGAAGGGGCGCTGAAGTCCTACAACGTCACCCTCGAAGATCTGTACGAAGAAGAGCCCGACGCAGGCCTCGGGAATGGGGGGCTCGGACGGCTTGCCGCCTGCTTCCTCGACGGGCTCGCAACGCAGAATTACCCCGCAATGGGTTTCTCCATTTGCTATCAATACGGTCTGTTCAAGCAAAAGATCGTAGACGGCTGGCAGATCGAACTGCCCGACGTCTGGCTTCCCGGCGGCGAATGCTGGCTCACCCAGCGCAGCGACAAACAATTCATCGTCCGCTTTGACGGAGAAGTGGAAGAAAAGTGGACGGAACACGGCATGGAGACCATCTACCGCAATGCGAAGGAGGTCGAAGCGATCGCCTACGACATGATGGTTTCCGGGGCGGATTCGGACGCGGTGAGCGTTCTGAGGCTGTGGCGTTCCCGCGCCGTGCAGAACTTCGATATGAAGCTCTTCTCGCAGGGGAATTATGACGCCGTTATGCGCGACGACAGCGAGGCGGAACTCATCTCCAAAGTTCTCTATCCCTCCGACAATCACAACGAGGGGAAATCGCTCCGCTTGAAACAGCAATATTTCCTCGTCTCCGCCTCCCTGCAGTGCATCGTCTCCGACCATAAGCGCAGATACGGTGCGTTGACCCTTCTGCCCGAAATGGCGGCGATCCACATCAACGATACCCATCCCGCCCTTGCGATCCCCGAGCTCATGCGAATTCTCATCGACGAGAACTTCATGGACTGGAACACCGCATGGAATATCACGACGGCGACCTGCGCCTATACCAATCATACCGTGCTTGCAGAGGCGCTCGAAACTTGGGCGGAGGATCTGATCGCGCGCAGGCTTCCGCGCATCTATGCGATCGTCAAGGAGATCAATCGCCGCTTCTGCGACGATCTTTGGCAGCGCTACCCGGGGGACTGGAACAAGATCTCCCGCATGTCGGTGCTCTCGCACAACGTCGTGCGCATGGCGAACCTTTGCATCGTGGGCTCGCATAGCGTAAACGGCGTGTCCGCGCTTCACAGCCGCATCATCCGCGAGAGCATCTTCAAAGATTTTTACGAATACACCCCCGAAAAATTCACGAACGTCACCAACGGCATCGCGCACAGGCGTTGGCTCAATCAGTCCAACCCCGAGCTCTGCAAACTGCTCAACGAATGTATCGGAGACGGCTATGCGAAGGACGCCGAAAAGCTCATAGAATTCAAGAAGTTTGAAAACGACGAGAGCGTTCTCAAGAGACTCGACGAGATCAAGCACATCAAAAAGGTGCAGCTCGCCGATTACGCCAAGCGGACGCAGGGGTTGTCTATCGACCCCGAAACCGTATTCGATGTACAGGCAAAGCGGATGCACGAGTACAAGCGCCAGCTTCTCAACGCGCTCCACATCATCGCCCAATACAACGCGCTCAAGGAAGACCCCGGGCTCGACGTTCTGCCCAAGACCTACATCTTCGGCGCGAAAGCGGCGGCGGGCTATGACAGGGCAAAGCAGATCATGAAGCTCATCTGCTTCCTCGCCGAGGACATCCGCAAAGATCCCGTCATTTCCAAAAAACTCAACGTCGTCTATCTCGAAAACTATAACGTCACAATGAGCGAAAAACTCATGCCCGCATCCGAGATCTCCGAACAGATCTCCCTTGCGGGGAAGGAAGCCAGCGGCACGGGCAACATGAAGTTCATGATCAATGGCGCGCTCACCATAGGGACTTTGGACGGCGCAAATGTGGAAATGGCTGAGCGCGTCGGGAGCGAGAACATCTTCATCTTCGGGCTCAAGGCGGACGAAGTGGACGAGATCTGGCGGGGCGGCTACAATTCGAGCGCCTATTATAATAAGGACTACGGGATGCGGCGCGTCATCGAATCGCTCATCGTCGGCTTCAACGGCTGTTCCTTTGCGGACATTGCCAACTATCTGCTGCGCAATTCCCCCGTTGCCGATCCTTACATGTGCCTTGCCGACTACGAGTCCTACGCCAAGACGCAGAGCGCCATGTCCGAGCTGTACCGTCATAACAAGAGGGAATGGAACAGGAAATCCCTCAATAATATCGCTGCGGCGGGGTATTTCTCTGCCGACAGGAGCATTCGCGACTATGCGAACAACATTTGGGGCTTAAAGCCGCTCAATAAGTAAATGAAACTCTTTTATGATCCCCTGGACAAAGCCTGCAAGAGCAAGATCGGAGCGATCGCCCGCGGGATCGAAACGACCTTTTCCCTATATCTGATTCGGGGCGGAGAAGACTTCTTCTCCGCCGATTATTGTACCCTTCTTCTCAGACGGGACGGCGAAGTGTGGGAGGAATTTCCCATGGAGCGGATAGGGGAGAGGTTCGCGCTCACACTGCGCTTCAACGAAACGGGACTGTACTTTTACCGTTTTCGGGTGGGGGAGCGCAACTTCGGAAGGGGACTTCTGCGGAGAGGGGAGCTCGATACGGATAAAGAGTGGCAGCTCACCGTCTACAGCGAAAATTTTACCACGCCCGAATGGTTCAAAGGCGGCGTGATGTACCAGATCTTCCCCGACCGCTTTTTCAAGAGCGGCGACTGCCCCGTCGGCGAACACAAAATATTGAGGGAATGGGGGGAAATGCCCTACTTCCGCCCGAATGAATATGGACAAGTTCTGAACAACGATTTTTTCGGCGGGAATTTCAACGGCATTCGCGAAAAGCTCGGCTATCTCAAAGGGCTCGGCGTTACCGTTTTATACCTCAATCCCATATTCGAAGCGTTTTCCAATCATCGCTATGACACGGGCGACTATACGAAAGTAGACTCCCTTCTCGGGACGGAGGAGGACTTCGACGCCCTCGTGCAGGAAGCCGACAGGCAGGGGATCAAGATCATATTGGACGGAGTGTTCAACCATACGGGCGCGGACAGCCGCTATTTCAACCTTTACGGCAGATACGACAGCCTCGGCGCCTATCAATCGACCCGATCTCCCTACGCCGATTGGTACAGTTTTCACCCCTTCCCCGACGAATACGACTGCTGGTGGGGGATCAGAACTCTCCCTGCCGTCAACGAGCGTTCCGAGAGCTATCGTAAGTTTATTCTCGGGGAAGACGGGATCGTGCGGCGGTGGCTCAGACACGGCATCGGCGGCTATCGGCTGGACGTCGCCGACGAATTGCCGGAGTTCTTCTTAAAAGAACTGAGAAAAGCGGTCAAGGAAGAAGCGCCCGACGCGGTGATCCTCGGCGAAGTCTGGGAGGACGCTTCCAATAAAGTTTCCTATGGCGTGAGGCGGGAATATCTTCAAGGCAGCGAGCTTGACAGCGTGATGGATTATCCTTTGAAGAACGCGATCATCCACTTCGTGCGGACGGGAAATACTGCGGGGCTTCGTGAGACGCTCGCCATGTTACGGGACAATTATCCCGCTCCCGCTTTGAACTGCCTCATGAACATCCTCGGCACGCACGATACGCCGCGTATCCTCACCGCGCTGTGCTGTGAGGAGCTTGCGGATAAGGAGGAGATGGCGCGCACCTTCCTTTCCGACGAAGCAAAGCGGCGCGGGAAAGAACTCTTGAAAACGGCGGCGCTCCTGCAATTCACCCTGCCCGGAGTTCCGTGCGTCTATTACGGCGACGAAAACGGCATGGAAGGCTATGCCGACCCCTTCTGCCGCGGCTGTTACGATTGGGAGCACCCGGACGAGGAACTGCGCGGCTTCTACAGCAAACTCGGCGCGCTCAGGAGCGGCGTCCTTGCGGAAGCCTTCCGGGACGGCGAATACGAAGAGATCTATGCGGACGCTTCCTGTTTGGTCTATATGCGAAAGGCGGCGCAGAGCGCCTACGTTTTCGTCAACCGATCGGACACGGAATACAGGATCACTTTTTCGGGGAAATTCATCGAGCATCTCTCGGGCGAGATCTTCACGGGGCAACTGGTCGTCAAACCCAACTCCTGCGGCGTTCTCTCCCGCCTGAATTAAATACTATGCGTGACATAATCCGCCTTATTTTCCGCCGTCCGACGGGAATTCGGCGGTTTCTTTTTTCCCTACGCGAAAAAAGAAACCTTGCGCAAAAGAGAAAGCCATACTGCCATAATTGCGCCCGCGGGGCGGAAAAACGTGTTTTTGGGCTAAAAATGGGTCAAAACGCCCTATTTTTTGCCCAAACTATTCTCAAAATTGGGCTTTTGCGAATAGTTATGGATGTCGGTCGGGTGGGTTTTTCTCCCCTCCGTTCTGCCGCGGAGAAAAAATTTTTGCGCGCAAGAATTTTTAACTATTCGTAAAATTGACATCTGTCCTCGGATGTGCTATAATCGGTGGTATGAAGTACGATACGAATTACTATCAGGAACGGGCGCTGAAGAATCTCGACCGCATCGATGAACTGCTTCAGACCCTTCCTCCGTTCTGCGAAGATTTTCTGCGCGGCGTTGAGAACAGGACGAGCCCCCTCACCCGCCTCAACTACTGTTACGATCTGCGCATCTTTTTTGACTTCCTCTCAAAGCGCAAGTTCCGCGGGAAGGAAGTGCGCGAGTTCACCCTTGAGGATATGGAGCGGGTCACGGATACCGACGTCGAGATCTTCTTGAGCTATCTCTCCAACTATCGGTTCGGCGAAAAGCGGCTCTCCTGCGACGAACGCGCCAAGGCGCGCAAGCTCTCTACGGTGCGTTCCCTCTTCAAATACTTTTTCAATAAAGGCCTCATCGAGGTGAACAATACCGCCAAGGTCTCCACTCCCAAGCTCCACGATAAGGAGATCATCCGCCTTGACAGCGATGAGGTGAATGCGATCTTGGATGTCGCCGAGGACGGAAGCGGGCTCTCCGCCCATGCGGACAGTTATCACGAGAAGACAAAGGTGCGGGATACCGCCATTTTGACCCTCTTTTTGGGCACGGGGATCCGTATTTCCGAGCTCGTCGGGCTCAATAACGGCAGTATCGACTTCAAGACGAACTCCTTTGTCGTCACCCGCAAGGGAGGCAATCAGGCGCTTCTGTATTTTTCCGAGGAAGTTGGCGACGCGCTTGGCGCCTATCTCGCCCAAAAGGAAGAGGACTCGCGCGTGGAGGATAACTCCTCCCAAGCTCCCCTCTTTCTCTCCATGCAGTATAAGCGAATCACCGTGCGCGCCGTTGAAAATCTCGTCAAGAAGTACGCAAAGATCGTCTCTCCCCTCAAAAAGATCACGCCGCACAAGTTACGTTCCACCTACGGCACGGCGCTCTACCGCGAGACGGGCGACATTTACATCGTGGCGGATGTGCTCGGGCACAAGGACGTCAATACCACGCGCAAGCACTATGCGGCGATCACGGAGGAACGCCGCCGCTCGGTGGCAGGCGCTGTAAAACTACATAAAAAAGAGGATGATTGACCTCGGCGTCGGAATCATGGCAGAAAAAAGCGAACTCGTCTATATCATACAACCGATCGAAAATGAGAAATACCGCATACTGCAAGAGGAAGCGGTCGCCCTCATCGAGAGCGCAGGCGCGGAATATGCGGGCACGATCTATCAGAATATCCGCGAGATCAATCCCGCGACCTATATCGGCGAAGGAAAACTGCGGGAACTCAGAGAGCGGCTCGAGGGACTTGAACTCACCGTCCTCTTCAACGGCGGCCTCTCCCCTTCCCAAACGCAGAACATCTCCAAGGCGCTCGGGGGCAGGAAGGTCATCGACCGCACGACCCTCATCCTCGACATTTTTGCCCTTCGCGCCGAGAGTAGCGAAGGAAGGCTGCAGGTCGAACTCGCCCAGCTCAAATATCTCTATCCCCGCCTGAAGGGCAAGGGCGGAGAGCTCTCCCGTCTCGGAGGGGGCATCGGCACGCGCGGGCCCGGGGAGACCCAGCTTGAGACGGACCGCCGTCACATCCGCACGCGCATCCATGCGCTCGAGGAACGGCTGAAGGAGATCGAACAGCGCCGCTTCCTCCAAGTTGAGCGCAGAAAAAAAGACAAGGTGCGCACGATCGCCCTTGTCGGCTATACCAATACGGGAAAATCCACCCTTTTGAATGCCCTTACGGGAGCGGATGTGCTCACGAAGGACGCCCTGTTCGCGACGCTCGACCCCACCGCCCGTTCCTTTGAGATCGAGGGCGTCCCCTTTCTGCTCGTGGATACGGTCGGATTTTTGCAAGATCTGCCCCACCATTTGATCGAGGCGTTCAAATCTACGCTCGAGAGCGCCCTGCACTGCGATCTTGCGCTCATCGTCTGCGACGCGGCGGGCGACTATGAAACGCAGCTGAACACCACGCTCGATACCCTTCGGGAAATGGGCTTTTCATCGCCCTATCTCGTGGTGCTGAACAAGTGCGATCTCGCGCCGGGGGCGGATGCGGGAAAGGACGCCGTGCGCATTTCCGCGCGGGAAGGAAGAGGTCTCGAAGAGCTCAAGCGTCGGATCTTTGCCGAACTGAAGGACAGCTTCGTATGCACCGAACTGTTCGTTCCCTATTCAAGAAGCGCCGAATACGGAAAGTTGCGCCCTCTGCTGTTTGAAAAGACGGTCTCTTATACCGACGAGGGCGCGCTCATTTGTGCGGTCATTCCCTCTATTTATGCGCCGCAGTTCCAAGAATTCCGCAAGATATAGTTATTATGTCTGACATACTACTCTATTTATCGCGGTATTCGTTTGGGTCGGTATAGATTTTATCGATTTTGAATGCGGCGTAGTCCTTGATGTCGAGGCACTTGCCGCAGTTGTCGCAGATCTTTGTGGGGTCGAGGTCGCAGACCTCGCACTCCATACAGCCGTCGCACTCTTTCGTTTCGTCGAGTACGCACATCTTCGTTTCCATTGTAGCGCTCCCCTTTTCGGTATCTACCTTATATTATACCGTATTTTTCGGAAAAAACAAGAAAAAAAGCGAAAAAATTTTCGGAAAGTATAGAACGTTTGTTTGCTATTTTTTTCCGATTGTGCTATAATATGTTCGGAGGTTGAAAGATGATCGATCAGAAGAAGCTCAACGAAGTCGTGAAATACATAGATCGCTATTGCGATGAGAACGGATTCCCCCCCACGGTGCGGGACATTTGCCGCGATCTCGGCATCAAATCCACGGCGACCGCGTACACCTATGTCAACCGTCTGCGGGAGCAAGGCTACCTCAACAAGGCGGACAGAAAGAAACGCGCCGTCTCCGTGCGGGGCAATTCAACTATAAAAGCTCCCCTCATCGGCACGGTCACCGCCGGTCAGCCCATTCTCGCGCAGGAAAATTTCGAGGAGATGTACACCCTTCCCGCGGCGGAATTCAAGGGCGATGACCTCTTCCTCTTGCGGGTGAGCGGCGAAAGTATGATCGAAGCGGGCATCTTTGACGGAGACAAGGTGGTCGTCAAGAAGCAGGAGACCGCCGAAAACGGGGACATCGTAGTCGCCATGTTCGACGACGGAGTGGATGAGGGCGCTACGGTGAAGCGCTTCTTCCGCCGCGACGGAAAGGTCATCCTTCACCCCGAGAATGCAAAGCTCTCCGATTTTGTATTGGATGAAGAGAGCCGCGTTCACATCCTCGGCAAGGTCGTGGGACTTTTGAGAAGTTTCTGATAGGTAATGAAAAAACTCTGCGGAAGCAGAGTTTTTCTTTTATAGATTTTTCAGATAGAAGATCTCCTCCTGCGTGAGCTTGCGGCAGGCGCCGCGGTCGAGCCCCGAGAGGGTGAGGTCCCCCACCTTGATCCGCTTCAGGAAGTCCACATGGCTTCCCACAGCCTCTAACATGCGGCGGATCTCGCGGTTTTTCCCTTCGGTGAGCGTGATGTGCAGTTTGGTGTAGGTCTTGTCCGTCTCGATGATGTTGACTTTGCACTTCCCCGTGACGACCCCCTTTTCGAGTTCCACCCCTGTGCGCAGACGGTTGAGCGCCGCTTCGGAGAGCGTCCCCTCCACGCGCACAAGATAGGTCTTGGGGATCTCGCTCTGGGGGGCGGTGAGGCGAAAGGCGAGGTCGCCGTCGTTCGTGAGGATGAGCAGTCCCTCGCTGTCATAGTCCAACCTGCCCACGGGAAAGACGCGGCCCGCGTCCTTCGGAAGAAGGTCGAGCACCGTCTTTCTGCCGCGGTCGTCCTTGACGGTGCAGACGCACCCCTTGGGCTTGTTCATGATATAATATTCAAACTTTACTTTGTGGGAAAGGCTCTTTCCGTCGAGCGCAACTTCGTCCGTGGGCAAAACTTCGTCGCCGAGACTTGCCTTCTTGCCGTTGAGCGTCACTCTGCCCGCGGCGATGAGTTCGTCCGCCCCTCTGCGGGAAGCGATCCCCTGTTCCGCCAAAAATTTGTTGATACGCATGTGAAACCTCAGTCTCTTACATGATATACAAATTTTCGGAAAAAATCAAGCTGTTTTGCCGCCCGTGCAAAACTTTTCGAAAGCCGCGTCGAGCAGCTCCGCCGAGCGCTCATACATCTGCGGGGAATTGAGGACGACGCAGACGAGCTGTACGCCGTTTCGCCGTGCGCCCGTCACGAGACATCTCCCCGCCTCCACGGTGTAACCCGTTTTAATGCCGTTCGCTCCGTCGTATTGTCGGAGCATTTTGTTCTTATTTTGCCAACTATGCGTGGCATAGTACTTTGTAGAGACGATTTTTTCAAAGGTCGGATCTTCCATGGCGCAGGCGGCGATGAGCGCGAGGTCGCGCGCAGTGGTGTGATGCCCCTTGGCGGGAAGCCCGTGCGGGTTGACAAAGAATGTGTCTCTTGTCCCGAGCAAGATCGCCTTTTCGTTCATCTTGCGGGCGAAGCGTTCCACACTGCCGCTGTGGTGGATGGCGAGCGCGACGGCGCAGTCGTTCCCCGAGCGTAGCATGAGCCCGTAGAGCAGTTCCTCCACGGTGTATTTGTCCCCCGCTTTGAGGTAGACGCTCGAGCCCTCCACGCCCTGCGCCGCCTGCGGAATGACGACTTCCTCGTCCAAACGGCAGTCGTCGAGGATGACAAGGGCGGTCATGATCTTGGTCGTGCTCGCCATGGGCAGGCAATCCTGCCCGTTTTTTTCGGAGAGGATGCGGCGGGAAGAGACTTCCATGACGCACTCAGCCTCGCTCTCCGTGGCGGCGCTTGCCCCCATCTTTCCGGCGGGAGCAAGGCACAATGCGCAGAAAAACGCCAAAAGACCGACAAAGAGGATGCGCAAAAGTGTCTTATTCATCGCTCTCCGTTACTTTTTTGCCGAGGTTCGTAAGCAGTTCCCCCGCCTTCTCGATGAGCCCGTCCAAGGGGTCGTCCGTGACCTTTACGATGCGGCAGCGCACGCCGTCGTCGATGAGGAATCCCGCGGGTTTCAAGTTGATCACAGTGCCCGCGCCGCCCGCAAACGGGAAGCATTCGTCTTCCTTGATCGCTTTGACGTCGCCGTATTCCCCTCCGCCCGAGAGATAGCCCATTGTCACCTTGGTGAACGGGATGATCTGTGCGCCGCTCGCAGAGACGAGCGGTTTGCCGATGACGGTATTGACATCGATAAGGCCTGTCAACTGCTCGGCTGTTTTTTCCATGATGCTGTCGATTCTTTTTTTCTGATCCAATTTAGAATTGCCTCCAATATTTTTTTGCCTATGGCGATCGAGAGAATGAGCCCGTTGAAGATCGTGACCGTTTGGAAGGTGAGCTTCAGATCTGCGTGGTCGGTGAGGAGAACGCCGTTCTTCAGTGAAAGAAAGGGATGAAGGGAGTGCAAGACGGAGAAAATCTGTCCGCTCGCCGAGAGGATCGCCGCGCCGATGAACACGCCGAGCGGTTTCCCCTCCCCTCCCGTCTCCACGATCTGGTGGAAGCGATAGAGCTGGAATCCCTTCGTCACCTCGAACTTTTTGCGCATGGGCGCAAGTTCCTTGTAGGGCAGGATGACCGCCTTCTTTTTGGTGAGATGAAAGACGATCCCAGGCTTTTTGATCTCAATATAGCCTCCGAAGATCTTGAAGAACTTGAACAAGCTCAAGGCGAACCAGCATTTATTCTCTCTCACGTCCACGAAAGCATCGATATAGACGAATACGGGAAAGAGAAAAAAGAAGATCCCGAGAAAAAAAGAATAAACAAAGAGTTCGCCCATATCTGTAATATGAGCGAACCCAAGAGATTTTATGAAGTGTGGTTGATTTTATTTGCCCATCGCACGAGCGATCTCTTCTGCCTGCGCCCTGCGGGCTTCCTCTGCATGCTGCTCAATGGCATTGGTTGCTGCGTCTTTGAATTCCTGCGCATTGGCAATACCAACAAAATACTCGCCATCCTTTTTGCTACCGCTATTATAGCCGGCGCCACCAACGCTCGCAATCACAAGGCTGTAATAATGCAGCAAATTACCGAAAATCGTTGCCTTGATCTGTACGTGGTCGATTTTATCAAGATGGAAGTCCAACGAGTTCACGCGTAGAATTCCGATTTTGCCAACAACGCGTTTGTTTGTAAGCGCCAGATTGATGGACAACCATCTCAACAATTTTATGACAAACGGCAACAAGCCGATAAGTGCAAAGGCTACCCAAATAACGGCTGTCAATATTGTCGGCAATAGCGTTGATATCTTACTTGAGCCAACAATATTCCCATCCAGTACTTTAATACAGTAATCAGGATCTTCGTCGAACATTTTTTCCGCTTCCTCTCGACAGAGATCTCTATAGGCGTCACACAGTTCTTTCCAATTGTCCACTGTATCATTTGGATTTTCCGCGTTATAGGAATCGATTTCCTCCTGCTTTGCCTCAGGGGTAGAGTAAAGTTCTTCCATTTGCGTTATTACACGCTCGCACGCCTCCATCTGCTTTTCGACCCATCTTCCTTTCGGACTGAGCTTGTCATTGACCATGACTTGCCCGACGATCGCTGCGACCAAAATAATAAGGCACAGGATAAATGGCATCAAAAGATACAGGATGTTCTTTTTTGCTTTTAGAACGATGACTTCGTCCTTGCTCAGGTGGTTCTCAATGTACTGACTCATTTTCATTATCCTCCGTTTGAGAAATTTATTTCTCACATGCATTCATTATAAGAGTAATATTTCGCTTTGTCAAGCATTTATAAGTATTTTTTTCTATAATATGGAAAAAATTTCTTAACAGGGAGGGCGAATGAATCGAATCAAACTTTTAAGATTGGAACATGGACTGAGCCAGCGGGCTCTCGCTTTGAAAGTCGGGTGCAGTCAGAAGGCTGTGGACTGCTGGGAAAAGGGCTTGAGCGAACCGACCGCGGGATTCATCTGTTCGCTTGCCGATTGCTTTTCCTGTACGACCGACTACCTGCTCGGACGGGAGGATGAGCTCGGGAATGTGGGGATCCCCCCATTCGTGCGAAGTTGGAGATTGATGGAATTCGCGGGCGGACTTTCGGATGAACAGCTTTCCCTGCTCGAAGAGTTCGCAGAGTTTCTCGTCTACCGTTCCAAAAAGCAAAATAATAGAGTGTAAATACTATATAATAGAAAATGACACCGACTGCCAAAGTCGGTGTCATTGGTTTTTTAAGGAAGACAAGCATTTGATGTCCCCGCGAGATCCTTCGAGGAGAACTCTCGGTTTTCATGAAACAAATAACCTCAGGATGACGCGGGGCAGGACTTCGTATTTCGGGATTCTTCGCTACGCTCAGAATGACGCGGGGGAAAGCGAGCAATGTGCGGGCTATCCGATCTTCACGAGATCGCTCTCGTCGAGCCCGCGCAAGAAGTCGGGGATCTCGTAGCCGCCTTCGGCCGGGGAAGACGTCTCTTCGCCGCCCTCCTCTTCGGCGGGCGCAGGAACTTCTTCCGCGCCGTATTCCTCCCGCGCATAGAGATAATTGTCGGTATCGGGACGGTGTATGGCATCCATGAGTTCGTCATAGTCGGGAAGGTCGGCAAGGGAATTCAGCTTGAACCGCTTGAGAAATTCATCCGTCGTCGCATAGAGGATGGGACGGCCGATCGAATCCTTCCTTCCGCAGGGATAGATGAGCTTGAGCTCCAAGAGGGCGTGGACGGCGTAATCGCTGTTCAGCCCCCGCAGATATTCGATCTCCGTCTTGGTGACGGGCTGTTTGTAGGCGACGATCGCGGCGCATTCGAGGATGGTGCGGGTGAGCTCCTTTTCGCGAATGGGATTGAGCACCGCCTCCACCTCCGTTTTATAGGTGGGATTGGAGGCGAGCTGCGCCTTATTGTTGAACTGAAGCAGTCTGATCCCCCCTTCGCTTCCGTAGCGTTCTTCGAGTTCGGAGATCGCTTTTTTTACCTCTTTCGGGGAGACATTCAGTTTGTCGGCGATGATGTCGAGTTCCACGCCCTTTCCCGAGGCAAACAAGACCGCCTCAATAATATTCGTCAATTTGTCCAAGATTTTCCTCCTCGCTCCGATCGGGGTTGAGCTTGATGATGATCTCTCCGAACGCTTCGCTCTGCGAAACGCATAAAAATTGATATTTCAGAAGTTCCAAAAGCGCTTGGAAGGTGGTGACGATCTCGCTCTTCGTGAAATCCTGTCCGAAGAGCTCCTCAAAGGCGACGGAAGGTTTGCTCTCGAGACATTCGAGAATGGTATGTACCTTCTGCGAGACGGTGAATTCGTCCCGCGGGATCTCCCGCCCCTCCTCGTCCGCCTTCCGCTGTACTTCGCGGAGCATGACGGTGGAAAACGCCTTGACGAGCCCGTCGAGGGTGAGACTGTCGAGCGAGAACACCGTCTTTGTCTCCCCCACGTTTTTGTCCGGTTCTTTGTAGAAGTAGCCGATGGTCTCGAGTTCCTTGAGTTTTTTCGTTTCCTCCTTGATGAGGCGGAACTCCTCGAGTGCACGGATGAGCTGAGCTTTGTCGTCTTCGATCTCCATCTCGAGCTCGGGGTCGTCCTCGAGGTTGGGAACGAGGCTCTGCGCCTTGATCTTGATGATCGTCGCGGCGATGTTGAGATAGTCCGTCAGCTTGTCTACGTCGAGGTACGGAAGCCCCTTCATATAGTCAAGGAACTGCTCTGTGACCTTCGAGACGAAGATGTCCTCGATGCGGATCTCCGCTTTGTTTACGAGGTACAGCAGCAGATCGAGCGGACCTTCGAAGTTGTCGAGAACGGTCGTATAATCCACGATCGATTCGAAATTTTCGCGGTTTACCATAGCAGTAACCCCCAAAGAGCCTTGACGGGCATTCCGAACGCAAGCCCCCATATGGCAAGGATCGGAAACCCGAGATATTTTTCCGCGAACTGCATGATCCAACCGAGGATATTGAACCAATCCATTTGGTAGATCCCTAAGTTCTCCGAGAAGATCCTGCAGATAAAACTCTCCGCCACGAGGAAGAGAAGGATGTAATAGCCGTACTGCCGCAAAAAGCGGTAGATCTTCCCGCGCCGCTTGTTCAGAGCGTCGAGGATGCGGAATCCGTCGAGAGGATAGAGCGGCAGCAGGTTGAAGACGCAGAAGCCCAAGCTGTACGCGTAGAGCGCGGAGGTGAAGTAGATGAGGAAGCTCGTCAAAAACGGGATCTCCGGCATATGGTTGATGACGAGCAGCGCGAGCGGATAGAAGAGAAACGCCGAGATATAGTTGGTGATGATCCCCGCGCTCGCCGTAAGTCCCAGCCCCGAACGGTATTTTTTGAAGTTGTTCGGGTTGATCGGCACGGGTTTCGCCCAGCCGAAGCCGACGAGAGTAAAACAGATGAGCCCCACAAGATCGAAATGCTTCATGGGGTTGAGGGTCATTCTTCCCGACCATTTCGCCGTGGGATCGCCGCACTTATAGGCGACGAAGGCGTGGGAAAATTCGTGGAGGGTCAGCACCACGACCACGGCAAGAAAGCTCGCGAGGAGCTCGATCAGGCGGCTTGGATCAAAGGAAAAATGAGGCATACTATATTATTATAGCAAATTCTTTCCGAAAAAGCAAACGGTTATGAGCAAAAAGTGTTTATTTCAACCGTTCGGGAAGGACGTCGTTGCGCACGAGGTCCTCGTAAGATTGCGGCTTTACGATATATTCCGCGTTGCCGTCCTTCACGAGGACTGCGGGCGGTATGAGATTGCGGTTATAGTTGCTCGCCATGGAATAGTTGTATGCGCCCGTGGAGAGCACGGCGAGGATGTCTCCCCTCCTTGCCTCGGGAAGAGGCATGTCCACCCCGATGAGGTCTCCGCTCTCGCAGCACTTCCCCGCGATAGAGACCTTTTCCGTTGCGGGCTCGTCCGCGCGGTTTGCAAGCAGAGCCGTATATTTCGAGCCGTAGAGGCAGTATCTCGGGTCATCGAACATTCCCCCATCCACCGCAACGTACTTGCGGATGCCCTTGATCTCCTTGATCGCCCCCACCGTGTAGAGGGTGATCCCCGCTTCTCCCACGATGGAACGCCCGGGCTCGATCATCAGCCGCGGCTGTTTCAAACCGTACTTGCCGCAGCCCGCTTTCACGGCGGTGATGAGAGCTCTCAGATAGCCCGCATAGCCCTCGAAATCGAACTTCTCGTCGCCGTCGCAGTACCAGATCCCGAAGCCCCCGCCGAGGTTGAGGGTATCCGCTTCAAAGGCGAATTTTTCCCTCATCGCCGCCATGAAGGACAGGCATTTCTCCGCCGCAAGGACGAAGGACTGCTTCTCGAAGATCTGCGAGCCGATGTGGCAGTGGAAGCCGCGCAGACGGAGATGAGGGCTTTTGAGGAGATAGCTCGTCATCTCTTCGGCAGAGCCGCTTTGGACGGAAAAGCCGAACTTGCTGTCGGGAGTCGCCGTTTGGATGAACTTGTGCGTGTGGGCTTCCACGCCGGGATTGATGCGGAGGAGAACGTCCTGCACCCTTCCCCGCGCGGCGCATTCCGCCTCGAGAAGGTCTGCCTCGGAGGAGTTGTCCACAACAAGAAGTCCCACGCCGCAGTCGAGGGCGTAGGAGATCTCGGAAGGCAATTTGTTATTGCCGTGCATACAGATATTTTCCGCGGGGAATCCCGCCTTCATCGCGGTGTAAAGCTCGCCGCCCGAAACGACGTCCGCGCCGATCTTTTCCTGCTTTGCGATCGCATACATCGCCTCGCAGGAGAAGGCCTTGCTTGCATACAGTACGAGCCCGTCACCGTATTCCCGCGCGATAGTGTCGCGCAAAGTCCGCATCATGCCGCGGATATAGTCCTCGTCAAAGACGTAGAGCGGCGTGCCGAAATTTTTCGCAAGTTCGGTGCAGTCAGCGCCTCCGATCTCGAGGTGTCCCCTTTCGTTTACCCTTAAAGTATCTCTCGTGTTCATGCCGCTATTATATCATCAAGGGCGGGGAACGGTCAAGAAATTCTCACCATTTATCCGCAATTTCGCGGAAAGCGTCGCCGTAAGTGAGCCGTTCGGCGGCTTCGGCGGAGAGGAGCGCGCACCTGTCCGCTTCGATCCCGTCCCGATAGAGCACGATCTCTCCGACCTTCTCCCCCGCCGCAAAGGGCGCTTTGACGTTCCCGAAGAGGGTGGTCTCCACCTTGGCGTCCACCTCGTCGCCCTTCTTGCAGAAGACGCAGAGCGATCTCTCGGGGCAGACCGCGATCTCCTTCGAGCGGCATCCGCGTACGGGAAGTTTTTGCTCGAGAGGCTTGCCTGCCTCGGCGATCTTGCGGCTCTCGTACTGCGCAAAGGCGTAGTTCAGCATGTTTTTGGTGCTCTGGAAGCGCTTGTCCGAGCTTTCCGCCCCGATCACGACGGAGACGAGACGGGTGTCGTTCCTCTTCGCCGTTGCGGCAAGGCAGAAGCCCGCTTCGCTCGTGAAGCCCGTTTTCCCGCCGTCGCAGCCCTCGTAGAAGCGGGTGAGCTTATTTGTGTTCGTGATGCTCGTCACCCGTCCGTCGGGATGATGGAAGTCCTCGAGCCAGACTTTGGAGAATTCAAAATATTTTTCATGGGTGAGCAGCTCCCGCAGCATGATGGAGACGTCCTTCGCGCAGGAGTACTGCGGTTCTTTGGGAAGCCCCGTGCAGTTCGCGAACAGGGTGTTCTCCGTGCCCAGTTCCCGCGCGCGCTCGTTCATCCGTTCGACGAAGAGGCTCTCGCTGCCCGAAATGCGTTCCGCCATGGCGACGCAGGAATCGTTCGCCGAGCAGACCGCGATCGTCTTGATGAGTTCCTGCGCGGGGTAGGAAAGCCCGCTGCCGAGGAAGACCTGCGATCCCCCCATTCCCGCGGCGCTGTCGCTCACTTGTATCATCTCATCGTAGGCAAGATCGCCGCTGTCGGCGGCTTCAAAGCAAAGGATGAGCGTCATGATCTTGCACATGCTCGCGATGGGAAGCCGTTCCGTTTCGTTCTTAGAATAGGCGCAAGTGCCGCTTTCGAAGTCGCACAGATACGCCGCCTTGCAGTCTGCAAGTTCTTCGGCTGCCGCAAATTTTACCGTGTTTCCGATCGGTGCAAGCGCGCAGCCGAGCGCAAGCGCCGCCAAAAGGATCTTTTTCATACCCGCAGTTTGCGCGGAAAGAGAAAAAATATTCTGTCAGAGCAAATTTCCAAGGGGGTGGAAGAGAACGAGGAGCAGAATCATCTCCGCAAGGCAGACGAGGGCGCACAATAGCAGCAGGACCAAAAAGTCGGAGAGCAGTTCCCGCAGTTCTCCCGCACAGAAGGAAAAACGGAAGGCGCGGGAGAAGGAGAGCCCCGCGGCGATGAGCAACAGTCCGTCCGTCAAAAGATGAATGGGGATGTACAGAAGAAGGGCGACGACAGCTCCCGGGAATTCATAGACCGAAAAGAGAATGGCGAGAGTTCCGCCGAAGGTGTAGCTGCGATAGACGAGCACGGCAAGGGGCAGGAGCAGGCATACGGGATGAAAACCGCCCGCGAGCGCAAGGGCGACGAGCAGCGCGCATCCCCCCGTTCGCTCGAAAAAAATGAGGATGACGTTTCTGTCCGAGTAGCAGACCCGATCCAAAAATCTGTCGCATATCCGCAGGTGATATTCAAAAAAATATGGCGTCTTTATGAATACTATGCCACACGTAGTACTTAACAAAAGCACGATAGCGAGGATTAAAATGACCCATTTTTTTGAAAATGCCCGCAAAAAGCAATCTTTGCAAATAAAAAGAGGGAGCATATACCATGTTATGCTCCTCTTCCCCTTTTGAGAACTTTATCCGGCAAGCACCTTCTCGATTTTCCCGATCACGGCTTACCGATTTCCGCTAAGAGAAAACGGCGTTCGGGCGTGATCTCGCCGTATCCGTCGTACGCCGCTTCCGTTCCCTCGGGAGCCGTCACCGTCAAATGGAAGTGCCCTAAGTTGGCCGTCTCCGAAAACAGACCGTTTGCGTCGGTAACTTCCGGCATCAGACAGTATCCCCCTTCGCCGCTCTCGGGTTCGTAACACAAAGAAACTTTGTATCCGCTCAACGGTAGTCCCTCCTGCGCAACGACGACAGCGACATGAAGCATGAGCATGAGATCCCCTTTCCGCGCGTCGGTAAGTTCGATCGTGTCCCGCTTTTTTGCGGCGGTGAGGAGCACGACGCCGTAATCGACCGTCTCGGGCGCTTCGGCGATCTGCACGAGATAGGAGCCATCCTCCAAATCGGCGGTCGCCTTTCCCGATCCGATCGGGACCTCCGCTACTTTCTTTCCCGAAAGATCGTAAAATACGGCGTTTCCCTTCGTCTCCCATGCAGAGTGGTTAAGAATGGTGACGGTGTAGCTGTCTCCCGTTTCGGGGAGCTGCTGCTGTTCGCTTTGGCAGGCGGAGAGTACGCCGCCCGCAAAAGCGAGGACTAAAAGCAAACTTACGGTCTTAAATTTTTTCATTTGACCCTCCTTGCGTCCTCGCGGAAAGATTTGCGCTTTGCAGGCTCGAAGAGGGCGGGAAGGTTCTCCTTCCGCTTTCCGTACGAAGCCATGGAGGTCTTTTGCGCACTTGCGGGGTCGCAGTAATTGTTGAAATAATCGAGGATGAACTCTTCGAACTGGCTGCTGTTTCCGATCCCGTTGATCTTGATAACGACGCCCTCGCTGTCTGTAAATACGATGTTCGGAGGCGCGTGCAAGTTATTCTTATCAAGGTCAAACCAACGGAAGAAGTTGAACCCACTTATCTCGTTCCCGACGCAAGCGATAAATTCTTTGGGATAGTTCTTGTTTTCCCTAAATCTTTTAACGTCGTCGCGGTCCTCGTCGTTCATGATGTCCACCATGATGACCTGTATTTGGTCCTTGAACGGCAGCAGTTTTTTGTCGTATGCCTGTAAAAATTGTTCCATGAGGGCGGTACAAGAGGTGCAGCCCGTCCAGAAGAAATCGAACATGACGAGCTTCTTTCCCTTGAGAATGTCCGAAAACCAACGGTCTTTGGAGTAGTCGTCGGGGTTGTAGCAGTCGCGGACGAGGAAGTCATAGACGGGTTCGCCAAGGTCGATGAGATCGCTTTCGGGCTTGATTTCCTTTTTCGCTTCCGTGCGGGACTCTTGCCGCACGCCCGCCGTGAGCTTGACCGTCACGAAGGGACCGCCCGGATCGAGCGGGTATTCGTTGCGGTCGGTTCGGAATCCGCCCCGCAGTCCTTCGACTGTCAGCCGATCGGCTTCTTTGGGAAGGGCGATTTTTGTGACGGCTCCCTCCGCATTGAAAGAACTTAGTTCGGAATTGCCGCGATAGACATGAAAGCGCACTTCCTTAGGATATTGGTAGTCGATTCCCGAGGCCCGCCGCAAATTGATCTCGTATTCGACGTTGTCCGTTATGCGGGGAATGCTGCCCCTTTCGCCTTCCGCCTCGCAGCGGACGCAGCGCAGCACCTTTACCCCTTCGGACGAACTTGTTGCGGGCGTTTTGACCTCGTAATCTTCAAAGAGATGTCCGAGCGGCGGGATGGAAGTATCCTCCGTCTTGCCGCAGCGCAGGCAGTTGTGCGTCTGAAGTCCCGCGTCGGTGCAGGTCGGCTCACTAAGGCGTGTGAGCTCCTTCCAGTCGTGGCCGAGAGCGGGCGCAGTTTCGGGCTCCTGCTTTCTTCCGCAATGGTAGCGGCAGACATAGCGCATGCTCCCGTCCGTCGTGCACGTCGGCCGCACGACGTATTCGATGGCAGTGTACTCATGCTCGGCTTTGGGAAGGATTATGCTGTGGCGGGTGACGCAGCGCGTACAGTAGGTGTGAGCCCGTCCTTCGTCCATGCAGGTGGGCATGTAGTCATAGAATACCGTGCCCGTATAATCGTGGCCGAGGGCAGGAAGGGTCGTTTTCCCGCGCGTCTGCCCGCACCGAAGGCAGACGGCCGAGGCGCTGTACCCTTCCTCCAAGCAGGTCGCGGGCACGACCTCTCCCTGTTCGTTCCACTCATGTTCGAGCGCGGGGATCGCTGTTTTTACCGTCTTACCGCAGCGCGTACACTCGCTCTGTTTTTCTCCATCCGCAGTGCAGGTCGGCTCCTTGGTCGTCCTTTCTTCGCCGAAACTGTGCTCGAGCGGGGCGATCTCCTCGGTCTTTACCGAACCGCAGCCACGGGCGCAGGCGGTCTTTTTGAAGCCCGCTGTCTCGCAGGTCGCCTCTTCGATCACGGCTTTGCCGCTGTAATCGTGGCCGAGAGGCGGGATCTCCTCGTTTTCGCGCCGCATTTCGCACCGACGGCAGACGGCCGACGCGCTGTAACCCGATTGGGTGCAGGTCGGGGCGCGGTAGCCCTCGTCCTCCTCGAAGTCGTGGCCGAGCGCTTGCGTTTCGCTGAGATAGCGGTGGGAGGAGTCACGCTTGCACACAAATTCGCTCTCGCCGCCCTCCGAGCAAGTGGCGGGGGTGATCACGCGCTCTTCGTAGCTATGTCCGAGCGCGGGAAGTTTCTCCGTTTCGCTCGCGCCGCATTCCGCGCAGACGCGGCTCTTGTATCCCCCCTCTTCGCACGTCGCCTCACTGTAGACCACCCATTCGCCGTAGTCGTGAACGTGTCCGCTTTCGCCTCTTTCGCCTTCTTCGTTCGGGCCGCACGCCGCGACCGCCGCGGCGGCGCATACGCAGACAAGCGCTGTCATCAAATATTTTCCGAATTTCATTTCCAACCTCCTCAAGCCTCTGTTGGAATGTACTGCTTGATCATGTCGGCGAGCGCGGACGCGCCGCCCACGCGGACGAGGTTGAAGTTTCCGTCGAGGTAGACGGCATGGGGAACTCTCCGATCGTTCGGTACATTGTTGTAGATCCTGCCGCCCTTCGCGGCGGTAATAAAATCGTCGGGGATTTGATGCGTTTTTCGGTACTCGTTGATATATTCGGGAGCGTCGCCCGTGGTGTCCACCATGATGACGAGGAGCTGCTCTTTTACGGCCGCGGGAAGGGTCGCGTAGAACTTGACGTGTTCCTCCAAGAGCGCTTCGCATGGCACGCAGGAGACATAGAAAAAGTCGAGATAGATGAGTTTCTTTCCCGCCGCAACGTCGTAGAGCTGTTTGAATTCATCTGCCTCTTTGCGCGTGTCTTTGACGAGGAAGTTGAACATCTGCTCTCCCTGCTGCACGGGGTGGATCTCGGGGTCGTGTTCGGGATTGTTGCGCACGGGGATCTCGGTGAAGGGTCGATCGGCGGTCATCGAAACCTGTGCGCTGAGATAGGCGTCGTCCACGTTATCCAACCTGACGAAATAATTTCCGCGCGGAAGCATGATCTCTGTGTGCATGTTTGCCTCTAAAATTTGGATCAGCATACTGTCACGGTAGAGGAGGACTTGATTTTTCGCCGACATCACGAAGTTGCACCCGTCTTCTACGACGACGTTGATGGTATAAAGAATGTCGTTGCCCATTGCGTCTCTTGCGCCGCAGCGGGTACAGTTGCGGAATTGTCCGTTCGCGTCCGTTTGAACGTCTCCCCAGCTATGCTCCGTCGGGGGAATGACCTTCGTCTCTTCCGCGCCGCACTTCTCGCATTTGACGAAAGACAGACCTTGCGCGGTGCAGGAAGCGGGCGTTCTCACCGTCTCCTCGCCCCATTTATGTCCCGTTGCGGGGATGGGTTTTGTCTCTTCCGCTTCGCAAATTTGGCATTGGACTACGGAAAGACCCTGCGCGGTGCAGGAAGCGGGCGTTCTCACCGTCTCCTCGCCCCATTTATGCCCCGTTGCGGGAATGGGGAGGGTCTCTCCGCCCGCGCCGCAGCGTATGCACTCGTCCGTGCGCTTCTCGCCCGCTTCCGTGCAGGTGGCTTTCCGTACGACGGTCTCCGTCTTCCATTGGTGGCCGAGCGCGGGAATCGGCGTTTTTTCCTCAAATTTGCAGACGGTGCAACGGCGGACGGAATTGCCCTCCTCTATGCAGGTGGGCGCGGCGGTTTCCACCGTCTCGCCCCAACGGTGTCCCGTTGCGGGAATGGGCATTGTCTCTTCGTACCCGCACTCTTGGCAGCGGCGGACGGACTCGCCCGCCTCCAAGCACGAAGCCGCCCGTTCCGTCTCCCATGCTGTAAACGTATGCGAATGCTCAGTGGTCGGTTGCGCGGCGCAGCCGAAGGAGATCGCAGCCGTCAGCGCGGCGATGAGCGCCATGCTTCCAAATTTTCTCATTTTCATCTTTCCTGCCTCCTTCTTATGCGCCCTTAATTAGGCATTAAAAACGTGTTATACTTCAGAATGCGGTTCAGGCGTTCCTCGATCATCCCCCCCGTCACCTCGAAGACATAACCGCCGTTGTCGATGAATACGTTGGTCGGAACGCCCTTTATGCCGTGATAGACGATTTTTTGATAGAGCTGTTCGTTCTCCTTGTCGCAGACGACGTAGAATTGGTCGGCAAGGTCGCCGAACCAACTCTCCGACTGCAAAAAGCCCATAATGGAATCCGCTTTGTCGGCTATGTCATAGAGAAGGAAGGTGAACTTATCTCCGCTCTCCCGATAGATCTTCTTGAATACCGCGCACTCTTGTTGACAGTAGAGGCAGCCGTTGTAGAAGAACGACATCACGATCATGCGGTTTTCCTTTAAGAGCGCTCCGAGGGTGGTGTCGCCCTTATTGACGCTGTGGATCTCGAAATCGGGTAGGACTGTACCTTCTTCGATCTTCACGACCTTTCCCGTGGTGGGATGGCAGACAAGACGAATATCGAGAAGAGGATGCTTGTCGCTGAATGTGTAGTACGGTTCGTATTCGAATCCGCGCGGGATCTTGCTCAATTCCACGCGGTATTCCCCCGCGGGAAGCCGGAAGTCCTTCATGCTGAACTCCGTTTCCGAAGAGGTCGCGCCGGGAGCCAACGGCAGATAGTTGTCGTAGAAGACCTGACCGCCGCTGTCTGTCACCGTGATCCACGGGTAGCCGTATATCTTCCGTCCGTTATAGCGGTTGACCCTAACGCGGTATGTTACAAGTCCGTCGGAATCGGGGATCCCCGTGATCGTCCGATCGGAAGGCTCGTCAAACAAGACATCGCCGCCCTGTTCGGGCTTTTGCCCGGGCGTTTGGCTTTCTCCTTCGCTCGGTTTTGATTCCTCGGGCGTTTTCCCCTCCTCGGGCTTTTGCCCGGGCGTTTGGCTTTCTCCTTCGCTCGGTTTTTGCTCCTCGGGAGTTTGGCTTTCCTCGGGCTTTTGTTCGGGCGTTTTCCCCTCCTCGGGCTTTTGGCTTTCTCCCCCGCTCGGTTTTTGCTCCTCGGGCTTTTGGCTTTCCTCGGGATCCGGCTCGCTTGGCTCCCCGCTCTCCGAGGGGGGTTCATGCGGTTCGGCATATTGGCAGACCGTACAAACGCCGCTCTCAAAGACATGCGCTTCTTTGACGGGGGAAACGTCGTCGCACAGCGGCTGTTTCCAATGGGCGGTAGTGTCGAACGACCAATCTTCCGCATAGACGTGCTCATGCGGAGCCGCGCAGGAGACCGCGCACAAGGTCAACGACAGCGCAACGGCGGTTAAAAATCTTCGATGTTTCATCCTGACCTCCTCGAAAACGGATATTCTCTGCCCTTTCATTCTATATCAACTAATTGATTTTGATCTTTGCCTTCATCGTCGATTTGTGTACTAAACTTACTTAGGGTGTCCGCATCATAAATTACGTGGAAGTTCGTAAGGATATAAGCGACACAAGAGGGTCTATCTGATAATACTTGTATTTTATCACAATAAACACAGAGTGTCAAGTGATTGAATAACCGCAAAATATAGGCAAATCCGATGAAAAATTATGACCCTTGCACAAGCAAGGGTCTATTCTTTTCTTTTGATTTAATTTCCGAGCATCTTCTCGATGCCGATGCCGTAGCCCCTTGTGGGGTCGTTGATAAAGACGTGGGTCACTGCTCCGATGAGTTTCCCGTTCTGCACGATGGGACTGCCACTCATCCCCTGCACGATGCCGCCCGTTTCCTCGATCAGTTTTTCGTCCGTCACTTTTATGACGAAGTTTTTATTGTCGCGGTTTCCCGCGTCCACCTTGGCGATGGCGATCTCATATGCCTGCGGACAAGTTCCGTCTACCGTCGAATAGATCAACGCTTTTCCGATGCTCGCCTCCGAGATGGAAGCGCAGTCGATGGCGGTGAGGCGGAAATTTTCGGTACTTTCGAAAGTTCCGTAAAGTCCCGTCGAGCAGACCTTTTCGGCGCGGGCGACCGCTTTATCGTTCAGGAACAGCCCCCTCAGCTCCCCCGCTTTTCCGCGAGTGCCCTTCGAAACACCCACGATGCTGCACAGAAATACTCTCGGATCGGAGATCTCGAGGGGATTTCCGCCCTCGTCGGCTACCTTATGGCCGAGCGCGCCGAACTTCCCCGTTTCCCGCTCGATGTAGGTGACCGTCCCGATCCCCGAGAGGGTATCGCGGATGAGCACGCCGATCTTGTATTTCCCGCTCTTTTTCTCCTTGGCGGGAAGAACGTTGACCTCGGCAGTCTCCCCTCCCCGCCTGATTGTGAACGTGATCTCCTTCCCGTCGCAACGGGCAAGGACCTCGTTGAGGTCGCCGATGTTTTTGATCGGCGAACCATCCGCCGCGCAGATGCAGTCGCCCGGGCAGATGCCCGCTTCTTTGGCGGGGCTGTGAATGCCGTCATCCGCACAGACTTCGCTCAGGTCGATGACTTCGGCGCCGCCTGCGCCGAGCATGAACCCCGCCGTCATTCCGCCGAGATAATATTTTCCGACCGCCGCATCCGCGTCTACCCTCTGCCCCATGGGAAAGCAGATGCAGAGCAAGAGCAGAAATGCGGCGAATAAAAATTTCAGCTTACGCAAATCAACCTCCCTGTCCGCCGCGAAGCGGACCGAACAGAGCTAATATGCGCAAGCTGCGTCCATTCTATTCGGTTGAGATCTTAACGGGCGCTCTTCAGGGCTTTGGCGCTCCTCAGCAGTTCATCGGCGTGCGAAACAGACAGTTCGCTCACCTCGCCCGACAGCATCCTCGCGAGTTCCTGCCGCCGTTCCTGCTCGGAGAGCGCGCTCACCGTGGTAAAGGTATGCTCCCCCGCCTCCGTCTTTTCGATGAGGAACTGGCGGTCGGCGAAGGAAGCGATCTGCGCAAGGTGGGAAACGGCGATGATCTGGGTATCCTTGGCGATGCGGGCAAATTTTTCCGCGATGACCTTGGCGGTCTTGCCACCGATCCCCGCGTCGATCTCGTCGAAGATATACGTCCCGATGCCGAACGACTTGCCGAGCTGTGCCTTTACGGCGAGCATAAAGCGGCTCATTTCGCCCCCGGAAATGATCTTCCCGAGTTCCTTCAAGGGCTCTCCCGCATTTGCGGAAAAGAGAAACCGCACGCCGCCCAATCCCTCCGCCGTTGCCTTGGGGACATCCTCGCGGGTGAAGCCGTCAAACTGCACTTGGAATTGTGCTGAGGCGATATTGAGCTCTTGCAGCTCCTTTACGACCCTGCAGGAGAAGTCCTCTGCCGCCGTCTTCCGCGCTTCGGCGAGCGCGACGCACGCCTCGTACAGTTTTCCGTCGAGCCGTCCGAGTTCGGCGGTGAGTTTTTCGAAGCGCTCCCCACAGTCGGAGAGCAGTTCATATTCCTCCTTCGCCCGCCCGAGAAAGGCCTCGATCTCCCGAAGACCGGCGCCGTACTTCTTTTTGAGGGAACGAAGTTCGTCGAGCCGCGCTTCCACCCGCTCGAGCGCTCCCTCGTCCATATCGAGCTCTGCGGCAAGGTCCTCTGCGGTCTCCCCGAGGTCGGTAAGCTCCGAGATCGCCGACTCCATCCGCTCGAGAAGTTGATCGTAATCCCCGAAGCGGGAGATCTGGGCGAGCGCGTGCTTTGCCCTTCCCGCGCAGTCTGCGGCGCCGCCGTCGGAGAGCAGCGCCTCCCGCACGGCGTTCAGTCCGCCGAGGATCTTTTCGGCGTTGCGGTATTTCTCCCGCAGAGACAGGAGTTCTTCCTCCTCCCCCTCTTTGAGCTCCGCGCGCTCGATCTCATCGATCTGGAAGCGCAGGATATCCAGCCGCCGAGACCGCTCCCCCTCGTCTCCGCCGAGAGCGGAGAGGTCATTGAGCACTTTTTTACGGGCGGAAAGGAGTTCCGCTACCGCCGCTTTCTTCTCGGAAACGGGCGTTCCCGCCATGCGGTCGAGCAGGCGGAGTTGGTTGCTCTCTTTGAGCAGGAAAAAATGCTCGCTCTGTCCGTGGACGTCCACAAGACGTGAAGTGAGCCGTCTCAGCATCTGAGCCGAAACGGCACAACCGTTGACTTTGGCGCTCCCCCGCCCGTCCGCAGTGAACCTGCGGGAGAGGATGAGCGTATCGTCGCGCTCGAGATCGAGCTCGTCGAGAAGAGGATAGATCTCTTCACCGACCGAAAATTCGGCGCGGACAGAACATTCCGTCTGCCCGTAGCGGATCATGCTCTTCTCCGCCTTGGCGCCGAGCACAAAGTCGATGGAATCGAGAATGACGGACTTTCCCGCGCCCGTTTCCCCCGAGAGAACGTTGAGCCCCTCCGCAAAGACGAGATCGGCGCTGTCGATGAGAGCGATATTCCGGATGGAAAGGCTTTTCAGCATGAACTCAGCCCTTCGCGATGCGGGAGAGCCGCTCTTTCACGCTCAGCGCCTCTTCGGGGGACTTGCAGACCGAAAAGACGGTATCGTCGCCCGCGATACTGCCGACGACTTCCGCATAATTGAGCCTGTCCACCACCACGCCCGCATTGGCGCCGTTGCCGTTGAGCGTCTTGATGATGACCATATTCCCAACGGTATGTATCGATTCGATGCAAGCCTGAAAGAGGGAGCGCATCTTATCGGAGAGTTCTCCCTCGTTTTTACTGATGGCGGCATAGCGATAGCGCTTTTTTACCCCCGCCACTTTGAAGAGACGCAGTTCTCTCACATCCCGCGATACGGTCGCCTGCGTGACCGTGAAATGGGCGTCCGAGAGCTCCTTGCAAAGCTCCTCCTGTGTCTCGATCTCCTTCTCCTCGATGAGTTCGAGGATCTTGTTATGCCTTGCGTTTCTCAGCATGATTTTCCCTCACAATCCTGTTGAATTTAATTTATCTTTTCCGTCAGACGGCGGAAGAAGTCGTGTCTGTCCTTCGCAAGGAAGGTGGCAAAGCGGCGGGACTTTTTTACCGTTACAACGTCGCCGCTGTGCACTTCGCCGAGAAGTTTCCCGTCGCCGTGTACGGCAAGAGTTCCCTCCGGAAAGGCAAATGAAAAGACGCTCTTGTCCGAACAGACGATGGGTCTGCTCCGCAACGAAAAGGCGTTCACGGGCGTAAGCAGGAAGCCCTCGCAGTCGGGGGTAAGAATGCTTCCGCCCGCGGACAGAGAATAGGCGGTAGAGCCCGTGGGCGTACAGAGGATGAGCCCGTCGGCAACGAATTCGCCCGCCTGTATGCCGTCCACCGTAACGCCGATGCGCACTACGCCGTCCTCGGCGTCCTCCGCGATGCGCCGCATGAAAGCGATCTCATTGAGGCAGTAGAAGGAAGTCCCCTTCACCTGCGCCTCGAGCATCACCCTACGGACAAGGGCGCAGCCGTCGTCCAAAACGAGCCTGACCGCGGCCTCTTCCTCGCCCCGCTCGAATTCGGTGAGAAATCCCACCGTGCCGTAATTGACCCCCACGAGAGGGACGTCGAGCGCGGAAGCCCTGCGCGCCGCACGGAGCATGGCGCCGTCCCCGCCGAGAACGATGAGACGGTCGATCCCCTCGATCTCTTCCTCCGAACAAAAACATGCAGAGGGAACAGAGCCGAGCAGTTGTACGATCTTGCGGACTGCCTCCTGCGGCACGGTATTCTTATGATATAAGATGCCTACTTTCATACACACCAATGATATTATAACGCATTTTTGAATAAATGCAAGGGGTTTTACAAAAAAAGTCGAAAAATTTTTGAATTTTTTTATTTTTATGCCTTTATACCTTCTTTATGCTCTCCAAAAGCAGCCCCTTCGGGACGGCGGCGTCCCCCTTCTGCAGAAAAAAGACATACTCGATATTTTTCTTGGGGCGGATGGGTGCGTTGGTCACGCCGCGCGGAGCGAGAGAAAGACCTTCGCAAAAGTCATAGAAGTCGGAAAGCAGCGCTCCATGCAGGGCGGGCGGACAGATCCCGCTCTTGCCGAGAGCCCCTCTTCCGCATTCGAACTGAGGTTTGAACAGCACGAACGCCCTTCCCATAGCGGGGAGCAGCGCCGCCACGGCGGGGAGCACGAGCTTTAAGGAAATAAAACTCAGATCGCAGACCGCACCGTCGAGGGGGCAGGGAAAATCCTTTGGGGTGAGGTAACGGGCGTTCGTCCTGTCCATTACGCTCACCCGCTCATCGGCAAGCAAAGAGGGAGAAAGCAAGCTCTCCCCCACATCGACGCAAAAAACTTTTCGGGCGCCCCGCTGCAGCAGGCAATCGGTAAATCCCCCCGTACTTGCGCCCAGATCGGCAAAGACCTGTCCCGCGACGCTCTCGCCGAAGACATCCAGTCCCCGCGCGAGCTTATATCCCCCTTCGGAGACGAATTGTTCCCTCTTCTCCATAAAGGAAAATTCCTCGCCTGCGGAGACTTCGCTGTCAGGTAAAAGCGGCCGCCCGTTCCGAAGGACGAGCCCCTCGCGGAGCGCATTCGCCGCCTTTGTGCGAGAGCCGAAGCGGTCGGCAAAAAACTTATCTGCCCTCATGCGCAGCCCTCACCTCTTTATAGATCGCCTCGGCGGACAGCCCGAAGAGCTCCATGAGTTCCCTCGGTTCGCCATGCGGCAGGAAGCGATCTTCATAGCCGAAGCACTTCACCTGTTTGGAAGATCCGACGCGGCGGTAGAAGCGCGTCACCCCGTCCCCGAGCCCGCCGATGAGAGCGTTGTCCTCGATCGTAAACACATACCGATGCGGAAGGGAGCGGAGCAGTTCCTCGTCGAGCGGGCGCAGGAAACGCGCGTTGACGATGCCGACATCGAAGCCCTCCCTCAGGGCGCGCTCCCGCACTTCCCAAGCGATATTCAGGCAACGTTCCCCTGCTGCAAGCAATACTATGTCTGACAAAGTACTATGTAAAACTTCAAATTTCCCAATTTCGATGTCCGAAATTTCCCCCTCTGTTCCTTCGCGGGGGTATCTGATGGCGAGCGGTGACGGGCAGTCCGCGCTCAAGCGAAGCATGGAACGGAATTCTCCGATGTCCTTTGGTATGGCGACGGTGAGATTGGGGATAAAGGAGAGATAGCTCAGATCGAAAACTCCTTGGTGGGTCTCCCCGTCCGCGCCCGAGACGCCCGCCCGATCGATACAGAGGGTGACGGGGAGGTTTTGTGCGCAGATATCGTGGATGATCTCGTCGAAAGCGCGTTCCAGAAAAGTCGAATAGATCGCGTAGTACGGTTTCATCCCCCCTGCCGCGAGGGAGGCACAGAGCACGGAAGCGTGCTCCTCGCAGATCCCGACATCGAAAGCGCGATCGGGGAACTTTTCGAAGAAGGGACGAAGCCCCAAATTGTCCGTCATCGCGGCGGTGACGGCGACGATCCCGGGGTGCGTTTCGGCGAGCGCGCAGAGCTCTTCCCCGAGCGCGGAGCAGTACTCCCGCTTGGGGGCGGAGGGACTTACGCCGTGCGTAAGAAGGGGCGCGCACTCGGAGAAGGGATAGCCCTGCCCCTTCTTTGTGACGACGTGCAGAAGAACGCTCCCCCGCTTGAGCAGCTCCTTTGCCTCTTCGAGGGCGGGAAGGAGAGCGCCGAGATCGTTTCCGTTGACGACGCCGCGGTAGGTGAGCCCAAAGTGCTCGAACACTTCCGCTCCCGTGGGAGCTTCCTTGATCTTTCCGAGGATGTCGTGCATGCCGCCGACGGTGGGAGAGATGGACATCCCGTTGTCGTTCAGAATGATCAGGATGCGGCTGTCCAAAATTTTGATACTGTTGAGAGCTTCATAGATGAGCCCGTTGTTGAAAGATCCGTCCCCGACGAGCGCAATGACGGAGTAGTCCTCCCCTTTGAGATCGCGCGCTTTGGCGAAGCCGATCGCAGCGGAGATCGAAGTTCCCGCGTGCCCCGTGTCGTAGCAATCGTATTCGCTCTCGCTGTGCTTGGGGAAGCCCGACAGCCCTCCCCTCTTGCGGAGGGTGTGAAAGACCTTGGCGCGCCCCGAGAGCAGTTTGTGGGTATAGCACTGATGTCCGACGTCGAAGATGAGCTTATCCTTCGGGAAATCAAAGACGCGGTGAAGCGCCACGGTGAGTTCCACCGCGCCGAGATTGGAGGACAGATGTCCGCCGCACTTGGAAACGGTTTCGATGATCTCGTTCCGCAGTTCATTACAATATTCGTTGAGTTGTGCAAGGGAAGCGCTTTTGAGTTCCCTTCCCGAAATTTCATTTATCATATTTAATTGTCCCGTTCGCGGACAAAGCGGATGAGCGCCGAGAAAAATTCGTTCCCGCCGAGATGTTCGAGGGAAGTTTGGCAATCGGCCGCCAATTTGTCGGCGAGCCGCTCCGCCCCCTCCATCCCGAAGAGCTTCACGCAGGTGAGTTTATCCTCCGCCTCATCCTTACCGACGCTCTTCCCGAGCTTTGAGCTCTCCCCTTTCACGTCGAGAAGGTCGTCTGTCAGCTGGAAGAGGATGCCGAGTTTTTTGCCGAGATCTTCCGCGGCGGAAGCGTCCTTTCCCGCAAGGATCGCAGCCATAACAATGGGCGCGGCGATCAGCCGCCCCGTCTTGTGTTCATAGATAAAGCGAAGGGCGTTCTCGTCTCCCGTCTTTCCCGTATAGAGAAGGTCCGCAGACTGCCCCGCCACCATGCCGTCCGCCCCCGCGGCGCGCGCGAGATACTGTCCCGCGCGGAGATGCCGAACGCTTCGTTCCCCCTCTTCGAGCAAGATGAGGCAGGCCTCGGTGAGCAGGGCGTCTCCCGCAAGAATGGCATTCGCCTCCCCGAAGACCTTATGGCTCGAGGGATTCCCGCGGCGAAAGTCGTCGTTATCCATGGCGGGAAGGTCGTCATGTATGAGGGAGTATGTATGGATGCTTTCGAGGGCGACGGCGAGTTTCCCCTCAAGGCGATAGTCCGCGCCGAAGTGTTCGAGCGCGCCGAAAAAAAGCACGGGACGCACCCGCTTCCCGCCCGACAGTAAGGAGTAGCGCATACTCTCCGTGAGCACGGGCGGGCGGAAGTTCATCGCCGCACAGTATTTTCCGAGATAGTCTTCAAAAAAGGAGAGGAATTCTCCGTATTTTTCCCGAAAGTTCATCTCATTCTCCGCTCCGCTGCCTGCAAAGTGTTTTCAAGGAGCATGGCAACGGTCATGGGTCCCACTCCTCCCGGAACAGGGGTGATATAGGAGACCTTATCCTTTACGTTTTCAAAGTCCACGTCGCCGCAGAGTTTTCCCCTTTCATCGCGGTCCATGCCGACGTCCACGACGACCGCTCCCTCTTTGACCATATCCGCCGTGACGAACTTCGGCTTTCCCACGGCGGCGATGAGGATGTCCGCCCGCAAGCACTCCTCTTTGAGATCGCGGGTGTGGGAATGGCAGACCGTCACCGTGGCGTTCGCGTTCAAAAGAAGAAGCGCCATGGGCCTTCCCACCGTGTTGCTCCGTCCGATCACGACGGCATGTTTCCCGTCCGCGGAGATCTTGTATCTTGAAAGCAACTCCATCACCCCGCGCGGCGTACAGGCGGCGATGCCCTCTTTCCCGAGCGCGAGCGCACCCATATTCTGAGAGGAAAAGCCGTCTACGTCCTTTTCGGGAGGGATCTCGCAAAGGAGACGGGCGGCGTCGAGGTGGGCGGGCAGAGGAAGCTGGACGAGGATACCGTCCACGCCGTCGTCTCCCGCAAGAGCGCGGATGAGCTCGAGAACATCTTGCTGCGGCGTATCCCCGGGCAGGCGATAGGAAAGAGACCTGATCCCCGCCTCTTCGCAGCCCTTGATCTTATTGCGGGTGTAGATCTCCGAGGCAGGATCGTTCCCGATGAGCAAAACGGCGAGGGAGGGTCTGCGCCCGTAGCGCGCGGCAAACTCTCCCGAACGGCGCGCAAGTTCGGAGCGGATCTCCGCGGAGACCGCCTTCCCGTCGAGGAGGGTCATGACAAAAAGCCTCCCAAGACCCCGTTCACGAAGCCGACGGAGGTCTCTTCCGAGTATTTTTTCGCGAGCGCCGTCGCCTCGCTCACGGATACGACGGGCGGAACGCTGTCTATGTAAAGCATCTCCGCGAGCCCCACGAGCATGATCGCCTTATCCACCGCAAAGAGGCGGTAGTCGCTGTAGCGCGGCACTTTTTCGAGCAGTTTGGAAACAAGCTCCTCGCGGTGCTCCCGCACGAGATCAAAGAGTTCCTCGGCGAAGGCGCATTCCTCCTCGCTGAGCTTGGCTCCTCTGTAGATTTTCATTCGGAAGCGGCTGTCGCATTGCGTCCCGAACCCTTCGGCAAAGACCAACTTGAACGCCGCCTCTCTCGCATCGCTCCTCATAATGCTCCTTACGAGAAATTCCCCTTCCATCCGGAAAGGGAATGTTCTCAACCGATCTTTTCCTGTTCGGGTTCTTCGGGTGCGGCGGGTGTCGCCGCGGGGAAGATGACGCTCTGCACATGAACATCCACTTTTGCGATCTTGAATTTCGTCATGGACTCCACCATCTGTTTGACCGTCTGTTGGATGGAATAGGCGAGCGCGGGGACGCTGTAGCCGTAATGGGCTATCACGGAGATATCGGCAAAGATGCCCTCTTTTTCAAAGCAGATCTTGATGCCCTTGCTCTTGGAAGGTACGAGTTCGATCCCCTCCGTCTCCTGCAGGCTCAGAACGACGATGCCGCTCACGATGTCGGTATTGTAAGAGATCCTCCCCTTTTGACCGTTGGGATTATAACGGATACTTGCCATAATATACACCTCTTGTATCCATTATAGCACATCTTTTCGGAATTTACTACTGTTTTTGATCAGCTTTCCGCATAAATCGGCATAACATAGACGTTTCCTTCGCGAATATCCTTCTCATCCTCGAAGATAGAGAGGATCTTGACCGCCGTTTCCGCGTTGAGCTCGTTCGTGTTCACGAAGATGTTGATGTTGTCGGATTCATTCCCGATCAGCACCACCGCGTCGGAAAAGCCGAGCGAGCGGATCATCGTTTCGAGCATGAGCTCCTCTTCCATGATAGCGACGAGCTTCTGCTTTTCGGCGAGCGCGTCGGCATACTCCTGCGTGTCGGAAGCATAGGCGGCAATGATCCCGTCGAGCTGGACAAACTCTTCACTGCGCGTTGCGTTGCGTTCGGCGCGGTGGGTGGTGAAAAAGTTCACGGCGGTTTCCGAACCGCTGGCATTCACGCTCGGCGTGCGCGTTCCCGCCAGTACGAAGTTGAACACGGCGGTGACGGCAAGCAGCAGTACAAGGGTGGACATGAGTGCGATCTTTTTGGTGTTTGACATTGGGTTTATTGCTCCTTTTTATGAATTTCTGTTTTATGCCGGGAAGATACCGATCTTCTCCTTGGAGATGCCGAGCGCGGCGGCGGTGATGTTGATCAGGCGGTCGCGCGTGATGATGCTGTCCTTTCCCTTGAAGATCACCACGGCGCTTACGGCTCTGCCCCCTTCCTGCGTGATCATAGCGGTGGCGCTATCGATCCCCTCGATCTCTTCGAGAAGGGTCATGAGGCGGGATTCCTGCTCCGTCGGGCGATAGGCGCTCTGCTCCTGAGAGGGAGCGAACACCCGCCACAGGGCGAGAAGAAGGAGGATCGCCGCCAGCAGAATGAGGCAGATCTTCGCCGCTCTGCTCTTGAGAAGTTCTTTCAGCCGTCCCATATGACTTCCGCCGGACATCGGTATCTCTCCTCGAGCGCGCTCTTGATGCGTTCTGCCATATCTATATGCTCGTCTTGTCCGAATATGCCGTTTTCCGAAATTTTTACAGTGATTTTTTGAAGCGCGAATCCGCCGCTTGCCGCCCTCTCGGAACGGACCGTACAGGAAAGGGAGAATTGTTCGCTCAAGAATTGTTCCGCGTCGCGGCGATCCTGCTCTTCCAATAGCTGCGCGCAGGCGGCGAGATACCCCTCGTCCGTGCCGACCTCCCCCGCATTCAGAGCAAGTTTTCTCCCCGAGAAGAGGGAAATGAGCGGCGCTACGACGGCCGAGAATACCATGAGCCCGCAGATCCCCTTCAGGAATTTGCCCATCTTCCCCTCGGGCAGGAGCATAGAGATCATCGAAGCGAGCAGGATCGCTCCCGTGACCGCAAGCACATATCCCTTCACAAGATCACCCCCGTCGAACAAACAAGAAGGAGCAACGTCAAAAAGTAAAGAAAGGCGACGCAGCACAGCCCCGCGATAAAGTAGCCGAGATCGCCCGCAAGGCGGGACAGAAGGGACGGGATCTTGCCGCCCGCGGGCTCGGTGACCGCCGCGGCAAGGCGGAGAAGGAGCTGGAGCGCCGCAAAGAGCAGGAGCGGACGGGCAAGCGTTCCGATGAGCAGAAAGACGGCAAAGGCGCCGAGCGCGTTTTTGATCAGCGCGCTTCCCGCCACGACCAATTCCATTCCGCCCGAGAGAAAGTTCCCCACGATGGGGACCGATCCCGATACGACATATTTTATAGCGCGCAGGGAAATGCCGTCGTATTGGGCGGAAGTAATGCCCTGCAGGGTGAGAAAGAGACTGAAGAGCCCGAGCGAGAGCCCGATGATCCACTTCAGAATGCTCTTGAAGAAGTCGCCGAGCTTTTCCGTCTTTCCCGAGAGGTTACCGACAAAGGCGAGCACGATGACCGCCACTGCCGTCGGAAAGACGACCGAGCCGAATAATTCTGCGATCCCCCCGCTCATGAAGGCGACCGCAGGACGATATATAGCTGCCGAGACCGTTCCCCCGCTCGCCGCCATAAGGGTGAGCAGCAACGGATAGACGAGCTCCATTTGTTTGCGAAGCCCCGTCACCGTTTCAAACCCCGCCGAGAGCGCCGAAATGAGACAGGAGAGCACCACTGCGCCAACCGCAGCATAACCGACATAGCCAATTATATCAGACATAGTACTATGTAAAAACCCGCTTTTTGAGGAATTGAGTATGCCGCAGAGCAGGGTCACCGCCAAAATGATGGCAAAGGCGGGTAAAAGCAGCGCCGCTTCGTCCCATACGAGCGCCAGAACGGAGGTGATGAGGTCGGGGTAGTCGAGGGCGAAATCCCCCGTCAAAAGGCTCTTGAGCTTCTCCTTCACGGAGACGCCGTGGAAGGCGGACAGCCCGTCGAGATAGTTTTGCAGCTCGGCGGTGTCGAGCGCGGAGAGCAGTTCCTCTATGCTGTCCTCAAGTTCCTTCCGCGCTTCCTCCTCCCCTTCCGCCGCATAGACAGGAGCGGGAGCGGGCAAAACGAACGGAAGAGCGAGAAGCAGGATGAACAGCCCCGCGATCAGGGGAAACAGCAATTTTGCGCGGTTTTTTTTCATTGGATCAACCCCATGAGATCGACGATGAGTTTGAGAACGCTCTCGAGGATGGGCACGGCGAGCACGAGGATGAGGAGTTTTCCCGCAAATACCAGCTTGTCCGCAAGCGAGTTTTGTCCGAAGTCGCTCAGAATGCCCGCGCTGAATTCGACGAGATAGCCGATCCCGACCATTTTGAGCATCGCCTTGACAATGGAAGCGTCGATTCCCGTGAGCGATGTGAGCCGCCCGAAGAGGGACAGGCTGTCCTTGAAGAGTTCGAGCGCGACGAGCAGCAAAATGACGCTGCCCGCGATCGTGACAGCAAGGGCGAGTTCGGGCTTTGTCGCCTTCAGAAGGATTGCCGCGACAGCCGTTATGAAAGCAATTCCGACCAACTGAAAGATCGCCATGGCTATGTCAGTTCGAAGATCTGTTTGATCGTCGCGAACAGATCGCCGATCATGGTGACGGCGACGGTGAGCGCGATGACCAGTCCCACCACGGAGACGACGGTCGCGATGTCGTCACGGTCGCTCTTTTTGAGCAGTTGACAGACGACCGTGATGAGGATCCCGACCGCAGCGAGTTTGAAGATGATGCCGATGTCCATTACAGAATGAGGATGACGAAGGCAAACCCCGCCAAAAGACCGAGCTTCAGGTAGAGCGCTCCTCTTTCCTTTGCCTCCTTTTCACAGCTTTTTTGCGCCTCGGCGAGTTGCGGCTGCTGGGCCTCGAAGAACCCGCTCTGCGTGTGGGAATCCCCCCTCCCGAGCATTTCAAAATAATTTTTTACCTGCTGGCGCTCCTCGGCGGTCAAAAAATAGCGTTCGACGTCCGTCTTTCGTTCGGAATAGCTCGTCAGCATGGTTGCGAATTCTCCCGAAAAATGATTTTCCTTGAGGAAGACGGGCAGCGGCTTACGGGAAAAGCGCAGCTCGGAGAGATACTTTTCGTTGAAGGTATTCATGGCGGTGAAGAAGCGCTTCCGTGCGCGGTATTTTTCGGCGGCAAGATACCCCAAAAGGGTGCAGAAGGCGACGGAAAGTCCCGCCAAGAGCAATTTCAGCCACATAATTCCCCCCTTTCATCGCAGATACTGCCGATTTTCCCGAGCCCGCTCAAGATCACATATTTCGAGAACAGCTTTTGCGGAACGTCGCCGTATTGCAGGAGATGGGCGGAGGCGAACACTCTGATCCCGCTCTCCACCGCCCGCCGAACGGCGTCATAGTCTTCGGGAAGAAGCTCGTCCGTGACGATGAGATCGGGGCGCATGGCGCGTATCCCGGCGGTAAAGGCGGTGAGTTTATCGGCAAAGCGCATACAGTCGGCGCTGCTGCCGAGCTCCCCCGCCGAGAGTTCCCCCCTCTCGTCGCACACGAGGACGTTGCTCTCCATCCGCTCGCAGACGAGCCGCGTGAGATCACGCAGGAGAGTCGTCTTTCCCTCCCCCGGCGGCGCAAGCAGAAGGAGCGAACAAAGTCCCTCGCGAAAACAGCGCCCGTAGATCTCTTCCGCACAGCCGCGGATCTCGTGCGGAACACGGATGCACAGGGAAGTGACGGAGTGAACGGAGAGCACCTTCCCGCCGTCATAGACATAAGAGCCCGCGATCCCGATGCGTTCTCCGTCCGCACACGTCAAAAACCCCTGCCGAAGTTGGTTTTCCACAGAATGAATGGAAAACCCGCTTGCGGCGAAGAGGGTCTTTTCGATCTCTTCCGCCGTGGGCAAGAGCGCACTGCGTGCGGAACAGATCCCAAAGCGCCCGAGAAAGACAAATTTGCCGTCGTAAAGGGCGCGGAGAGGTTTTTCCGCCCTTATCCGCAGTTCGCTCAGGCGGTTGAGGTCGATGTGACGCACCCCTTCCATGAGGCGGGGCGGAAGATATTCCAGCATCGCTCTATATATATGGGACAAGGTGGAAAGATAGCACAAAAAAAGCGCGGGAGACCCGTGCTTTTTTTGTTGCATATTCCTTTTATAAATAGAAGAGCCGCCTCAGTTTTTTCCCTTCAGGCGTCTGTAAATCTTTCTGAGCAGTACAAAGGGAAAGTCGGGGAGATACGCCAGGAACTTGGCGGAGAAGGCGGAACATGCGCGGCACAGCCGTATGCTGTTGCGATATTCCTTATATATCTTTTTGTTATAATTCCCCGAGCACTTCAGGCGCATGAGCCCCTTTGCGGTCAAAAAACCCGTTCGTTTCCCTGTGGTGGAGACGATCGAACGGCAGACTTCTTCCCCGAGGCGGGGCTGCATTTTCTCAAGCGCCGTGCATAAATTTTCCGTCCATATCTTGATCGCTGTCTTTTGATTGATCCAGCCGGAGGACTCCCCGCCGATCACGTCCAAAAAGATCCCCTCACTGCACGAAAAAGGGCCGTGGGCATACGAGAGCAGGGCGCAGGGATAGATAAATCCCGTTTTATTGAAATCCGCAACGCAGCTCTCCACGTCGATAAGATCGAGCAGTTCCCTCTTGCAGATCGACCCGCCGTACAAGATCAACTGCCAAAAATGAAGTTCGGCAAACTCCGCGGCCGATGAGTAGCTTTCCGAAGAAATATTCTTGCGGTAGAAGTTGTGCTGGGGCTTCCAACGGCTGTCGTACAGGGCGATGATCTCATCCTCCCGTCCCTCAAAGTCGATTTTTTCGAATACATTTTTAACCTGAGGAATGTACCTGTCTCCGCAGAGCCAAACGAAATCGGCGTCGACCTCCTTGACCGCGCGCAGCGTCTTTTCGTCTACGTCGAAGGAAGGATCCATCCGTTCGTAGCGGATGCGGTCATTCCGATAAGAGCGCACCGCCTCCTGCGTCAAGTCGTCCTCACTGCTGTCGAAGATGCAGACGGTGAGGTCGAAAGACAGAGCCTCCTGCGCGAGAAGGCTGTCGATGATCCGCTTGATGTTATTGGGACGGTTGTATGTCGGAATGGCGATCGCCAGCTTACTGTTCATGATTTTTCGGGGATCTTACCTACAAATTCAAGGGCATTTTTGATCACAACGTGCATATCGAAATAGCGGTATTCGCCGAGCCTGCCGCCGAAGTGCACATTTCCGAGCCGGTCAGCTTCCTCGCGGTAGCGTTGATACAGGCTCATATTTTTTTGGTCGTTGACGGGATAATAGGGTTCGTCCCCCCTCTTCCATTTCAGCGGATATTCCTTTGAAACGACCGTCTTTTCCTGCGTGCCGAATTCAAAGTGCTTGTGCTCGATGATGCGGGTATAAGGGACGTCGGCCGAAGTATAATTCACAACGGCGTTGCCCTGATAGTTGGGGGTATCCAAGATCTGCGTCTCGAAGCGGACGGAACGGTATTCCAACTCCCCGTAAGCATATCCGAAAAAGCGGTCTATAGCGCCCGTGTAGATGATTCTCTTTGCGCACCCTTCGAATTCCTTGCTGTGCTCCGTATAGTCGCAGCCGAGGAGCACGTCCGAACCCTCCAGCATTTTGCGGACGATCTGCGTGTATCCCCCGATCGGTATCCCTTGATAGGTGTCGTTGAAATAGTTGTTATCATATGTAAACCGCACGGGAAGGCGCTTGATGATAAACGGGGGCAGCTCCGCGCAGGGTCTCCCCCACTGCTTCTCGGTATAACCCTTGATCAGCTTTTCATAGATCGTTTTGCCCACGAGGTTGATCGCTTGCTCTTCCAAATTTTTGGGCTCTGAGGAATAGTTCGCGCGCCTCTCCTCCTCTATCTTCTTTTGCGCCTCTTCGGGGGTAAAGACATCCCGCCAAAGTTTGGAAAAGGTGTTCATATTGAAGGGCAAATTGTAGCATTCGTCATGATAGCGCGCGATTGGTTGATTGACGAAGCGGTTGAATTGGGCGAAGCCGTTCACATAGTCCCAAATCTCTCTGTCGGAAGTGTGGAATATGTGCGCCCCGTACTTATGGACATTGATCCCCTCGATATTCTCGGTATAGACATTTCCGCCGATATGCGAGCGGCGTTCGAGCACCAGACAGCGGTAGCCCTTCTTGGTCAATTCATGGGCGCAAGTCGCTCCGTAGAGCCCGCTTCCCACGATCAAAAAATCATACTTTGCCATATTTGTTCCTTTTCATGCTTCCCGACAGTCTTCTCATCGCCCCTTTCGCCTTTTTGAGGAAAGGGATCTGCTCCCTGTCATAAACGGGCGCATAGCAAGCTATAAGCCCCCTGTGACAGAGCCACACATTGAACAGCCTTTCGGATAAGAATCCGAACACTCTGCATTGATATTTGTTTCTGTTTTTAAGGTCGATCTTCTCTTCCGCCTTGAAGAGGATATCGAACAGCCATTCGCAGTATTCGTCCATGTCTTTTTTTCGCATGACGAACATGTTATACATGCTGGCGGTATGTCCCTTCATGACGCGCTCGCAGTCCCCGGCGTATTCGGGATGATCGGCTCTGATGATATCGAGGCAGAGGTCGAGATCCTGCTTGAAATGCGCCGCGGAATAGTTGCGATAAACAGACTTGAGCAGGCGGACCTTTCGGGGCAACAAGATCTCGTGCCCCTCGAACTTCTTTAAGATCTCCTCTTTCTCAAGCGCCTTCGATCTGCGGAAGAAGGCGAGAAACCTTTTCTTGCAAAAAAAACGGCGGTAATGTTCCAGACCGACATATTCGGCGTCGCAGTTCTTCCAGATCCAATATAAGGCGGTCAATTCGCAGAAGGAACTGTTCTTCTCCGCAATATTTTGTCCCGTTGCGTCCGTATAGGGCGCGCCGCATTCCCCGCTGTTTTGCCCGACCCCGATCAAGGTCCTGTCTTGCGGGAGGGAGGTTACCTTTTTATGTGTGACAACAAACAGCTTCAACATGTCGCCTTTACCATTTGCACACATTTCGTCTCTCCTTGTTCGATTCTTTGCACATTCATCGCTTCGCCCACGAAGAACAAGACGATCAGCCAATTCACTCCGTCGAGATCTTCCGTCAGCAGCATGACGAGGAAGATGAGCGTACAAATAAAGTTCAGCTTGGCAAATGGGCTGTTCTTGCGCTTTACGGCTCTCAACTGCTCGGCGACCATGCCAAAGAGAGCGAGCAGGAAGAAGGCGCACCCGAACAGCCCCGTCTTATAAAAGACGCCGACATAGGTGCTGTGCGAGCCCAAGGGAATGACGCCGAACCAGTCCTTGATCCCCATGCCGATGAAGGGCGAATTCTTCCATGCGATGGAAATACTCTCCATATAGAGCGCAAGGCGCGTGTTCGTGCTCTCCGCCCTCATCCAGATCATGGAATCGATCATGGCAAAGATCTTGGGCGCGAAGATCAACAGGAGCACCGTCGCCGAGAGCGCGAGAAAGAGCTCGAAGAGAACGGCGCGGTTTTTGTAGCGCGAATGGATCGCAAAGAGCACGATCGCAACACTTTCGGCCGCGAGCATCATCATCCCCATTCTCGAGTTCGAAGAGATGACGGGAACGTAGCAGAGCGCGCAGAGCAGTAAGATCAGAAAGATGCCGTGGCGCTTTTCATGCAGATAGCAATATGCCATCGGGAGCATGAGCACGGTGAAGTAGGACACGAGAGTGCTGTATTCAAACAGTCCGCAAAAGCGCAGAGTGAACTCTTCGTTGATAAAGTCGGTATCCCACAGGGAGCGGCTGTCGAGAAGATAGTTGATCTTCAATATCCCCGTGATCCTTGCAAAGAGATAGACGCCGAACAAGATGAGCAGATTTATGAGGGCGTATTTTCCCAAGATGCGCCGATCGGTTTTCTGCGCGGAATAAACGAGGACAAACGCCGCCAATGCCACATACCAGATCAAGTTGGTATTGATCGCGGCAAGAATTCGCTCCGTCGGGTAGTTCCCGCTGCAAAAGTTGACGAAAATAGAGAGGGAATGTAAAAGGCAAAAGCCGAAAAAGAAAAAAACGAACGCGGGATAGCGTCTGGCGGTATGCAGATTTTTCTTCGCGGCGAAGAGAAAAAGTGCAATGAGAAACACCAACTGCAAGTACTTCGGAAGCAGTATGATGACCCAAATATATTTGATGAGAAATTTTCCCAAATCAAATTGTGCCATTTTTCCCGTATTCATTTACGTTAGCTGAATAACTTATATGCGATATCTTCAAAGTTCTTCACGAACGCCGCATTGTTCCCGAGACCGTTCGTTCTTATGTCTTCGGTGTAGGCGGCATAGTTCGTGAGGACGTCCCCTAAGCGGTCGATATCTTCCACGACCAGAATGTTCTTCTGCCTCTTTTCCACTTCGCGGCAGAATTCGAGCTGATGATCGTTGATGTGCTCCCCGAACTTCTTTTGGCGGGGAACGACGATCGGGACTTTTCCGTTTTGCAGGGACATGACAAAGCTCGAGGGTCCCCCATGGGTGATGACGATCCGCGCTTCCCGCATGAAGCGCACCATCTCGTCGTACGGGAGCATGGAAGAAGAGCCGCAGTATACGGGCGTCTTGCTGTAGCCGTATTGGACAAACACCTCTTCCTGAATGGTTTTGTTTGCAACAAGGGCGTCAACTGCGTCGATCAAACGGTCGAAAGGCTGCTCGTGCGTGCCCACCGTAACAAAAATCATGTCTTGCTCCTATCAGAAAATCGAACCGAGGTTGATCGCCTTCTTGTATACCTTCTTTTGTTCTTCCCATTGCACGATAAACTTATCGCAGATGCGGTATACGAGTTTCCCGGTGAGAGTGCCCTTGTGGATGCGGTCGAACACCTCGATATAGATGAGTTTTGCGTGAAAGCGGCGCTTGCCGACGTAAAAGAACGGAACTGCCACCGCCGCTCCCGAAGAGATGATCAGATCGGGTTTTTCCTCTGCCAATATTTTTTTGGCAAGTTTGGTATTTTTGATAAGGTTTTTTATATTTCGGTTCGTGGGGAAATAGCAATAATAGAGCCGCTCATCCTTGAGCAGGCTGTTTGCGTCTTCCTTATCGAATGTCACCCAAAACCTGTCGTGCTGTTCCCAAAAGGGCTTCAAGGCATAGAGGTGAGCCAAGTGCCCGCCGCTTGAGCCGACAAGACAGATCTTCAGTTTGGGATGCGTTTCTGTTTCTTCGCACATTTTATTCTCCGCTGTGGTCAAAGAGCACCATGAAAAAACCCTTGAAGATGATCTTCAGATCGAGCGCCGCGCTCTGTTTTTCGATATATTCGCAGTCGAGGCGCACCCACTCGTCGAAGCTGAGCGCATTGCGGTTTTTTTGGATCTGCCAAAGGCACAGAAGTCCCCCCTTGACGTCGAGGCGGTGCATCTGGTATTCCGTGTAATCCGCCACTTCCTCGGGAAGGGGCGGACGAGGACCGACTACACTCATTGTCCCGTTCAGAATATTAAAAAGCTGGGGAAGCTCGTCGAGACTTGTCTTGCGCAGAAACCTTCCCACTTTTGTGATGCGCGGGTCGTTCTTCATCTTGAATGCGGGCGGATCGGCTTCGTTGAACCCCTTATCGATGAGCTCTTTCTTCATCTTCTCGGCATTCTTGCACATTGAACGGATCTTGTAAAAACGAAAGATCTTTCCGTTCTTCCCCACCCGCTTGGAGACGTAGATGGGATTGTGAAAGTCCTCCAGCCATTTTACAAGCAGACAGAGCAAGATGAGCCATGAGAGGAGGATGATCGCAAGCAGAGAAGATATGATGTCGAAGGACCGTTTTACAAAGCAATAGCAAGCATAACGAAACCCGCTCCTGATCTTCGGAACGGTACTTGCGGTGCTCTCCGTTATTTCAACGGCTTGTCCCGCTTCCAAAATACAAGCCTCCTCCTCGCCGACGCACTGCGCGAATGGCGATTTCTCCCCAAAAATCGGATTTTTTGTAAAATTTCCGTAAAATCCCAAACGTTGATAATCCGATTATACCCTATGAAGAGGGAAAAGTCAATCATTTGGCAAGATTTTATGCAAAACTCCTCCGCGGAAGATGACGCGCACCGATAGAAAGGCACGCCTTCGTCCTAATTCAAACTGAGTAAAGTCGGTCTTTTTCTACAAAGAAGGCGAGGCCAAACCGCCCTCGCCTTCTTTGCATTCCGCAAAAAATCAATTTTGACCCCTTTTTCAGGGCGTCTTCTTTATGAATTTTTCTTGCGAAAGAGCCGTGCGAAAAATCCTCCTTTTTTCCGTTGCTCTTCCGCTTCTTCTGCCGCCATGATATCTCGTGCATGTGCGTCGTTTTGCTCGAGTTGCGATTCTACAACGTCGGCACGATATTTCATTTGATTGCCTTTATTGCCCATAAAAGGGTCAAAATAAACATTCTTCGCCATAGCCGTCCCCTCCGTTTGCGGCAAGTGTTTTTCCATATGAGATAAATTTGTCGCTGTATTATCATTATAACTTAGAACTGCCACTAAGTCAAGTAAAAAACAAGATGTCACTTTGGCGTCGACCCCTTCACGGCACCAAACAAGGAAGGACTTCGTTTTTCTCTTCGCACGAACTTGATTTTCCGTCGGTTTTATGGTATAGTTATGACGTGCTCTTGAGTAGAATAAAATGATAGGTATATTTTATTTCAGTTCGACGGGTAACAGCCTGTATATTTCTAAAATGATCCGCGAAAAAATGGGCGGCAAAATCATTTATATCCCTACATATACGGGGAACGGAAGCGAGTTTGATAAAATCATCGTCGTATCGCCTATTTATTCCTTTGGTCTGCCTGTTCACGTTTATGATTTTTTGCCTCGCCTTGACAATGAGAGAGAGCTGTTTATTGTCCTCAACTATGGCGGTATGATCGGCGGCGCGGATTATTTCGTGTATGCGTATTCCCGTCAAATAGGACTGAACGTGAAGGGCGTTTTTGCGTTAAAAATGCCCGAAAATTATACGCTCACATTTACCGTGCCGAAATTTTACTTAAAGCGTGTACTTGACAGTGCCGATAAGCGTATTGATAAGGTCATTTCAAAAATTTCCCGCGGCGAACCTACACTTCCGAGAGAGAAAAAGACAAAAGAAAAGATTTATTACAAGAACAAGGCAAATTGGCATTTAATCGGGGAACGGTTTTCGGTCTCGGAAGATTGTATCGGGTGTGGAAAGTGCGTCGGGCTATGCCCTACGCAGAATATTTCTATGGAGAATGGGAAAATCACATTCGGCAATGGTTGCGTCGCGTGCCTCGGTTGCTATCATCGGTGTCCCCAAAAGGCAATTAGGTATCTCCGTAAAAAGAAAAAAGATAGATATATCAATCCCCGCATTGACGAAGAGTCGATTGGCAAAAATATTGATTAAATTCAATGAGGTACAAAGAAGCGAGGGCGGTTCTGTCCTCGCTTTTCGTATAGAAAAAGACCAATCTAACAAGGAAGAAATTTGCAATCCGTTCCGCCTCCTCGCGCGGGGTGGAACGGCACAATTCTGTTCAACAGCCCTGTGGGCTGTGAACTGTGCCGTGACAGCCGAGCAGTGGGGAGGCGGGTGCGGCGGGCGCTACCGCCGCACGAACTTTCGACCCCTTCGGGCACTTTGCCGATGATCTCTTCGCCCTGCGGGCTCGAGAGCTTCGTCGGCGGAGACAGCTATGAGGAAGAAATTTGCAATCCGTTCCGCCTCCTCGCGCGGGGTGGAACGGCACAATTCTGTTCAACAGCCCTGTGGGCTGTGAACTGTGCCGTGACAGCCGAGCGGTGGCGAGGCGGGTGCGGCGGGCGCTACCGCCGCACGAATTTTCGACCCCTTCACGGCACCAAAAAAGGAAGGGTTATGCCCTTCCTTTTTTGGTGCCGGTGATCGGGGTCGAACCGATACGGTATTTCTACCACAGGATTTTGAGTCCAGCGCGTCTGCCAATTCCACCACACCGGCGGGAATCGCGGGAACAATGAGAATTATATAATATGTCGGCAAAAAAATCAAGCGTTTTCCCCGAATATCTTGCAAAAAATCTTCGGCCATGATAAAATAGTGGTATGGATAAGTATGTTTTGATCGACGGGAACAGCCTTTTGAACCGCGCTTACTATGCGATCAGTCCCTTCAACACCAAGGACGGCTTGCCCACCAACGGGATCTTCGGTTTTATCAAGCTCCTCTTCAAGATCCTCGAAGACGAAAAACCCGACTATCTCTCAGTGGCGTTCGACGTGCATGCCCCCACTTTTCGGCATAAAATGTTCGACGGCTACAAGGCGACGCGTAAGCCGATGCCCGAGGATCTCGCGGTGCAAGTTCCCATCCTGAAGGACCTGCTTGCGGCGATGAGAATCCACACCGTTGAGCTTGCGGGATACGAAGCGGACGATCTCATCGGCACGCTTTCAAGAAAGTTTGGCGACCTCGATGTCCTCATCTATACGGGCGACAGAGACGCCTATCAACTTGTAAACGATCATGTGACTGTCTGTTTCACCAAACGCGGCGTCACCGTGACGGACAAGCTGACGGGCAAGAACTTTTACGAGACCGTGGGGCTTTATCCCGAACAGATCATAGAGGAAAAGTCGCTTATGGGCGATACCGCCGACAATATCCCAGGGGTAAAGGGCATCGGACCGAAGACAACGCTCGAGCTCCTTCGGCAATATGGGACTTGCGAGAACGTCTTTCTTCATCTCGAGGAATTGCCCGCCAAGGTGAAGAGCCGCTTCGAAGGCAGCGAAGAGATCGCCCGTCTTTCTCACGCCCTCGCCACCATAAACACGCAGATCCCCCTCGACCTTACAAAGGAAGATTGCCGCGTGCAACTTCCCCTGCCCGAGGCGGCGCGCGACTTCTTCGCCCGTCTCGAGTTCCGCTCGCTCATGGACAGCGCTTTCTTTTCGGCCGCGTCCGACCGCCCCTCCTGCGAGACCGTTTTCTGCGACGATCCCGCTCTTCCCCTCAAGGCACTTGAGACTGCAACGGAATTTGCCGCCGATTTCGGGGACGACGGCTTTCACCTTGCCGTTCTGGGGCGGGAATACATTCTTCCACTGAAAACAAGTTTGCTCGGCAGCGGCTTTTTTGCCGAAGAGCTCGAGCCCCTTCTGCACGCCCTCTTTGAGGGGGATCGCCGCGCGTATGTCGTCGATCTGAAGGCGTTCTGCCACCGCTTGGATGAATACGGGATCGAGCCGACCTGCCCCATGGAGGACGTCTCACTGCTTCGCTATCTGAGCGATTCCAACAGGCGCGCTTCCACGGCGATGGGCTTCGTTCAGGACTACAACATGCCCGAGACGCAGACGGCGACCGCCACCCTCCGCGCCTTTAAGGAGGCGCAGGAAAAGACGGCGGGGACGGCGGAAGAGAGGCTCTATCGCACTCTCGAGCTTCCCCTTGCCCATGTTTTGCTCGACATGGAGAGGACGGGCGTATGCGTGGACGCTGCGCGCTTCCCCGAATTTGCCCAAAAGTACGAGACCGAACTTTCAACGCTTTCCGCACGGATCTATGAGCTCGCAGGTGTGGATTCTTTCAATATCAATTCCCCCTTTCAACTCTCCGAGATCCTCTTTGAAAAGCTCGGCTTCGACACCAAAGGGATCAAGAAGATCAACCGCGGCGGCTATTCCACCAATGCCGACGTGCTTGAAAAACTTGCCCGGGAGCACGAGATCGCCCGCTACATCTTGCGCTACCGCGAAGTGCAGAAACTTCGCTCGACATACATCGACGGCATCCGTCCTCTCATTGTCGACGGGGTAGTTCACACGACATACAATCAGACGATGACGACGACGGGGCGGCTCTCGAGCGCCAACCCGAACTTACAGAACATTCCCATACGGCGGGAAGAAGGGCGGGAACTGCGCAAACTCTTCGTCGCGCGGGAGGGAAATATCCTCATCGACGCCGATTATTCTCAGATCGAATTGCGGCTTTTGGCGCACTTTTCGGGATGTAAGCCTCTGCAGGAAGCCTATCGCGAGGGGCGGGACATCCACACGGCGACGGCGGCGCAGGTCTTCGGCGTTTCTGTGGATGAGGTAACTCCGCTCATGCGGCGGAAGGCAAAGGCGGTGAATTTCGGCATCATTTACGGTATCAGCGCCTTCGGACTCTCCTCAGACATCGGCTGCAGCACTGCCGAAGCGCAGGCATATATCGATAAATATTTCGAGACCTACTCCTCCGTCAAGGAATATATGGAAGGGAATGTCGCCTTTGCCAAACAAAACGGATATGTGACGACCATTCTCGGGAGGAAACGCTATATCCCCGAACTGAAGGCGGCAAATTTCAATATGCGCGCGTTCGGGGAACGCGCCGCGATGAACATGCCCCTTCAGGGAAGTTCGGCGGACATCATCAAGCTCGCCATGCTCGGCGTTTCCCGCAGACTGAAGGCAGAGGGGCTCAAGACGAAAATGGTGCTTCAGGTCCACGACGAACTCGTGCTCGACGCTCCTTTGGAGGAACAGGAGATCGCTTCCCGCATTCTGAAGGAGGAAATGGAAGGCGCAATTAAGCTCAATGTGCCTTTGGTAGCGGACGTCTCCGCGGGGATGAGCTGGTATGACGCAAAGTAAGAAGATCGCGCTCACGGGGGGCATCGGGAGCGGAAAATCCACGGCGGCAGCCCTCCTGCGCGCTTGGGGGTATCCCGTCCTTTCCTGCGATGAGATCTATGCCGAACTTTGTCAAGAGGAAGGTTTTTTGCGGGAGCTGAAACGCCTCTTCCCCGACTGCGTAAAGGAAGACGGGCTCGACCGCCCCTCCCTCTCGCGCACAGTCTTTTCGGACGAAGCTGCACTCGGGCGGCTCAACGGGTTCACACATCCGCGCATCATGGAACGGCTGCTTGCCCGAATGCAAAGTTTTCCCCTCTCCTTTGCCGAAGTTCCTCTCTTGTTTGAAGAGGGATATCAGAACATGTTCGACGGCGTACTCGTCGTTTTGCGCGGCAAGCGGGCGCGCATCGAGGGGGTAAAGGCGCGGAGCGGGCTTTCCGAAGAGGAGATCCTCGCCCGTATGGAACGGCAGTTCGACTATGCCGCCCTTCCGAAGGGCTGCGTCGCCATAAGGAACAACGGCACGCTTCTGGAACTGGAAGACGAGCTCCGCCGCGCCCTCAAAGCGCTCGGGGTATAGCGTTCTACTTTTTTGAGGCTTGCGCATACTTTATCTTGCATGAAGAAGGGTATGCGCATTTTCTTTTGGACGATCGTTGTGATCTGCGCCCTATCGGCGGGCATATTTCTATGGATAAGGTCGTGCTATCGCCGCCCTTACCGCGAAGTTGTGGAAAGGAGCGGACTTTCACCCGCGCTCGTATATGCCGTGATGAAGGCGGAAAGCGGCTTTCACGAGGACGCGGTGAGCCGTGCGGGAGCGGTCGGGCTCATGCAAGTGCTTCCCTCCACCGCCGAATTTATTTGCCGCAGAAACGGCGTGGAATTCGACGCGGAAAGACTGAGAGAAGGAGAATACAATACGCAGATCGGATGTCTGTACCTGAGCTATCTCATGGGACGGTTCGAAGAGCAGACGGCGATCGCCGCTTACAATGCGGGCGAGGGAACGGTGACGGAATGGTTGCGCGACGGGCGGTTTTCGGAGGACGGCAAAAGCCTCAAGGAGATCCCCTATCCCGAAACGGCAGCTTACGTAAAAAAAGTTATGAAATTTCGTAAAAAATATCTGTTTTTTTACCGTGAAAGCACTTGACTTTTCTTCGGCGATGATGTATGATAATAAAGCTGTTGCGAAACAATGCAAGGTTTGGCACAAGCAAGGCGCTTTGAAATGAGATTTGTTTCGACGAGACGAGCGGTCGTGGCGGAACTGGCAGACGCGCAAGACTAAGGATCTTGTGGGAGACCATGCAGGTTCGATTCCTGTCGACCGCACCATAAGCGAGGCATCCTACTTGGATGCCTCGCTTATGGTATTGACGATTTTCGACAGGAATCGAGGGTGGAGGCGCGAGCGAGAGCGAGCGGTTTGCGGTCGAAAAGTCGGGAAACAGAAAAGTTTGCCGCAAACTTGACAATTGATAATTGTCAACCGGGGCGCGCCGCCAAAGGCGCGATTCCTGCTTTTCGCTGTTCTATTCTTCTACCAAGGGCGACACGAGGAGCGTTAGCTCCGAAGTACCGCACCGAGGAAGTGCGCGCCGCCAAAGGCGCGATTCCTGCTTTTCGCAGTTCTATTCTTCTGCTAAGGGCGACACGAGGAGCGTCAGCTCCGAAGTACCGCACCGAGGAAGTGCGCCGCCAAAGGCGCGATTCCTGTTTTTCGCAGTTCTATTCTTTTACTAAGGGCGACACGAGGAGCGTCAGCTCCGAGGCCCTGTCCCTCATTGCCCATGTCAAAAACAGCGCTCTTTCCGCTTCTTCATGCAGTTTTCCACGTTGCCGCAGTTATAGCAGAGTTCGTTTTCACAGATGTCTCCGTCGAAAAAAGTCGCGAGATTTTTGCAGGTCGTCTCTGCGATCCCGCGGAGCGCTTCCTCCGTCAAAAACGCCTGATGAGAAGTCACGATGACGTTGGGCATGGAAATGAGCCGCGCGAGGGTATCGTCCTCGATGATGTGCCCCGAGAAGTCGCGGAAAAAGACGTCGGATTCCTCCTCGTAAACATCGAGGCAAGCTGCGCCCACCTTGCGCTGTTTGATCCCCTCTAAAAGTGCCTCCGCATCGATGAGCGCCCCGCGGGAGGTGTTCAGAAGGATCGCTCCCCTCTTCAGCTTTGCGATCGCCTCTTTCCCGATCATGTGATAGGTCTCCTGGGTGAGCGGGCAGTGCAGAGAGATGACGTCGCTCTGCGCAAGCAATTCTTCAAGTGGGACATAATCCACTCCCTCCGCGGCGGGAAATTTATCGTAGGCGAGCACCTTCATCCCGAAGCCCCGACAGATGTCGATGAAGATCTTGCCGATCTTTCCCGTGCCGATGACCCCCACCGTCTTGCCGTGCAGGTCAAAGCCCGTAAGTCCCTTCAAAGAAAAATTGAAATCTTTGGTGCGGTTATAAGCCTTGTGGATGCGGCGCACCGAGGTGAGCAAGAGCGCCATGGTGTGTTCGGCGACGGCGTAAGGGGAATAGGCGGGAACGCGCACGACGTGGATCTTCCCGAAACAATATTTCAAGTCCACATTGTTATATCCCGCGCACCTGAGCGCGATGATCTTCACGCCGTACTCATAGAGGCGGTCGATCACTTCGGCGTCTGCCCGGTCGTTCACGAAGATGCAAACGCCGTCATACCCCTTCGCGAGGCGGGCGGTGTCGGCGGTGAGCTTGGTCTCATAAAATTTGAACCCGATGCCGTACTCCCTGCCGTATTCCACAAAGGCGGGAAGGTCGTAATCCTTGGCGTCGAAAAATGCGATCTGCATAAAAACCTCCTCTTTTCCACAGCTGTCCTTTTAGCAGTGTGCGGAAGATGGGAGATTTTTATTTCTGTTTTTCCGCCTTGCGCTGCAAATGCCCCCGCACCACCAAAATGATTGCCGATATCAAAATAAACAGTATGACGACATGGAGCTGCCATGGAATGTAAGCAAACGATATAACACAGAGAAGGAAAACATATAGAGGGATCGACAGACAAACGGCCACGATCATATATACGATCGGAACTCTGCTTTCCGACAGTTCGCAGCGCATCAGATCATGCGCTGCTGCAGTGATGAGCAGCACTGCGCTTATGATCAAAGTCAATTCGACCAAATCGGCGAACATAAGACCATCTTCAACATTGAAAAGAAAACCAAAAACAGACATCTTTACTTTGCTGTTTCCGTTTTCGATCGGACATGTCGCCATAATGATGGAGGCGACGAGCAGAACAAGCATTACGCCGTCCAAAATCATCTGCGTGAGATTCTTTTCCATTTCTTGAGGATCGCGCAGCACAATACGCGCTCCCAACGAGATAAACATTAAAAGAACGGTGCAAAAGATCCCCAAGCAGGTTTCAAGCGCAAGCGAAGCCCTGTCATTCGTTTGCGAATAATAGTACATTGCATAGGTAAGAAAACAGAGTGCAGAGGAGATCATCATCCCCTCGGCTCCCTTCCCGCACTTTTTCCCCGCGAGCGCCCTTGCCGATCTTATGATCGCGATGACGCCCGTAACAAGGACCGCGACCAAAAAGCCGAGAAACACGATAAGATAAAACAGAAAGTAGTAAAGATAGAGCATCGAGAAACCAAAGTCCATCCCTTCCATCAAACTACTGAGATAGTAAAAGACATCGACGCGCCCATAGCCCGATACATCCAACGCCACAAAGAACATGAAGACCAACGCACTGACAACGGTGAGGATACAACAAACTTGTTCGATGTAGAACAAAGTACGCCTCCACCCCGCAAGTGTGCTCACATCGACGGGCGGTACAGGCTGCAGTTTACATCTGCCCTTCCGCTTTTCCCGAGCGGGCTTTGAAGAAATCGGGCTCGCCGCCGCATCATTGCCGCTTTCACCGATGATTTCATCGGCAGTATCCGTTGTACGATCCATAAATTCCATTTGTTCTCCTTTTCATACAAGAATTTCTTACTTTTGATTATAATAAATAGTTTCTTTCTTGTCAAGCATTATCAAAGAAATTCTTGTATAATGAAAAAAACATGAAGAACAGGATCAAAGAATTGAGAACGGAGCGCGGGCTGAGGCAGAAGGACGTTGCCGAAAAGCTCGGGATCAGTGCGCAATCGCTCGGCTATTACGAGAATTGGGTGAATAAGCCCGATCCCGATATGCTCGTGAAACTTGCCGATTTTTTTGAGGTGAGTGTCGATTATCTTCTCTGCCGTGAGGATGAAGACGGGGCGATCGTTTTGCGCGCGGCGAGGGAGCTGAAAGCGGACGAACAGCAGTTGCTTGAAGAATATCGGGCGCTTTCCGAGCCCTTAAAGTCGTTGGCGCTCAAAACGATACAAAGTTGGAAATAAGTCACCCATGCGGGTGACTTTTCAATTTCGGCAGCTCAATATTCGGTCTTGCGCTTGATGCAGAAGCCCTTCCGGCGCGTCTCCACCACATGGAACTCCTGTTCGCGGATGAGTTCAAAGGAACATGGGCTCTTCGGCGAGGAAAAGCAGAGCCTTCCCATGGGGTCGGCGACCTGCGCGTAGCCGTAGGCGCACATACATACGGGAATGCCGTAAAAGAAAGCGCCCGCCCGCATGAGGGTGAGTTCCAACCCCTCATTCAACTCCTCAAAGACGGCGAGGGCAACGTCTGCGCCGCAGACGGAGAGAGTTTCGAGCACGTGCGGGAAATAGAGATCTTCCGCCACGACGATGCCGAGCTTTCCCGCTCTCGTATCGAACAGCTTTACTCCCGCGCCGCTGCGGAACTCGCTCCCGTCGATGCGGTTCACCATATCCGCAACGCCGAGGATGCGTCCGCGCTCCGCCACGACGACCGACTTCCTCTTCATCCCGCGCGCGTTGGTATAGCATCCGCACACGGCGACATTCTGACCCGTTTTGGAAAGTATGGCGACATCTTCAAACAGACTTGTCTCCCCTTTCAGTTCTCGCTCGTAGCTCACTTCGCCGAGCGCCTGAAAGGGAAACATCACGATGTCCGCTTCCCTCTCTCCCTTGAATTCCCCGAGGCTTCCGCCCGTCACAAAACAAATGCGCATATCCTCTCCCCACTCATGATATGGCGGGAAACGGGAATGGGTGCACACGAAAAAACCGACCCAAAGGTCGGTTTTTCAATCGTTTACTCCTTTTCTTTGAGCAGGTCTCTGATCTGTGTGAGAAGCTCTTCGGTCGTAGGTGCGGGCGGGACAGCTGCCGCAGCTTCCGCAGCCGCTTTTGCCGCAGCTTCCTCTTCCGCTCTCTTTGCTTCTGCCGCCGCAAGGATCTCGTCGCGGCTCTTGCCTTCGCGGCGGAGCTGCTTGCATTCTTCCTTGGTGAGCGGGGCATACTTCTTCTTCGCCTCGGCGGTGCCCTCATGGATGTGGTTGATCACTCTGATGATGAGGAAGAGCACGAGCGCAATGAGCAGGAAGTTGATGATCGCGGTGATAAAGGCGCCCCAATCGATGTAGATGGAATTCGCGAGATCGATCATCGGAGCGCCCGTTGTCGCGTCAACGATCGTTTTCCCCGCTTCGTCGACCAACGTCGCCTGATGCAGGTAGGTGTAGATGTTCTCCAAACCCTTCCCGCCGGTGATGAGGTAGAGGACCCAGTTGATGACGGGCATGAGGATCTGGTTGGTGAGCGCCGTTACGATCGCGCTGAACGCACCGCCGATGATCACGCCGACAGCCATGTCGATCACATTCCCTCTCATGATGAAGGTCTTGAATTCCGCGAAGAATCCCTTCTTCTCTTTTGCCATAAAGTTACCTCCTATAAATTTTTATCATTTTTTTCAATCTGCAAAGTTGTGCAGAAGGAATCTTGTTGACGCGGAACTGCCAATTCCCCTCCTGTGTGCCGGGGGTGTTCATGCGGCAGGAATTGTCCGCACCGATGACGTCCTGCAGGGGAAGGACGGCGAGTTGCGCCTTAGACCCGAGCAGCATTGCAGTAAACGCCTTGACAAAACTTTGAGGATTTTCCGAGAGCGGGATATCCAACCCGCACTGCCCGAGTTCCTGCGCCACGCGGGAGCGGAAGAGGATGAATTCCTCGGCGGACAGCGATTTGATATAGCCCGCCACCGTATCATTGTCGTGCGTGCCCGTGTAGGCGACGCAGTTCGCGGGTATGTTGTGCGGCAGGAATTGGTTTTCGGGATTCCCGTCAAAGGCGAAGAGGATCACCTTCATACCGGGGAAACCCGTCTTTTGGAGGAGTTCTGTGACCCCCGCGTCGATACAGCCGAGGTCCTCCGCGATGAGATACCGTCTCCCCGAGCCCAATGCTGCGAACAGCTTCTCCTTCGGCCCTTCACACCAAGTGCCGTCGATCGCGGTCGCCGCGTCCGCGTCGATCTCGTAGTAGCGGTCGATCCCGCGGAAGTGGTCGATCCTCACATAGCTGTATGTGCCGAGCGCATTGGTGAGGCGGTCCGTCCACCACTTATAACGGGTCGCCTCGTGCGCCTTCCAATCATAGACGGGATTGCCCCAAAGCTGGCCGTTTTCGGAGAAATAATCGGGCGGAACGCCCGCCACCTTTGCGGGCATCAGATCTTCGTCCAATTTGAAGAGCTGCGGATTCGCCCAGACGTCCGCGCTGTCGTGCGCGACATAGAGCGGGATGTCCCCGACGATCTTCACCCCCTCGCGGGAGCAGTGATCTTTGAGCTTATGCCACTGCTTCCAAAAGATATACTGAACGAACTGCCAGAAGAGATATTCCTCGTGATGTTCGGTGCGGAGCTGTTCGAGCGCGTCGGGTTCGCGGTATTTCACCCCCTTCTCCCAATCGCAGAAGCACGCGCCGTTGAAGACGGTCTTTGCCGTCATGAACAGCGCATAGTCCTCGTACTTCCCCTCCTTGACGAAGTTGCGGAAATCCTCGTCGTCGAAATAGAAGCGGGAAAAGGCGAGCCGCAGGGTCTTGTAGCGCTCCTCATAGAGAGCGCCGTAATTCACCCGATCGCAATTCTTATAGCGAAGGCGCAGCGCCTTGAGCTCCTTCGGTTTCAGCAGCCCCATCTTCCCCAGCCCGTCGAGGTCGATAAAATAGGGATTCCCCGAGATGCAGGAGACCGACTGATAGGGAGAATCGCCGTAGCCCGTCTGCACGAGCGGGAGGAGCTGCCAATATGTAATGCGGTTTTTTGCAAGAAGTTTTGCAAAACGATATGCCGTCCGCCCCAGATCTCCGATGCCGTAGTCTCCCGGCAGAGCGGAAATGTGGCAGAGGACGCCCGTTTCTTTCTTCATGATAAGCTACCCTTTTTTAGAAGTTTTTGGATGCGAGCGCATGCCTCACGGGTGTTTTCATGCGTGCCGAATGCCGTGAGACGGAAATAGCCCTCGCCGTTTTTCCCGAAACCGCTGCCGGGCGTACCCACGACATTTGCGTTTTCGAGAAGAAAGTCGAAAAATTCCCAGCTCTTCATGCCCATGGGACACTTCATCCAGATATAGGGGGAATTCTTTCCGCCCGTATAGGGAATGCCGAGCCCGTCGAGACAGTCGGAGATGATCTTTGCATTTTCACGGTAATAGTTGAGGTTCTCTTCGATCTGCCGCTCTCCCTCCTCGGTGAAGACGGAAGCCGCGCCCATCTGCGTGACATAGCTCACGCCGTTGAACTTGGTGGACTGACGCCGCGCCCACAGTTTATTGAGGGATATCCCCTCCCGCACGAGCGCTTGGGGAACGACGGTGTAGCCGCAGCGCACCCCCGTGAATCCTGCCGTCTTGGAATAGGAACAGAGTTCGATAGCGCATCTTTCGGCGTCTTTCACCTCATAGATGGAACGCGCCAATTCGGGATCGGTGATGAAGTGCTCATAGGCGGCGTCATAGAGGATGACGGCGTTTTTTTCGAGCGCGTAGTTCACCCAAACTGCGAGCTGTTCCCGCGTATATGCTGCTCCCGTGGGATTGTTGGGAGAACACAGATAGATGATGTCCGCGTCCACCGCGGAATCGGGCATGGGCAAGAAGCCGTTTTGCTCGTTGGCGTCGGCATAGAGGATCTTCCTCCCCGCCATGATGTTGGTATCCACATACACGGGATAGACGGGATCGGGCACGAGCACGGTGTTCTCTCCCGAGAAGATGTCGAGGATGTTGGCAAGATCGCTCTTGGCACCGTCCGAGATGAACACTTCTTCCCTCTTCAGGCTCACTCCCTTGCGGGCATAGCTCGAGCGGATAGAATCGATGAGCGACGGATAGCCGTAGCAATAGCGGTCAGGACCGTACCCCTTAAAGCTCTCCGCGCGCCCCATTTCTTCCACCGCGCCGTGCATCGCGGAGATGACGACGGGCGGGAGCGGGCGGGTTACGTCTCCTATGGAAAGGCGGATGACCCGCTTGTCGGGATGGGCTTCACTAAACGCCGTAGCCCGCTTTCCCACTTCAGAGAAGAGATAGTTTTCTTTCAGATCGAGAAAATGATGATTGATCTTCATAATTCCAAATAGATTGAAGTCGGGCTGCCGTCAGCCCCTTTTCGCATGCTTGAGTGCATGGCGGACGAATTCACGGAAGAGCGGATGAGCGCAGTTGGGACGGGACTTGAATTCGGGGTGGAATTGCACGGCGATGAAAAAGTCGTTTTCGGGATATTCCACCGCCTCCACGAGGGTGTCGTCGGGCGACGTTCCGGCGATCTTCATGCCGTGCCGCTCAAAGGCCTCCCGATAGTCGTTGTTGAATTCAAAACGGTGGCGGTGACGTTCGGCGATCATGTCCGTCCCGTATATCTCCCGCATCCTCTCTCCGACGATCTTGCAGGGGTAAGCGCCGAGGCGCATCGTCCCCCCCATCTTCACGCCGTATTGGTCGGGCATGAGGTCGATGACGTTGTGTTTCCCCTCGGGGAAGAACTCGGAAGAATTGGCGTCCGCAAGTCCGAGCACGTCGCGCGCGAACTCGATCGCCGCGATGTGCATCCCGAGGCAGAGCCCGAGGTAGGGAATATTGTTCTCGCGGGCATACTTGCAGGCGAGCACCTTCCCCTCTATCCCCCTGCCGCCGAAGCCGCCGGGGACGAGAATGCCGTCCACATCGCCGAGGAGCTCTTCCACGTTCTCGGATGTGACGGTCTCGGTGTCGATCCACTTGATCTCGACCTTTGCGCCCGTCTCATAGCCGCCGTGCGCCAACGCCTCCGCCACGGACAAATAGGCGTCATGGAGACGCACATACTTCCCGCACAGAGCGATCTTCACCGTTGCCTTGCGGGCGTGGATACGCTTTAACATCTCCTCCCACTCGGTAAGATCGATCTCGTTGGGTTCGAGATGTAAGATCCTGCAGACCGTCGTCGATAAGTTACTGCGTTCAAGCATCATGGGCGCTTCGTACAGCACGGGAACGGTGAGATTCTCGATACAGCAATCGGGCGTCACATTGCAGAACATGGCGATCTTTTCGATGATGGAACGGGGCATGGGATCGTCTACCCTCGCCACGATGATGTCGGGGAAGATGCCCATTCCCTGCAGTTCTTTGACAGAGTGCTGGGTGGGTTTGCTCTTAAATTCGCAAGAGCCCGAGATGTACGGGACAAGGGTGACGTGGATGAAACAGCAGTTGTCTCTTCCGACTTCGCGGGCGACCTGACGGATGGCCTCGAGGAAGGGCTGGCTCTCGATGTCGCCCGTCGTTCCCCCGATCTCCGTGATCACGATGTCCGCGCCCGTCGTCTTCCCCACCTGATAGATGAAGGATTTGATCTCGTTGGTGATGTGGGGAATGACCTGCACCGTCTGACCGAGATATTCTCCCGCGCGCTCCTTGTTGAGCACGTTCCAATACACCTTCCCCGTCGTGAGATTGGAAAATTTATTGAGGTTTTCGTCGATGAACCGCTCGTAGTGCCCGAGGTCGAGATCGGTCTCCGCGCCGTCCTCCGTGACATACACTTCGCCGTGCTGGAAGGGGCTCATCGTGCCGGGGTCGATATTGATATAGGGGTCGAGCTTCTGCGAAGCGACCTTATATCCCCGCATCTTGAGAAGCCTTCCGAGGGAAGCCGCCGTAATGCCCTTCCCAAGTCCCGAAACGACGCCGCCTGTCACGAAAATATATTTAGTCATAGATACCTCTCAATCTCCTTGTATCTCCGCTTCGCCCTTGAAGGCGAATGCGGCGGGGCCTGTCATAAAAACGGTTTTGCCTGTGTAGACGATCTCCAACTTCCCGCCCCGAAGGGAGACGGTAATGGGGCTGTCCTTATCCGCATATCCGTTCAAAACGGCGGCAACGGCGGTCGCACACGCGCCCGTGCCGCAGGCAAGCGTCTCGCCGCTCCCCCGCTCCCAGACCCGAATTTTCAATTCATTGCGGGCGATCACCTGCACAAACTCGGTGTTCACCCGTTCGGGAAAGGCGGGATGCGTTTCGAACTGCGGACCGATCTTTTCGAGGGGAAGTGGATCGGGATCTTCCCCGAAGACGACGCAGTGCGGATTCCCCATGCTCACGCAGGTGACGCGGTAAACCCGCCCCCCCACCTCGAGCGGAGCGGCGATGACCGTTTCTCCCGAAAAATTTGCGGGGATGCGGGCGGGAGACAGCTCGGGCGCACCCATATCCACCGTGACGGAGACGACTGTTTCCCCCGTCCTGTTCAATTTCAGAGTTTTGATCCCCGAGAGGGTCTCAACGGTGAGGACGTCCTTCTTGACGCCGCGCATCTCCGCAAGGTATTTCCCCACGCAGCGGATGGCATTTCCGCACATCTTCCCCTCGCTGCCGTCCGCATTGAACATGCGCATACGGGCGTCGGCAACTTCGCTCGGCAGGATGAGTACGATCCCGTCCCCGCCGACGGAGAAATGCCTGTCCGAAAGTTTTACGGCAACTTTTTCGGGCTCTTCGAGCCCGCGATCGAAACAATCGAAATAGATATAGTCGTTTCCGATGCCGTGCATCTTATAGAAAGTTCTCTGCATGATCGTATTTCTGAGCGCATTGCGCGGTCACATCTTGATCACTGCGTCGCGCTCCGCACCGACCGCCACATAGGAGATCTTGCAGGCGCACGCATCTTCGATGAATTTAATATAGTCGAGCGCCTCTTTGGGGAGCTCCTCTTTTTTGCGGCAGGAAGTGATATCGCAGTTCCAGCCCTTCAGTTTGGTATACACGGGCTTGCAGCGATCCAACGCGTCGGGATACGGGAAGTCGTGAATGATCTTGTCGTCGAGCTCGTATGCGGTGCAGACCTCGATCTCGTCGTAATCGGAGAGGATGTCGAGCTTGGTGAGGACGACTTCATCCGCCCCCTGACAGCGGATGCCGTAGCTTGAGGCGACTGTATCGAAAGGTCCAACCCTTCTGGGGCGTCCCGTTGCGGCGCCGTACTCTCCGCCCGCTTTGCGGAGCTGTTCCGCCTGTTCCCCGAAATATTCTGCGACAAACGGGCCTTCCCCCACGCAGGTGGAGTATGCCTTCATGATCCCGATGGACCGATCGAGTTTCAGATTGGGAACGCCCGCCCCGATGGGCGCATAAGCAGCGATCGTGAGCGAGCTCGAAGTGTAGGGCAAGATACCGTAGTCGATATCGCGCAACGCGCCGAGCTGGGCTTCAAACATGATCTTTTTCCCCGCCTTGGCTGCCTCGTTGAGGTAGAGCCCCGTATCGGTGATGAATTTTACAAGAGGCCTACCGTAGGTCTCGAAATAGGAGACGAGCTCCTCCGCCGTAATGGGTGCATGGCCGTATCCGCCCACGACGGTGAGGTTCTTCCATTCGGCGATCTCCTTCACCTTTGCATAGAGGCGCTTGAGGTCCAGGAGCTCGCCCATGCGGAAGCACTTCTTCATGGCGCGGTCGGCATAGACGGGAGCAATACCGCGGCGGGTAGAACCGAACTTCTTCCCCGCGAGGCGATCCTCCTCGAGACAGTCCAAGAGGACATGGTAGGGCATCGTGATGACGGCACGATCGCTGATTTTGAGGTTCTCGGGCGTGATCTTCACCCCCTTCTCCTCAAGGCGCGCCATCTCCTCGCAAAGATGCTTGATATCGATGACCATGCCCATGCCGAGCACGTTAACGACGTTCTCCCGTAAGATCCCCGAGGGCATAAGATTGAGGATGAATTTTCCCCGCTCATTGATGACGGTGTGCCCGGCATTGTTTCCCCCTTGGTAGCGGCAGACGATATCGTAATCCGCGGAAAGATAATCCACCATCTTTCCCTTTCCCTCGTCTCCCCAGTTGATCCCGCATATCGATGTCAGCATCCTTTTCTCCTTGTGCGGGGCATGGGAAAAACGCTCCCGACCGCACTGCAAACAAAATACATTTCATTATACAACATTTATATAAGGGAAGTCAAGTGCTCATCCGCAATTTTCCCCTCTCCCGCCGAAAAAAACTTTTCCCCGCTTGGCGCGCTATTTCCGAAGATATTTGTGTAAACATACAAATTCCTGCAAAAACCTACCTGTTTTTTGCACTTTTTTTGCAGAAGCGGGTTGACAATGGCGGAAAAAAGGAGTAAAATATAAAAAATTTCAAGAAGGGAGGAAAGAGATGTATTGTAGGGACTGCGGAGAAAAACTCACGCTTCGCTTTCTGGAAAACGAAGGCCTCGTGCCCTTCTGCCCGAAATGCGAAAAATTCAAGTTCCCCTTCTTCCCCGTAGCGGTATCCATGACGGTCGTGAACCGTCCCGAGACAAAGATCTTGCTCGGAAAGCACGTCGGTGATGCGGACTATAAGCTGTTTGCGGGGTACATCAAGAAGGGTGAAAGCGCGGAAAAAGCCATTCCGCGCGAGCTTATGGAGGAGACCCGTCTGAGCGCCCTGAAATGGCGATATTTGATGTCCCGTTACCATGAGGCAAAGGATCTTTTGATGCTCAATTTCATCGTAACGGCGGACGAAAACGCCGAGATCGTCCTCAATGAGGAGATCGAAGAAGCGCACTGGTGCACCCCCGATGAAGCAAAGGCGCTCATCCGAAAGGGCTCCACTGCCGAGTATTTTTTGAATGGCGCTCTCGGCGAACTCAACAGAAAGAAATGAAAAAGTCTCTCGCAAGAGAGATTTTTTCACGTTATAAGGTATTGCGGCAGACGGTTCTTTCGTTATGGTTGTATATAATCTAACCTCCAACGATTTTCGGTTGTATTTTGCTAAACTTTGCATATGATAGAAGAAGTGAACGAGATTTTTTCGCAGCGGCTGAAAGAGGCTGTCTCGATGAGCGGGATCTCCTATTCCGATCTGGCAGTGAAGTTGGGGATCAATAAGGCAACGGTTTCGATGTACATCCACGGGAAAGCCCTCCCCTCTCTGCCGACATTTTATAAGATCGCCGAGATCCTCGACGTTTCGTCCGACTTCCTTTTGGGAAAGAACGAAATTTGACCTGTGTTAAACATGCCGCCCGACCGCAATAATGCGGTCGGGCGGCATTCGCTATAACAGAAGACGAAACGAAGCGTAGCGGAGTTTCGTGGGAAATCCACCGGCTATGCCGGTGGTGAAAAGCTTTA
>CANREF010000001.1 GCA_947629575.1 uncultured Clostridia bacterium | reverse complement strand
ATTTTTTGTTCTTCCTTCTTTCCTCTTTCATAAAAATATGTACCTCCAAAAGTGTCTAACTTTTGGGGTGCATATCACTCAGGAGGGGGATTAAGGGGGTGGTGTCCTTTGCTTCTGATTTTTCACCACCTCAGTCACTCACGTCGTTCGTGACAGCTCCTCCTCAGGAGGAGCCTTGACCTGCCCCCTTTCCAAGGGGGCGGGTGGCATGGCATTAGCCATGACAGGTGGGGGTGAATATAATTCTTTCCGCAAGCAAAACCACGCTTTTGCGCTGCGGGACCCAATTTGCCGCACACTTACGGCTTTCCGTTTTTACGAAGCAGTTATCGGGCGGGCAGAATGCTCTTACGGAGCAAACCACCTAACCCCTCACGAAATTTTGTCGCAAGACAAAATTTGTGAACCCCTTATCTCTGAAACAATATATCCACGCCCAAGGCGCGCTCCATTGCCGACCTCAGCATCTCCTCGCCGTAGCCCTGCGAGCCCTTCCCCGAAGGAATGGCGAGCACGACGGGATAGGCGTCTTCGTCGAAGCGTTCCAAAAGATCGGCGAGCGGGCGGGCGAATTCTTCGGTCAAAAAGATGATCTGATATTCCTGCGCCGCCTTGCGAAGGGCTTCCCTTGCCTTTTTTTCATTCTCGGCGGGGAATGTCGCCACTCCCGCCGCCTTGAATACCGTAATGCTGTCGCCGTTGCCGACGATCGCGATTTTTCCCGTCATATTGCCCTCAGACGTTTTTTGATTTCCCGCTCGGAAAGCCCCGCATTGAGGCAGACGAGCAGGATGCGCACATTGGCGATCTCCGCCCTGCGGCGGAACACATAGTACAGGAAGGGCTCTTTGCCCTCGAGCTCGAAGCGGTGATGAGCGAAATATTCCGCTTCAAAGGAATCGAGCGCACGTTCCGCCTCGACAAAGGGCGTTCCCTTCTCCTTGGCGGCAAGCGCCGAACGATAGAACTTTGCGATCTCGCCGTTCTTGAATTCTCCCGCTTGGAGCTCTTCCCTCTTGCACTTTCCGCCCGGGAGAAGAAAGGCTTCCGCACTCTCCCAATCGGGAGAACGCAATACGGTAAGCACATTGATCCGATCCGCCCTTCCCGCGAGCAGGCGTCTGAGCACTCCTTTACAGGAGCGGGAGAGCCGCTCGAAGAGCGCCTTGTCGAACAGAAAGCCGATCTCCGCGCCCGAGAGTTCCTCCTCCGAAAGGGCGCGCTCTGCCGTTTTGCCGAGCTCTCCGAGCTCCTCGAAATTCCCATCGCCGATGCAAGCCGAGAGCTTTTCGAGCGGGATAAGTCCGTCGGGCGCAAAGAGTTCATCGCCGTCCGTATGCAGTTTTGCCGCCTTGACGAGCGCCTTGGCGTTGTGGTGATCGCGCGGGGCGAGCAGATATTCCTTTGCCGCCCGCGTGGGTGCGTAGAGACGGATGAACTCGTCGAGCGCCGCCTCCTCCGCCGCGCAGAGCGCCTCGCTGTCCGAAGAGTCCGCTCCGCTTCCGAAGCCGCTCTCCGCGAGGGCGTGCAAAACTTCGTCTGCCTTCATTTCGGCAAAACGCAGAAGTTTTTCGCCCAGGAGGGACTTTTCTCTGACGGCGATCACACCGTTTGTGTAGAGTATGTTCATCTGAAGATCCTTGCGGCGATCTCCGCTTGATGCTCTTCGCGGTCGGCAGAGAGCAACGCCTCAAAGGAGACGTCCTTATCGCAGACGTTGCCGCGCAAAAGGAATCCGCCCGCTATGGGAGCTCTCTCCTTCGCGACGACCAGCGCCCGCTCCTTTACGACGGGCAATTGCGCCGCCTTTGCGGCATAGGGAAAGCGTTCCGCAAACACGACCGTATCCCCCTCTTCCGCATAGGAGACGAGGAGTTTCCGATAGAGGGCGAGAGCGTCGTGCTCGCTCAAAGAGAGCAAACCCTTCAGCGAACGGGCATAGATCTCATCGAGCACCCGCCGTTTTTCGGCGAGCAGGATCTTGGCGCAGTCCTGCCGCGCTGCCGCCGCCCTTCCCTCCGAGATCCGCCGCGCACGTTCGGAGATCTCCGCCTCCGTCTCCTCCTTGAGGTCAAGGGCGCGGCGCTCGGCTTCAGCGCGGATGTTCTCCGCCTCTCTTTCCGCCTGCGTCACAAGCTCCTCCGCCTCTCTTTCCGCATCGGAGAGGATGCGTGCGATGATGTCTTCCTTTCCCATAATGTTAAAGCGCGATGATGAGGAGCAGGGAAATGACGAGACCGAGCAGCGCATAGAACTCGATCATCGCGGGCCCCATGGCGATCTTGAAGCCCAAGCTGTCCTGCTTTGCCGCGGCATAGATGCAATTCACGGAAGCCTTCGCCTGAAAGAATGCCGAAACGAAGCCCGAGATCGTCATCGGAAGGCAGGCGGCGAAGATCGTCCAACCCTGCGCGGTCGCCATGTCGAGCACGAGCGTGTTCGAGGCGAGAATGGCGACAAGGAAGCCGTAGAGCCCCTGTGTGGCGGGGAGAAGCATCAGGATGATGAGCTTGCCGAATTTATCGGGCTTTTCCCCCAAAACTCCCGCCGCCGCGCTCGCCGTCTTATAGAGCCCGAGCCCCGAGCCGACGCCGCAGAGGATCACACACACCGCGATCCCGATGACCGCGACAATGTAACCTGTTGTAAACATTGCTTTTACCTCCAAAAGTTTTCACTTTGTTTATCGATCCGACCCGCCGCTTGCCTATAACCTTTGCGGCGGAAAGGGACTTACGTCACACGCACATACTTGCGCGTAGACCCGAGGGGGGTGAAGAGCTGCCCTTCCCCCACATAGAATTTGCCGAAGAATTCGACGTATTGCAAACGCGCCGTGTGGATATAGGCGCCGAGCAGACTGATGGCAAGATTGAATACATGCCCCACGACCATGAGCACCGCGCCCAGCACGACGAGCGCCGAGCCCGAAGTCAAAAATTGCAGGGAATACTGCGAGACGACCTGTGCGATCACCGCGCCCGTGAGCATGAGCCCATAGAGGCGGATATAACTCAATACGTCCGTGAAATAATTGATGAGCCCGTATATCGAGCCGAAGCCCTTGGAGAGCTTCCCGAGGAACTTTTCATGCCTGCCTGCGGTGAGCACCGCAACGAGGAGCATCGCCCCCGCAAGAATTCCGCCCGCCGTGGCGAGCAGGGGTTCGTGGAAGACGGTCTCCCCCGCGTCGTTCGTGACGGTGATGATGCCGAGCACGGCGATCCCCGCGCCGATCGAAAAGACCGCCCACACGGCGCCCTCGAAGATGCCGTCCCAGAACTTCCCCCTGTGCCAGCATTGCGCCATTTTACACCAATATCCCGCCATGAGCTGCACGATGCCGATGAGCAGGGAGATGATGAGCACGGCGGGAATGTCGATCCCCGCGAGCGACCACATCTTTTTCTGCGCGTCGGGCATGACGGTGAAGGGCAGTACGGAGATCCCGAGCAGGGAGTTGAACAAAAATCCCCAGATGATCGTGAAGACGCCGCCGACCGCAAACACGCCCGCAAGCGATTTGATACCGCCCTGCTTTGCGCGGTTCTTATAATATAAAAACCCGCCGCCGAGGAGCATCATGAGCCCATAGCCGATGTCCGCCATGATGAAGCCGATAAAGAGGCTGTAAAAGAAGGACATGACCGCATTGGGATCGATCTCCCGCGCGTTGGGAGGAGAATACATATTGGTGATCGTCTCGAAATTTTCAACGACCTTGTTGTTCTTTGCGAGGGTGGGAACGGGCTCATCCTCCGCAGGATCGGAAAATTGGTAGTAGACCGCGGCGCCGCACCCGTCGAGCGCGGCGGCGACATCCCCCTCCCGCTCCGCAGGCAGGAACGCCTCGAGCAGGAAGGTACGCTCCGTGGCGCGCATCTTCCCCGCCGTCTCCGCCTTCTCGAGCTCGAAGGCAAGAACGTCGCAGTAGATCTTCAACTCCCGCACCTGAGAAGCGCAGGCAAACAGCGAATGCTCCGCGTCCGTTTCGGCAGCCGCGTTCTTTTCGCGCGCGGAGAGAAGTTCCTCCTTCATCGAAAGGGCGGTGCGCCCTCCCTTATAGGGACAGGAAGAAAAGCCCGCCGCGGCGAGCACGCTCTCCGCATCTTTGCGGACGCTCTTGTGTGCATAGAGCAGGAGCAGAACGCTCTCCCCTTCCTTCGCCGAATATGCGCAAAGGGGAAGACCGTCGAGCTGGTTTTTGCACTCCCGCCAATTGGAAGCGGGCACGAGCCCCAAGAACAGCGCGGTGTGGGCGGTATCGCCGTAATCGGCGAACGGCTCATTCAGCGCCGTGTACGGCTCTAAACCCGCGAGGGCGCGGGAAATGCGCGCCTCCTCGGCAAGACAGTCGCTCTGCGCCTTCAAGAGGTCGTTGATACGGGCGACGAGCGCCTCCCCTTCCCCCATCCGTCTGCGGGCGGAAAGGAACTCCGAATAGCTCACGGAAAGGTCCGTCGGTAGAGAAAAGTTCTTGACGTCATGCGTTTTTGCGTACTTTTCCGCCCGTTCCATGAGCACGGACAGCGCTTCCTCCGCCGCCGCAAGACGCTCGCGCAAGCAGGAACAGTCCTCGCTCAAGGGAAGAGTGCCCTCCGCCTCGGAATGCACCTTCACCTCGACCGCGCCCGTGCGTTCGAGGCAGTCGAGGATGCCGTCCCGTTCATAGGAAAGGGAGACGAGATGAAGTTTTCGCATTTTCGCGATCACTTCACGAGCCTCCCCACGATCTCGGCGACGTACACGTCCGCATGTGCGACGCATTCGTCGGCGTATTTTTTCGAGCTTGCGCGGCAGGAAGCAATGGCATCGGAATACTCGCGTTCCGCCTTCCCTTCCGCCTCTTTTGTCTTTTCGGCACGCAACATGGCGCAGTCAAGCTCCGAGAGCCTGCCGCGCTCCGCCGCGTCCTTTTCCGCCTCCGAAAGCAGCGCCGCGGCGCGCTGCGCCGCATCCGCCTTCTTCTGCGCTCCTTGGGCTTCCGCCGCCGCTATTTCGCTTATGATATCTTCTTCCATGAAACCGCTCCCGCCGTCTCAGACCTTGTATATTTTAGCATTTCCGGTAAGAATTGACAAGTAATTTGGGGGGGCTCTTTCAAAAATTCGAGCCGTTGAATCCCCAATCTGAAACGGGATGATAGGTGACGTAAACCCCGCTGCCCGGAATTCCCGCCTCTTCGGAGAGAATGTCGCAGATGAGCCCCGTCATTTTGTCGTAATCGGCGGGGGAAGCGCTGCCGAAGAGACTGACTTCCACGTAAGCGCCCTTCTCGAGTTTTTTGCCCGCAAAGTAGAGGTCGTAACCGTCCGAAAACCCGACCATGAGGTAGCTCTCCCCCTTGTGAAGGGCGGATACCGCCTTGCCGAGCCTTGACTTGATGCGCTCCTTTTGCGCGTCATCGAGTTTCAATGTGATCTTGCTGTCGATAAAAGGCATACTTTTGCTCCCGTTTTTTATTTAATGCGGTTGAGAAGCATGAGCGTCTCAACCCATTTCGTCTGAGGAAACATATCGAAGGGCTCTGCGAGCTCTACGCGGTAGCGGGGGCTCTCCTCCGTCTTGACGAGCTCCCCCCTCTCGTTCGGCTGTAAACTGCCCGTGAGCAGCCCCACGTCGCGCGCGAGAGTGGCGGGATTGCAGCTTATGAAAATGACTTTCTTCACCCCGTATTGCGCTATCTGCCCGATCACCCGCCTGTCCGCTCCCGAACGGGGAGGGTCCAAAAGGACGGTCACGTCCCCTCCCGTCCTCTCCAAAAGGCGGGGAAGTTCCTCCTCCACCGCGCCGCAGAGGTTTATCATCTTGCCGACGAGCCCGTTCTTTTCCGCCAGAGAATTTGCACACGCGCTCGCCTCGGGGACGATCTCGATGCCGTAAGCCTTGCCGCACTTTTTCGCAAGCATGGCGGTGAGAAGCCCGCCGCCCGAATAGCAGTCTATGACCGTCTCGCCCTCTTCCACCAAGGACGCGGCGCGCTCGTACAGCCCCGTGCGCACCCCCTCGTTGACCTGCACGAAGGTCTGCGCGCCCGCTTCATAGACGATCCCTCCCTCCGTGCACTCATAAAAGCCCTTCCCCTTCACGAGGGTAAATTCTTCCCCGAAGATGACGTTGGTCCGTTCGGGATGATAGTTGAGGTACAGGCTGTATTCGGGAAAGAGTTTGTCGAGAGAAGCGAGGAAGAAATCGAGCCCCTTGAGTTCTCTTACCGCCGTGACGAGAGTGACGATGTATCTGCGTTTGAGTTCGCGCACCACGATGTGGCGGAGTTCCCCCGTGCCCGTCTCCTCGTCGAAGCCGTCGAGCCCGCAGGTCTCCATGAATTTATACACCGCCCCGATGACCCCTTCCGCCCACGCGGGGTGGATGGGACAGACCGAGATCGGCACAATGCGGTGGGAGCGCTCGGCGTAAAAGCCGACGACGTTCTTCCCGTTCTGCCTCCCGATGGGAAGCTGCAACTTATTGCGGTATGCGTACTCCTTTTCGCTGCGCACGCAGGGGGAGACCTCGCACCGCACGCCGCCGATCTTTCTGAGGGCGTCCCGCACGAGATTTTGCTTGAAGCGGAGCTGATAGCGGTATTTGATATGCTGGAGCTGGCAGCCGCCGCAGCGGGTGAAGACGGGGCATTCGGGCCGCACCCGCTCTTCGGCGGGAGTGAAGATCTCCCCCGCCTTCCCGTAGGCGACGTTCTTTTTTACGTTCAGAACTTTGATCTCCGCCCGCTCGCCGGGGAGCAAATAGGGCACGAAGAGGGTGAGCCCGTCTTTGCGGACGATCCCCTCTCCGTTTGTTCCGAGCGCCTCCGCGCTCGCCGTGATGATTTGGTTTTTTTCCATCCCTTACCTCCGGATGCGGCGGATCGCAAGATCTGCCGAGCGCTGACAGAGAAAGATCATGATGTCATAGGCGACAAAGAAGAGCGAGCCGCCGAGGAAGAGGACGTAGTAAAAATATTTTACCACAAAGTCGGGGAAGGTCATCCCCGACATTGCCGTAAGCACATAGAAGGAAAGCCACATGGCAAGATCGAACCAGACGATCTTCCCGATGAGGCAGAGAACTTTGAACGGAGTGCGTCTGACGAATCTTTTCTGCAAATAATTGACGATGGGATGCAGACCGAAAAAGACGGCGTAGGGCACGATCTTGAAAAGCCCCAGAGGGAGGGCGATGAGCCCCGCCGCAAGATAGGCGAGCGCGCTCCCCCACACAAAGTCTTTGGAAAGAGGCACCATGAGGGAAAAGGTCGCCACGAGATAGCCCGTCGCGAGCAAAAAAGGGTTGAGCGTTCCGAGCATGAGAAACGCCGCGCCGAACGCCGCCGCCATTGCGGACAGCGCGATCTCAAAAGATTTCGACGGTTTCTTCATCCCCGCACCACCCTCAGCGGCAGTTGCAGCAGAGATTGAACAGGCAATTCACGCAGAGGAAGGTGTAGCAAAAGCTCGCGCAGTTCGCACAGAAGTTTCCGCCCATCTGCTCTTCGCTCGAGGGGTTGGGATCGATGTTCTGCGCCCCGCCCGTCTGCTGCTGGTAATCCGCACGCGCGCGAAGTTTATCGTAGGCGTCGCGGTACTTCGGATTCGCACCGTCGAGCTGCATGGCGATCTCGAGCTGTTTCTTGCTCTCATTGATCCAATTTTTCTTGTAGAACACCACCGACTGAAGGTAGTGCCACTCGGCGTTGCGCTCGTTGAAGGAATCGAGCTTTTCCTGTGCGGCGGCGATGTCCCCCTTGCGGATGAGGTCGGCAACTTCGTCGAGGGCGTTCACGCCGCTGTCTGAGCGCGCTTTTTCCCTGCGCTCGCGCATGATCTCCTCATAGGCGGCGTCCACCTTTTCGAGCATTCGGGCGGCTTTGTTCCCCGCCTCGCCGTCCTGCCAGCGCTCCTCGTTGTACTTCATTTTGAGCGCACGGTAAGCCTCTTTGACCTCTTCGTCCGTTGCGTTTTCGTCGATCTGCAGAATTTCGTAATTGCTCATTTTTGTATTCCTTATGCTTTTCTCTTTATACTTTTACCGTCATCTTAACGGGATGTTCCCCCTTAAGGACCCGCTGCGTCTCGGCGGGGATGCCAAGGAGGACCACATTGTCCGTGAGATCGCGGTTGAAGGAAAACTTGCAGCCCGCAAGTCCCTCCCTGAGGGAGAAGAAGAGAGTATCGAACAGAAACCCTATCTCCTCTCCCCGCTTCTCTATGAGCGACTTTTTGTCCTCTTCGTTGTATGAAAGGACAAACGGGTTGTAATTTCCCTTCTTCTTGTCCTTGTCGTAATCGTCGAGCGCGTCGATGAGATAGACCCACTTCCCCAAGCTGTAGAAGAGCTCATCCGTGCTCCCGCTCGCCCTGTCCTTCAAAAAATAGCGGGAAAGGGACTGCATCATGCGCGCCGTGGGATCGGCGGCGCGGTCGAGAGAGGCGATCTTTTCTCCCTCCGCCCTTGCCTGCTCCTTCATGAACTCGTCCACGAGCCGAACGAGGGCGGGGTAGGCGCGCTTGGCTCTTTTGAATCCCTTTTTGAACCACAGCCTTCTGCCTCTTCCGCGCTCGCCGTCGTTCACATCGTCCGTGAGCTTGTAATAGCACAGCACGGTATTGAGCGCGCCGAGCTCCTTGGTGAGCTCATCCACCTTGGCGATGGGGCGCTTTTTTACGGCGTGTTCGAAGCAATTTTGCTTCTCGATCGTAACGTCCTCCCCCATGAGATTGTGGAGGAGCGCCGAGAGGAAGGTGACGTCGTAGGAGAGCCCCATCCGCGCCATTTGGCCGCAAGAAGCGCCGATGCTCTTGCACAGCCCGCAATAGAGCGCCTTGTAGAGCATGAGGTCCTTTACAAAGAGATGGGGAATGTCGTAACGTACGTAACCGAACATTATTCGCCCTGATAGAAGCCCACTTTGCGGTAGACCTTGGAGATCGTCTTTCTCGCCACTTTGAAGGCGCGTTCTGCGCCCGAAGCGAGGACGCCGTGAAGATAAGTTTTATCGGACAGGATGCGCTTTTGCTCCTCCTGCACGGGGGCGAGCTTGTCCGCGACCGTCTCGCCGACCGCAAGTTTGAATTCTCCGTACCCCCTTCCCTCGAATTCCTTCTCGCACTCCTCCGTCGTCTTTCCCGTAAAGGAGGCGTAGATCGCGAGCAAGTTGGAGATCCCGGGTTTGTCCTCCGAAACGACGATGCGGTCGTCGCTGTCGGTGACGGCGCGTTTGAATTTGCGGATGATCGTGTCGCGGTCATCGGTCAAAAAGACGGAGGCATTGGGATTTTCATCCGACTTGCTCATCTTCTTGGCGGGGTCTTGCAGGGAAGCGATCTTGGCGCCCTGCTTCATGATGAGCGCCTTGGGAACGGTGAAGGTCTCCCCGAAACGGTTGTTGAAACGGATCGCGATGTCGCGCGCGATCTCGACATGCTGGGTCTGGTCCTGCCCCACGGGAACGAGATCGGCCTTGAAGAGCAGGATATCCGCCGCCATGAGGACGGGATAGTCCATGAGCCCCATATTGATATTGTCGGCATGTTTGCGGGACTTATCCTTGAATTGGGTCATCCGCTCCATTTCCCCGACGTAGGTCACGGTATTGAGCACCCACATGAGCTCGGCATGCTGGGGAACTTGGGATTGGACGTAGAGCGCACATTTTTCGGGATCGATCCCGCAGGCGATATAGAGCGCCGCGAGCGAGAGCGTGCGCCGTCTCAGTTCGGCGGGGTCTTGCCGCACCGTGATGGCGTGCATATTCGCCATCGCAAAATAGCAGTCGTACTCCTCCTGCAGTGTGAGCCAGTTGCGGATAGAACCGACATAGTTCCCGATGGTGAGATCTCCGCTCGGCTGGATCGCCGAATAAACAGTTTTGCCTTCCATGATATGCTCCGCGTTTTCGGTATACGGGAATATTATACCAAATTTTTCGGGGAAAAGCAACGTCTCTCGGTTATGTTTTTGTGAAATTTTTAGATTTCGCGGACAAAAAAGCGGGAACTTACGGGCAGGATCTCCGTCTCCCGCCCGAAGCGGAAGCGAAAACTTTCGCCCGTTGCCGTGTTTTGCGCGAGGAATCCCCCTTCGCAGGCGCACAGGAAGCGGTAGGAAACGCTCGTCTCCCCCGCAACGAGGGTCACCGAGCAGCCGTCTACAAGCAGGGTATTCCCGCCGACGGAATAGCTGCCCTCATAGCCTTCGAGCGTCTCCTCCCACTGCGCCCAAGTGTGCTCCTCACGGGAAATGCAGATGTGCGATTTTTTCCCGTGTAGCGAAATTTCATATACGTCATCGGAAATTTTGACATAGCTCCCGACAATCTCCCCTTCGGGCAGGGCGAGAGAGCCGTCGCCGCAGAGGCAGATCGTCTCGCCCCCGAGGGCGGAGCGGTACATCCCGCACTCCCCGTCGAGGGGGGTCAAAACGCCCCCTTCCAAGCGAAAACCGAGCGACATTTCCTCCGAGAAGAACAGCACGTATCCGCCGCACAGAAGGGCGCGCCCTTCCGTGGCTTCGTCTCCGCGAACAAGAGTGCCGAAGCCGCACCCGTCGAGGGTGAGCGTTCCCCCGTCCGCAATTAAAAACGTCCCCGCGCTTTCGGCGTCGTAGCGGAAGAATTCATCCCCCTTTGTGCGGAAGGCAAAACTTTTGCCCGAAGAGAGGAAGATATCCAGCCCGTAAGTGCCGTAAAACTCTTCACCGTCCCGCAAAATCGCCTCCATGCTGTCCTGCCCGAGATAGAGGGTCTCCGTTCCGAAGGGAGATGTATAGCGGCGGAAACGGGTGAGAACGTACTCCCCTTCTTTGAGGTCGAAGCGCAGCAGTTCCTCCCCGAGATCGAGCTCCGCCTGCCCGTTTTTCACGAGATAGGAGACCTTCTCCCCCGCGAGCGTGGCGCCGCCGTAGCCGTCAAGACAAAGCGTTCCCGCTTCCCCGCCGTATTCGCCCGCGAACAGGGAGAGCTCCACGCAGGGCTCGCCCCCTTGCTCGCTCAAGCGATATATCCTGCTTTCTCCGCCGAAATTGCATACCGTTTCGCGTTTTGCGTGGGAATAGACGTACTCTCCGGCCATTCCGCCGAGCAGCCGCGCGCCGCCCATGCCGTCGAGGAGAAGGGTCTCCCCCGTCCGCTTTCCTCCCGCATATACGGGGAAGAGCCCCGCCTCGAAGCTCGGGATCTCGGCGATCACCCCCTCCGCGTCGATGCGGAACGCCGCCGTCTTGCGCGGAGAGTGGAAGGAGTCGGAAGAGAGCAGAAGGAATCCGTCGTCCCGATAGAGCAGGCTCACATCGAAGCCGTCTCCTGCGGTGAGGAAGCATTTCCCGCCGCCGAAGCCGTCTAAAATGAGCGCCGTCTCATAGAAATAATTCATGAACGTCCCTGCATTTGCCTCGTGATAGACTTCGTACCGTTCCTCCCGCAGGCGGAAGCGGAACATCGAGCCGCCCTCATAGACATAGCTCTCCCCCGAGACTTCATAGCTGCCGCTGTCCTTCGGGGCGCTCTCCTCCCCGATATGAGCGCCGCCCGCGCCGTCGAGATAGAGTTCCCCGAATTCCCCTTCGTACAGTCCCTCCTCTTCCGAGGTGGGTAAAAAGGAATCGCCGTGCAGCGTAAAACGCAATACGGGTTCACAAAACAAAGTAACAACGTCCCTCTCGCGCACGAAGGCTGCCGTGCGTTCTTCCTCCCCTTCCCGCAGGCGGGCGCAGAGCCCATAGCCGTCAAGGGTCAGCGTTCCCTCGCCGTTATAAGTGCCGTACAGCCGCTCCTCCCAAAGGAGAAAGGCGTTCTCTTCGGCGATCCCGTCCCAGCTCCTTCCGCCGAGGAGGAAGTGCGATTCTTCGCCCTCTTGGGAAAGGAAACACCAGTCCGTTTCACCGCGAAAATAGTGACCCGTCTGCGTTTTTTCGCCGATGAGGACGGCGTTCCCGTAGCCGTCGAGGGTGAGCGTGCCGCCGCAGAGATCTTCCGCCGAAAGGTCGTAGCGCGCATAGCTGCCCTTCTCTTCCCCCTCGCGCAGGAAGACGGCATCGTACAGGCGGAAGTTGAACCCCCCTTCGAGCGAATACTCCCCCGTGTAACATTCGGCGGCGTCGTCATAGAGGGGAGCATATGCCCCCTCGAGCGAGAGCTCCCCGCGGGTATATGCGGCTCTCCCGCCGAAGAAATCGAGGGTCAGCTCCCCCGTTTGGGACTGTCTGTTCCCGTTGGGAACGCTCTCGCGATATGTTCCCGAGTTGTCGGGCAGGAATCCTCCGTGCGGCTCGAGCTTCCCGCGGTAGCCGCCCGCGGAGAACGTCCCGCGCGTCTCGTCGAATTCCCCCTCATAGCGCTCGCCGTCCACCTCGTACAGCGCACGGCGGACAGGTCCTTGACCGAGCTCGGCATACAGAGTTCCCTCGCCGAGGGCGTTCTTATATGCCGTCGCCCAGATCCCCTTGAAGGAGAGCGCCTGCGTGAGCACGAGCGTCTCTCCCGCGCCGTGGTCGCCGTCCTCCGCCCGCCAGCCGAGGAAGGTGAAGCCCTCTCCCCCCTCTGGCTGCACAAGCGCAAGGTGCGCGCCGTAACGGGCGGCGATCTGAGACGGCTCGCCTCCCCCCTCGGGAAGCGCGGGGTCGAGGGTCACGGTGAACGCCTCTCTGTCAAAGTAGAGGGAGAATGCGTTCCCGCCGGCGTGCAACACCCCCTCGGAAGAGGAGCGCTCGGGCAGAAAGAGGAAGTGCGCGGGCGCTGCGATGTCGGCGGAGAATTCACTTTCCGCCCAGTCCGCGCCCTCATAGGAGAGGTGCGCGTCGCGTTCGTACCGCACGGGATCGTCGGCGTCCTGCAAAAAGACGTCCACCGTATAGCGCGCCTTGTAGCAAGCGGTGAGCGTCATATCCTCCGTTCCCATCACTGCGTCTTGCGGGAGGACTTCCCCATCCCGCGCCCAGCCGCCGAAAATGAGCCCCTCTTTTTCGGGAGCGAGCCCTTTAAGCCGCGTTGAAAGCTCCACGCCCGGTTTTACTTCCAGCCGCATGAGCTCGACGCCGCCGTCCGAACAGAGGGTGAGAACGGGGCATTTTTCATATTTTGCATAGTATGTAGTGCTCTCGGCGGGCATCACGTCGGGAAGGGACTGCGGCTCGCCCGAATAGGACGGGTCTAAAAACCAACCGTCGAAATAATAGCCGTCGAGGCTGGGGTCTTGCGGTTTTTCATATTCCCCGCCGACCTGCCCCTCTACGGAGGCGATGTGGGTGCCGCTGCCCGTTTCAAAACGCAGGGTGACTTTCTCGCTGCACGCCGCCGCGACGAACACGGTGACGAGCAGGACAAACACGACGGAACAAACGGTGGCAAACAGCGCGGCAAATGTCTTGCGAACTTTCATATCTGATCTCCTTGCCCCGCCCAAGGCGAGGTAAATTTGATTTTATCACGCACAGCGCGAAAAAAAGCGCCGATCATGGCGAATGAACGCTTTCTTTATCCTTTCGGAAATGGGCGGGAAAAATTTGAAAAGAGTAAAAAAGTCCCTTGCTTTTTTCGGGGAAAAGGATTATAATTAAAAAAAATCATTTCGGAGGAAATTCCAATGCCCTTAGTAACAACCAAGGAAATGTTCAAAAAGGCGTACGAAGGCCACTATGCCGTCGGCGCGTTCAACGTCAACAATATGGAGATGATACAGGCGATCGTGGAAGCCGCGAACGAATGCCGCTCCCCCGTCATCCTGCAGGTCTCCGCAGGCGCGAGGAAGTACGCCAACCCCGTGTATCTCCGCCACCTCGTTGCGGCGGCCGTCGAGACGACGGACATCCCCGTCGCCATGCACCTCGACCACGGCGCAGACTTCGAGATCTGCAAAGCGAGCATCGACGGCGGGTTTACTTCCGTCATGATCGACGCCTCTTCCAAGCCTTGGGAAGAGAACATCGCCCTCACCAAAAAGGTCGTCGAATACGCGCACGACCACGGCGTCGTCGTCGAGGCGGAACTCGGCAAACTCGCGGGCGTCGAGGACGACGTGAAGGTCGCAGACAAGGACGCGATGTTCACCTCCCCCGACGAGGTGCAGGAATTCACCGCACGCACGGGGATCGACTCCCTTGCGATCGCGATCGGCACTTCCCACGGGGCGTATAAGTTCAAACCGGGACAGGACCCCAAGCTCCGCATCGATATTTTGGAGGAGATCGGAAGAAGACTTCCCGGCTTCCCCATCGTGCTGCACGGCGCTTCGAGCGTTCCGCAGGATCAGGTCGCGATCGTCAATCAGTTCGGCGGAAGTATGCCCAACGCCATCGGTATTCCCGAGAGCGAGCTTAAAAAGGCCGCTCAGCTCGCGGTCTGCAAGATCAATATCGACTCCGACCTGCGCGTCGCCTTCACCGCGGCGATCAGAAAACACTTTGCCGAGAATCCTTCCCACTTCGACCCCCGCCAGTATCTCACCGACGCGCGCGCCAGCATGAAGGAAATGGTGAAGCACAAGATCTGCGACGTTTTGGGCTGCGCAGGCAAGGCATAATGTACCAAAAAGGCAGGAACGTACGATAAAAAACAGAACATATGAAAGTTTAGCAGCCCGCGGCGAATGCCGCGGGCTGCTCTTTTTCTCTGTGCCCCACCCCCTCCCAGGAGGGGAACTAAGGGGGTGGGCACTCTCGGCGCCCCTTGGCGCCCCTGTAGGGTGGAACAGCGCGTTCTGCCAACGGTTGATAACCGTTGGCGCGCTGTGACAGGAGTGAGCGCATTATTCGCGCGAACGGTGACCGAACGCGGGGCTCTACCCGCGTGAGACGCTGGCACGAACAACGTGAGTGACTGAGGGGTTAAAACCCTTTCCCCCGCTTCGCGGGTACTTTCCCTGAAAGGGACAGCAAGAAACCCCCTCCATTGGAGGGGGACTAAGGGGGTGGGCATCCCCCAATCACGTCATCCTGAGCTTGTCGAACGGGTGACGTCCCGCTGCCCCTTTAGGGGAAGTGGCATGAGTGTAGCGAATGCCGAAAGGGTTTCTAATCCGCCCGATTGTCATTTCGAGCGTAGTCGAGAAATCTCATTCTTTTACAATTACTTGAAAGGAGTACGTACTTGTCACACATAATTTTATCTCCCCAATTTTATGTTTTATCAATTCGATTTTACAGGCGGATCCGCAAAGCGGGGACCACACCGCCGCAAGTATTGTCGACATCATAGTTGTTGGCGTGGCCGTCGCGCCTGACATTGTACGCACCGCCGCTACCATAGCTGCGCGGCGAGCGCAGCCACCACCAGCCATTGCCGCGGTAACTGCTATCTGTAGATTGCCAACAGCCCTGTAACTTCGCATAGTCCGTACTCTTCAACCGCCGCGCCGTATCGTATGTTGTAGAACTCGAACTGAATCCGTAAGAGGTGTTCAATATTTCCTTATAGCTCAACAGGAATACCTTATCCTGCGTGTTTTCGCACGCATAGGAGTTGCTGTTCGATGCCGTGGAGGACGCGCTGTTATCCACCGTCGTCGTCTCAATGAGAGACTTCGCATATTCGTCAAACGCAGTCTCATAAAACGTTTCCCTCAACCATGCGCGGATGTCGCTCTCCTTGTAGTTGTTCGGATACACCGTCTTGCCGTTCACCGTGCGTGTACCCGAATTTGTACGGTAATACTGCTGGCTATCGAGGATGATGTTCGCCATGAGAAGCGCCGTCTCATCCTTCTGCTCCAAGATACGCCACTCGATGGGCTCATACTTGAACCAATATGCCGTGTTCGTCTTGTATCCGTTGTCGTCCTGATAACTGTTGCTCGTGGAAGAACTGCCCGTTGTATAATACGGTCTGTAACTTGTGAAGTACACCCCGCGGTAGCGGCCGCCTTGATATTCCACGTCAATATACCACATGTAACTCTGCACCGAGCCGCTGATATAGTAGCCGTAATCCGTCCACTTGCCCGCATTCGAACTTGTCGGGTTCGCACCCGCTTCCATGCCCAAGAAGCCTTTGAGCCCGCTTTCCTTTACCTCCGTCTGCGGATATTCCCCAAAGTAGATCTTCGTGCCGTCCTCGCTCTTCGTGTAGTGCGGTTCTTTCGTTCCGCCGCCTTGTGTGCCATTGTTGTCGTCCGTCCCGTCGGGTTTCTCCCAATCGTTGCCGACATAGCCGTTGGAGAGCGGGTCGAGAATCAAAAGTTTTGCTGCAGTTTCGGGATCTTCGAGCCCTTCAATATCGACGTATTTTACTGTGCCGATTCCTTTGTTTACTTTCCAACCTATGGGATTTTCAAAAATAGCAGTTTGCAATCCCGAATAATCGAATGCATATTTGCCGATAAAGGTCACCGAGGCGGGGATCTTCACGGTGGTGAGCGATTCACAGTAGGAAAAGGCGTTTTCGTCGATCTTGTCGACCCCTGCGCCGAGCGTTAGGGAAGAGAGCTGTTTGCAGCTTCCGAACGCTGAAATACCAATATAAGTGACCTTATCGCCGATATCTGCCGATTGCAATTTGTAACAGTTCTGAAATGCCGAACGCTCGATCTTTGTCACGCTGTTGGGGATGGTGATACTTTGCAGTTCCTCGCACATCCAAAATGCGCCATAACCGATGGTGCTCAATTTTGTTGCCCCGTCGAGCGTCACGCTTTTCAATTGGTCGCATGCGTAAAACGCTGAATCCCCGATCGTTTCCACAGCGCTTCCGATCGTTAAATTTTCAAGTTTTTTGTAGCCATAGAATGCCGTCGGTTTGATTTCTGCTATTCCCGTCATTTCGATATCCGTCACAAGACTGTCGGCAATGTACAGCTCACGGTCCAAGTCGCCCACATATTTTGCATAAATCGGATTGGATGTATTGCGCACCCAATTCGCATCCGAATACCAAAAATCGATCGACGCCCATTCGGAGACAGTCCCTTGATAAGTGATCCTCTTTAATGCCGAGCATTTTTCAAAAGCGTTTGCTTCTATGCGCTTCACGGATACGGGGATCGTGATTTGCTCCAATGCCGTACATTCTTCAAACGCTCTTTGAGGAATTGTTTCAACCTTGTCCCCAAGGGAGACAGTTTTGAGCCGGACGCATTTATAAAACGCCTCTTCGCCAATGGTCTCGACATTGGCACCCACTGTAATGCTTGTCACCTTATTCGTATTTGCAAAAGCATTTTCGGCAATTTCCTTGACAGGCCTTCCTTCCCATTCATCCGGAATTTCAATATCGCCCGCCAATTCACCGATCCCTTGCACAATCCAATAGGATTCGTCGCTGCTCAGCGCATACGAAAGATGTTTTTCGTCGGGCTTTTGCGTACTGCCGCCCTGTTCGCCCTCGTCGGGCTTTTGCGTACTGCCGCCCTGCTCGGTTTGCGTGCCGTTGTTCCCCGTGCCGCTTCCCGTGCTTTTTCCGCCGCTGCCGAACAGATCGCATGCCGCCAAGCCGAAGCACAGGCAAAGCGCAGCGATCAGGGTGAAAAGAATTTCCCAAAATTTGCGTTTCATAAAAAACTCCTTTTCAATATATGCTCATTTTCTATTATATCACCCCCCCCGTGATGTCAAGCAATTTAACATACTCTGTCGAAATTTTTTTGGAAAATTTTTTCGTTTTTCATCAACCTCGGGGACATGAACAACGTGAGAGGTTGAGGAATTTCAGAAACCCTTTCCCCCTCGCTTCGCTCGGGGACTTCCCCTGAAAGGGGAAGCGAGACAATATATAAAACCGTCCGCCGCGGCTTTTGCCGCGGCGGACGGAAACGATTTCATGTTTTCCACAATTTATCCACAGAGTTTTCCACAGTCATTCGAGGTAAAAAACCTGCTCCAAAAGGGGCTGTGCGCCCGTACGCTCGTCGATGGGCATCTCCATGACGTCCTCCATGTACTCGTTCCATTTTGCGACGACGGGGCTCTCTGCCTGCACCTTTCCCGCATAGGCAATGCCCTTTTCGCACTCATAGTAACCGAACAATTCGCTCCCCCACAGCCAAATGGAATAATTGCGAATGCCCGCGCTTTTGAGCACTTCCACCATCTCCGCCCAGATCGCTCTGTGACGGCGGATATACTCCTCTTTCTTCCCCTCTTTGAGGGTCGCCCTCCAAGCGTACCGTTCCATACTCGCCTCCCATAATCGTTATCTTCATTATATCATCCCCCATGGAATTGTCAAGTGCGGGAACTTCTTCCTGCGCGTTTTTTCCGAAAATACTTTACAAACGGGCAAAATTGTTGTATCCTTAAAGCAGGCACAGACAGGAGGGTCTGCAATGAAAAGGAAACAGAGCGAGAAGTCCCTCATCCTTCCCGAGAAGGCGGCAGACAAAGAGGCCGCCGCGGCGGGGAAGAACGGGAAACTCACGATCTACGAATATGAACAGAAGTATGTGAAGCGGCAGAACGTCCGCGGGGCACGGGCGCTCATGCGTATCGTGGCGACGGTCATCGGCATCTTCCTCTTCGCGATGCTCGCGCTGATCTTCCTCGACGTATATAAGATCAACGAATATGTGGGCTACGGCGTCGGCGGGGCGTGCCTCATCCTCTATATCTTCGTGTTCGTCGTTCCGCTCGTCAAGATCATGAAGTCGGACTATTTCGTGACGAACGTCAACGCGCTCACGGCACGCGAGGCGCAGAAGCATAACAGGAAGCTCCGCCACGACATCGCCGAAAAGATCATCGATCTCACGGCAAAGGTGGAGGGCGTGGGCTGGTACGATTCCGCCGTAGTGGGAAGGCTCGCCATCGCCACCAAGACGGGGGACGAGGACGGCATCCGCAAGTGCCTCACGGAGCTCTATTCGGGCTCGGTGAAGAAATCGGCAAAGGATCTCATCTTCAGAAGTTCCTTGAAATGCGCCACCTATTCGATGGTGTCGCAGTCGGCAAAGCTCGATTCGGCGCTCATCGTCGTCGTCGATCTGCAGCTCATCAAAGATCTCATCTTCCTCTACGGCTTCCGACCGTCGGACGCAAAACTCGTGAAGATCTTCGGGCGCATCCTCACCAATTCCCTCACCGCCTACGGCGTGGGAAGTTTGAATGTGGGCAATACCGTCGTTAAGACGATGGGCGAAGCGGTGCGGGACATCCCCATCCTCGGCTCGGCGATCGCCGCCTTGGTCGATTCCTCCGTGCAGGGGCTCGTGAACGCTACTCTCACGACGGTGATCGGCTACCAGACCATCAAATATCTCAACAAGGAATACAAATTGCAGGACATTTTGGACGGCGTGGACGTGAGCGAGACGCCCGTGGAACTCGAACAGGCGTGCGAAGAGCTTGAGACCCAGCTCAAAAAGAAAAAGAAATACGCCCCTGCCGTATGATCTTAAATCGCCCGCCGCGGCTTTGCCGCGGCGGGCGTTATCAAAATTAAGCGGTAAAAGCCGAAGGCGTGCCTTCGGCTTTTTTCCGATCCCGTAACGTTCTGCCTGTCAGTTCTTATTGCAGCAAGATTTCCCCTGCGGATAGAGAGGGAGCTCGAAGAAGCCCGAGCACACCTCCTGCGAATATTCCTGTGCGGGGGGAATGGCGCAATAGCCGTAGCTGGGAACGAGCAGTTCCACCTGCATGGCGACCTTCAGAATGAGCGTGAGGCAGGCGCTGATATTGAAGGACCCCGTGGAGGCATTGAACGTTCCCTCGGGAGAGACGCAAGAGGCGATCGCCGTGACCGTGAACGGCATGACGGATGCGGGCGGTACGTACATGATGACGTCTTCGTTGAGGACGATCTCACTTGTCGCCCTGCCCTCTGCGCCCGTTGCGTCGAGATAGACGACCTCGATGGGGACCGTCACCGTGCATTGCACACGCGCGCATTGCCCGTCCGCCTGCTGGTCTACGGTGAGGTTGGTCACCGTTCCCTCAGAGGCGAGCGAGCGAGCGGAAATGAATGTGAGCGGATATGTAGGATTTGCGGGCGTGGGGTTGGTCAAGGGAATGGGATAATTCTCAAGCCTTGTCTGAATGATCCCCGCGTCGAAGATTTTTTCCGCCTGAATGCACACCTTTTCGCAAAGACCGTTCAACGGATTGCCCGTGATAGTGCCCGGGCAGTGGTCCGATGAGAAATTGGAAAAAAATGACATTTGTAACCTCCGTAAGCCTTGATTGGCTCTACTATAAGGTATGCGCCCGCCGCGCGGGATGTGCCTGTTTCCGCCAAAGAACCCGCCCCGAACGCCCGCCGCCTGCGGCTGTAAAAAAATTTTATTTTTCGGGGAAACGCCCCCCTAAAACAGTTGCATTTTTTGTGCCCTCGGCTATAATATGTTTTCGGAAAAAATCGGGACACGAAAAAATATGAAAGATCTCACAAAGGGGAATCCCTTCAAACTCATTTTGCTGTTTGCGCTGCCCGTCTTTTTCGGCTGCATCTTCCAACAGCTCTATAACATGGTGGACACGATCATCGTGGGGCACACGGTGGGCGCGGACGCGCTCACGGGAGTGGGGCTCACGGGTGCGATCACCTTCCTCGTGCTCGGCTTTGTCAACGGCCTTACGACAGGTTTCGGCGTGAAGATCGCCCAGCACTTCGGCGCGGGGGAGAGGGACAAGATGCGCCGCGCGATCGCCATGAGCCTTTGTCTGAGCGTCCTTCTCACCCTCGTTCTGACGGCGGCCGTCGTGCCCTCCACAACTCCCCTTCTCCGCCTCATGGACACTCCCGAGCAGTATTTCGACTACGCGAAGTACTATTTGCTCGTCATCTTCGGAGGGATCGGCTCGAGCGTCATATATAATCTCGGCGCAAACATATTGCGCGCCGTGGGCGACAGCCGCACTCCCCTCTTCTTCCTCATTGCCGCCGCCGTCCTCAATGTGGGGCTGGACTTTGCCTTTATCCTCGGCGGAAGGATGTTCTATTGCGGCGCTGCGCTCGCCACCGTTTTGAGCCAACTCCTCTCGGGAGCAGCCTGCTTCGTGTACATGTTCCTGCGCTATCCCGACCTTCGCCTCTCCCGTTCCGACTTCAAATGGGACTTCCGTCTTGCGGGAGGACTGCTCGGGATCGGGCTTCCCATGGCGCTGCAATTCTCTATCACCGCGATCGGGTCTATCATCCAGCAGACCGCGCTCAACGGGCTCAATGATGCCAATCCCGGCGTCGTAACGGGATATGTCGCCGCAAGCAAGATAGACGTCTTCGCGAGCCAGACTTTCGTCGCGATCGGCGCAGCCATGGCGACCTATGTGGGACAGAACACGGGCGCGGGCGAATATGGGCGCGTCAAACGGGGGATCTTCGTCGGAATGGTCTATTCCATCGCCTCGGCAGTGCTCGGGTTTGCCTTCTGCGTAGGGCTGTGCGACCCGCTCATGCACCTCTTCCTCAAGACCGAATCGAGCGAGACGGTCGGTCTCTACTATTCCGAGATCATGCGCTACGGGCTCAGATTTTTGCTCGTACAGAGCGGGTGCTATCCCCTGCTCGGGGTCATCTATGTGTTCCGAAACAGCCTGCAGGGTATGGGAAAGAGCGGCGTCACGACGTTTGCGGGCGTCACGGAAGTGGCGGGAAGAGCGCTCACGGCGTTCGTATTCGTGCGGCTGTGGGGATATACGGGCTTCTGCTTCTCCAACGCCACCGCATGGCTGTTCGCCGATATCTTCCTCGTGGCAACCTTCCTTGTCTGTAATCATCTGCAGAAGAGCCGCACGCGGAAATCGGAGAGCGCGCCCGCCCTCCCCCATGCGGCATGAGCGATTGCACCCCCGCGTCATGCGGCTCAGGGCAACATATCCGCCCCCTCCAAGGAGGGGGGCAGGGGGGGTGGTGTCCTCGAAACGCAGCAAGGCGTTTCAAAAAGAACGTTAAAAGCGGCGTCGTGATCGTTCACGACGCCGCTTCGGCGCAAAAGAGCCTCCCTTCTGCTTCGAGAGGGTTCTTTTTTTGTGGTTCTGTTTTGGCAGTTCCGCCGACCTTGCGGTTAGTTTGAGATCAAAGAAGCCAGACGGGCATGTCGGCGCCGATCTCCACACGGTCGAAGCCGTTCTTTGCGGGCGTCTTTTTTCTTACCGTCTTTTTCTCCTTCTTTTCGGGGAGCTCCTTTTCGGGGGGGTCGGGTTCTACCACACTGTTTTCCATGTCGGGAGCGTGCGTCTCCACATGGGAATAGCCGTTGTTTTCCACTCTCTTGATGGCATTTTTACCGATCGACATAACTCATGATCTCCTTTGTTAAGTTCATATATTCGACGGCGCTGCGGCTCGTCTTTTTGAAAATCACAACGGGGCGGCTCTGATCCTGCGACCATTCCACCGCGCTGTCCACGCGGATGTAATTTTCGAACAGCCGCGCATTGTCGAGCGTCTTCAAAGTCTCGAAGGTCTGTTTGAAGTACTTCTTCCGCTCATCCGCCTTTGTAACGGCGATGCCGAGCAATTCCGTCGCGGGGGAAAGCCGCTTTGCCTGACGGATGAAGTCGAACATATTGGCAAGCCCGAACAGCCCCCACGGGCTCGCCTCCACGGGGATCACGACGAAATCGGAGGCGACGAGGATATTCATCACCCAGCCGCCGAGGGTGGGCGGCGCGTCGATAAGGATATAGTCGTATTTCCCCTTCTCGCGCACCCGCTCGAGGCATTTTGTGAGTACGAATTCCCGCTGCCACTTGGGGAAAAGATCGAATTCGATGCCGCTCATGAGGGAAGACGAGGGCACGAGGTCAAGCCCTTCGATCCCCGTTTGCACGATCGCCGAGGCGACGTCCCCCTCCTCCTTGACGACGGAGTGGATGTTCCTTCCGTCCGTTGCAAAGGAGAGCGCCTGTTCTTCGTCGAAATAGGAGATCGTGAGGTTGAGCTGCATGTCTCCGTCGATGAGCAAAACCTTTTTCCCGAGCATCGCCATCGCACAGCCCACGTTGGAACAGCTCGTCGTCTTGCCGCTTCCGCCCTTGTTATTGGCAAAGCAAATCACCTTGGTCTTCATCATTTGTCCTCCTCTTCGAGATAGGCGATGATATCTGAGAGCCCTTCTCCCGTCACGGCGCTCACGGGGAAGATCTTTTTACACCCCGCAAGGCGCAGCCAATTCGATACCCGTTCGACGTTTGCGTCGGGCTTGTCGATGCCCGAGACGATCCCAATGACCTCGCGGTTGACAAGGCTCGTGATACAGGGAGAGAAGATGGAATAGGGCTCATTTGCCGAGAGCACGAGCCCCACGACGTCCGCCTCATAGGCGTAGAGGGCGAGCGCACCGCTCGTCTGACGCAGTTCCGTATATTCGCCCGGCGTATCGATGATTGTATCGAGATAATTGACGTATTGGGTCTTGAAGTAATGTATCTCCTCGCCGCGGAGCGCCTGTGTGAGGGTGGTCTTCCCCGCAGCCACCCTGCCGATGAGAATGATCTTTTTCATAATGACCCTTTAGTAGTTAGTTTCGCACATTTCTTTGCTCACTTCCACCCCCCCTTGGCTCCCCCTTGAGGGGGAGCTCCGCCAAAGGCGGTGAGGGGGTGTCGTTCGAAAAGAAATGTGCGAAGAAACCTTCCTCCTGCATCAACAGAGTGTTCCTCTCGTTCGCTCGGCTTGGACAATAAGCGCGAAGTGTCGCGCAAACGCTGTCCCGCAGCGCAAAATGGCGATTTTGCTCGCGGAAGAATTTGAACTCGCCCCACCCCCGTCACTCGCTTCGCTCGCGCCACCCCCTCCCACGGAGGGGGACTAAGGGGGTGGAAATTCCAAAATAACGGCGCGTTGGAAAATCACACTTTTCCACAAGCGCACACAATTTGCCGCACTCTTACGGCTTTTCGTTTTTACGAAGCCGGTATCGGGCGGGTAGATAGTAACTGCGGAGCAGACAACTTAACCCCTCGCAAAAAAGATTGCGTAGCAAGATTTTTTGCGAAACCATTTCCAAATTACTGCGCGGAGCAGGGTTTCCCTGCGGCAGCGCACACAATTTGCCGCACTCTTACGGCTTTTTGTTTTTACGAAGCAGTTATCGGGCGGGCAGATTGCAGCTACGGAGCAGACAATTTAACCCCTCGCGGAAAAGATTTTGCGTCAGCAAAAGATTTTCCGCGAAACCCTTTATGTTCTTGTAAGTTCGCAGCAGGTGTAGCCCAATTTTTCGATAACGTATTTGCGGATCGCGGTAAATGCGGACTCCACGGCGGAGACAGAACCGGAGATGATGAGCGTTCCCGTGAATCTGTCCACAAAGCCGACGTCGGAATTGGAGGACTTGAGGGCGATATCGGCGGCGATCACGGCGCTCTCGGCGGGGCTTATGGTGAGCACGCCGATTGCACTGCGGGTATAATCCGTCTTGGGATCGAGCCCTAACTTGGTATACAGGATCTCGTCGGGATTCGCGATGATATGGCAGAGGGTGACCTGTTTGCCGGGCACTAACTCCTGTACGATCCTCATTTTATCTTGTAATTCCATAGATCTCTCCTTTTGCCTCAGCCGCCGATGCGGCATTTGAGCCCGCTCTCTTCGGCGACGGACAGAAGATAATTCATCCGCTCCGCCGTCGGCGGCTGCACGCCGTCGAGCGCATAATCGCGCCCGAGCCCCGTATATTTGTCCTGCCCTAACCTATGGTAGGGAAGCAGGTGATGTTCCTTTACCCCGGGAAGGGAGGCCGCAAAGCGGGAAATGTCACGAATTTCTTGATACGTATCATTAAATCCGGGTATCACGGGGGTGCGGATGATGAGCTCCGTCCCGCTTCTTGCGATCTTTTTCGCGTTCTCGAGAATGCGGGAATTGTCCGCTCCCGTGAACTTTTTGTGCTTCTCCCCGTTCATGTGTTTGATGTCGAGAAGATACAGATCGATGAAGGGCAGTACGGCGGCGATGTGCTCATAGGGCGCGTTCGCCGTCGATTCGACGGCGGTGTGCAGTCCCTCGTCCTTGCAGGCGGAAAGCAACTCGCGCGCAAATTCGTACTGGGCGAGAAATTCCCCGCCCGATAGCGTCACTCCCCCGCCCGAGCGGCGGTAAAACGGCACGTCCGCCATGATCTCGGGCATGATCTCTTCCACGGTCACGTCGCGTCCGACCGTCTTTTCCTTGCCGTTTTCAAGGAGCGTTTCGATCTCGTACCGCTGCGATTCGGGATTACAGCACCACGCGCAGCGCATATAGCAGCCCTTGAAGAACACGATGGTGCGAATTCCCGGCCCGTCATGGATGGAGAAACGCTGTATGTTGAAGATCCTGCCCGTAACCACTTTTTGCCTACCCGTTGCTTAAAATCCCTGCTGCGTGCGTGCGATGATGTCGTCCTGCAAGCCCTTGGAGAGGGTGGTGAAGAGGGCGGAATATCCCGCAACGCGGACGACGAGCGTCTTGTATTTCTCGGGGTGCTTCTGCGCGTCGAGTAAGGTCTCCCTCGTCACGACGTTGAACTGCATGTGCATCCCCTTCTGATCGAAATAGGAACGGATGAGGGCGACGAACTTCGTGAGCCCCTCCATGCCGGCGAGCGCCGACGGGTGGAATTTCTGATTGAGCAAAGTCCCGTTGGAAGCGACGCTCTGTTCGAGCTTTGCCACGGAATTCGCCGTCGCGGTAGGCCCTTTCACATCTCTGCCAGAGACGGGGCCGATACCGTCGGCAATGGGCGTATAGGCAAGTCTGCCGTCGGGCGTAGCGCCCGTCTGCCCGCCGAGGGGCACGTTCGCCGAGACGGGATACAGCCCCGCCTGGAAAGTGCCGCCGCGCACGTTTTTATATTTTTCCACTTCCTTGGTGTAGGTGTTGCCCACATCGCGGGCGAACATATCCACCTCATAGATGTCGTTTCCGTACTTGGGGCAGGTCTCGTCGATGAGCCGTTTGATCTCGCGGTAACGCGCCTTCTTCTTGGGATCGAGCCCGCCCGCGCCGGTCACTTCGCCGTACACGATGCGCACGACATTTTCATCCACCTTCACCCCTCTTTCCTTCAGGGAAGAGACGATCTCGCCCGTAACGCGCTCCGCCCCGCTACCCGTGAGCCCGTAGCCGAAGTTGTTCTCGAGCGCTTCTTTGAATTCCGCCATCGTCACCTTTTTCTGCTCGAACACGAGCTGGCGTACGGCAAGAAGTCCGTCCGCGTTGTTGGCGATGCCGAATCCCTGCGGCCCTGTGAAGTTATAGATCGCGCCCCCTTCCTGCAGAGACTTCCCTCTGCCGATGCAGTCGTCCACCATACACGATTCGAAGGGAAGCGGACAGCGCACGGCATGAGCCGCGTCGATGGCGTTGTTGGCGTTCACAAGCAACTGGATGAAGTAACTTTGCTGTTCCTTGTAGGCGTCGTAAAATTCCTCGAAAGAGGACATCTCGGTGACGTCCTTGGTGCGGGGACCGATCTGCACGCCGCGGTCTACGCCGCGGGAGAAGACGAGCTCCATGGGGCGGCACATGTTGAAGAATGCCGCGTCGTGCCAACCGTCCGTCTTCGCGCCCTTCTGTGGCTCTACGCAGCCGATGATGCAGTAGTCGCGCGCATCCTCGAGGGTGAGCCCTCGCGCCATGATCGCGGGAATGATGATCTCGTCGTTGTAGTAGGCGGGAAGCCCGATGCCCGTTCTCGTGAGCGCCGCCGCCTTGATCATGAGGTCGTTCGGCGAGCCGTTCCATACGCGGATCGAGAGGGAGGGCTGGGGAAGGGGCACGTGCATGGAGGCCTCGATGCACATGAAGGAAAGATCGTTGGTGGCGTCCATGCCATAGACGTTCTGCCCGCCGACGATGAGGTTCTGGAACATGCCGTAGCCCGCAAATCCGTCTGCGGAAGCGGCGTCGCGGCACTTGTTGATGTCGTTGAGTTTCACCCAGATGCAGTCGATGAGCTCCTGCGCCTGTTCCACGGTGATCTTGCCCTCGTCGCGGTCTTTTTTGTAATACGGGTACATATATTGGTCGAATCTTCCGGGCGAAATGGAGTGTCCGCTCGATTCGATCTGGAGCAAAAGTTGAACGAACCAAAAACTTTGGCAAGCCTCGCGGAAGTTTTGGGCGGGGTATTCGGGCACGCGGGCGCAGATGTTGGAGATCTGTTCGAGCTCTTCCCTGCGGACAGGATCTTTCTCCCGCTTTGCCATATCCCGCGCGAGGACGGAGTAGCGGCGGGCATAGGTAATGACCGCCTCGCAGGATTCGATGACGGCTTTCAGGAAATTATGTCTTTGCACATACTCGGGGCAGTAGGGCTTGAGCGCGTCGAGCTGCGCCTGTGCCTCGGCGATGATGCCGCGATAGCCCACTTCGAGCACCTTTTTGTAGTTGACGTTGACATGCCCGATCCCGTTATAGAAGTAATTCCCGGGCGTAAACATGCCGTGCACCGTAAAGGCGGCGTAAGCCTCGGGCGCCATGTTCGATCTCGCCAGATCGCTGCAAGTCTTTCCCTTCCAATAGGGATAGACGGCGCGCAGATCGGCTTTGGTCTTTTCGCTGATATAGAAGGGGTCTGCGGCGCGCTTTGCGACGGTATCGAATTCCGCTTCCAGCCATTCATAGGAATATTCGGGGAAGACCTGACAGCCGCGGGGCGCAATGGTCGCGCTGCCGACGACGAGTTCCCCGTCTCGGATGACGATGGGGATATTTTCGAGAATATGGCGGAAGGCGGCGCTTCTTCTCAGGATGATGGGAAGGTGCTCCGTCTGCCGATAGCTCTCGGTGACAAGGATGCCGCGCGCCGATTCGATCTCGGGCATCTTGGCATACAATGCGTCGATGAGTTTGGGGATACGTGCGCTTTTTTCGATCACGAATTTGATTTTTTCCATAACGACCTCGAATATGTTTTGACCTCTTGCTGCCCCTTTGGGGGAAGTCCCCCGAAGGGGGAAAAGGGTTTGAAAACCCCTCAGTCACCTGCGGTGACAGCTCCCCCAATGGGGGCGCCGAGTGCCCCCTCCTCAGGAGGGGGGGCAGGGGGGTGGTGTCTCTCCAAATTACTGCGCGTTGGAAAATCACACTTTTCCATAAGCGCACACAATTTGCCGCACACTTGCGGCTTTCCGTTTTTACGGAGCAGTTATCGGGCGGGCAGATAGTAGTTGCGAAGCAGACAACTTAACCCCTCACGAAATTTTTCCGTCAGGAAAAATTTGTGAAATATCCCTATCACTTGCCTTAGGCGGAATTCACTTCCGCCGTGGGCGACCCAATTTGGCAATTACTTTTGCCTTTTTGTCCTTTGAAACGAATGAGAGGACAAAAAGGTTAAAGCAGAAAAGTGAATTTCCTCACGAAAATTTGTCGCCAGACAAATTTTGTGAAATCTCAAAGCTGCTCCCACAACTCTTCATGGGGAGCGGGGATGACCGACTGCGAGGAGAGCATTCCGAGCCGTTTTGCATAATTAGCTCCCGCTTCGATCGCAGCGTTCACATCGCCCACTTCGCCCGTGATGAGCACGATGCCCTTTCCGCCCAAGCCGCGCGAGACGCGCAGATCGAAGATCTCCACGCGCGCCGTCTTGACGCAAAGATCGGCAGCCTTGATACAGGCCGCCGCAGAATAGGTCTCGAGAAGCCCCAAAGAGCCGTTCCGCTCCCCCTTTTGCGTGCCGAAGAGCGCGTCGATCACCCGCTCGTCGATACGTCCCATGAGGGAACTGTCGATGATGTGGTCCTCGAATTTCGCCTTGACATGTTCCATCGCGGCTGTGACATTGGAAATAGACCCCGTAAGAATGATCTCGTACTTTCCGGGGCAGGAGGGATGTGCGGCGACAAGTTTGACGCCCGCGCTCTTGAGCGCGTCGTCCGTCGCTTCCACCCCTTTGGGTACATTTTTGAGTTCGATGACGCCGATCGCCTTAAACATAGCTTAATCCTTCTCTATCGTAATAGCTCCCGCCGAGAGGGTGACCCTTCCCGCGAGGGAGGCATGTTGGTTGACGGAGAGCCCCTCCGCGCTCTTTGCGATGAGCTGTCCCTTTTCCGCACGGACGCCGTTTTCCACAGCGGGAACGCTCGGCGCTCCGATATGCTGTTGAAGGGGGATGCTCACCCGTGAAGGCTCGAACGTTCCGCGGAAAACGGGAAGACGGTCGAACTTCTTCACGCCGAGCGCTCTTGCCCAGCGCTCGGAGGGGATCATGCGGTACTCCCGTTCGGGGGAGACCTTCACCTCCGCCTTGGAGGAATAACGCAACTTGTTCTTTGCAAGAACGGACTTATAGTAGTCGATGACTGCCTTGGGGGAGATCCCCTGACAGCAAGCAAGGCTCGTGCACAGTCCGCAGCCGCAGCAAAGGGTGGCGGAAAGGGCGAGCTCGGGAGAGCACTCGATCGCCTGCTTTGCCGTGCGGACGAGCTTGTGCGGCTCGATGGGATAGCCCATGAGCGCACGGGGACAGACGTCGGTACAGTGGGTGCACTGGCAGCACCCCGTCTCGGCGCGCGCAACGGACATTCTCACATCCATGCGTTTTGCCCGCACCGCCTCGATCGTCTCGGGCAATATCAGAATGCCCTTCGTCGTCTTGGTGACGGACGCCTGCTCGTGATCTATGAATTTGCCCATGGAAGGACCGCCGTCCAAGACAACGTGGTCCTCGGGGACTGTAATGCCGAATTGATCGAAGATCTCGGAAACGGGCGTGCCCACGGGAACTTTCAGAGTGAAGGGCTCGGGGATATCTCCCGCGACCGTGAGCCATTTTTCGGTGACAGGCGCGCCCGAAAGGATCGCCCTGCCGATATTAAATACCGTCTCCGCATTGTACACGATGACCCCCACGGTAATGGGAAGATTCCCGGGGGAAACGACCCGCCCGAGGGTCTCGTAGATGAGACTGACCTCATCCCCCACGGGATAGACGTCGGGGAGGGTCTTGAGGGAAATATGCTCCGCAAGCGTCTCGCCGTCGTGCAGACGGAGACGCTCCGCAGTGTGTTCCTTGATGCACAGAAAGGCGCGGGGGATCCCCGTTCCTTCGAGGACCGCCCTGACGCCCGAGAGCACCGCGGGAAGTTCTTTTTTTAACAGGAAATAATCGGTATAGAGCAGCGGCTCGCACTCCGAGCCGTTGACGAGCAGCGTATCCGCGCCCGCCGACAGCTTCATGTGCGAGGGAAACCCCGCGCCGCCCGCACCGACGATCCCCGCTTCAAAGATGTGTGTTTTGAGTTCGTTGAGTTCCATTGAGGAAATGTTTACCTTTCGTCTACGATACCGACAATGACCGCATCCGTCGGGATATCGGGGGTGGTGAGGGCAAGCCTTGCAGAGCTGCCCAACGTGAGGAGAACGGTCTCGCCGATGCCTGCGCCGACGCTGTCGATCGCGACGACGAACTGCCCCGTGAGTTTCCCGTTCTGCATGATCTCCACTTCCATGAACTTAGCCCCGACGAGGGACTCCTGTTTGCGGGTGGAGACGATGTTGTCTCTGATGATTCCTCTAAGCATACTTACTCCTTGACGAGCCGCACTTTGAACCCGTTCCCGATGCCGGCGGCATTCGCGTCGTCGGTATCCACGTGCATTTCAAGGCGGAAATTCTCGCTGACGCGGATCTGAACATCGTACCACCGCGTGCGGCGCGCACCGTCCACCTGAACGGTCACGGTGTCCCCGTCCTTCACGCCGAAATGCGCGGCGTCCGCGGGGGACATGTGGATGTGCCTGTTCGCAATGATACATCCCTCCTTCAGCGTGACGATGCCCTTGGGCCCGACAATGGTAATGGGCGCCGAACCCGCGATATTGCCCGATTCGCGCACGGGAGGTTTCACTTTGAGCACATAGGAATCTGTCGCCGAGATCTCCACCTGCGATTTACTGCGGATGGGTCCCAAAACGCGGACGTTCTCGATGGGGCGCATAGACGGTCCTACGAGGGTGCAGAGCTCCTTGCAGGCATACTGCCCCGGCTGGGAAAGGTCCTTCAACGGAGTGAGCTCATAGCCCGCGCCGAAGAGGATCTCCACGTGCTCCTTGGTGAGGTGGATGTGACGGTTGGACACGCCGACGGGAACGAGTTCCTCCCCGCCCTGTTCCATACCGCTTATGATGCGTCTTACCAGCTCCTCGAGCTGTGTGTTTGTGATATCCATTTGTTTCTCCTTTTTCATGCGGCAAAGCCGCCCGCGGCGCGCGGTGCGCGCCGCGGAACTGCCCGATCCTTACTTGATCGCGGGAAGGAGCTTTTCGACGTCTGCATGCGGACGGGGAATGACGTGCGTCGCGATGACTTCGCCGAGCTTGGTTGCCGCTGCGCCGCCGGCCTCGACTGCTGCCTTGACCGCACCGACATCGCCGCGCACCATGACGCTCACGAGCCCGCTGCCGATCTTCTCGCTGCCGATGAGAATGACGTTCGCCGCCTTCACCATGGCATCTGCCGCTTCGATCGCCGCGACGAGTCCTCTCGTCTCAACCATACCCAATGCTTCCATGACTTTATCCTCCTATTAGATTTAACCCGTTGTCAAAAATCTCATGACCGCGGGATGCGGGCGAGCGATCACCTCGCACGACTTTACTTTTCCCGCTTCCGCCGCCGCCTTTGCGCCCGCTTCGAGCGCCGCTTGGACAGCGGAAACCTCGCCTTCGACGACGACCGTAACGAGCCGTCCGCCGAGGCGCTTTTCCACGTGAATGAGTTTCACGTTCGCCGCCTTTACCATGGCGTCAAGCCCGACGATCGCCGCCACCATGGCTTGCACCTCCAGTAATGCGATCGCCTCCATGCCTGCTCTCTCTTCCTTCTCTTATTTGATGACGGGGAGGAGCTTTTCGACGTCTGCGTGAGGACGAGGAATGACGTGCGTCGCGATGACTTCGCCGAGCTTGGTAGCTGCTGCGCCGCCGGCTTCGACTGCCGCTTTGACCGCACCGACATCGCCGCGCACCATGACGCTCACGAGCCCGCTGCCGATCTTCTCGCTGCCGATGAGAATGACGTTCGCCGCCTTCACCATGGCATCTGCCGCTTCGATCGCCGCGACGAGTCCTCTCGTCTCAACCATACCCAATGCTTCCAACATAACTTTTTATCTCCTTATTAAGATTTTTTTAATTATTTCGTAATTTGTCCCTGCCGAGCGCGTTGAGACGGGCGAACCACTCGATCTCCTCGCTCTGGCGGGCGATCACCTTGTGGGTGATATAGAGTTCCCGCTTTTCGGCTTCGGCTTTGCCCACGGCGATCGCGGCTTCCACCGCCGCCGCCGTGCCCTCCACCTTCACCGCCATGACGAGGGGAACACGGGCTGCGTCCCCCGCCGCGGGTTTGTTTTTGTCGATGGCGACGAGTTCCACATCCGCCGCCTTCACCATGGCGTCGGCAACGACGATCGCCGTCGCAAATCCGAACACCTCTATCATGCCAAGCGCCATTTTTTACTCCGTTTGTTTATTCGGGAACGTAACAGATCTTGATGCCTGCCTGCGCGACGTTGGTCTCCATCGCTTCGTTGAGCTTGTCGAGCGGGAAGGTATGGGTGATGAGTTCCTTGATGGGGATGTTCATCTCCCGCGCCTGCCGCAAGAACGCCATTGTCGTGGGATAGTCGTCTGCGGAATAGTCCCACGAGCCGACGAGGTTGATCTCCTTATTGCACATTGCGAAGTGGGGATTGACCTCATATGAGCCGTTATTGACGAAGAAGCCCATTTCGCAGAGCCCGCCGCCGCGGCGGATGTATTCGAAGATGTCCTTTGCCGCCGCAGGCGCGCCCGTGCACTGGAAGGCGAAGTCCGCTCCAACGCCGTTCGCCGCCTTCTTTACGAGCTTCACGCGGTCCTCGAGGGTGGTCACTTCCTTGAAATTGATGACCGTCTTGACGCCGAGTTTCTTTGCCATTTCGAGCCGCTTGGGAGTGCCGTCGATCGCGATGATGTGGTTGATGCCCGCCGCGCGGAGCACGCTGATCATCACGAGCCCGACGGGCCCCAAGCCCTGCACGAGCACCTTGGTGTTGAAGTTGATGAGCCCCGTTCCGTTCGCGCGTTTCAAGGCGTGTACGCAGACGCAGGCGAGCTCGAGGAGCATACGTTCCTGCAAGTCGAGGTCGTTGACGACGAAATAGGTCGCTCCCTTTCCGCGGATGAGAAGGTGTGTGGAGAACCATCCCGTGAGCGGATTTGCGTCGTTGTGGGGGATGAGCCCGAACACACCCTGCTTATCGCAGAGGTTGGTGTTTGCGGGATGGTTGCGGCAGATGTAGCAATCGCCGCAGCTGATCACGCTCGTGACGAGCTTATCGCCCACATGGATGGGATTGCCCGCCGTATCGCATTTGATGTTCTTGCCGAGGTAGATGATCTCGCCCGTGCCCTCATGGCCGAGGGTGACGGGAATGATGCCGAAGGGATCTCCTCTCCATTCATGCACGTCCGTGCCGCACACGCCGCAGCCTTCCACCTTGACGAGGATATCGTCGTCGGTGAGGGCGGGAACGGGGAATTCCTTCACCTCGATGTGTTTGGGGGCGGTGAGCATGGCGACCTTCGCCGTCTTGGGAATGCCCGCGGGCTGCGCGGGAGACCCCATTTCGCCGAGGATCTTTCTGACGATGCTCTCCACCTGTGTTGCGGAAATATCCATAAATTCTCCTTTTAGGTTTTGTTCACACGTTTCTTTTCTCCTTCCACCTTGCCCACCCCTTGAGGGGTGGGTGTCACGCGCAACGCGCGTGACGGAAGGGGTGTCGTCCGAAAAGAAACGTCGTGAGGAAACCAACTTTTCTGTCTTAACTTTTTTGTCCTCTCGTTCGTTTCAAAGGACAATAAGCCGTAAGTGTGCGGCAAATTGTGTGCGCTTATGGAAAAGTGTGATTTTCCAACGCGCAGTAATTTGGGAAGACACCACCTCAGTCACTTCGTGACAGCTCCTCCTAAGGAGGAGCCCTAAGCCCTCTCCAAGGAGAGGGTGCCCCCGCAGGGGGCGGGTGTGGTGTCCTTCCTCCCCGCGTCCCACTCAGATGATCCTGAAGCTCTCCGAGAGCACGCACCTTCTGTAACGGGTGAAGCTGCGGGCGCTCGTGAGCCCTTCGCCCGTAGGCCCTGCAATGGTGAACGTGGTATGCCCCTCTCCGCCGAACCCGATGCCCGCATAGGAAGGCGCGTTCTTGACGAAGATCGTCGTCTCCACCGCCCGCGCGAACCGCGTGAGGTTGTCGATATTCTTGGAGTGCATGTGCGCGGTGTGGCGGCAGCCGTGCTCCGCCTTGACCGCAAGCTCGATCGCTTGGTCGATATTGTCCACCCGCACGATGGGCAGAATGGGCATCATGAGCTCGTTTTGCACGAACGGGTGCTCGAATTCGGTCTCACAGATGATGCAACGCACTTCGTCGCCGACGGTGACCCCGATCTTGCCGAGCAGCACTTTGGCGTCCCGTCCCACGCACTCGCGGGAGACGATCTTCTTGACGATGCCCGTCTTGGGATTCTTGCTCTCCACGAGCACGATCTTTGCAAGCTCGTCCGCCTGTTCATGGGTGATCATATATGCGCCGTTTTGCTTCATGGAAGCGATGAGCTCATCGGCAATGTTGCGGAAGGCGAATACTTCCTTCTCGGCGATGCAGGGCAGGTTATTGTCGAACGAGCAGCCGTCGATGATGTCCTTGCCCGCCTTCTTCACGTCGGCGGTGTCGTCCACGATGACGGGGGGATTGCCCGCGCCCGCGCCGATCGCCTTCTTCCCGCTCGAGAGCACGCTCTTCACGACCCCCGGGCCGCCCGTACAGACGAGAAGTTTGATATTGGGGTGCTGATACATGATCTGCGCCGTATCGAGGGTGGGTTTTCTCACCGAGGCGACGAGCACGGCAGGACCGCCCGCCGAAGCGCTCGCACGGTTGACGAGATCCACCGCATAGTTGCTCGTTGCTATGGCGTTGGGGTGGGGATTGAACACGACCCCGTTGCCCGCCGCGACCATGCCGATGCTGTTGCAGAGCACCGTCTCCGAGGGGTTGGTGCTCGGGGTGATGCTCCCGACGACGCCGAAGGGCGCCATTTCGGTGAGGGTGAGCCCGTAATCCCCCGTCTTGACCTGCGCCACGATGTCCGCAGTTCCGGGCGTCTTGTCGGCAACGAGGATGTGCTTGGCGGTCTTGTGTTCCACCCGCCCCATCTTCGTCTCTGCGACGCCGAGCTTTGCCATGATGGGAGCTTCCTCGCGGCAGAGCTTCCGTATGGCGGAAATGACCTTCTCCCGCTCTTCGAGGCTCATTGCGCGGATGGCCTTATATCCCGCCGTTGCCGCGTCGATGGCGTCGTTCATATCCTCGAACACGCCGATGAACGTTCTCCCGTGATATTGTGTGGCGTCCCAATCGCTTCTGTTCTCCTCGCCCGAAGCGCTTCCGAGCGTCTTGAGCACCGAAGCGACGACCTGTTCGATCTGCGCTTCCGTCCAATTGATAGCCATATTCCCGCCCCCGAATTATTTGCCGAGTGCGGCAAGCACTCTCTTGGTGATCGCTTCCACCAACTCCTCCTTGGAGCAAACGCCCGCGGGTTTCTCCTCTTCGCCGAGGTCGATCCCGGGATGACGTCCCGTGAGGTGCATCTTCTGGCGGAGCTCCATGAGCTTTTTGAGCTGTTCGTTGGGGATCTCGTGCACCGCGCCGAGCTCCATGGCGTGCTTGCAGATGATCGCGTTGAATTCCACCTCTTCCATGATGAAGAACGCCTTGGTGAGATCGCAGCCGACGGTCAGAGCGCCGTGGTTGCGCAGAAGGAAGGCGTCATGGCTCTGGATGTAGGGCTCGAGGGAGTCGGGGATCTCCATTGTGGAGGGAGTGCCATAGTCGCAGGTGGGCACATCCCCGATCGTGAGCACCGCCTCGGGCAGAATGTACTGGTCGAGGTCGATGTCCGCAACGGTGAACGCCGTCGCAACGGGCGGATGCGCATGGACGACCGCATTGACGTCGGGACGGTCGCGATAGACGCGCATGTGCATCTTGATCTCGGAGGAAGGATTGAGTCTCCCCTCGATCTTGTTCCCGTTCTCATCCACTTTGATGATCATTTCGGGCGTCAAAGAACCCTTGGAAACGCCCGTGGGGGTGCAGTAAAATTCGTGCTCGCTTACCTTGACGGAGATATTTCCGTCGTTTGCCGCGACAAAGTTCTTCGCATAGAGCTTATGTCCGACTTCGCAGATTTCCTTCTTGATTTCAAATGCCGTTTTCATTTTCTATATTCCTCTTTCTTTATTTTCTGTTTTGGATAATGGAGAGCGTATCGCGCGCGATCATATATTCTTCGTCGGTGGGAATGACGAAGGTGCGCGCCCTTGCGCCCTTTGCCGTGAGTTCGCAGATCTCTCCGCGCGGGCAGGTCGCGTTCACTTCTTCGTCGATGGCGATCCCGAGCGCGTCGAGGTCTTTGCACACTTCCTGCCTGAGCTCTCTGTCGTTCTCCCCGATGCCCGCCGTGAACACGAGCGCGTCCACGCCGTTGAGCTCGGCGACATAAGAACCGATGATCTTTTTGATGTTATGGGCGAGCAGTTTCATCGCGAGCTGCGCTCTTAAGTTTCCCTTCGCCGCCGCCTCGCGGATGTCTCTGCAATCGCTCGAGACGCCCGAGACGCCCAGAAGCCCGCTCTTTTCGTTGAGCAGTTTTTCCGCCCCGTCCGCGGTGAGCTGTTCCCGCTTCATGAGGTAGGTGACGACGGTGGGATCGATCCCCCCGCTCCGCGTTCCCATGGGCACGCCGTCCTGCGGGGTGAAGCCCATAGAAGTGTCGATCGCCTTCCCGTTCACGGTCGCCGTAATGGAAGAGCCGTTCCCGAGGTGGCAGGTGATGATCTTTGCGTCCTTGTTTCCCAACAGCTCTTGCGCCTTTCCCGCAACGAAGCGGTGGGAAGTGCCGTGGAAGCCGTAGCGGCGGACGCGGTATTTCTCATACAGTTCGTAGGGAATGGGATAAATATAGGCGTAGTCGGGAAGGTCGGAATAGTAGGAAGTATCGAACACGCCGACGTGCGGAATATCGGGCATCACCTCGCGGCAGGCCTTGAGCCCGCTGATCGCAGGCGGTCCGTGCAGGGGATTGATGGGCACGATGCTCTCGAGATAGGCGATCTCCTCCTCTTTCAGTTCGGCGGAGGCGCGAAGCCTCTCTCCGCCGTGCGCAAAGCGGTGTCCGACCGCCGCGATCTCCTTCACGCTTCCGAGACAGCCGAATTTCTTGTCGGTGAGAAGGCGCAAAACATACTCGATGGCGGTGCGGTGGTTGGGGAAGACGGGGGTCGCCTTATAGGGTTCTTTGCTCCCCGTAACGGTGTGGGTGATGATGCCGTCGATGCCGATGCGCTCGCAGTTCCCCTTTGCAAGAACGGTCCCGCGATCCATATCGAATAAGCGGTATTTGAGCGAAGAGCTCCCCGCGTTGACGACGAGAATTTTCATGCTCCCTCCTTGTGAAAATCCAAAATTTCTTACGCATATCATTTTATCATACTTTTCATTGTTTGTCCATATATGTTTGTAAAATCGGAAAATAAACATTTTTGAGCAATAAAACGCGCAAATTTGAGGGGAAATGCGCATCGTTTTGAAGCGACGCACAGGAAATGTTCCAAATCAACCTTTTTTTGGCTGTTTTTTGGCAGTCCTCTCCCCTGCAGAGGGCGGCGCGCCGAATGTCATTTCGAGCGGAGCGCGGCGCACTGAATGTCATTTCGAGCGGAGCGCGGCGCACTGAATGTCATTTCGAGCGGAGCGCGGAGCGCTAAATGTCATTTCGAGCGGAGCGCGAAGTCGAGAAATCTTTACCACATCACGTTAAGGATGAGATGTCTCGACTACGCTCGACATGACAATGTAAGAATGCCCCCTTTGGCTCACTGCGTTCGCTACTTCCCCTTCAAGGGACAGCCATGATCGCGCGGTTTTCTTTAGACCAAAAAAGAGCTCCCAAAAGGAACTCTTTTTGAAATGTTTTTTCAGTCCTTACATCTTCGGGGAGCGTTCATTCCTTCAAAGAGAGGTCCGTTTTCAGGATCTCCCCTTTTGCGGAATCGGCAGCATAGCGCTCCACCGCGCCGCGGTTCGCCTCGCCGTGCGTGAGGCATCCCGCCCCGCTCACACAGCCGCCGACGCACGCCATTCCCTCGATGAAAGTGCCCGCGGGCGCTCCGCGCGATACCTTGAACAGGGCGGCGCGGCACTCCTCGATGCCGCTGCACACAACGGGGTCGAAGGAGAATTTGCTCCCCGTCTCCTGCAGGGCGCGGGAGACGGCCTCGGCAACGCCGCCCGAACGGGCGAACCTTCTGCCGTAGGGGGAAGCGTCCTCGAGGGAGGTCTCCTCGAGGGCGTCCACCGAGATCTCCTTGCTGTCGAAGAGCGCCTGCAATTCCTCGAAGGTGATCACGCTGTCGATGAGCCCCGCATATTCCTCGCGCTGGAATTCCGCCTTCTTCGCCGTGCAAGGGCCGATGAAGACGGTCTTTGCTGTGGGGTCGGCATCTTTGACGGCGCGGGCAACGGTGCCTGCGGGGGAGAGATTGTGGGAGATATGTTCCTTGAGCGCGGGGAAATTCTTTTCCACATAGGAGACGAAGGCGGGACAGCAGGAGGAGGTGAGGTAGCCCTTCTCTTCGAGCTCTTCGGCTTCGCGGCGGGCAACCATGTCCGCGCCGAGGGCGACTTCCGCAATGCCCGAAAAGCCCAACTTCTTGATAGCGGTGACGACCTGTCCGAGCGCCGCATAGGAAAACTGCCCCGCAATGGAGGGCGCGACGAGGGCATATACCTTGAAGCCCTCCCGCCCGCTCTTGAGGAGAAGATCGATGACGTCCAAAATATAGGAACGGTCGGTGACGGCGCCGAAAGGGCAGGCATAGACGCACGCCCCGCAGGCGATACATTTCTCATAATCTATCACCGCCTCCTTGTCCTTCCCCATCGAGATCGCTCCGACCTTGCAGCTCTGCTCGCAGGGGCGTTTATAATTATGGATAGCGGAATAGGGACAAGCCTTGGCGCACGCGCCGCATTCGACGCACTTGGATTTATCGATGTAAGCCTTTTGGGTGCGGTCGAAGGAAATGGCGTCCCTGCGGCAAGCCTCCTCGCAGCGGTGGGCAAGACAGCCGCGGCAGGCACTCGTCACCTCATAGCCGCCCGCGGGACAGTCCTCGCAGGCGATGTCGATGACCTGAATGACCTTTTTATTGTGTCTGTTCCCGCCGACGGCGAGCCTCACCCGCTCGGAGAGGATCGCCCGTTCCTTGTAGACGCAGCAGCGCATGGTGGGGATCTTACCCGGGGCGATCACCTTGGGGATCTCCGTGACGTTTTCGAGCAAACTGTCCGTCCACGCCAACCGCGCGACCTCGCGCAGGACTTTGTATTTGAGCAGTTGTACTTTTGTATCGAACTTGTGCATCAGACTTCCTCCCCGAAGGTCCATTTCAGGAGCTGTTCTCTGCGGACGGGATCGGTATTGGCCGAGATCTGCGCCGCGGCGATGAGGGGGATCCATTCCCGTACATAGTCCTCGCTTCCCCCCGCGCGGGCGAGGAAGCGCGAGAGATATTCTTCCGCGAATTCCTCCGCCCCCGACAGACGGAAGAGAAGATAGCTCTTTGTCACGTCCGCCGTGGCGTTCCCTTGGCTGGCGTGAGACCAGTCGAGGATGAAGGGCGTCCCGTCCCTTGTTATGATGACGTTGCTCGGGATGAAGTCGCCATGGCAGATGTGCGTATGGCGCGGCATCCCGTCGAGGCGCATGGAGAGATCGTAGCGGGTGGAAGCGTCGAGGTTGGAATTCAGGATCTTGCGCTTCAATTTATCGTTGTATTTGGTGAGCAGGAGATGCTTGCGCGCATGGATATCCCGCTGGATGTCCACGAACTTGTCGAGATATTCCCCCCGACGGGCGGGATGCTCCTGCATGAGCGCGGCAAGGGTATCCCCCTCGATGAAGTCCATGACGATAGCGCTCTTGCCGTCGATGACGGTGACCTCCCTGAAACGGGGGATATTGAGCCCCGTCTCCGCAACTCTCGCCTGATTGATCGCCTCGTTGAGGATATCCGACTTGGAATAGTTCTCGTCGAAGAGCTTGATGAGCCTATCCCCGTCGCGGTAGACGAGCTTGTCCTTTCGTTTTGCAATGATGTTTTCCATAATGTTTAATCGCGGCCCCCTCCTTAGGAAGGGGGGTAGGGGGGTGGTGTCCTTGCCCCCCTCCAAGGAGGGGGATCAAGGGGGTGGTGTCCTTGCCCCCTCCAAGGAGGGGGATCAAGGGGGTGGTGGAAATACACCACCTCATCCCCTCTCTTACCTAATGAAATTCGTCCTGATCTTCTCTTCTTGCACGGGGCGGGGAACGCCTGCGTTCCTTCCCGCCTCGATGCACTTCAGAAGCCACGCCGTCTCGTGGGCGAGGGTGCGCATGGTCTGCATACCCTCCTCGTCGCGGCGCACTTCCTCGGGAGTATTCCCGTGCACCTGATTCCAATATTGGGAGGAGACGACGGGCATCCTGTTCATCATAAAGTATTTGTTGAGGCGGTCGAATGCGGCGCTCGCGCCTCCCCGCCTGCAGCTGACGACGGCCGCACCCGGCTTGCCCGCAAGTCTCCCGCCGCCCGTGTAGAACAAGCGGTCCAAAAAGGCGGTGACTTGTCCGCTCGGACCTGCGTAATAGACGGGCGAGCCGACGATGAACGCGTCGAATTCGTCGAGACGTGCAAGGGTTTTATTGACGGCGTCGTCAAAGACGCACGTGCCCTGTCTTCTGCAATGCCCGCAGGCGATACAGCCCGAAATGGGCTGTTTGCCGAGATAGAGGATCTCGGAATCGACCCCGTCCTCCTTGAGCGCGGAAGCGATCTCCGAGAGAGCGGTATAGGTGCAGCCCTTCTCGTTGGGGCTGCCGTTGATGAGCAAAACTTTCATAATATTCACCTCTTTCTCTTATTATAAAATATTCTGCGGGTACTGTCAAGAGGAAACAAAAAAATCGCCCTCTTGCAAAAGAGGGCGGAAGAGATTCAAAGGAGCAAGAGAAGGATGCTTAAAAATTGGAGGAGCGTGCCGAAGAGGTCGAACAGATGCCATACCGAATGGAAGTAGCGCACCCGCTTTCCGAAGGCGAAGAAGATGATGCCGCCCGTATAGGAGACGCCGCCGAAGAGGAGAAGCCACAGACTTGTCGCGGGAACTCTTCCCAATACGAGCGGAAGGAGGAGCAGCGCCGCCCACCCCATGACGAAGTAGAGCGCCATCGAGAGCCCCTTGATGACCTTGTTCCGCATGGCGATCGCATTCATGGTGATGCCCGCCGCCGCGCACACCCATTCGCCGATGAGCACGCCGATCCCGATGGGCGTAAGCCCGAGGGCAATCACGCAGACGGGCGTATACGTCCCCGCGATGAGCAGAAAGATGGTGCAGTGATCGAAGATACGGAAGACCCCCTTCGCCCTTCCGTCGGGCAGGAAGTGATAGAGGGCGCTCATCGTATAGAGGATGAGAACGCAGACGCCGAACACCGCCATCGCCGCCATGCCCGCGGGATCGGGACGGGCAAAGTACGTTCCCGCGATGAGGATCGCCGCCCCCATGGCGCCGCCTACGATATGGGAGACGGCATTGAAGATCTCCTCTCCCCGCGTATAAAATGAATGAAATCCTCTCTTGTTTGCTACCGTTTGCATCGTTTTGTCTCCTGACGCCTTCAGTATACGCAGCCCTGCGAAAAAAAGCAACCTACTCTCCGCATCCTCCGCTCTCCCGTTTTTTTGCCCGTTCTCTACGCAAAGAGGCGAACTCTACCCCGAAAAAAGGGAGTTCTACCGTGAGTAGAACCCCCTCTCGGGTGTCGTTTATTTCCAAAAGACATACCATAGGACGAGCACGGTGATCGCTATGACCATTCCCACGGAGAAGGTGATGAGCTTGATCTTTTTGATCTGCTTGTCCGTGAGCGGCTTATACCCCTTGGGCGTGAGTTCCTTTTTGCAGCGGGGGCACTCCGTCATATGATCGAGCACCTCCGCCCCGCAGTAAGGACAGAGCATCATGTGTTCCTCGTAATATTTCCGCCGCTTCTCCTCGCGGTCCTCATATACCGTTGTCCGTTTATTCTTCATAGATCTTTCCTCTTATTTGAAGATATCCCCTTCCCTACCCCCACCACCGCTACCGCGGAGCTCCCCCTATGAGTGGTAGACCTTTTACCCCCTCCGTGGGAGGGGGACTAAGGGGGTGGGGCGAGTCCCAAAATAATGGCGCGTTGGAAAATCACACTTTTCCATGCGCTTTGGGCGGCAGGGACCGCCGCAAAGCACGGCGCGGAGGCCACTGCGCCTGTCGTGGCGCAGTTCACAGCGCCCCGCGCTGTTGAACAGAATTGCGCCACTCCACTCAATTTGCCGCACACTTACGGCTTTTCGTTTTTACGAAGCAGTTATCGGGCGGGCAGATAGCAACTACGGAGCAAACTACCTAACCCCTCGCGGAAAAGATTTTGCGCAGCAAAAGATTTTTCGCGAAACTACTAATCACTCCACGCTTTTCAGCGATTCCGTCATACTGATGCGGGAAATGAGCAAGCCGAATACAAAATTGATCGCGATCGCAGTGCCGAGCGCCACCGCAACGGACGCGACATAGGAGACCGCCTTGATCGAATAAACGAACGCCATCGTCGCCATTTCGTTGAGTTTCATCACGAGGTACATGAGCGGGTAGCCCAAAAATGTACCGCAGACAGTGCCGATGAGGGTGAGCAGCATAATTTCGACGATGAGGGCAAAACTCACCTGAAAATGGGTGAAACCCAAAACCTTCAGCGTCGCCATGTCGCGGGTGCGCTCTTTGACGTTGAGCAGGGAAAGATTGTAGAGCACCACAACGGACAGAAGGATGGCGAACACCATGAGCGTATATTTCATGGCATTGGTGGAAGAGATCAAATTCTCGATCTCCGCTCTGCGATCCCCCATCGTCTTGGCCGTGCCCACGCCGTTCACCGCGTTGAGCGCGTCTCGCACCTCATCGGGGCTGTCCGTCTTGACCCAGACGTTCTCCTGATAGTAACAGTCTTCATCGAACAGATTTTCGGGAGTGAAGAACCCGTTCCATGTGGAAGTCTCCACGATGTTCTCCACCGTATAGCTCGCGACGCAAGAGCCGAGGGCGAAGGTGAAGGTATCCCCCTTCTTCACGCCGAGCACGTCCGCCGTGATCCTGCTCATCGTGCTGCCCCCCGCCGTGATTCCGCTCATTGCCGAATCGCCCGAAATGATATAGACGGAAATATCCTTGTTCTGTTTTTGGGTCTGCGCGGTGGCGACATAGGTGCGCACCCGCTCGTAAACTTCTATTTCGCCCGAGCCCTTCATCCCATCGAGGGCGGCAAAGAAGTCCTCTTCCTGCGCTGCAGAATACGGACTCGTCACATCATAGTAGCAGAGCACGCCATAGTCGTTCTCGACGGAATTGTTCATCGTATCGCCGATGCCGAAACTCGTCAAAAGGAGCGCCGCACAGCCCATCACGCCGATGACCGTCATGAGCGATCTCCCCCAGTTGATGCGGATATTGCGCAACGCCATACGGCAGCTCAGAAGGAGATGACGGGATTCCTTGCTCCGTCCCGTGCCCCGCAGCACCTTGGGAGTATAGCGGATCTGCTTGGGGCGCATACACTCGGCGGGGTTTTCCTTGATGACCGAACGCGCCGCCCATATCCCGATGAGCAGGGCAAAAAGACAGACGACAAAGGTCATGCCGAAGGTCCATTCCCACGAGATCTGCGTTCCGACGATCTTGGGCAGCGAAAAGATCAACCCGTATTTGACCGTCATGACGGCGGGCACGATCAGAGGGCCGAGGATCGCCCCGATCACACAGCCGAAGAAAGCGACGACGGCGCTCAGAAAGGCGTAGTGAAAGATGATGCGTCCGTTCGTCATACCGAGCGCCTTGAAAGTGCCGATATTGATGCGTTCCCGCAGGATGAGGCGGCTGATACTCGTCATGATGACAAGAATGGACACGAGGAAGAAGATAACGGGGAAGATGTAGAGCATGTTCTTGCTCTGGTGGACCTCGTTGTCGAGAATGACGACCGATTCCATCGTATCGCGGTCATAGACGAAGAGAAGATTGCTCTCCTCCTTTTGGGAGAAATAGCCGTTGATCTCCTCTTTGCCCACGGGAGCGCCGCGAAGAAGGGCCTGATTGCGCAGCCGAAGGACGATCTCCTCCACGCGGCTGGCAACCGTATCACGGGAAAAAACCAAAAGTTGGGGCGTCATGGCGTCGGTAATGGCGCTTTCCACCGTTTGAAGGGTCAGAAAGACGGGAGAGTTGGAATAGATGTTCACCCCTTCCACCGAGTGCATGAGCCCCGTCACGCGGAAGGTGTAGGAAGAGGGGATCTCGATCTCCCCGATGAGGGTCGCAAGGAAGGGCGACTGCGCGCGGATCTCCTCGAGAAGGGTCTTTGAGAGCTGCTCCGCAAATTCCTTGAACGCCGTGAACTGCACGGTGAGTTCGTCCCCAACCGAATAGCCGTAGAGCCCCGCCACCGTATGATCGATGAGGAAGCCCTCTTCGCCCTCCACGATATAGGGATGGTTGATCTCGCCGTCCGAGACGAAGATCTTGGCGGTGTTGTGCACGTTTTCGTTGCCCGCCTTGGCGAATTCCCCGTCCGAATAGATGCGGTATTCCGCGCCGAGTTCGTCGAAATAGGAGAAGTCCTCCTCGTCGAAGGCTGTTGCCTGCACGATGAGATCGGCAAGTTCGGACTGCTCGAGATATTTTTCCGACCGCACCTGCAATGTCTTGGTGTTCGAAATGAAGCCCAAAAACAGGGTGACGGCGAGGGCGGTGATCACGAGCATGGAAAGATATTGGAACCAGTTGTGAAAGAGCTCGCGCAGCATGAGCTTGAGCATGAGCCTGTTTACCACTCGACCTCACCTGCCTCAATGGGATTTTCGTTGATACGGACCTCCCGCACGCTCCCGTCGGAGAGGGTGATGACCTTATCCGCCACCTGTGCGAGTTTGGCGTTGTGGGTGACGACGACCACCGTAGTGCCGTAATCGCGCTTGAGTTCGCGCAAGAGGGCAATGATCTTCTGACCCGTCTTGGAATCGAGCGCGCCCGTCGGCTCGTCGCAGAGCAGAAGACGGGGCTTTTTTACAATGGCGCGGGCAATGGCGACGCGCTGCTGTTCCCCGCCCGAAAGGCGGGACGGGAAGTTGTTTCCCCGTTCCGAGAGCCCCACCTTTTCGAGCGCGGCGCTCTCCTCCATGCTTCCGCTGCAACGGGCAATGGCGACGTTCTCCCGCGCCGTGAGGTTTCCCATGAGATTGTAAAATTGAAAGACAAAGCCGATGTCGCGGCGGCGATAGGAGACGAGCTCGCGGGCGGAAAAGGCGGTGATGTCCTTTCCGAAAACGAGCGCAGTGCCCCCGTCCGCACGGTCCATTCCGCCCAAGACATTGAGGAGCGTGCTCTTGCCCGAACCGCTCGGGCCTAAAATGACGGTGAATTCCCCCGCCGCGATCTCAAAGGAGACCCCCTTGAGCGCCCGGACTGCGCGCTGTCCGCTGCCATAGATCTTTGTGAGACCCTCTACTTTTATGCCTTCCATGATGATTCTCCGATTCTCTCTATATTATAACACACTTCCGCTTTTTTTGACAAGCCTACGAAGGACATTTTTTCTCTTCCACTTGTTTATCTTCCCCGCGTCATTCCGCTCCGCCCGCGCCACCCCCTCCATTGGAGGGAGCAGCAAACACTCTCCGCGTTATTCCACCCCTCTCTGCGTCATTCTGAGCGAAGCGAAGAATCCCGCGGAACGAAGTCCGCCCCCCCGCGTCATTTCGTTCCGCCCCCACCACCCCCTCCATTGGAGGGGGACTAAGGGGGTGGGCATTCATTTTTTGACCCATTATGCCAAAATAAGTAGTTGGTAAGCTAAAAACAGAGCGGAGTCCGACATCGGACTCCGCTCTGTTCAAGTTGTGAGAATAATGGAAAATTTTTGTCCGTTTAGAAAATCAAGCGTTATACGATCATCGAAACATTTTGTTTTTCCGACAAAATTATCCCGAATCAGCGCAAAAATCTCTTTTAGAATGTCTCCCGAAGAGATCACCCCTTCCGCTTTTGCTTCTTTTCGCATCAAGTTCATTTCCTGTTTCATGTTTTTCTCCTTGTCTTTATTGGGCACCGCGGTTGCCCTGTGAAAATAGTATACCACATATAAACCTCTGGCGCAAGATTTTTCAGAGGTTTATGAGGGATAATATTTGTCGAAAAAGGGGAAGTTTATGTATTGTTTGTCGAAAACTTCGCAACGGCTCAGAGAGCTGATGTCAGACGGAGGGCTCACGGCGGAGGCGGTTGCAAAAGAGATGAACGTGTCGGCTTTTTCGGTACGCGCATGGCTGCGCGGGGAATTGCTCCCCTCTCTTTCTCATGCGATCGGACTTGCCGATCTGTTCGGCTGTTCCCTCGACTTTTTGGCGGGGGCGGAAAAAGACGAGCCCGTTCCTCCGCGTCCGCTTTCTCCCTTTTACGAGCAAGTGCGAAATGTCATGAAAAAACAGGGCGTCACGCGGTATCGCGTCACAAGGGACACCGCGGTCAAGGATTCCTATTTTACCAATTGGTCGAAGGGAAAAGCGCCGAAGCTGGCAACGGCATGTGTGCTCGCCGAATATTTGAACGTTTCGTTGGACTTCCTCACGGGAAGGACGGACTACTGAAAAACTCCCCGATCGCGGGGAGTTTTTTTAATACGGATCTTTGCCATAGAGGGCGGAAACGTTGTCCGCGAATTTTTTGGACTTTTCGTACTGTTTCAGATCGGGGCGGGGGAATTCGGACAGACTTTTCCGCTGCTCCCGCGTGAGGCGGGTGGGCACTTCCACGAACACGGTGAGGTACAGATTTCCCGTACCGTTTCGCGTTTTGAGCCCCTTTCCGCCGATACGGAACACCGTTCCCGACTGCGTTCCCTCGGGGATCTGATAGTCGAAAGTGTCGTTGATGTCGGGGACTTTCACCGTCCCGCCGAGCGCCGCCACCGTGAAGGGGATGGGAAGGTCGAGATAGAGGTCCATGTTCTTCCGCTTGAAGAGCTTATGCGGCTCTACGCGGAACACGACGATGAGATCTCCCGCAGGCGCGCCGTTCGCGCCCGCCTGTCCGTAGCCCCGCTTGGTGAGATAGGAATTGGTATCCACGCCCGCGGGAATGTTGATCGTGATCTTTGTCTCCCTTCGGATTGAACCCTTGCCCTTGCAGTCGGGACATTTGTCGATGATCGTCTTCCCTCTTCCGCCGCAGTCGGGGCAGACGGTTTCGGTCATCATAGCGCCGAAGAGGGTATTCTGCCTTATCTGCACTCTGCCTCTTCCGCCGCAGCGGGAGCAGGTCTTGAAGGCAGTGCCCCCCTTCGCCCCCGTACCGCGGCAGGCGGGGCAGGATTCGTTGCGGAAATAGCTCAACTCCTTGACGCAGCCCTTGGCGGCGTCCATGAAGGAGAGCTTCATCTCGAGCTGGATATCCTCGCCCGAGTCGTCGCGGTGGGTCGCCGTCCTTCCGCCGAAGCCGAACATGGAACTGAAGAAGTCGCCGAAGTCCCCCATTCCGCCGAAGCCGCCGCTCCCCGCGCCGTAGCCGCCCATGCCTCCCATGCCGGGATGCTCGAGCTCATAGTCGTAGGCGGCGCGCTTCTGCTTATCCGAGAGGACCTCGTTCGCTTCATTCACCTCTTTGAACTTCTCCGCGGCTTCCTTGTCGCCGGGGTGAAGGTCGGGATGATATTGTTTGGCGAGTTTCCTGTACGCCGATTTGATCTCATCCTCGCTTGCGGTCTTGGAGACCCCGAGGATCTCGTAATAATTTTTCTTGTCAGCCATAAAACAAAAAATTGCCTCGCCCGCCCGCGCTCAACGCGCGGGCGGGCGGAATTTCTCCCTGAAACGGTTATACCGTTATGTTCGGCGAACGTTTACTGGTGGAACTCCTCGTCACCGGGGTTATCGCCGCCCTGAGGGCTCTGCCCGGGCTGCTGCGCCTGCTGGTACAGCTTCGCAAAGACGGGCTGCACTTTGTTCGACAGTTCGTCGAATGCCGCCTTGTAGCGCTCTTCGTCGTCGCAGTCGAGCTCTTTTTTCGCCTCTTCCACGGCGGAATTGAGGGTCGCCTTGTCGTCGTCGGTGAGCTTATCGCCGCTCTCCTTCACCGTCTGCTCAATGGAGAAGATGAGCCCGTCGAGCTTGTTCCGCGCCTCCACCTTGTCCTTGCGCTTCTTGTCCTCTTCGGCATAGCGCTCCGCGTCTTTCACCGCCTTGTCGATCTCCTCCTCGGAGAGATTGGTGGAAGAGGTGATCGTGATGTCCGTGCTCTTGCCCGTGCCGAGATCCTTCGCCTCCACGTGCACGATGCCGTTCGCGTCCACGTCGAAGGTGACTTCGATCTGCGGAATGCCGCGGGGCGCGGGAGCGATGCCCGTGAGCATGAACTTACCCATCGTCTTGTTGTCGCGGCAGAATTCGCGCTCGCCTTGGAGAACGTGGATCTCCACGCTCGTCTGGTTGTCCGCCGCCGTGGAGAACACCTGCGACTTATGGGTGGGAATGGTGGTATTCCTGTCGATGAGACGGGTGAACACGCCGCCGAGGGTCTCGATGCCGAGGGAAAGGGGCATGACGTCGAGAAGGAGCACGTCCTTCACTTCGCCCGAGAGCACGCCGCCCTGAATGGCAGCGCCGACCGCGACGCATTCGTCGGGGTTGATCCCCTTGAAGGGCTCTTTGCCCGTGATCTGCTTGACCTTTTCGATGACGGCGGGAACGCGGGTAGAACCGCCGACGAGGATGACCTTATTGATGTCGCTGTAAGAAAGTCCCGCGTCCTTCATCGCAAGGCGCATGGGCTCGGCTGTCTTTTCAACGAGGTCGGAGATGAGCGCTTCGAACTTCTGACGGGTGATGTCGAGCTCGAGGTGAGCGGGCCCCGCCTCCGTCATGGAGATGAAGGGAAGGGAGACGGAAGTCGAAGTCATGCCCGAGAGCTCGATCTTGGCTTTCTCCGCCGCCTCCTTGAGACGCTGCATCGCCATCTTGTCCTTGGAAAGATCGACGCCGTGGCTCTTCTTGAACTCCTCCACCATGTAGTCCATGAGGCGTTTATCGAAGTCGTCGCCGCCGAGCATGTTGTTGCCGTTCGTCGCGAGCACTTCAAACACGCCGTCCGAGATCTCGAGAATGGAGACGTCGAACGTGCCGCCGCCCAAGTCGTAGATCATGACCTTGGAGTTTTCCTTCTCCTTGTCGAGTCCGTAGGAAAGAGCCGCCGCCGTGGGTTCGTTGATGATACGAAGCACGTTGAGCCCCGCGATCTTGCCCGCGTCCTTGGTCGCCTGCCGCTGAGCGTCGGTGAAGTAAGCGGGGCAGGTGATCACCGCGTCCGTCACCTTCCCGCCGAGATACGCCTCCGCGTCCGCCTTGAGCTTGCTCAGAATCATGGCGGAGATCTCCTGCGGGGAATAGGACTTATCGTCGATCTTTACTTTATAATCCGACCCCATCTTGCGCTTTATAGAGCTGACCGTCTTGTCGGGGTTGGCGACCGCCTGACGCTTCGCCACCTGCCCGACGACGCGGGAGCCGTCCTTCTGGAACGCCACAACCGAGGGCGTCGTTCTGCTGCCTTCCGCATTGGCGATGACTACGGGCTCGCCGCCCTCCATGACCGCCACGCAAGAGTTGGTAGTTCCCAAATCAATACCGATCGTTTTAGACATATTATTTTCCTCTCTTTATAATTCACAAAATTTTTTTAGAAGTTACGACTTTCGCATAGCGAAGCACTTTCCTTTTGCGGAGCTCACTGCGTTCGCCACTTTCCCCCGCTTCGCGGAGACGGCAAGAATACCACCTCAGCCACTCATTGTCATTTCGACCGAGCGAAGCGAGTGGAGAAATCTCTGACCGAGAAAAACGTAGCGCGACAATGGATCGCGCCGCATATCTGCGGCTGTCAGCTCGTCAAGACCGCAAAGATGCAAGCAAGCCGAGGAGCGCGAGGCTTTTTGAAGGGAGCGTACTTTTGCGGTACGTGACCGAGAAAAACGTAGCGCGACAATGGATCGCGCCGCATATCTGCGGCCTTACTTTACCACGACGACTTGCGCATAGCGAAGAACTTTCCCGTTCTGCTTGTAGCCTTTACGGTATACCTGCTTCACGACGCCGCTCGTCTCGCCCTCGGCGGGATCGACCGCCATGATCGCCTCGCACTCCTCCGCGTCGAACTCCTTGCCGAGGGGGTCGATCGTCTCGATCTTCTCCTCTTTGAGGAGATTTTCGAAACTTGCGATCACCATCGCGATCCCCTTCTTCGTCCCCTCGTCGGCACAGCTCTCGATCGCCCGTCCGAGGTTATCGGCAATGGGGAAAAGTTTACAAACGACGTCCGCTCTGCCCTCCGCATAGCGCAAGGCGGAAAGGTTCGCCGTTCTCTTGCGGTAATTTTCGTACTCCGCGGTCACGGAATACCATTTGCGCTTGAGATCTTCCGCCTCCGCCTTCAGGCGGTCGAGTTCGCCGCGGTCCTTGTCGCTCTCTTCCCGGCTTGTCTCCTCTTTGCGGGGGGGCTCTGCGGGGGGAACGACGGTCTGTTCGGGGCTCTCGGCGGTTTCCTGTTCTTCTTTTTTCTTTTTCTTTTCCACGGTGTTCTCCGTCTCTTTCGCCGCTTGGCTTGTTTCCATACCTAATATAATGTCTTTTGCCGAGGTCTAAACGCTTTTGGTCAAAATTTCCTTTGATTTTCGCAAAATTTTTCCCTTCCCCCCTTTACATTGCGGGGAAAATGTATTAAAATAATGGAAAATATCGACCGAAAAGGGGAAATATGGAAACAAGAGGCATTGAGCTCAGATCGAAGAGAAACAAGAGCGTTGCCATCCGTGTGATGGAAGGACACTTCGCAACGCAGCATTCGCACGTCAGCCACTGCATCGACATGACGGCGGTGAAATCGGAGATGAACATGGCGCGGGCGGCGGCAAAACTCTTTGCCGAAAACTTCGGCGGCACTCCCATCGACACGATCATTACTTTGGAGCGCACCAAGATGATCGGCGCGTTCTTGGCAGAAGAGCTTGCGGCGGGCGGCATCAACGCGGGAGCGGACATCGCCGTCGTCTCCCCCGAAGTGACGGGGGACATGATGATCCTCAGGGACAATCTCTCTCCCTATGTCAAGAACAGACGGGTGCTCCTTTTGACGGCGACCGCGACGACGGGTCTTACGCTTGCGAGCGCGCTCGAAGGGATTCGCTATTACGGCGGGGAAACAGTGGGCGCAGCGGCGGTATTCGGGGGGAATTTCTCCTTCAAGAACATCCCCGTCGTGCGCCTCTTCGGGGTAGAGGACATTCACGGATACAGTTCTTTCCCCGCGAGCGAATGCCCGTACTGCCGCGCAGGGATCAAGATCGACGCTCTCGTCAATTCGTATGGGTATAGTAAAATTTAATTCGCGGCATTTCTTTTCGCCTTGCCCCCTTGCCCACCCCTTGAGGGGTGGGTGTCGCGCGCAAAGCGCGTGACGGAAGGGGTGTCAGTCGAAAATTAACGCCGCGAGGAAACCTTCCCCCTACATCAACAGGATATTCCTCTCATTCGCTCGGCTTGGACAACAAGGCAAAAGTAATTGCCAAATTGTGTCGCCCACGGCGGAAGTCAATTCCGCCTAAGGCACATAATTGGGAGAACTTTACCCACCCCCCGTCACTCACTGCGTTCGTGCCACCCCCTCCATTGGAGGGGGGTAGGGTGGGCGCCCTTGGCTTCCCGCGTCATTCTGAGCGTAGCGAAGAATCCCGAGGAACGAAGTCCGACGCCCCTCGGCGCCCCTGTAGGAGAGCTGTCACGAACAACGTGAGTGACTGAGGGGTTTTGAATCAAAAATGTAAATGCGCCGCCGTTGCAAATGCAACGGCGGCGCATTTCGGTTTTCAATCAAAAAACTCTATTTGCTTTCTTTGGTTTCACGCTCGAGGCGGTTTCTCCGATCGGTGAGAAGTTCGCCTTCGTAAGTAAAGTGCAACGTCCCGTGCACGGCGGATTTTCTCCCGAGCAGTTTCTTTGCAAGCCCGCTCATCGAATAGATCTGCCCCTGATAGGAGACCCTGCGCTCATCGGCAACGGTGCAGCGAATAGACGAATCCTGCACAAACGTGAGTTCCGCGCCGACGGGAATGCCGCACTTTTCAAAGGAGAAATTTTCTCTCCGCTCGTGGCTCTCCGTCTCGATCTCTTCGGCGAGCTCCTCCGCTTCCCGTTCCGCCTTGTTCGGCGCGATCTTCTTCAGCCGCTTCACGCTCCCCGTGATCTTCGCGATCCCCTCGAGAAGGGCATAGGCGTCCTCCGCGCTCATGGCGTAAAACTCCCGCACCCGTTTCTTGCCCTCGAAATTTTCGATCGCCCGCAAGTTGGGATTTAAGTTGTCGATGATCTTATGCAGCTCGATATCGGAAAGGCGGGACGACACGCCGTAAGTCGCATACGCGCGAAAGGCGAAGGGCACACATTCGCTGCGGTTGAGCTGTAAAAGCCGCTTTCCAAGGTCGTCCGCATATCCGATCTTCACATAGTCGGGGAAGGAGGGATTGGTCAGGATATAAATAACGCCCTGTTCTTTCTGTTCGCCGTTTTCCATATGTTTCTCCTTTGTCTCCTTGAGTATATCATAATTTTATCGGAAAATCAACCCTTCTTCTTTTGATCCCCGAAAAACTTTTTGATGATCTCGGCGATCTTGCTCTTGTAAACGATGTTCCCGTTCCCGCCCGTAAAACACAGCGGCGGATACACCACGCACCACCAGTTATCCCCCTTTCCCGAGCCGAGCTCCAAAATGAGTGCGTCGTACACGCCCGCCTCGAGAGTGACGTTTTCATACACCCGTGTGGGGAATTGTTCCTTTCTTAGGCTCGCCTTTGTCCCATAGGAAAACCCTCCGCGGCGCAAAACCTCGTCGGCGGCCGCCTCGATCTCGCCGAGCTTTTTCCCAATCGCCTCCATCGCCTCTTCCTTGCTCTCGCACTCCGCGACGAGGGGCGTGAGGAACTCCACCACCCGATCGCGCACCTTGTACTTCACCGCCTGCGCGGCCTCTTCGTTGGAATCGGCGCGGATATGTACCCGCAGATAGGACGTCTCCGTACTTTCCTTTTGATTTCCGCCGAATGCGAACACGATCCCCGCGATCGACGCGATCAGCAAAAGGACCACGATTGCCTTTTTCATAAAAAACCTCCGCAAAATTTTGCAGAGGTTATTGCCGCTTTGAAAGGATTTTATACCTTAACGTTCTCCCGCGATCTCAAAACTTTCCTCCAAAAAGAGGGTCACATCCCCAAAAGGGATGCTCCCGTCGAGGGGGAGGCTGATCCAATGCTTCTTGTTCATATGATAGCCGGGAAAAGTCTTCACCCCGTCCACGATGAGCGCGATCTGCGTGGGGTCGGCGCGCACGTCGAGGACTTCCACGCTCCCCTCCCCCGCCATGCCGAGTTTTTGCCTCGCCACCGTAAGCACCGCGCCGTACCATTTTTGATTGTCCTTCCTGCGCCAGATCGCGTTGTCGGGGAATTTCTCCCAAAGATATTCGGGCTCGTCGCCGTATTTTTCGCGCACATATGCGATGAGCCGCTTTGTGAGAGCGCCTTTGAAGACTTCCCTTTCGAAGCATTTTGCGGCGATGTCCTTGAGCCGCTCTTCGAATTCGGCGCGCACCCGTCCGACGAATTCCCCCGCCGCATCTTCCACAAGGTGGAGCGTATAGGGCTCTTCGGTGAGCACGTCCAAAAGCTCCGTCTTCAAAGTCCCGTCCCTTGCGATGCGCACCGTGAGCGCGAACTGACCCTCAAAGATCTCCGTGCGGTAGACGTACTCTCCTTCCTCTTCCTCGAAGCCATAGCCCGAAAGTTTGGAAAAATCGGGCGTCTTGTAGCGAAAAATTTCATCCGTCATTTCAGATCCGTCCCCGTGATCACTCCCCCGCCGAGGCACTGCGCCTCGTCGTAGAGCACGGCATATTGCCCTTCCGTGACCGCCCGTTGCGGTTCTTTGTACAAAATTTCAATAGACGTATCGGTTTTTTTGATCACATGCACCGCCTGTTCGCTCTGGCGGTAGCGGAACTTGGCGAAGCAGTCGAATTCGGTCTCTGCGGACGGGAAGGGGATAAAGTTCATCCCTTCCACCGTGCAGGAATGGGAATAGAGCGGCGTCTCATCGCCGTGGGAGACGAAGAGAATGTTTCGGGCGAGGTCCTTTTTCACCACGAACCACCTGCCCTCTTCCCCCTTTTTGCCGCCGAGATCGAGCCCCCGCCGCTGTCCCAAAGTGTAGTACATGAGCCCGATATGTTCGCCGACTTCCTCTCCAAAAAGCGAGAGGATCTTCCCGGGGCGGGCGGGCAGATAGCTCTGCAAAAACTTGCGGAAGTTGCGCTCTCCGATGAAGCAGATCCCCGTGGAATCCTTTTTCTCCGCCGTGGAAAGTCCCACCCGTTGTGCGATTTGGCGCACTTCGTCCTTGGTGAGGTCTGCAAGCGGGAAGAGCACCCCCTCGAGCTGGGGCTGGGTGAGCTGGTTCAAAAAGTAGGTCTGATCCTTCTCCTTGTCCTTTGCCTTCAGAAGGCGGTGGACGCCCCTTTCGTGAGAGATCCCGCAGTAATGCCCTGTGGCGATGAGGTCCGCCCCGAGCGCTCTCGCGTATTCTTTGAAAGGCCCGAATTTTATCTCCCTGTTGCACAAAACGTCGGGGTTGGGCGTTCTGCCCGCGCGGTATTCGGCGAGGAAGTGAGAAAAGACGCGCTCCATGTATTCCTTTGCGAAATTGACGGAGTAGTAGGGAATATCAATCAAACCGCATACCCGTTTGACGTCTTCAAAGTCCTCCTCCGCGCTGCAAGCGCCGCCCGCGTCGTCCTCCTCCCAATTCTTCATGAAGAGCCCCACAACGCGATAGCCCTGTTCCTTGAGAAGATATGCGCAAACGGAGCTGTCCACTCCTCCGCTCATTCCCACAACGACCGTTTTCTGCGTCATATCCGTCCCCTCGAAAATTTTTCTTTATTTTACCATATTTCCGCAAAAATATAAAGCATTTTTCCGAAGAATGTGCTATAATGGAAAAACAATGAAAGATGTGCCCGTAGCTCAGTTGGATAGAGCGCAAGCCTCCGGAGCTTGAGGCCGCAGGTTCGACTCCTGTCGGACACACCAAATCCCCGCATGCCCGTTTGGGCATGCGGGGATTTGAATATTACGGCAGGAGGCGAACCGTAGGTTCGACCGCCCGAGGCTTCTATTTGCGCTACTAAGGGCGGCACGAGCGCGAAGCGCGAAGTACTCCTGTCGGACACACATCCCCGCCTCAGTTGGGGCGCGCCGAATTTACTGTCATGTCGAGTTTTAATGTCATGTCGAGCGCAGTCGAGACATCCCCACCCTTTTTTGAGATTTCTCGACTTCACTTCGTTCCGCTCGAAATGACAAAAGAGCACGAGCGCGAAGCGCGAAGTACTCCTGTCGCTACCGCCCCCGCCGCCCATATGGGCGGCGGGGGCGGTTATTATTTGTCGAACTCAATGGTAATTGCGCAAAGTTGCGCTGTAGTCGCCGTATTGATCGGACCAAGAGATCGTATAATCCCCATTCGCGCTCTCAACGGCTTGGGAGAGCACCGAGGGGGAGAGATATGCCGATTGATAGCTTCCGTCCGCATATTCGATCTCATACCGTATCTTCCGAAGATCGTCACTGTTCCACCCGGACCATAAATAATCTGGATAAATCGTCACGCCGACCACCTCTTTCTTCCCGGGGATCGCCTTCATCTTCGTGTTGAAGAGCACCGAGGAGACCGTGGAATCGTATTCGTCCTGTTGGAAAGTGATTACGATCGCCTTGAACTCCATCTGTTCCAACTGTCTTTCGAGAGAGTTATACTCCTCCATCAGCTCATTCAATTCGGACGGAGAGGTGACGCTTTCCATTTTGGCGGAAAGTTCCCCCATCTTTCTTTGCATTTCTCCCGCCCGATCGTCGTAATAATACCAAACGTTCCCGACGATATTGTCGGGATCTCCGAGCACATCTTGCACGTTCCAACCGGAGTATCCCAACCGAACCGAACTCACCGTCCCGAGGGTGAAACGCCAATCTTTCGTGGCGAAGACGCTTGCAAAAACGACAACGGCAACGAGCACAAGCGCCATGGCGCTCACGGCGATCTTGTGGGTCATGATCCACATCCATGCGAAGGGCGTCTGCCTGGGGATCTTTTGTCTCTCTTCCTTGGGCGTGGAATAGCGGTAAGCGGTCAGATCGCGGCGATATTTTTTATAGGCCGCGCGCTGCACGGCATATGCGCTCCACTCGCGGTTGAACTGCATGTAAAGGTCGGGATTTTTTATGGGACGACCGGCGCCGCAGAGCATCTTTGAAAGTTTTCCTCCCTTATGGAGCGTGATGCTCTCGAAGATCACGACAAAAAGGATCAAAAGAAGGATCAAAAGGAAGAAAACGACGGAAGTCCATAACGAGAACTCGAAGTTTATAGATCCCCCGGCTTCGCCAAAAATTGTCGCAAGAGATATGAGAGATTCCAAGATCATGCTCGCGGCGAATACGAGGGTCATGATACTGCCGCCGCGGCGGTAGACCTTCTCGGGATGCCAACCCTTGACGTGTATGCAGCGGCACACGATGGGCGCAACGACAATGACAAGTCCCGAACAACTAATTTCGATTATAGACATCGTGTACATCGTGTGGTATCCGATGTACCAGTTTTCCATCGCTCCACCAATGAGCTCACACAATCCCCCGATCAAAAGGGGAAGCCACAGCAGACAGGCAAGGATACGCTTGTTTTGCACATGACGGTCTACCCGTTTGACGAATTCCGTCCGTTCATCGTCGTTGAGGCAGTCCCTCCCCGAAAAGGTGGGCTTGATCGGCCTTTTCACAGGCTGCGGCAAAACGGGGGGAAGCTCCTGCTCATATTCGATCGCTATCCCCTCCCCTTCCTTTGCCGACGGGAGCTGCAGCTTCCATTCGAGCACAAAAGCGACGATATTTATCGCGGCAAACAGGCACGAAAAAAGGATGATCAGAATGGGACAAGCCCCCACGCTTAAATATTTGCCGTCGATCACCGCGAGCGCGATCCCGAGCGAGAAAAAGTGGAGATAGAACACCAACGTCAGGATCGACGGAAGCAGTCTCCTTCCTTTGTAGGCGAGGAAGAGGGATACAGCTCCGGCAACGGTAGCGAGCGGCGTAAAAACATAGAGCGTGAGAATTGCCCCGTGGAATTCGGACAGCATTCTTTCGCCGTAGATCTGATATACGTTTCCCTCGATCGTCCCCAAAAGGTCCTGCACTTTGAACACGGGAGCGGCGTAAAACGCCCACAAGAGCAAGGAGAACAGGAGCAAAAGTCCCCCGGGAAGATAGCGCATCACCGCCGCTACGATCTCTCTTCTCTTGCGATCGCGGCTCTCGGAAGCCGCCGCGCTCCCGGCTATAGGCGCAGGCGCCACGTAAGCAGGTGCGGAAGCAGGCGCAGGAACAGGTTCGGGTACGGGTTCAGGCGCAGGTTCAGGCGCAGATTCGGGCACAGGTTCGGGCACAGGTTCGGGCGCAGGCTCGGGCATGGAAACGGATAAAGGTACAGGTTTAGGTACAGGTGCGGGAGCGGGCATCGGCGCAGGTGCGGAGGGCGTCTGCGCCAAGAGTTGACCGCAATAGACGCAAAATTTCGCTGACGGCAATACGGTTTTCCCGCATTTGGGGCAAGTCTGCTCCCACTTGGCGCCGCAATTGGGGCAAAACTTTCCCTCAAATTCCGTTTGACATTTTTGGCATTTGTTCATCGGCTGTTCTCCTTTAGTCTTATAGTACATATATTATAGCACTATAAGAATAATTTCGCAATCTTATAAAACTAATTATTTTCTGTTTTTTGTGTAAAATTATTTCTATAAGACTATTTTTCGAGGAAAGGCAATGGAAGTAGGGCAACGGATCAGGGAGCTGCGGGAGCGTGCCGGATTCACGCAGAATGGGCTCGCGGAATGGGCAGGCGTTTCGCAAACGCATCTGAGGCGGGTGGAACTCGGGCAGCAGGATATCACCGTCGGGCAGCTCGGGCTTGTCTGCGACGGTTTGGGCGTCACCTTGTCGGAATTTTTCAATGTCGCGGAGGAGCAGGAGACCCTCTCCGATGTAAGCGCAAAACTCACTCCGAAGCAGAGACAGCTCCTGCTGGACTTTTTGAAGAGTATATGAAAAGCCGCTCCGCCCTCCGAGGTTCTCGGAGGGCGGAGCGGCACTTGTTACAGCCACACGATTTGCCCGGGATAGAGCCATTTGGTGCAGTTGCGCTCCTCGAAATTTTCCGAAGAGCCGCAGAGCAGCGTCTTGCTCTCCCCTCCCCGCACGGTGTACAGGTCTCGCCTCTCGGAGGGGATCTTCAGAAGAGCTCCCTCGCGGGGCTCTTCTTTCAGACCGTTGCGGCTCGCCAGCACACGGGGCGGAATGCGGAAAGCGCTTGCGATGTCTTTCAGCCTCTGCCCCTTCTTCACACGGTATAAGCCTGTCTCCCGTAATTGCAATTCCATGTCCTCATTCTATGCGAACGGTACATAAAAGAGTACCCGTCGCTAATAAAATAAGGCATGAACTTGTACCGCACCGCCTTTGTCGTCACGATCTTTTCCGCACTCGAGCACTGCCTCGGCTTTCTCTATCGCATCATCCTCTCCCGCATCCTCGGCCCTGAGGGGCTGGGGGTCTATCAGGTCTCGCTCACCGTCTTTGCGGTCTTCCTCACCATCACCTCGAGCGGGCTTCCCATCACCCTTTCCCGCATCATCAGTAAACACCGTGCGCGCGGCGAACGGAGACGGGAGCAGGCGGCGACAAGCGCGGCGATCCTTCTCACTCTCTTTGCGAGTGTGCCCGTCACTCTTCTGCTCTTCCTTCTCAAAGCGCCCTTTTCGCGCGTCTTTTCCGACCCCCGCTGCGCAGATCTCTTTTATATCCTCATTCTCGGATTGTCCTTTACGTCGGTGTATTCCATCCTGCGCGGCTGCTTTTGGGGAAATAAGCGCTTCTTTGTCTACTCTCTCGTGGAACTCATCGAGGAGATCGTCATGATCGGGGTGGGCGTATTTCTGCTCCTCGGGCTCGATACGAAGGTCGCGGATATCAAGCTCGCCGCGCTCGCCGTGCTCATCTCCTATCTGTGCTCCTTTACGATCGCACTCATCTATTTCTTCATACGGGGTGGGAAATTGCGCTCGCCGCGCGGGGAATTCCTTCCCCTTCTGAAGTCTTCCCTTCCCGTCACGGCGATGCGGACTTCCTCCTCGCTTGTGAATTCTTTTATCTCGGTGCTCTTTCCCATGCGGCTCATGGCGGCGGGAGTTTCCTCGGCGCACGCCATGAGCGAATACGGCATCGTTTACGGAATGGTGATGCCCGTGCTCATGATCCCCTCTACCCTCATCGGCTCTATCGCCCTGGTCCTTGTGCCGGAATTGAGCGAATGTTACTACAAAAAAGAACTTGAAAAACTCTCCGCCCTCGTGGAACGGGCGCTGAACGCGACCCTGCTCATCGCGGGCATCCTCATCCCCTTCTTCGTCGTATGCGGCGGGGACGTGGGCGCCATGCTCTATTCAAACGCCTCCAGCGGAAGGCTCATCTCCGCCTGCGCGCTCCTGCTCCTTCCCATGAGCCTGACGATGATCTCGACGAGCATCCTCAATTCCCTCGGCTGCGAAAAACAGACCCTGCTCTTCTTTTTGTGCGGTGCGGGAGCGATGCTTCTGTGCGTATGGTTCTTGCCCAAATACTTGGGCAGCGGCGCTCTCTGCGTGGGAATGGCGTGCGATTACACCATCTCCGCGGGATGCTCTCTTGCCCTGCTGAAAAAGAAAACGGGCGGGCTTGGTTCATGGAAATATTTCCTCAAGCTCGCCGCGGCGGTTCTGCCCGCCATCGGGCTGGGATATTTTGTGCGCGCATTCTTGGTGACCTATTTCAGCCACATTCCCGCGCTTGCACTCACGATCGCAGTTATCGGCGGAGCGGAGATCCTTCTCTTCACGGCGCTTCGGCTCATGGACTTAAAGGCGATCTTTGCCCGCTTCTTCGGAAGACGCCGCCGCAGCGGAAAAGTCTCCTGAGCGCACTTTCAAGCGCAACTTTTTCGCACAAAAAAAGCGCACCGCAAAAGTGCGCTTTCTCGTTATGGGAAAGGCCGAAAAGCAACGGACGGGAACGATTCACTCTTCCCGTTCTTTGATCTCGATGTTATACTTCTTGCTTTCGCGGGGAGTCTTGCAGCGGACGAGGGTGCGAAGCGCCTTGGCGATCTTGCCCTGCTTCCCGATGACTTTTCCCATGTCGGAATCGGAAAGGAGCACGGTGACGTTGATGCTCTCCTCCGTCTCTTCCACTTCATAGGAGATGTGCTCTTTGTCCTCTGCAAAGGTTTCCACGATATACTTGATCAAATCCAACATAATATTACTCCTTTACGATCTATACCCTCTCAAAGAGAGAATGGGAGGCTCCTCCCACCCCGTAGGGGGTAGGCCTTAGACCTGCCCCCTTTCCAAGGGGGCGGGTGGCATGGCGTAGCCATGACAGGTGGGGGTTCTTTCCTTTCATCACTGCGCGAAGCAGGGTTTCCCTGCGGCAGCGCACACAATTTGCCGCACACCTGCGGCTTTTTGTTTTTACGAAGCAGCTATCGGGCGGGCAGATTGCAGCTACGAAGCAGACAACTTAACCCCCTCACGAAATTTTGTCGGAACGACAAAATTTGTGGACTATTCCCAATTATGTGCCTTAGGCGGAATTCACTTCCGCCGTAGGCGACCCAATTTGGCAATTACTTTTGCCTTATTGTCCTTTGAAACGAACGAGAGGACAAGTAGGTTAAGGCAGCAAAGCAAGTTTCCTCACGAAATTTTTCCGTCAGGAAAAATTTGTGAACTTAATTACTTCTTCTTTTTCTTGCCCTTGGTTTTGGCGGGAGAGAGCTTCTCGGACTTTTCGAGCGCGCCTGTCTTTACGAGCAAAGACTTGACGGTCTCGGTGGGCTGAACGCCCTTGGCGAGCCAATCCTTGGCCTTTTCGACGTCCACCGTCAATGTCACGGGAGTGGACTTGGGATCGTAGAAACCCACCTTGTCGATGTACTCGCCGGTCGCCGCTTTTCTCGCGTCCACGACCACAATGCGGTAGACGGGGGATTTTTTATCGCCCATTCTCACCAGTCTCATTTTTACCATGGTAATATACCTCCAAATAAATTTCAGATTTTAATTTGATGCTCTTAGTTCGGCTCGGCTTCTCTTTAGGAGAAGCTGTCCGTAGGTGACTGAGGTGGTTTTGGGACACCACACCCGCCCCTGAAGGGGCATCCTCTCCTAAGGAGAGGGCTTTCCGCCCCCTCCGTGGGAGGGGGACTAAGGGGGTGGGGCGAGTTCCCAAATTCCTTCCGCGAGCAAAACCACGCTTTTGCGCTGCGAGACACAATTTGCGCGACACCTCGCGCTTTCCGTTTTTACGAAGCCGTTATCGGGCGGGTAGATTGCTTTTACGAAGCAAATCACTTAACCCCTCGCACATTTCTTTTCGAAACGACACCCCGCAGTTTGCTCTTAGAACGAGATCCCTCGACTTCGCTTCGCTACGCTCGGGATGACGTGTCGGTGGACGGGGTGGAGTGAGCAAAGAAATGTGCGAAACCATTCGCATTACTGCGCGGAGCAGGGTTTCCCTGCGGCAGCGCACTCAATTTGCCGCATTCTTACGGCTTTTCGTTTTTACGAAGCAGTTATCGGGCGGGCAGATAGTGAGTGCGGAGCAGACAACTTAACCCCTCGCACATTTCTTTTCGAACGACACCCCGCAGTTTGCTCTTAGAACGAGATCCCTCGACTTCGCTTCGCTACGCTCGGGATGACGTGTCGGTGGACGGGGTGGAGTGAGCAAAGAAATGTGCGAAACACTCAAAACGGCATTCTCATTTTCCCCTTTCCGCCCTTCATGCGCTTCATCAGCTCTTTGGTCTGCTCGAATTGCTTGAGGAGTTGGTTGATATCCTGTATGCTCGTTCCCGAGCCTGCGGCTATCCGCTTTTTGCGGGAATAATTGATGATCTGCGGGTTATCCCGCTCCTTTCCCGTCATGGAGAGAATGATCGCCTTGATCCGCTCGATCCGCTTTTCGTCGACATCCCCCTCCTTGATCTTCAGTTTTCCTGCGCCGGGAAGCATGTTCATGAGCGCTCCCGCGCCCCCCATCTTTTTGAGGGTCTCGAATTGGGCGAGATAGTCGGTAAGGGTAAAGGAATTTTCTCGCATCTTGCGCTCCAATTCCTTCGCCTGCTGTTCGGAAACAGCCTCCTGCGCCCTCTCGATGAGGGAGAGGACGTCTCCCATGCCGAGGATACGGGAAGCCATACGGTCGGGATAGAAGGGCTCGAGGTCGGTGATCTTCTCCCCCACGCCGATGAATTTTATGGGCTTGCCCGTCACCGCCTTGATGGAGAGGCACGCGCCGCCGCGGGTATCGCCGTCGAGCTTGGTCAAGATCACGCCCGTCACATTGAGGCGGGAATTGAACGTCTCGGCGACGTTCACGGCGTCCTGCCCCGTCATGGCGTCCACTGTGAGCAGAATTTCGTGTACCGTTACCTCTTTTTTGATCTCTTCGAGCTCCTGCATGAGCCTTTCATCGATGTGAAGCCGCCCCGCGGTATCGACGATAACGGTATCGAACCCCATGCGCTCTGCGTACTCCACCGCCTGCCGCGCGGTCTTGGGGGGAGCTTGCGTGCCCTTTTCGAACACTTCCGCGCCCGCCTTTCCGCCGACGACTTTGAGTTGGTCGATCGCCGCGGGACGGTAGATGTCGCAAGCGACGAGCAGGGGCTTCTTCCCCTGTTTTTTGAGGAGCACAGCGAGCTTTGCGCACATCGTAGTCTTTCCCGCGCCCTGAAGCCCGCACATCATGATGACCGTGGGCGGTTTGGGAGAAACTTCGAGCTTGGAATTCCCCGCCCCCATGAGGGCGATGAGCTCGTCGTTGACGATCTTGATGACCTGCTGGGCGGGATTCAAGGACTGCAAAACTTCCTGCCCCACCGCCTTTTCGGAGACGGTAGCGATAAAGTCCTTGGCGACGCGGATATTCACGTCCGCTTCGAGAAGGGCGATGCGCACTTCCCGCATGGCGGTACGGATCTCGAGCTCGGTGAGCTTTCCGCGCTTGGTGAGCTTACTGAAGATGTGATTGAGCCGCTCGGAGAGCGAGGCAAACAGCGCCATTTAGTTCTCCTCGTCGAGGTCTGTCTCTTCCCCGACTGTGACCATATTTATGATCTCGTCCATATCCCGCGTATATTCGGGATGAAATTGCTTGAATTTTTCGAGCGCGCCGAGGACTTCCGTCATCATGAAGGAGACCTCGAGCGAATACTTTTGGCTTTGCTCGTTGTGGTGGAGCTTTTCTTCGTAGAAATCGAGAAGCTCTCTGCACTTTTTGAGCGTCTCCGAAATGTTCTGGCGGCTCGTGCCCTTCTGCTCGGCGATCTCCGAGAGGGACAGATCGAGCATGTAGTACATCTCGCACAGCTCCCGCTGGTTTTCGGTGAGAAGCCCGCCATAGCAATCGAGAAGTTGTAGATACTTCAAATCCTTCATACGGTCTGCCTGTCAAGGTGTTCTGCTTGACACCCTCTTATTTTAGCAAAAAAAAGTATGCCTGTCAAGCGTTTTTACTTGACAGGCACAAATTTTTCAAAGTACGAATACGGCGATATTGATGATGTGGAAGAAGGCGAACGCCACCGTCGGCACGAGCGCGACATAATTCTTCCTGCCCGCCTGATAGGATATGAGGCTCACGCAGGGACAGATCGCGAGGAAGAGGACGACTGCGATATTGTCGAATCCGCAGAAAAAGAAGATCCATGCGAGATAATCCAGAAGCAAGAACAGCCACGTGAATGTCCCCGTGAAGGAAAAGAAGGTGAAGGGCGAGGACTTGTCCGCACGCGCCAAGGCGATCATTGCCGCGACGCCGAGGATTTCCAAAATATTGCAGAAAATGTTCAGCCCGAGATTTCCGTTGAGATCGCGGAATTCGGGAATGCACCAATACACGATGTTCGGCAGGATGAGAAGGGCGAAGAGCAATACCCCGAGCATATCGACGCGCCATTTGTAGTTCTTGAAAAGTTTCATAAGAATTCTCCTTTTTGAATGATGATTGTCTTCCCCCTTAATCCCCTTCCTAAGGAGGGGGCATATCGAGAGAGATCAGAAGAAGCCTTCGACGAATTGTTCGGCGTCGAAGAGTTCCAGATCGTCGATCTTTTCGCCCACGCCAGCGAAGACGACGGGGATATTGAGTTCGCCGCAGAGGGAGAACACAAAGCCCCCCTTTGCCGTGCCGTCGAGCTTGGTGAGGACGATGCCGTCGAGCTCCACCGCCTCGTCGAATACCCGCGCTTGGTTGACGGCGTTCTGCCCCGTGGTCGCGTCGAGCACCAACAATTTATAGAACGTCGCCTCGGGAAACTCCCGCTTCACCACGCGGTCCATCTTTTCGAGTTCTTTCATGAGATTTTCTTTGACGTGAAGCCTTCCCGCCGTATCGATGAGAAGGACGTCCGTCCCCTTCGCCTTCACGGAAGAGAGTGCGTCGAACACGACTGCCGAGGGATCGCTCCCCTCTTCGTGCTTGACGATCTTGACTTTGGCGCGGTCCGCCCAGACGTTGAGCTGGTCGATCGCCGCCGCGCGGAAGGTGTCCGCCGCCGCCACCGTCACGGATTTATGCTGACGTACAAACCAATTTGCGACCTTTCCGATCGTCGTCGTCTTTCCCACGCCGTTCACGCCGACGAACATCATCACGCAAGGGTATTTGATCTCGGGCACGGGCGCCTCGTTGAGGGTGTCTTCCAAAATGTCTTTGAGAAGGTCGGTGACGAACTGTTCGTCCTTGATCTTGTTCCCGATCGCCTCCTCTTTGACCTGCTCGATGACGTCCTCTGCGGTCGCAACGCCGACGTCCGAGGAGATGAGGATCTCTTCGAGTTCGTCGTAAAAGGCGTCGCCGAGCTTATTTTTGAGAAAGAGCTGACGCAGTTTTGTGGAGACGCTCTCCTTTGTCTTTTTTAACGCTTCTTTGATCTTTCCGAAAAGTCCCATAGAATACCTCGAATGTTCACGAAAAATCTTTTGCACCGCAAAATCTCAAGTGCCGAGAGCCGTAGCGCGAATTCACCTCGTTTCGGGAGAGACACCACCCCCCTACCCGTTTTGGCGGCAGGGACCGCCAAAACCCCGTCGCGCTTTTACAGCGCTCCTGTCGCGGCGTCCCTCACAGCCCGCAGGGCTGTTGAGGAGAATGACGCCGCTCCACCCCTCAGGAGGGGGCAAGAAAGGCGCCTCCTAAGGAGGAGCTGTCACCGTAGGTGACTGAGGTGGTTTTTCTTAAAATCACTCCGCGAGCAAAATCGCCATTTTGCGCTGCGGGACACAATTTGCCGCACTCTTACGGCTTTCCGTTTTTACGAAGCGATTATCGGGCGGGTAGATGGTAGCTACGAAGCAAACAACCTAACCCCTCGCACATTTCTTTTCGAACGACACCCCTTCCGTCACGCGCTCTGCGCGTGACACCCACCCCTCAAGGGGTGGGCAAGGGATGGAAGTGAGCAAAGAAATGTGCGAAACACATCACGCCATTATCGTATCTCCGCCGAGGCGGGATTCCACTTCGGACAGCTTGACGGAGACGATCTTGCTCACGCCCTTCTCCTCCATCGTAACGCCGAAGAGGACATCCGCCTCGTTCATGGTGGGCTTTCTGTGCGTAATGACGATGAATTGCGTCTCCTTGCTGAATTTTTTGAGATACTTTGCGAATCTCCCCACGTTCGCCTCGTCCAGCGCCGCCTCGATCTCGTCGAGGATACAGAAGGGCATGGGACGGGATTTCAGGATCGCAAACAGGATCGCGATCGCCGTGAACGCCCGCTCTCCGCCCGAGAGCAGGGAGATCTTCGTAAGTTTTTTCCCGGGAGGACAGGCGATGATCTCCACGCCCGCTTCCAACGGGTCAATACAATCGGTATAGTCGAGCTGCATCTCCGCCTTGCCGCCGCCGAACAGTTCCTTGAAGATCTGCGTGAAGTTCTTATTGATCTCATTGAACCCGTCGTCGAACTGCTTCTGCATGGCGTTTCTCAGATCTGTGAGCACCGTGGTGAGGTCTGCAATGCCCTTGTCGAGGTCCTCCTTCTGCGTCTGCATCTCGGTATAGCGCGCAAGCAGAAGATCGTAATCTTCCTCGGCGTTTTGGTTGACGGGCCCGAGCGCCGCGATCTTGTGGCGAAGGCTGTTGATATTCGCCGCCGACTGCGAAATGTCGTAATTCTCGTCGCGGAGTTCCTGCGCCGTCTCCAACGTGAGCCCGTAGGCCTCGTCGATGCGCTGCTTCATGTTCTCGAGGGCGACTTCCGCCTTGGAGATCTCGAGCTCGCTCCCGTGCTTGATATCGCTGACATTCTGGCGGCGTGCAAGGAGGGCGCGCTTCTTTTCGCCGAGCGCCGCCTGCTCTGCCGCCGTCGTCTTCTTTTCCTCTTCCACGCGGGAGATGCCCGCGCGCAGCGAAGCGACCGCCTGCTGTTCCTCTTCGGTGAGCGCGACCTTCTCCTCGTCCTTCTTGAGCTGGTTGATGAGGATCTCGGTCTGCGTGATCTCGGTGTGCGTCTCGTCCACCTTTTTGAGAAGGGCGAGCTTTTCCTCGGTGAGACGGCGGCTGTTTTCCTCCAACGCCTCCCTTGCCGAGGCGAGCGTCGCGCTCTCCACGCGGAGGGCGTGCAATTCCTCGAGCAGCTTTTCCCGCTCCTCCTTGAGGTTTGCCGACTGCGCCTGCTGTGCCGCCAATTCCGCCGCCGCCTCGGAGCGGATCTTGTTCAGAACGTCCTCGTTCTCGGCGGAAGAGAGCACCTCGCTCTCGATGTCCCCCACCCGCTTTTCGAGCCGTTCCAAAAGTCCTGCGTATTCGGCGATGTCCCGCTCGGCGTCGGCGATGAGGTCGGAAAGGGCGAGTTCCTTTTGGGAGAGGGCGGCGAATTTCGCCGTCTCCTCCTGCACGCGAACGCGGAAGCGCTCATACTCCGCCTCCGTCTCCTCGCGGTCTTTTTCGCTGCTCTCGATCGCCTCTTTGATCTTCTTTGCGAGCACCGTCTTGCGCTTGATCCCCTCCTCGCACTCCTTGATGTGCCGCTCGCCCGCGAGAAGATTCCCGCTCTCCTTGCGGCGGCTGCCGCCCGTCATCGCGCCGCTCGTGGCGATGATGTCGCCGTCGAGGGTGACGATACGGAAGGCGCCCGGATATTTCTTGGCGACGGAAGTGGCGCTTGCGATAGTGTCGCACACGAGGGTATTCCCGAGCAGATTTTTGATGACGTTATCGTAATAACTGTCATAACGGACGAGCTCGTCCGCGAGCCCGAGCGCTCCCTTTTCGTGCAGCGCGCGCTGGATCTCCCCGCTGTTATAGCGGGGGCGCATATTGGCTACGGGCAGGAAGGTGACGATGCCGCCGCCCGTCTTTTTCAGATATTCGATGAGGAAACGCGCGTCGTCCGCCGTGGCGGTGACGAGGTTTTGCATCGCGCCGCCGAACGCCGTTTCGATAGCGACTTCGTACTTTTGCTCGGTGGAAACGAGGTCTGCGATCGCGCCGCGGATCTTCTTGCCGAGCTCGGGGTCTCTCTTGGCGGTGAGCTGCAGATTGCGCACGCTGTCCCGATAGCCGTCGAAGCGGTTTTTCAGGTTGCGGTACATCTCGAGATTGTTGGTGAGATTGGCAATGGAGGTGTTGCAGTCGACAAGGTCCTGCGAAAGTTTCTGCCCCGAACGGGCGAGGTCCTTCAAGGTCTCCTGCAGTTCCTCCTCGCGCGCATTCTTGCCGTTGAGGAACTGTTCGCACTCCCCTTTCTCTTTGCGGCAGTTTTCGAGCTGGGCGGAAAAATCGGTCTTCCTGCCCTCCGCCTTGCCGATAGCGCGGCGGACCTCGTCGATGCGTTCGCTCGCCGCCGTCTTCTGCGCGGAGAGCCCGCTCACGTTGGCGCGCACGTCGGCAAGATTCTCCACGGAAGAGATCTCGCTCAGGCGCTGTTCGTCCGAGAGCTGTTCAAAGCGCGCAAGGCGGGCGTCCGTCTCCTGCAGCTTGCTCTGCAGCGCCGCCGCCTTCTTCTCGTTTTCCACGGCGCGGCTCTCGCTTTCGGAACGCTTCTTCCCGTCCTCTTCGAGGATACGGTCGATCTCCTTGCTGCGGCGGAGGGAATATTCCACGTCCTCCGAGGCAGCCGTGAGCCGCCTCTTGTAGGAGGAGATGCGCTCGCCGAGCACCCGCGCTTCGCCGCTCTTGTGCTCCAGCCCCACTTCAAACACGCGCAGTTTGTCGTTGAGATCGCGCAGAGATTCGTCCTGCTCCGCCGCGCTCTCGAAAGCGCGCGCCTCCTTTTCGTCCACTTCCTCAAGTTCGCTCTCGATAGCGGTGAGCTGTTCATCCGCCTCCGCGATGCGCTTGCGGTGCTTGCTCGTCTCGTGCTCGAAATTCTCGCACCGCGCAAGGTATGTATTCACTTCCTCGTATTTGAGGCTCGAGGAATATTCGCGATATTTCTTGGCGGTCTCCGCCTGCTTTTCGAGGGGCTTGAGCTGCTTCTCCGCCTCGTCCATTCTCTGGACGAACACGGTGAGGTTGTCCTTGGCGTTTTCGAGCTTGCGCTCGATCTCCCCCTTCTGCGTCTTGAACTTCATGACGCCCGTCGCCTCTTCAAAGATGGCGCGGCGCTCTTCGGGCTTGGCGTTCATGATCTGTTCGACCTTGCCCTGCCCGATGATGGAATAGCCTTCCTTGCCGATGCCGACCCCGTGCAGGAGGGCAACGATGTCTTTGAGGCGGCAGCTCTGCTTGTTCAGAAGATATTCGCTCTCGCCGCTGCGATAGAGACGGCGGGTCATGGCGACTTCGTCGTAATCGATGTCGAAGAGCCTGCTCGTATTGTCGAAGATGAGGGTCACTTCACAGTAGGAGAGCGCGCGGCGCTCCTGCGTGCCGTTGAAGATGACGTCCTGCATACTCGAACCGCGCAGCGTCTTGGCGGACTGCTCGCCGAGCACCCAGCGCACCGCGTCCGCAACGTTGCTCTTTCCGCAGCCGTTCGGACCTACGATACAGGTAACGCCGTCTTCAAATTTGATGGTGGTCTTGTCCGCAAAGGACTTGAACCCCGCAAGTTGTATCTCTTTGAAATTCATGCCGTTAATTCCCGATAAAGTTTTTCCGCAGCGGAAACTTCCGCCGCCTGTTTGCTGCCGCCCTGCCCTCTCGCCTCTCTGCCCAATGCGCGGACGGTGCATACGAATCCGTCCCCGTCCTCATCGCACTCATAGACGGGCGTCTCCTCCGTGCGCTTCTGAACGTATTCCTGCAAGAGGGATTTGTAGTTGACGGTGTGCGCGGGCGTGATGAAGCGCTCCACGAATGCCTGCGCCGCAGCCATGCCCCCGTCCAGATAGATCGCCCCGAGGATTGCCTCGGGAAGGCTCTCCACCGTCTTTCCGCCGAGGTTGCTCTCCGTGCCCGCAAAGCGCAGAAAGCGCATGAGCTTTTCCCGCTTGCACACCCCCGCAAGCGCCGTTTTGGAGACATACTGCTGCCGAAGCGCGGTGAGCTTTCCCTCCTCCGCCGCGGGGTCTTCGAGATAGAGCTTTTCGGAGACGATAAGTTCGAGCACCGCATCCCCCAAAAACTCCAACCGTTCGTTGTTTTCGCCGCCGAACACGCTCGAATAGGACTTGTGCGTGAACGCCGCTTCGAGGAGCGCGCGGTCGCGGAAAGTATGTCCCACGGCGCGTTCCGCCTCCCCGATGATCTTTTCCGTAAAGGGTTTCCCGCTATTCATTTGCCGCTCCGAGATCGGTCTTTGAAAGCATCTCTTCGATCTCGCCGATGAGATTATTTTTGCAGGCGTCCACCGCCTGCAAAACGGTCGGTCCGAAGGCGTTCGCCTTGGAATTGCCGTGTGCCTTCAGAACGACTTTCTTGAGCCCCAAAAAGACGGAGCCGCCCAATTTGGCGTAGTCGAGCATACCCTTGAGCTTGTTGATCTGTTTGCGCGCGCAGAGGTAGGCGAGCTTGCTTCCCAAATTGCGTTTGAATTCCCGTTTCAAGACGGCGGAGACCGTCTTTCCGCAGCCCTCCACCGACTTCAAGGCGATATTGCCCGAAAAACCGTCCGCCACGGCGATATCCACGTCGCCGTACATGAGATCCCGTCCCTCGACGTTTCCAACGAAGTTTATGCCCTTGAGCTCTTTCAGAAGGGCATATGCCTCCCGATGAAGGGGATCGCCCTTGTGCTCCTCCGTGCCGTTGGAAAGAAGCCCGATTTTCGGGTCTTTCATGCCGAACGCCGCCTTTCCGTAGGCGCTCGCCATGACGGCGAACTGCGCCAGATATGCGGGTTTGCATTCGGCGTTCGCACCGCAGTCGCACAGCAGGGTGCGCGTTCCGCGGACGTTGGGAACTCCCGGGCAGAGCGCGGGGCGCAGAACGCCCTTGATCCTGCCGATGAGCATGATCCCGCCCGTGAGGACGGCGCCCGTGCTCCCCGCAGAGACGAATCCGCCCACCTCTTCGTCCTCTTTCAGAAGCCGCAGCCCCACGACGAGGGAGCTGTCTTTCTTGGTGCGGATGGCGCTCGTGGGCACATCGTCGTTGGTGATGACCTCGGTGGTGTGCACGATCTCCACCCGAGAAGGGTCGTATTTGTACTTTTTGAGTTCCGCGGAAAGGGCGGGCTCGTCCCCCGTGAAGACGACTTTGAAGTCCTTCCGCTTTTCGAGCGCTTCGAGCGCACCCTTGACGATCTCCGTGGGCGCAAGATCGCCGCCCATTCCGTCTACGACAATTTTTAACATAAAATCCCTCTCCTTGCGGGAAGATTTGCGTATACGTAGGTATTATAGCAAACTTTGGAAGAAAAGACAATTGATTCTCTGCCCTTTCTCAAAAAAGTAGTCCCGCGCGCAAGGTATAAAAAAGCGCGGAAGGGTCGAAAATACGGGAGCAGTGGGCAAAAGCCTTTCACGCTACATAAAATAGTAACGAGGGGATGCCCACAAAAGAAGGTAGCGTATGGATGTGAAACGCGGAGAACTCTATTATGCAGATCTCTCTCCCGTCGTCGGAAGCGAGCAGGGGGGCGTGCGCCCCGTGCTTGTGGTGCAAAATGACACGGGCAATAAATATTCCCCTACCGTGATCGCGGCTGCCGTCACGAGCAAGATCCACAAGGCGCGGCTGCCCACGCACATCGAACTGCCGCAAGCGTTCGGGCTCGCAAAGGATTCCGTTATCCTGCTCGAACAGATCAGGACGATCGACAAAAAGCGGTTGATGTCGCGCATCGGGGAACTCCCCCCCTCCACGATGTCGCGCGTCAACCGTGCCATCCTCATAAGCCTCGGGTTCGACGACAGACAGAGGCAATAAAGTTTGCGCCGCGGGGCGACTGCCCCGCGGCGCTCTTGCTTTTGTTTATTTAGTTATACCGACGCCAATAATAATTGCGATAAGTGTTTCTCAAATATTCTGCCGCCGTCGCAGGATCTTCAAGCCCCGAAACAGATTTGACGTTTGACGGACCGGTATAATAATTTACCTTCCACCCGTTTGGGTTTTCAAAATATACTTTTTTGAGTCCGCTGCAATCACAGAACGCACTCGCACCAATCCAGATCACGCTGTCGGGAATCGTGATTTCCGTCAACCCGCTGCAATCACAGAACGCCCAGCTTCCGATCGAGGTCACGCTGTCGGGGATCGTGATTTTCGTCAACCCGCTGCACTTATAGAACGCCCAGCTTCCGATCGAGGTCACACTGTTCGGTATGTCGATTGAAGTCAATCCGATACAATCCTTGAACGCATAATTTCCGATCTTGGTCACACTGTCGGGAATCGTGATTTCCGTCAACCCACTGCAACCATCGAACGCATAATCTCCGATCGAGGTTACACCGTTGGGAATCTCCAACTTTATGACCTCCTCCCCGTCCATATATAAATGATGTGCATAGTAAAGCGGATTTGAATCACTTCCAAATGAAATATTGCACCATGCAGAAAGATCGGTAATATGAACTTTTTTGATCTCGCTACAGCCATAGAACGCACTACTTCCGATTGAGGTCACGCTTCTCGGAATGGTGATTTCCGTCAACCCGCTGCAATCACAGAACGCATAATCTCCGATCGAGGTCACGCTGTCGGGAATCTTCAATTCTCCCGTCAACCCGCTGCAATGATAGAACGCATAATCTCCGATCGAGGTCACGATGTCGGGAATCTTCAATTCTCCCGTCAACCCGCTGCAATAAGCGAACGCCCGATCCCCGATCGAGGTCACGCTGTCGGGAATCTTCAATTCTCCCGTCAACCCGCTGCAATGATAGAACGCATAATCTCCGATCGAGGTCACGCTGTCGGGAATCTTCAATTCTCCCGTCAACCCGCTGCAATAAGCGAACGCCCGATCCCCGATCGAGGTCAGTTTGCTATTATTACCAAACGATACACTTTTCAACTTGCTACAATTATAGAACGCATAATCTCCGATCGAGGTCACACTGTCGGGAATCGTGATTTCCGTCAACCCACTGCAATTATAGAATGCTTTTTCTGCTATTGTCTTTGCGCTAGTACGAATGGAATAGCTCCCCTCAATCGTACTCCTTGCCGCAATCAAATGATGGTCGATGTAGAGAACTCCCGCTTTATCCCAGTTGTCATTGCTGTTATAGTAAGCAGTGCCACTGAACGCATCATATCCAATCGAGGTCATGCTGTCGGAAATACGGATCGATGTCAACCTGCTGCAACCGCTGAATGCGTCACTCTCAATCGACGTCACGCCGTTCCCGATCGTAACTTCCGTCAACCTGTCGCAATAAGAGAACGCCCCATAAAGGATCTCTCCCCCTGTTATCGTAACGCTCTTCAAGGAATTGGGGATATAATAGGTAGTGTAAGTAGTGCTACTTGTGCTATTACCATAATAGGATTGCTTCACAGCCGAAGTGCCGGAGAAACTCGAAGTTCCGAAAATATAGCCAAATGGATATTGATAGGTATTCTTTGCCGTCTTTCTGCTTTCCCCTACAAAGGGGATCGTGAGGCTTTGAAGAGAGCTGCAGTCCTTGAGAGCGCCTTGCGCGATAGAAGTGACATAATCAGGGACCGTAAGCCGTGTAGCATTCGGATTTTTTACACCCGTGACCGAACAATTGGTTTGAGTGGAGGTAAATATGAAATTCTTCATAGACGAATCCATTTTCCACCGTGCTTCATAAGCGACATTCCCTTTCCCCATGGTGAATTGGAGAGTAAGCTCGGTGGAAACTTCTTGCTCGCCTTGATACCAACCGATGAAGGTATAGCCCTTGTTCGTCGTAGCGGTAAGCGTCACTTCATCGCCGACTTTGTAAGTGGCGTTGAGCTGCGTAACACTACCCGCCAAGGAATCGTTCACTGTCAAGGTCACCTTGCTCCACCGTGCTTCGTAAGAAACATTTTCTTCCTCCTTGGTGAATTGGAAAGAAAGCTCAGTCGTGACTTCTTCTTTTCCTCGATACCAACCAACCCAAGTGTAGCCTATGTTGGTGGTCGCTACAACCGACATCTCTTTTCCGAATGGAAATTTCCCACAGACATCGCCGTTTTCGAGCGCAGCAGTGCCGCCCTCCGTCGCTTTCACCATGACGTTGACCTGCTCCGTCTCCGCCGTAAAGGGATTGGAGACGGCATAGTCCGCATAACTATCGAAGGCAGACACTGTAATGGAGATCATCTGCTCTTCTCCCCAATCGCCGAAGCGGTCAAAGGTGTAGGATGTTTCGTCCGTGAAGCGGTGCTCCACGCCGTTGAGGGTAAGGATGTAGGTGTCCGCATGGGCGACGGGCTCCCATGTAACGGTACATTGAGAGCTGACCTTGTTATCGAAGGTCACCTTCGTCTCGGGCGTTTTCAGCCGTTTCTTCTCGACTGTTTTGCTCGTTGTGGAGGATTCGTAGCCGTCCCTTTTGGCAATGATCTGAACGTAATAGCTCCCCGCCTCGTAGGCGGACATATCGAACGAGGTATAGGAGAGGGTCTCCGTCTCCACGCTGTCGATATACAGCACATAGGAAGTTGCCTTGCGCACCGCCGTCCAGGTGAGAATGGAAGTGGAAATATCGAAGTTGATCTCGGAGATCTTGCTCAAGATCAAGTGCCCATAGCTCTTGGAGACGAATGCCGAGTTGACGGTCGTCATGCCGTCGCCGAGCGCTCTGATCTTCACCGTGTAGTAGCCCGCGTCGAAACCGCTCGGGAAGGTCCAAGTCGTGCCGTCCGTGCGGTCCTTGGTCTCCTCGGTGTTACTGCCCGCCTTATAGACGCGGATATCGTACTCCTTCGCCCCCGCGATCGCTTCCCACGAGAACACTGCCTCGTTGATCGTAACGGAGGGCGCTGGAAGCTGCATGGAGACGGTGGCCTTCTCCACCCATTCCGCCACGAGCCGCAAGCCCGCCTCGGTGACGGGTTCGGCGGTGTCCCATTTCTGCGATAATATGTATTCCCCGCTCTCGGTGAGCCCGTCGCTCAGCCACCAACCGTTGAACACATAGTCCGCCCGCTCGGGGATAAATGTCACGAGCCCGTTCTCCGTGGAGCGGACGACGTTTTCCGCCCCCTCATAGTTGAGAATGAAGGTCACATCGAACTCGGTCACGAGCGCCTTCCAATCGGCATAGAGGGTCATTGCCCTTGTCACGGGTGTGGAAAAGTCCCACGCCGTCTCCAAAGAACTGTCCGTGCACCACTGCACGAACTCGTACTTATCGCGCGTCGGCTCTTCGGGAAGGGACAGAGTTTCGTTCTCCTTCACCGACACCGAAAAGGCGCTCTTTCCGTCCTCAAACTCGCCGCCGTTGGCGTTGAAGGTCACGGTGAATTCCTTCTTCTCGGGCTCAGTGCTGCCCTGTCCGCCCTCGTCGGGCTTTTGCGTATTGCCGCCCTGTTCGGTTTGCGTGCCGTTGTTTCCCGTGCCGCTTCCCGTGCTTTTTCCGCCGCTGCCGAACAGATCGCATGCGGAGAGGGCGAACACCATGCAAAGCGTCGCCATGACAGCCAAAAACACCGTCAAAAATTTGCGTTTCATTGTTTTCTCCTTTTTGTGATTTCAGTTTCAAACTGAATTTATTTCCATTATACAGTTTCAAACTGCATAATGTCAAGTGTTCGAGGAGAAAAATGCAGGAACTTTATCATTTATCTGTCAATCTGAGACAGCTGAGAGAGCAATATCACTTTACCCTCAAAGAGGTAGCGGCGAAACTCGGGATCACCTATCAATCTTACCATGCCTATGAAAAAGGGTTGACCGTGCCCACCTTGCAGAATTTTATCAAACTTGCGCAGCTGTATGAAGTTTCGCTCGACGAACTCATAAAATAACCCTCTTCATCCAACGAAAAAACGCTTCCCGAGGGAAGCGTTTTTTGTTGTGGGTTTCGGTTAGTTGAGTTCCGCAAAGTACTTGATCGTGCGGACCATCTGCGAAGTGTAGGAATTCTCGTTGTCGTACCAAGCGACGACCTGTACCTGATAGGTCTCGTCGTCGATCTTGGTGACCATTGTCTGAGTTGCGTCGAAGATAGAGCCGTGGGTCTCGCCGATGATGTCGGAGGAGACGAGCTGTTCCTCGGTGTAGCCGAAGGATGCGGACGCCGCGGCTTTCATTGCCTTATTGATGCTCTCCTTGGTGACTTCCTTGCCCTTGACGACTGCCACGAGAATGGTGGTAGAGCCGGTGGGAACGGGAACGCGCTGTGCGCTGCCGATGAGTTTGCCGTTGAGTTCGGGAATGACGAGCCCGATCGCCTTGGCTGCGCCCGTGGAATTGGGAACGATGTTGACAGCCGCGGCTCTCGCTCTTCTCAGATCGCCCTTTCTGTGCGGGCCGTCGAGAACCATCTGATCGCCCGTGAAGGCATGGACGGTCGTCATGATGCCGCTCACGATGGGATAGGCGTTGTTGAGCGCATACGCCATGGGCGCAAGGCAGTTGGTGGTGCAGGAAGCGGCGGAGATGATCGTATCCGTTGCCTTCAATGTCTTCTCGTTGACGCCATACACAATGGTGGGAAGGTCGCTGCCCGCGGGAGCGGAGATGATGACCTTCTTTGCGCCTGCGTCGATGTGCGCCTGGCTCTTCGCCTTGGAGGTGTAGAAGCCCGTGCATTCGAGAACAACGTCCACGCCGATCTCTTTCCAAGGAAGATTGACCGCGTCTTTTTCCTTGTAAATGGTGATAGTCTTGCCGCAGACGGTGATCGTGCCCGCTTCGTCATCGGCGGTAACGGTGTCCGCATGTTCGTATCTGCCCTGCGCGGAATCGTACTTCAAAAGATGGGCGAGCATGGTGGGGCTCGTAAGGTCGTTGATCGCAACGATCTCATACCCTTCCGCACCGAACATCTGGCGGAACGCGAGGCGGCCGATACGGCCGAAGCCATTGATTGCAACTCTTACATTTGCCATGATAAAAAATCCTCCGATACCGACCCCGCTTTCCGCAGAGCCGTATTTTTTCAAATATCATTTTAGCACACTTTTTTCCGTTCGTCAATGATTTTGGAAAATATTTCTATGGACAATTCCACCTTCGACAAATTTCCCCACGATCCCCCTTCCCTCTGCGGAAAACGCGCAGGCGTGGAGCATATTTTGAGACCGAGGTGTGAAAAATGGAGCTTTCCAAACTTCCCGGAAAACCCGTGCTCTCCCCCGCGGGAGAGGCGCTCGGGTACGTAAAATGCGCATACGTATGTAAAAATTTCGACAAACTTTCCTGCCTCGCCTGTGTGGACGGCGAAGAAGAGGAGTTCTTTGTCCCCGCGCAGGCGATCGCGGGGATCGGCGACGCGGTGATCGCTTCCGCCCGTTCGAAAACGCCCGTCGGCATTCCCTCCCCCATAGGAAAGGGGGTCTTCGACCGTTGCGGAAATTTTTTGGGCGGCGCGGGCGAGTTCGATCCCGAGAACAAACTCCTCTTCGTGTACAAAAACGGCGGATGTGCGGTCTTTCCCGCCGAAACGATCGCCGCGGACGAGGCGATCATCGTGTATGAAAACGCAAAGCAAAAACCCGCCGCGCACAGGAAAAATGTACAGAAAAATACCAAACGTACCGTAAAAAAAGAGACGGAAGCCCCTCCGTCTCCGCCGCGTGCGGAAAATACCGTTCACAAATATCTCATGCCCTCCCGTCCCCTCTCGGGCACGAACCTGCTCGGAAAACGGGTGAAAAAGACCGTCTTTTCAGAAGAGGGGACGCTCGCAAGCGCAGGCGAGACGGTGACGCCCGCCGTTTTGAAAAAAGCGCGGGAACACAACCGCCTTGTGGAACTCGCCGCAAATACGCTCACGGAATGATCGCCCCTCCCCCCTCCATTGGGGGGATGACGGAAAACCCCTCAGTCACCTGCGGTGACAGCTCCCCTATGAGGGGCGCCGAGGGGGGGGTGGCCCGAAGCAAAATGTATCTCCCGCGAGATTCTTCGAAGACAGCTTTCGGTTTTCATGCAGCTGTTCGGCTCAGAATGACGCGGGCGGGCACTCTTACGCGCCGTAGCGGGCGCGGTAGGCCTTCATCGCGGGAAGGTATTCCCTGCCCTCGATGACCCCCTCCTCAATGGCTTCGATGATGTCCTCCATGGTGACGATGGCGTGAACGTGCACCCCGAATTCCTCCAACGCTTCCTGCACGGCGGAATTCTCGCCCGTGCCCCGTTCCTGACGGTCTACGGAGATGATCATCGCGGTGACGGTCACATTTGCCTCTTCCCGCAATTTGGGCAGGATCTCCCGAAGCGCCTTTCCCGAAGTCATGACGTCCTCGATAAGACACACTCTGTCGCCGTCTTTCAAGGGCTTCCCCACAAAGAGCCCGCCCTCGCCGTGGTCCTTGATCTCCTTGCGGTCGAAGCTGTAACCCACGTCCACGCCGTGGTCCTTTGCAAGGGCGATAGCGGTGGAAACGGCGAGCGGTATCCCCTTATAGGCAGGGCCTACGAGGGTATCCGCCTCTATTTTATGGGCGAGATAGCACTCGGCATAGTATTCCCCGAGGCGGGCGATCTGTTTGCCCGTTCCGTATTTTCCCGTGTTGATGAAATAGGGCGCTACCCTTCCGCTCTTCAGGGTGAATTCGCCAAACAAAAGCACCCCGCTCTCCACCATAAAACGAATGAAGTTTTTCTTGTACTCTAACATTGCCGCTCCCTTGTTCAATTCATTTTTACCGTGCCCACGAGGTCGGAAATTCTTTCCACACCGTGGGAAACGCACCACGCCGCAAGCCCCTCGATGATCTTGGGACAGGCGAGCGCGTCGGTGAAATTCTGCGTGCCCACCTGCACGGCGGTCGCTCCCGCCATCATAAATTCGATGGCGTCCTCCGCACAGGTGATCCCCCCCATGCCGACGACGGGGATCGCCACCGCGTGGGAGGCCTCATACACCATGCGCACGGCGATGGGTTTTATCCCCGCGCCCGAGACGCCGCCCGTGTTGTTGGCGAGCACGGGCCGCCGCCGCTCGATGTCGATCGCCATGCCCGTGAAGGTGTTGACGAGGGAAATGCAGTCCGCGCCCCCTCTCTCCGCCGCCCGCGCGTTCGCCGCGATACTCTCCACATTGGGGGAAAGTTTTACGATGAGCGGGGTAGCTTTTAACGCGTTTTTTGCGACCCGTGTGACGTTTTCGACGTTTTCGGGCTTGATGCCGAGCGCCATTCCGCCGCACTTCACATTGGGGCAGGAGATGTTGAGTTCGACAAAATCGACGAGCCCGTCGAGCCGCGCGCAGATCTTTTCGTAGTCCCCCACCTCGCTTCCCGCAACGTTCGCGATGACGCGGGTCTTAGCTCTCAAAAAGGCAAGGTCCTCTTTGATGAACCGCTCCACGCCCGGATTCTGCAATCCCACCGCGTTGAGGATGACCCCGCGGCTCTCGGCGATGCGGGGCGTTCCGTTGCCGAGGCGGGACTCCAAGGTGAGCCCCTTCGTTGCGACAGCGCCGAGCACCGAAATATCGTAGAGTTCGTTGAATTCTCTGCCGAACCCGAACGTCCCCGAGGCGGGGATGACGGGGTTTTTGAGTTCCACCCCGCAGAGTTTCACCTTCAGATCCGTCATAGCTTCACCTCGCCGATCTCAAAGACAGGGCCGTCTTTGCATACTCTCGCGTGCTCCCCGTTCGTGAGCTCGCACACGCACACGAGGCATGCGCCGACGCCGCAGCCCATTCTCTCCTCCAAGGAGACGTATGCGGGAATGCCCCTGCCCGCCATGGCGCTTTTGAGCGCGCGGAGCATGGGAAGCGGTCCGCAGGAGAGCACGACATCGGGCTTTACCCGCCCGATATCTTCCATGAACGCCTGAACGGACGTTCCTCTGTAGCCCTCCGAGCCGTCGTCCGTTGCAATGACGAGCTCCTTTGCCCGCTGCATTTCGTACCGCATACAGATCGCGGCTTTCCCGCGGAAGCCCATATAGGCGTAAATTTCCTTGGTTTCGGCGTACTCGCGGATGGCGGAGATGAGGGGGAAGATCCCCACGCCGCCGCCCACAACGGCGACCCGTTTCTCCTTTTCCGCCACGTAAAAACCGTTCCCGAGGGGAAGGAGCACCGAGAGCCGCTCCCCGCGGGAATAGCGCGAAGCGAGCCGCCGCGTGCCCTCGCCCGCTTGGCGATAGCACACCGTGACGCGCTCGCCCTCCGCCTTACAGACGGCGAGAGGTCTGCGAAGCGGAAAGCCGTCTATTCCGATCATCGCAAATTGCCCCGCGCGGACGGGAATGGCCTCGTCCGTGGCGAAGGTCAGGGAACAGATCCCCTCCGCGATGTTCTTATTTTCGAGCACCGTTGCCGTTATTTCGCGCATATTTCCCCCAAGACGGACTTTAAGTCCTTCTGCATATCGAGCGCCGCCGCCCGCGCCGCTTCAAAATATGTTCCGCCGCGCTTTTTGTAGGCGCATAAGATCCCGCGGGAGTTGTTGACGATCCCGCCCATGCCGCCCGCCGCAAAGCAGTTTTTGAGCATTTCGGCGTTCCCGCCCTGCGCGCCGTAGCCGGGGATCAGGAAAAAGGTGTGGGGAAGTCGGGCGCGCAAGTTCTTCGCCTCTTCTGAATAGGTCGCCCCGACGACCGCGCCCACGCGGGAGTAGCCGTATTTTCCGAGCGTTCCCTCCCCCCATTTTTCCGCCATGTCCCCCATGCACTCATAGACGGTGCGCCCGTCCGCGAGCCTTAAGTTCTGCAATTCCCCCGACGAGGGGTTGCTCGTCTTGACGAGGACGAAGACGCCCTTGTCGTTTTCCCTGCATAGCGCGGTGAAGGGCAGAATGCCGTCCGTGCCGAGATAGCCGTTGACGGTGAGAAGATCGCACGAAAAGCGCGGCGGCTGCCCGCACCCTTCCGCGCAGGAGGCGCATTTCCCCTCGCAGGAAGTCTCCTTCGACAGGAACGCCCGCGCGTACTGCTCCGCGGTAGAGCCGATGTCGTTGCGCTTGCAGTCCGCGATGACGACGAGCCCCTTCTCCCGCGCGTAGGCACAGGTCTCGGAAAAGCACTTGAGCCCGTCTACGCCGAGAGCTTCGTAGTAGGCGATCTGCACCTTCACCGCGGGCACGACGTCGCAGACCGCGTCGATGACCTTCTTGTTGAACAGAAGCACCGCGAGCGCAGCTCCCGACTGCCCGTAGAGCTGTTTCATATCGTCGGGAAGATAGTCGTAAGCGGTATCCAGTCCCACGCAGGTGGGATTTTGTCTTTCGATGATCTTTTCTATGAGCGTATCGATGATCATGCCGTCTGCTCCTCGTATTTGATCGTGCCGTCCACGACGGTATATTTCACTTTGCCGTAAACTTCCCTGCCGCCGAACGGACTGTTCTTGCCCTTGGAGACGAACTTGTTGGGCTCGACCGTCCACTTTTCATTGAGATCGACGACCGTGAGATCGGCGGGCGCGCCGACTTTGAGTTCTCCCCCTTCGAGCCCCAAGATCTTCGCGGGCGCGCCGCTCATCTTCTCCGCAAGTTGGGCGGGAGTGAGCAGGCCCGTCTTGACGAGCGCGGTATAGGAGAGCGCGAAGCTCGTCTCCAAGCCGCTGATGCCGAACGCCGCCAAGGCGTATTCCACATTCTTGTCGTCCGCGTGGTGGGGCGCATGGTCGGTGACGATGCAGTCGATCGTGCCGTCTTTGAGCCCCTCGATGACCGCGAGCCTGTCCTTCTCGGCGCGCAAGGGGGGATTGACTTTGGTATTCGTATCGAAATTTTTGATCGCTTCATCCGTTAAAATGAAGTAGTGCGGGCAGGTCTCTGCCGTGACTTTTACGCCGCGCGCCTTTGCCTCGCGGATGAGCTGCACGCCGCTGTAGGTGGACACATGGCAGATGTGCACGGGAAGGTCCAAACTCTCCGCAAGCAGGAGCTCGCGGGCGATCATGACGTCCTCGGCGGCGCGGAGACTTCCCTTCAGCCCCGTGAGGGTGGAATAGTACCCCTCGTTGACGGAAGCTCCGTCCGAGAGGGCGGGGTCTTCGCAGTGGCAGAGGCATTTGAGCCCGAAGTCGGAGGCATAGAGCATGGCGTTTGCCATGAGCTTGGAATTTTGGACGCTCTTGCCGTCTTCGGAGAGCGCGACGACGCCCGCCGCCTTCATGCCGCCGATCGCGGCAAGCTCCTCTCCCCTCTGCCCCTTGGTGATCGCGCCGATCGGGTGAATTTTACACAGCCCGACTTCCTTCGCCCGCGCCGTGATGTAGCTTGCGACGACCTTGTTGTCGATGACGGGGTCGGTATTGGGCATACAGCAGATCTGCGTGAACCCGCCCTTGACAGCGGCGCGGCTGCCGCTTGCGATGTCCTCTTTGCGCTCGAATCCCGGCTCGCGCAGGTGCACGTGCATGTCGATGAGCCCCGGGAAGACGGTCAGTCCCCTGCAGTCGAGGACGAGCTCGTCCCGCTTTGTAGCGCGCGGGCAGGAAGAGATCTTTGCGATCCTGCCGTTTTCCACCGTGACGTCCGCAAGTTTTACGCCGTCACGGGTGACGATCTCCGCGTTCTGTAAAATCATGATAGTGTCCCCCTGTCCAAGAGGGTGAGTACCGCCATGCGGACCGCGACCCCCGAAAGTACCTGATCTTCGATGCGACTGTTTTCCCCGTCGATCACCCCGCTCGTGAGTTCCACGCCGCGGTTGACGGGCCCGGGGTGCAGGATGAGCGCATTGGGCGCGAGGCGCAGAACTTCCTCGCTTATGCCGTAATATTTCGCATATTCGCCGAGGGAGGGGAAATTCCCCGCCTTTTGGCGCTCGAGCTGGATACGCAGCCCCATCACGGCGTCCGCCCCCGCGATCGCCTCTTCGCGGGAGGAACAGATCACCGCTCCCTCCCGTTCCAACCCCTCGGGCATGAGCGTTTTCGGCGCGAACATGCGCACCTCTGCGCCCAACTTTCCGAGCCCGTATAAATTGCTCTTTGCAACGCGGGAATGGCGGATGTCCCCCAAGATCGCGACTTTGAGCCCTTCGATGCGCCCGAAGTGTTCGCGCAGGGTGAGCATGTCGAGGAGCGCCTGCGTGGGGTGTTCGGTCATGCCGTCCCCGCCGTTTACAACGTGCGCCTTCACCGTCTCGGCAAGGAGCTTGGGCGCGCCCCCCATCGGGTGGCGGATGATGAGAAAGTCGTGCAGCATGGCGTCGAGCGTCTTGCCCGTGTCGATGAGCGTCTCCCCCTTCTGCACGGACGACGTCGCCACGGAGATGTTGATGACGTGCGCCCCGAGCAGTTTCGCCGCGAGCTCGAAGCTCGTGCGGGTGCGGGTGGAGTTCTCGTAGAAGAGGATGACTGCCGACTTCCCCCGAAGCTGCCCGAAGTTCTTCTCCCCGCCCTTTAAGGCGGCCTTGTATTCGAGCCCGAGGGAGAGAATTTTCCAAATCTCTTCCGCCGAAAGGTCAAAAAGCCCCAATAGATCTTTTCTGTTCATGCCTGCTCCTCAATAGATCTGTGTCAGTGTGAAATGCAGTTTATCGCAAGAGGTGAGATAATAGGTAATGCCCCTCTTTTCGCTCTTGAGGGGGAAATAGCCCGCCCCGTGCAGGTGTCCGAACACGACCGTATCCACCCCGTTTTCCTCGAACAGTTGGGTGAAAAGGGTGTCCTCGAGTTTGACGTTGAAGGGGGGATAGTGGATGAGCGCGATGAGGACGTCCCCCTCTTCCCGCACCTTTTTCACCTGTTGGAAACAGAGGCGGAAGCGCTCCCCTTCCCGCAGATAGAGGGACATATCGTGCTCGGTGAAGTCGGCGCTTCCGGGACAGGTCCAGCCCCGAGAGCCCAAAATGACGTACTTGCCGAGTTTTACGCAGTCGTTCTGAAGAAAGTGGAACGTTTCGTCGGGCGCGGCGGCACGGACGCGCGAGATACCGTTCCACCAATAGTCGTGATTCCCGCGGATAAATACCTTGCGGCCTTTCAAGGGAGCGAGGGCTTTGAGATCGTATGCGCCCTCTTCGAGATACATCCCCCACGACGTATCGCCGCCGATGAGCACGATGTCCTCGTCTTGGACCTTGCTCTCCCAATCCGCTTTGATTTTTTTGAAGTGCCCCTCCCAGCCCGGGCCGAACACGTCCATCGGCTTGTCCGTAAGCCCCGAGAGGTGCAGATCGCTCACCGCAAACACCTTCATATCCTTGGCATTATACCATAAATCTCTGCCGTTGGCAAGCGTTCTGCCCCGTGGGAGCGGAGAGGAATATTGCAGGCGGGCGGGGCGCTTGGCTGCCCCTTGAGGGGGGGAGCGAGCAAAAAACCTGTGAACTCAACCCCACAAAAAAGCCTCCCGAAAAGGGAGGCTTTGCTTTATGCTTCTTTGACTTCTTCGATGACTGCCTGCTTCTTGTCTCTGCCCAAACGCTTGAAACGGACAACGCCGTCCTTCAAGGCGAAGAGGGTATCGTCCCCGCCGATGCCGACGTTCTCACCGGGATGGATCTTCGTCCCCCGCTGGCGCACGATGATCGTTCCCGCATGAACGAGCTGACCGTCCTGACGCTTCACGCCGAGGCGCTTGGCGTTACTGTCTCTGCCGTTGTGCGAAGAACCCGTACCTTTTTTATGGGCGAATAATGCAAGAAAAAACATTTTCTTTTTCTCCTTTTTTCAGATTTTCGGGCTTGCGCCCCTTTGCGGTCAGAGCGTGATGCTCTCGATCTTGACTGCGGTGTACGGTTGACGATGACCTTGTTTCTTGCGCTCGTTCTTCTTGGACTTGTACTTGAAGACGATGATCTTCTTGTGCTTATCCTGCGCGGTCACCTTGGCGGTCACTTTGGCGCTCTCGACTTCACTGCCGAGCTTCACGCCTTCGCCGTCTCCGATGAGCAATGCGGGGAAGGTGACTTCATCCCCAACGTTTGCGTTGAGCTTTTCCACCTTCAAAAGATCGCCCTCGGAAACTTTGTACTGCTTTCCGCCGGTCACAATGATTGCGTACATTTTTTACCTCCTCTTTCCCGGTCTCGCAAGGAAAACAGGGCGGCCTTAGCGGCTCTTTGATGCCCTTCCTTCGCGGCTCATTGTTCAATCTAACACACCGAACGGAAAAAGTCAAGCGGTTTTGCATACCTTCCGCAAAATTTCTCAAACTACGGGCAAAGGAGATACCATGGAACTCAAAAAAAGCGAAGAAATTTTAGCGGAAGTCCATCGGAACTGCCAGCTTGCGCTGCAATCCATTTCCGATATCTTGCCCGAGGCGGAAGATCCCGACGTCAGAGAGGAGCTTCTTCGCCAGCACGACGAATACGAAAAAATGTGCTCGAAGGCTGCGATCATTGCAAAGGATAAGAATATCGAACTCAAAAACCCCGGCCCGATCAAGAAGGCGATGATGTGGAGTTCTATCAAGATGAGCACGATGACGGACAATTCCCGCGCGCACATCTCGGAGATGATGGTGCAGGGGACTGTCATGGGCATCACCGCGATCAGAAGCAGTCTTTCCGACATGAGCGACGAGCAGGAGGATGAGGACATCCGCAAACTCGCCGAAGATACTCTCCAAATGGAAGAGCGGTTCGAAGAGATCTGGAAAAAGATGATAGAATAATTTCACGACTTTAATTTCACGAAAAATCTTTTGCTGGCGCAAAATCTTTTTCCGTGAGGAAACCTTCCCCCGATGCCTTAACGCGCTTGTCCTCTTGTTCGTTTCATCGGACAATAAGGCAAAAGTAATTGCCAAATTGGGTCCCGCAGCGCAAAAGCGTAGTTTTGCTCGCGGAAGGCATTTGGAACTCGCCCCACCCCCGTCACTCGCTTCGCTCGTGCCACCCCCTCCCACGGAGGGGGCAAGCGAACCACCACCCCCTCCATTGGAGGGGGACTAAGGGGGTGGGCACTCGGCGTAACCCCCGCGTCATTCCGAGCCGCATTGGTTATTACAACGTTCGACGCGGCAATTCTCCGAGGGAATCCTGTTACGTCTGGTTCGTTCAAAACCACACCTAAACGTACCAAGATGCTTCGGGGAGAGCTTTATCGGACTGCGTAATTAGTCCACGGCTCAGCATGACGCATGGACGGGCGGGGCAGCGAGATACCACCCTAGTCACCTACGACAAGCCCTTCAAAACCACACCTAAACGTACCAAGATGCTTCGGGGAGAGCTTTATCGGACTGCGTAATTAATCCACGGCTCAGCATGACGCATGGACGGGCGGGGCAGCGAGATACCACCTCAGTCTCGCTCCGCTCGACAGCTCCTCCTGAGGAGGCGCCTTAAGCCCTTGCAAAACGCCCCGCTCGGGAAAGAGCGGGGCGGGTTTTTGTTATCCGACGAAATTCATCACTTCTTCGAAGATCTTGTCGGGAGCGACAAGCGTCTTGAAGCGCGGCGGCTTGTACCGCAGCGCCTTCAGACTTTCGGGAACTTTCATCGCGGTGATGAGATGTATCCGTTTCACTCCCTTGAAGCTGTCCTTCACGTCGTTGCCCGTAAGGGCATAGTAGACCGCCTGCGGGCATTTATAGGGGCTTGCCGTGGAGACGACCACCATGGGACGGGGCTGTAGATTGACGTCTTCCGCGCGCTTGCGGCAGTACTCCCGCGCAACGTGCATGGCGACCCCCGTGTGCGTATCGAGCGGGTAATTGAATTCCTCGAAGAACTCGTAGACGCACTCCACCGTGTCTTCCTCACCCGCGCAGCCCGCATAGAACAGCTCGCAGGCTTCGCGCAGCTCTTCGGGGCGGAGGGAATACCGTCCCGCGCCCCCGAGCGATTTCATCCTCTCCACCACGAGCGCGGGATCGCGCCCGCACAGTTCGAATAACAGCCGTTCGAGGTTGGAAGAGACGAGGATATCCATGGACGGAGACATCGTGCGGAAGAACGGACGCTTTTTATCGTAGATCCCCTTGCGGAAGAAGTCGGTCAGAACATTGTTCCGATTGGAAGCGCACACGAGCGTACCGATGGGAAGCCCCATCCGCTTTGCATAATAGGCGGCGAGGATATTGCCGAAATTCCCCGTGGGGACGGAAAAATCCACTTCGTCGCCCATTTTGATCTGTTCCGAGGTAACGAGGTCGCAATAGGCGGAAAAATAGTAGGCGATCTGGGGGACAAGTCTGCCGATGTTGATACTGTTGGCGGAAGAGAGCAGAACTCCCCTCTCCGCGAGCTTGTCTCTGCATTCCTGCGAACGGAAGATCTTCTTGACTGCGCTCTGGCAATCGTCGAAGTTCCCCTTCACGGCAACGACGTCTACGTTCTCGCCGTCCTGCGTCACCATTTGCAACTTCTGCATCTTGGAGACGCCCTCATCGGGATAGAACACCGCCACCTTCACTCCCCGCGCATCGCGGAAGCCTTCGAGCGCCGCCTTGCCCGTATCCCCGCTCGTCGCGGTGAGGATGAGGATCTCATCCTTCACATGCAATAGATCGCACCCCTTCCGCATGAGATAGGGAAGCACGGTGAGCGCAATATCTTTGAATGCGCAGGTCGGGCCGTGAAAGAGTTCGAGGATATAGAGCCCGTCCTCTATCCGGATGAGGGGAACGGGATCTTCCCCTTCGAATTTCTCATAGGCAGCCGTCAATTCCCGCAGAAGCTCGTCCGCGGGGAATTCGTCGAAATACTTTCCGATGATGAGCGCCGCGCGCTCGGGATAGTTCATTCCGAGCATCGCCGAGAGCTCGTCCTCCGTGACGGCGGGGAACTGCTCGGGGACGTACAATCCGCCCCCTTCCGCCATTCCGCGCACGATCGCCTCCGCGCCTGTTACGGGTTTTCCGCCGCGCGTTCCGATAAATTTCATGATCCCTCCATATTTTTTCTATACGTGAAACCGTCCCGCAGGGCGGAACGGTAGAGCGGCGCAAGGATGACCGAGGCGCTTAAAATCGCCCGATCCTCGTTGTCCGTGGCGGCTTCCCCGCGGGGAAGCCAAGGGCAGAGCGTATCCTCAAAGATATTTCTTCGCAAACTCGGGGAGCTCTTCCTCGGTGCAGCTGCAGGTGATATAGAGTTTGAGGTCGCGGTTCTCGGCTACGCGCTCGAGCATGTAAAATATCTGCGCCATGTCCTTGATCGCCTTGCCCGCGATGCGCGCCACGCCGTCCACAAAGACATATTCGTTGTCGTAACTGCCCGCGATCACTCCCTTGATGAAGCCGCAGAGGGCGTCTTCGCCCGCGATCGAATAGTCGGTGACGTCGATGAAGCGGACCTCCCGTTTCAGATCGTACATATACCGCTTGGTGTCGGTGATGAAAATCATATGCCCCTTGGCAACGGCTACCGTTTCGTTCGCCGCATCGATGATGCGCTTTGTCTTTCCGCTTCCTTTAGGGCCGCAAATGATTTTGATCATATAATCCTCCTGATTGCGCCAATGGGCGCTTATTCTATTTCTATTCTAACAAGTTTTTATGAACTTTTCAAGTGGTTTTTGAAAAAAACTTTCTCATTTAATTCAAGCTCATGAGAAAGGCGTCGATGCGGTCCAGCCCCTCGAGCATGTCCCGCATGGAAAGGGAATAGGAGAGCCTCACGCAGTCGTCCGCGCCGAACGCCTTCCCCGGCACTACCGCCACCTTGGCGGCGTCGAGAAGACAGTCGGCAAAGTCCACGGAGTTCGCGATCTTCCTGCTCCCGAAACACTTCCCGTAAGCGTCGGAGACGACGAGCATCGCATAGAACGCCCCCTCGGGGATGATGACATATACGTCCTTCATATCCGAGATCCGCTCGATCATCGCGAGCCTTCTTCTCGAAAACCGCGCGACCATCTCTTCGACCGAAGCCTCGGGGGAATTGAGCGCCTTGAGCGCCGCATACTGCGCGATGGAATTGGCGTTCGACGTCGCGTGGGACTGGAAGGAATCGATCGCCCTCGCCACGTCGGGCGGGGCGGCGAGATAGCCGATGCGCCACCCTGTCATCGCATACGTCTTGGAGACGCCGTTCACGGTGATTGTCATGTCCTTCATCTTGGGCGAACAGGCGGCAAACGAGAAGGGTTTTGTAGACCCGTATACAAGTTTTTCGTAAATTTCATCGGACAGAACGAAGATGCCCGCCTCCTCGCAGACCTTGGCGAGCGCGCGCACTTCGCCTTCCGAATACACCGCCCCCGTGGGATTGCAGGGGGAGTTGAAGATGAACAGTTTCGTCTTTTCCGTAATGGCGTCGCGGAGCTGCTGCGGCGTGATCTTGAAACCCGTATTCTTGTGCCCTTCCACAATGACGGGCACTCCGCCGCAGCACTTGACGACCTCGGGATAGGTGAGCCAATAGGGAGCGGGGATGATCACTTCGTCCCCTTCGTCGAGAAGGGCGAAACAGACATTGAAAATGGAGTGCTTCGCTCCGTTAGAAACGATGATCTGGGAGGGTTCGTAGTCGAGCCCGTTGTCGCGGCGGAATTTACTGCAGATCGCCCGCCTCAGTTCGATGAGCCCCGCAGAGGGGGTGTATTTGGTATATCCCCTGTCGAGCGCGTCCTTGGCTGCCGCAATGATGTGTTCGGGGGTGGAAAAATCGGGTTCTCCCACGCCGAAGTTGACGACATCCTCCCCCGCCGCCTTCATCGCCTTTGCCTTTGCGCTGATGGAGAGGGTGAGCGAAGGAGAGATCGTTCCCATGCGTTTTGCAAGTCTTGTCATCCTTATGCTCCCTGTTATTCGCGCTGCCCCGCAAGCTGCGCCTCTCTGTCGGCACGGGCAAGCGCGTCGATCATCTCGTCCATATCCCCCGCGAGGAAGCTCTCCATGTTGTGCAGGGAGAGCCCGATGCGGTGGTCGGTGATGCGGGTCTGCGGGAAGTTGTAGGTGCGGATGCGTTCGCTGCGGTCTCCCGTTCCCACGAGGCTCTTTCTGTTCTGCGCCTCGGCGTTGTCCTGCCTGCTCCGATAGTAGTCATACAGCCGCGCTTTTAACACACGGTATGCCTTTTCTTTGTTTTTGAGTTGGCTGCGCTCGTCCTGACAGGTGACGACGATGCCCGTCGGGAAGTGGGTCAAACGGATAGCGGTTTCCGTCTTATTCACCTTTTGCCCGCCCGCGCCCGAGGAACGGTACAGATCCACGCGGATATCCTTTTCGTCGATCTCCACTTCCACATCCTCCGCCTCGGGAAGCACGGCTACCGTCGCCGTGGAGGTGTGGATGCGCCCCTGCGACTCCGTTTCGGGCACTCGCTGTACGCGGTGAACGCCGCTCTCGTACTTCAAACGTCCGTATGCGCCCTTCCCGCTGATGTTGACGATCGCCTCCTTGATCCCGCCGAGCTCCGTTTCGTTGAGATCGACGATCTCCCATTTCAGACGGTGGCTTTCGCAATAGCCGCGGTACATCCGATACAGAACGGCTGCAAAAAGCGCAGCCTCCTCGCCCCCCGCACCTGCGCGGAGTTCGAGCGTACAGCCGCGCTCATCCCGCTTGTCCTTGGGAAGAAGCAAGAGCCGCAGTTCCTCATTGAGTGCGGCGAGCTTCTCCTTGCAGGCATAGCCCTCTTCGAGCAGAAGCTCCTTCATCTCCCCCGTCTCTTTTTCCGCCTCCGAAAACGCGCCTTCCATCTCCCGCTCCGCCGCAAGGCAGGCGGAATATTTCTGCGCGACCTCTTCGATCTCCGCGCGCTCCTTGGAAAGGCGGGTCCACTCCTCCATGTCCGCAAGGACTTTCGGGTCGGACAGTCTTTCCGTGAGCGCCGTATATTTGTCGTAGATATCTTTTACTTTTTCAAGCATATTTGCGTTTTTTGTTGTTACGGTTCTTGGGAAAGGACACCACCACCCAGCCTCCTTAGGCAAGAGCGGGCTCTTGGTTGCGCAACCCACCACGCGTCATGCACCACCCCCCTACCCCCCTCCTTGGAGGGGGCAAGAAAGGCGCCTCCTAAGGAGGTCGCAAAACGCATTCCTAACCCACCAGCCCCGCGGGCTGTGGGTTGCGTTTTGCGATGAGTGAGCGCATTTGCCGCGCGAACGGTGACCGCCCCGCATTCCTACTGTCATGATTCCTTAGGCGGCACGAGCCCGCAGGGCGAAGTTAGGCGGGTTTCTAACCGCGTGAGACCTGTCACCGTAGGTGACTGAGGTGGTTTTTCTTAAATCTCTTCCGCGAGCAAAACCACGCTTTTGCGCTGCGGGACACAATTTGCCGCACACTTACGGCTTTCCGTTTTTACGAAGCCGTTATCGGGCGGGGGGATAGTAGCTACGAAGCAGACAACTTTACCCCTCGCACATTTCTTTTCAGAGCGACACCCCTTCCGTCACGCGCTTTGCGCGTGACACCCACCCCTCAAGGGGTGGGCAAGGGGGGAGTGAGCAAAGAAATGTGCGAAACCGTTCCCAATTACTGCGCGTTGGAAAATCACACTTTTCCATAAGCGCACACAATTTGCCGCACACTTACGGCTTTTCGTTTTTACGAAGCGATTATCGGGCGGGTAGATAGTAGCTACGAAGCAGACAACTTTACCCCTCGCACATTTCTTTTCCATGGTGAGATTCCTCGACTTCGCGCTTCGCGCTCCGCTCGAAATGACAATTAGAGAGTTTGGCGCATAGCACAGGGAAAAGAAATGTGCGAAACCTCAAAACACAATTTTTACCACTCTCTCTTTTCCGCTCAGGTCCTTCACGACCATTGCGTAATCGCAACGGGAGAAGATCTTGAGGATATCGCGCGCCTGGTTTTCGCCGCACTCGAGGATGAGCATCCCCCCACGGACGACATAGCGGTTGATCTTTGCCGCGATACGGCGATAAAAATCCAGACCGTCTTCGCCGCCGTCCAATGCGATCGTGGGCTCGAAGTCCCGCACTTCGCGCTGGAGATGAGCGATCTCCGCCGTCTTGACATAGGGCGGGTTTGCCGTGATGATGTTGAATTTTCCGTGGATGTTCTCGAAAAGATCGCTCTTGACGAGATTTACGTTCGCTTTGTTGTAGCGCACATTGTCCCGCGCGACCTCGAGTGCGTCTTCGGAGATGTCCGCCGCCGTGACGGAGATGCTCTTTTCCTTCGCCGCCTCGCAGGCAATGGCGATCGCGATCGCCCCGCTGCCAGTGCACAAATCGAGCACCTTATCTCCCTCCGAGATCGCGGCGATCGCCTGCTGCACCAAGATCTCCGTCTCGGGACGGGGAATGAGCACCCTCTCGTCCACCGCGATGCGATAGCCGTAGAATTCGGTATTCCCGAAGATGTACCAAAGGGGCTTTCCCGTGAGCCGTTCCTCATAGAGCGCGAGGATCTTCCCGCACTCCTTTTGGGTGACGACCCGTTCCGACTTCAATTCGCTGCGCGGAATGTTGAGCGTGAGGCTCAAGATCCACTCCGCGTCCGCTTCGTCGATGTCCTTTTCCGCAAAGTGCCTCTTCATCATCTCCTGCAGTTTGGAGAGCTTTGTCTCGGTGACGAAGGTCTTTTCGGGAGAATCGGGATCGGTATCCATATCCAGCACCTTGTTGAAGGCGAGAATGGCGCATTCGATCATGCCGTCATCGGGTTCGCGGGTCGTCAGCTTCTGCAGAAGATAACCGGGCGCTTTCAGGGGCAGAACGACGGGGCTTTGGATCTTCGCCAAAAGACGCAACGCCTCATAGGAGATGCCCGCCACCACGGGAAGACAGAGGAGCTTGATGAGAAATACGAGGAAGAAATCGAGCGCGGGAAGGCCCGTGACGATATGACGCCCGATGAGCCAGCCCACGAGCGAAAACAGGAGAATGGAAATGAACATGACGATGAAGAGAAAGGTCGTACCGCACCTGTCGTGCAGGCGGGAGCAGCCCTTCACGTTCTCCACCGTGAGCGGAAGCCCGTGTTCGTAGCAGTTGATGGTCTTATGTTCCGCGCCGTGATAGCAATATGTTTCGCGCAGAGATTTGAACAGCAGTGTGAACAGGATGTACAGGATAAAGATGACGATGCGGAATCCGCCTTCGAGAAGATTATACCAAAGGCTTCCCTTCCCGCCGATCACGCCCGCTTCCCCGCCCGTAGCGTTTGAAATGAGTTGGGTGAGATAGAAGGGCAGGAACATGAAGAGCACGAGCGCGATGGCAACGCCGAGCACGGTGGAGACGGAAGTCACGATGTCGGACACGCTCACCTTCCATTTTTCCGCCACCCATTTGTTGAGTTTGGGCGGGGCTTCGTCCTCTTCGGAGATCGCGGCTTCGGAACTCCTCAGAAGGGCGCGCATGCCGTCCACAAGGGATACGACGAAATTGACGACGCCGCGGATAAAGACGAACCGCATCCATTTCCGCCGTTTTTCGGGCGGGGTGATGCGCTTCGCCTCCATTTGCAGCTCGCCTTTGTCGTTGCGCACAACGGTCGCCATGCCCGTCTTTCCGCGCATCATGACGCCCTGAATGACCGCTTGACCGCCGATGTAAGTTAAATTCGTCTTTTTCTTCATTTCGCTCTCTTCCCTTCGGCGTTTCTTTCAGACTGCAGTTTAATAGCAAAACAGCCCCGCTAAGTGAGGCTGTGTGCTTTTCAGATGCCGTATCTTTTCTTGAACTTGTCTACACGGCCGCCGGTGTCGACGAGCTTCTGTCTGCCCGTGAAAAAGGGATGGCACTTGCTGCAGATATCGACTTTCAGAATGTCGACGTCCTTCGTCGTGCCCGTCTTGAAGGTCTCGCCGCAGGCGCAGACCACCGTGACCTCGCGGTACTTGGGATGGATTTCCGCTTTCATTTGATGTTACCTCGCTTTATACTTGTACGCACACGCTTTCCAAACGTATGCATCGATAACTATTATAACCGTTTTTTGTCCGCCCGTCAACTGATTTTGCGGGCAAACATAAATTTCCCATATTTTCCGAATTTTTGTTTGCATTTTTTCCCTTTCCCGAAAAAACGCTTGCCATTCTGCGGCGCTTTTGGTATAATAGAGGCGACAGCGGATCTGCCGATCCCGTCTTTCCAAGAAGACAAGGAGTTTTTATGAACGTTTGGAAACTGACCGCAGCGGGCAATCTCGTGAAGACCGAAGAGGAAATACGTCCCGAAGAGGGCAAGCGCCGTATCCGCGTGACGAAACTCTTCGTCAATTCCGAGGATGCGGCGATCGTAAAGGGACTAAGGCGGGTGAAATATCCCCTCGTTCCCGGGCGCTTTGCCGTGGGGCTCGTCGCCGACGACGGCGAAGGGACTCCCTTCCCCAAGAACGCCCGCGTCCTCTTGCACTCCTATCTTCCCGCCGAGGAAAGGGGGGCGGAGAAACGCAATTTTTCGGAGGACGACTTCCTCATCCCGGGGATCACGACGGACGGATACCTGCGCGATTTCGTGTTTACCTCGGAGGACAATATCACCCTTCTGCCCGATTCCGTGAACGACGAAAAGGCGCTTTTGCTATACCATGTCGCCATCGCGCAGGCCACGGTGGACACCCTCGATGTAAAGCGCGGGGAACATATTGCCGTGATCGGAGCGGACCTTGCGGGGCTTCTCGTCTGCCGTCTGCTCATCTATCGGCAGGCTTCGCCCATCCTCATCGATTCGGACAGGGAAAGGCTGGAATTCGCACGCACCCGCGGCGTATATTACACCTCCCCCATCGATGACTCTCTCATGGATTTCATAGGCACTGTGACGGGGGGAAGACTTGCGGACGGGGTGGTGTTCGTCGCGAGCGCGGGGGAGACCGATCTGTCCCTTCCCGTGAAGATCTGCGCGCCCGAAAAGCACCTCGCCTTCTGCGGCGTCGGCGGGGAGGGGCTCGTCCTCGACATCAACGCCGCGATGCGCAAACGTCTGACCGTACACGGCGTTTCGGACGGAACGGACGAGCTCGAAACGGCGATCAACCTCGTTGCGAACAAGGCGCTGGATCTGTCCGCCTTCCGCTTCCGCGAACACGGCAAAAACGACGTTGCAGCCGTCCTCTCGTCGCTCGGCGAACCCGACGGCCGCGATGTGGATGAGCTCGACGTCATCGATCTTGTGTAAAAATTCTTGGAAAATTTTCTCGGGACGCAGGGCAAATGTACCGATTTTGTCGTAACGTTATTCGTTTTTTGGGACATTTATGATAAAACTGATCGCGACCGATCTCGACGGCACTCTGCTCGACGAAGAGAAACGGCTGCCCGAAAAGATCTTCGGGCTCATCGAACAACTGCATGAAAGAGGAATTCTCTTTGCCCCCGCGAGCGGGCGGCAGTACGCCAATCTGAAGGAGCTCTTCTTCCCCGTTTGGGAAAAACTCGTCTTCCTTTGCGAGAATGGGGCGCTCGTGAAATACCGCGATGAAACGCTCTATCTCGACCCCGTTCCCATTCCTGCGGTGCGGCAGGCGATCGCACAGATCCGCGCGATCCCCCGCCTCTTCCCCATGATATGCGGCGTGGATTGCACCTACATAGAGAGCGACAAAGAACCCTTTTATTCCTATGCTCTCCGCTCCTATACCCGCTGCACGCTCGTGAACGACCTCGACGAAGTCATCGGAAGAGAGCCCGTGTGCAAGATCGCGATCTTCGACGAACTCCCCGCGGCGCAGCACTGCTACGCCCTTCTGCCGCAGCGGCTCCCGCACCTGAGGACCATTCTCTCGGGGGACGACTGGTGCGACGTCTCCGTTCCCACGGCGGACAAGGGCGCGGCGATGCGCTTCGTGCGCGGGTATTTCGGGCTCAAAAAGGAGGAATGCGTCTCCTTCGGCGACCAGATGAACGACCTCGAGATGCTGCTCGAATGCGGTCATGCCTTTCTTCCCGAAAACGCCTATCCGCCCCTGAAAGAGCGGTTTTTGCACACCGTCCCCTCCAATGCAGAGGGCGGCGTGCTCCGAAAGATCGAAGAAATTCTGCAAACGGGTGGGATCTTATGAAATTTCTCATTGCATCGGACATCCACGGCTCGGCGTACTACTGCTGTCTGCTCAAAGAGCGCATCGAAGAGGAAGCTCCCGATAAAGTTCTTCTTTTGGGGGATCTTCTCTATCACGGCGCGCGCAACCCCCTGCCGCCCGAATATTCCACCCTCGGATGCGCGGAACTGCTCAATTCGATCAAGGACCGCATTTTGTGCGTAAAGGGAAACTGCGACAGCGACGTGGATACCCTCGTGCTCGAGTTCCCGATCGGAGCGGAATATTGCGTCCTTCCCCTCGAAAACGGCAGAACGATGATTTTGACCCACGGCCACCTCACCCCGCCTCTGCTCAAAAGGGGGGATGTGCTCGTGAACGGGCATTTCCACGTTCCCGCCTTCGAAGAGCGCGAAAACTGCACCTATGTCAACTGCGGTTCGGTGTCCATTCCCAAGGAGGATTCCCCCCATTCCTATCTTGTTTTGGAAGGGCTCGCCCTCGTTTGGAAAGATGTGGAGACGGGCGAGGTGTTCAGAAGGGCGTCGCTGAGTGAAAATTGAGTTAAATTTCGACTTTTTTTTGCAAAGGGTATTGACAAATTTCCTTTGATACTGTACAATGGTACTATCATAAAAAATAAAGGAGATTTTATTATGGCTACATGGTTTAACAGACAGAGCAGACTGGTTCAAATCATCCTGCTCCTCATCCCCGTCGTGAACTGGTTTGTCGAAATCATCGTCAGATGGTCCGCATTCCTCAAGACGAAGAGCCTCCTCACGTTGGTCGTGGCGGTACTTGTCACCTTCTTCGGCCTTGCATTCGGCTGGATCGACCTCATCTGGTGCCTGCTCTTCAAGCACCTCATCTTTGCGAACGCATAAGGCAAACAGTCCCCGCCGCAGGCGGGGATTTTTTTATGCCGACAGGTATGTCATTATGCTGAAAATTTCCAAATTTTTTACAACGAAATTTTTGTAAATCCGTTGACATTTGCCGAAAAAGCGTGTAGAATGATAATATCAAAATAAAAAGGAGATGGTACTTATGAATTTTGATACTTGGTTCCACAATCAAAGCAAAATCATTCAAATCGTTTTGCTCATCATTCCGTTCGTCGGCTGGATCGTCGACCTGCTTGTCCGTTGGTCGGCATTCATCAAGAAACAGACCCTCGTCAACTTGGTGATGGCGCTCGTCATTACGCTCCTCGGTGAGTTCTGGGTTCTTACCATCCTCGACGCCGTGATGATCGCGCTCAATAACAAACTCTTCCTCGAAGAATAACAAAAAGAACAGAAAAATGCCGACGCTTGTCGGCATTTTTTATTGGCTTTTTATAGGAAGGAACTCGCGGAAAAAAAGATGCTTCGGGGAGAGCGTGAACGGACTGCGTATTTGCACTTCGGCTCAGCATGACGCACCGTGCCACTTATCGCCCCTTGGGGCAGCTATCAAAGAGTTAAGTCAGGCTCACAAGTCGAAGGCGATCGCGGTGATGTCGTCGTCGAAAGCGCCGCAGAATTCGAGCAGGGCGGCCTTCAAGCGGGCGATGAAGCGCTCGCCGTTGGGACTGCGGGAAAGGATCGCCTCCACCCGCTCTATCCCGAACTGCTCCCCCCTATCGTTCCTGCTCTCCAAAACGCCGTCCGTGAGCAGCACGAGGATGTCCCCCCGTTCATAGGAAGTCACCCGATCCTCATAGCCGAAGTCGGGGATCCAGTTGGAAACGGGCGGCGCGCTCATGACGATCTCCTCGACGCCGCCGCTCCCCTTGAGTAAGATGGGCGCGTTGTGCCCCGCCACGCAGTAGCGGATACGGCGCTCCTTCTCCTCGACGCGCACGGCGGCAGCCGTGATGTAGGAGCGTTCGTCGAGGTTGAGTTCTCGGAATTTGGCGTTGAGCCCGCGGATCGCCTTTGCGGGCGAAGGCTCGCTCCTGTCCCACCCCGCCTTGACAAAGGCGGAGAGCATTCCCGCCGAGATCCCCTTCCCCGAGACGTCGGCAAGCAGCCCCATCGTCACCCCGTTTTGCAGATAGACGTCTGGAAGGTCGCCGCCGATCTCACGGCAGGGCTCGAACATAAAGGTATACGGCACGCCGCCGAAGGACTTCGCGGGCGGCAGAAGCCGCTGCTGGATGCCCTGCGCCGAGTACATCTCCCGCGCGATCTCCGTCTCGTAAGAACTGTCCACGACGCCGAGCATGTACTTCCCCAAGGGGTGGACCTTGATGCGCAGGGGAACGTTCTCCCCCTCCGCATTGCGCAAAACGACGAGGCGGAATGCCTGTCCGCCCGACAGCGCTTCCGAGAAGAGGGAGCGCATGGGACAAAAAGCGCAGTTGGGCTCTTTGCCGCACGTCCCCGCCTCGCGGCAGCCCACGGCGTCCTTCAAACTTCCCTTCCCGCGGGACAGCGGAAAATAGTCCCGGAAGGCGCGGTTGCAGTAGCGCACCCTAAAGGACTTATCCACGACGATCGCCGCCGTGGGGATATTGTTGAGCACGTTCTTATATAAATTCATCTTACCCTCGGTACATTTTCAATTCCCGATGCACGACCGTGACCTTTAACCTCTCCGCGTCGTAGAGTTCTCCGTCGTATTGCGCCGTACAGAGCGAGCGCGGAATGAGTTCCGCCTCCTCACAGGTCTGCCTGTGCGCGATGGGCAGGGTGAGCAATTTCCCCCGCATGAGCTTGATGAGGGCAAAGGGGATCTTCCAACGGCTCGGGCAGTCCACATACACCAGCTCGAGTTTCCCGTCGTCGATGACGGCGGGCGGGCAGATGGGAATACCTCCGCCGAATTGCCGCCCGTTGCACACGACCGAGATGAGATACCTCCCCTCCGTCTCCTCTCCGTTCGCGCAGATCTTCATCTCCGCGCCGCGGTAGTGGAAGAGGGCGGAGACGAGCGAAAAGAAATACTTGCTCCGCGCTGTGAAGTGCTTCTTGCGCTCGCAGCGCTGTAAAATATCTACGTCGATCCCGATCCCCGCGATATTCATGCTGCGCCGTCCGTCCGAAAACGCAAGGAAATCTGTGAACTGCGGCTCTCCTTTGAAGATGAGATCGAGCGCCGCGATGCCATAGGGAATGGACGCCGCGGCGGCAAAGTCGTTTCCCGTGCCCGCGGGAATGAGCCCCAGCGTACAGGTCTTGGGATCGGCAATGCCCGAAAGGACGTCGTTGAGAGTGCCGTCGCCGCCCACGACGATCAGGACGGCGTTCTCCCGCACGGAAAAGCGGGCGGCGAGCTCCTTCCCCTCCCCCTTGCGGGAAGTGACGTGAAATTCAAAGGGGATACCCGCTTCCGTGAGACGGGCTTTGATCTCCCCGTGCAGCCCTGCCTTTTTCTTCTTCAACGGTTTTGCGATAACGTAAAACATAATTCCACCGATTTTCCGAAAACATTATACAACATCGCGCGAGAAATTGCAATTTGTTTTTTTATTTGGTATAATATATCCGTAAAATTCTTTGCGGGAAGCGCTTCCGCAAGAAAAACCGAGGCCGCATGCGATCTTTTCTTCCCGAAAATTTACTCAGACTTGCAGACGCGTGCCGCTCCCCTCTCTATCTCGTGGGCGGGAGCGTGCGCGATTTCCTGCGCGGAAAGGTCCTCGGCGAAAATACCGATTGGGACATCGCCTCCCCGATGACGGAGGAGGAACTGCTCTCGGCCGCTTCTTCCTGCGGATTCGCCGTGAAGGGCGTTTTTCGCAATACGGGTACGGTAAAACTCGAGGACGGGGCGGGCGTCGCCTACGAATTCACCCGCTTCCGCTCGGACAAATACGTGCGGGGAGAACATTCCCCGAGCGAGATCGCCTTTACCGAGGACATCTCCCTCGACGCAAAGCGGCGGGACTTCTGCGCGAACGCCGTCTATTACGACATAAAACGTCACGAATTTATCGACCCGTTGGGCGGGATCGAGGACATCCGCGCCGAAAGGCTGCGCACGGTCGCCCCGTCGTCCAAGGTGTTCGGAGAGGACGGGCTTCGCCTCATGCGGCTCGCCCGCATCGCGGCGCAGACGGGCTTTTCTCCCGATGAAGAGTGCATGGCGGGGGCGAAACAGCACTGTGCGCTCATTCGGGACATCGTGCCCGAGAGGATCTTTGCCGAGCTCATGCTCCTGCTCCTCTCGGACGAAAAGAGCGGAGACAGGACCGCGATCCACCGCGGTCTGCACGTACTCAAAGATACGGGCGTTCTGAAGGAGATCCTGCCCGAGCTCGCGCTCGGCGAAGGGCTTCCCCAGCGCCCCGAATTCCACCGCTACGACGTTTTGGAACATTCCCTGCGCTGTGCGATGTACGCCCCCAAGGAAGTGCGCGTCGCCGCCCTTCTGCACGATGTGGGAAAGCCCTTTTGCTACTTCCGCGACGGGAATTATTACGGACATCCCGAGGAAGGGGCGCGCATTGCGCGGGAGATCCTCGTGCGGTTCAAAGCGCCCAAAAAGCTCACCGAGGAGACCGTGCGGCTCGTGGCGCTGCATATGCGGGACTACAATCTCGAGATGCGAGAGAGCAAGATCCGCCGCGAGATCGTGGAAAACTATGCTCTTCTGCCCAAACTGTTTGCCGTAAAACAAGCGGACTATTCCGCCTGTAAGGACGACCTCTCTCCCGCGCCGGGTGTCGTAAAATGGCAGAACGTATTGCAAAAAATGGAACGCGAGGGCGCTCCCTTTACCCTCTCCCTTTTGGCGGTGAACGGCGAAGATCTGCTCGCGGCGGGCGTTCCTGCCCGGGAAGTGGGCGAGCGACTGAGGGAATTGCTCTTTTACTGCGCGCAGGACGGAAGTCTCAACACGCGGGAGAAACTTTTAAGACACATTTCCAAAACAGGAGGATGATATGGCGGAAATTTTATGCGGCATCTCCATTGCGCTGAGCGCGCTCTGTCTCATACTTCTCATCGTGCTCTTACTGCGAAAAACGCCAAACGGGTCGCAAAAAGGGGCGGACAGCGAGCTTATCGAACCCCTCCGCCGCCTCGAACAGAAGACGGAGAGCATCGGTGCGCTCTCCGAATTCAATGCGCGGACGGTGGAAAATCTGAGCCGTATGACCGAGGCGCGGCTCGCCAATATCCAAAACCGTCTCGCCGATGATATCAAATACATCGTGGATACGAATGCGAACAATCTCGAATCCATCCGCCGCACGGTGGACGAGAAACTGACCTCTTCCCTCGACGGGCGTCTCTCCGAGAGCTATGCGCGCATCTCCGAGCGGCTCGAAAAGATGTATGAGAGCGTGGGCGAGATGCGCACCCTTTCGGCGGGCGTTGCCGATATCCGAAGGGTCTTTTCCAATGTGAAGCTGCGCGGGACATGGGGAGAGACCCAGCTCGATTCCCTGCTCTCCCAAATGCTCGCCCCCGATCAGTTTGCCCGCGGGGTGAAGCTCAACCCTCTCGACGGGAGCATCGTCGATTTCGCCATCCTCCTGCCCGCAAAGGACGGCAATACATATCTGCCCGTGGACAGCAAATTCCCCGTGGAGGAATTCGAGCGGCTGTGCGAATGCACCGAGCGGCTCGACCGCGAAGGCGCGGAACGGGCGAGGAAAAACCTCGAACGCGCCGTGAAATTACAGGCGGATTCCATTGCGAAAAAGTACATCCTGCCCCCCATTACGACAGATTTTGCCGTGATGTATCTTCCCTCGGAGGCGCTCTATGCGGAAGTGCTGAAGATGACGGGGCTCACGGACTATCTGCGCCTGCGGCGGATCACGGTGAGCGGCCCCACCAACTTTGCCGCTCTCCTCTCCACCCTGCAGACGGGCTTCCGCACGGCGGCGATCGAAAAGCGCTCGGGCGAACTTTCGCGGATGCTCGAGCAGTTCCGCCTCGATTTTGCCCGTTTTGCCGAAGGGCTCGACAAGACGCGCAGAAAGCTGCAGGAGGCGCAGGACGCCGTGGACGCCGCCGCGAAGCGCACCACGACGATCGGACGGCAGCTCGATTCCTTCCGCGCCATTGCCCCGCCCCCCGATGACGACGGCGGCGAGGAATAAAAATTTTTCGGGAAAATGGACAAAGAACCCCAAAAGGCGTTGACTTAAAGGGTAAAATATAGTAAAATAACAGAACAAAACCTTGCGTACCGCATTGGTACGCCGAATAGACCGGGAGGTGAAAAATATGCAAAAGTACGAAATGCTCATTCTGCTCAACAGCGAATTGGCGGAAGAGGCGAGAGAGGCGGAACTCAACAAGTACACCAAGATCGTCTCCGACATGGGCGGCACCGTCGAATCCCTCGATAAGTGGGGTGTGAAGAAGACGACCTATCCCATCCGCTTCAAGACGGAAGCGTTCTATGCCTTGATGACCTTCGTTGCAGATGGAGCCGTCGTAGCCGAGCTCGACCGCGTAGCGGGCATCTCGGGCGACGTCCTTCGCCGCATGATCACAAAAACAGAGTAAGAGAGGCGCAGTATGAACAAGGTGTTTTTGATCGGTAACCTCACACGCGACCCCGAGCTCACCGAAACGGCGGGCGGCGTGAGCGTGTGCCACTTCGCGATCGCGGTGAACAGGAATTACTCTTCCTCGGACGGAGAACGTCAGACGGACTTCTTCAACGTCACCGCATGGAGGGGGCTTGCAGACACCGTGGCGCGCTACACCAAAAAAGGAAATAAGGTGGCGGTCACGGGAAGCATTCAGATCCGCAACTATGAGGACAACCAGGGCGTCCGCCGCACCGCGGTAGACGTCATCGCGCAGGACATCGAATTTCTCACTGCAAGATCCGCAGCCGCGGGGGACGATTTTTATGACGCTCCCGCTTCCGCGCCCGCCCAGAGCGGTGCGCCCGCTAAGAAAAAGCCCACATTGCAGTCGTTTGACGACGACGGAGATATCCCGTTCTGAGAAACGGACCATTCATTAAAAGGAGATCATCATGGAAGAGAATGAAAAGTTGGAGACGACCGAGGAAGTCGTTCCCGTAACCGAAGAGACCGCTCCCGTGGAGGAGCCTGCCGAAGCGCCCGCTCCCGAAGCCGAGGAGAAGACGGAAGAGAGACCCCGCGAACGCGGCGAGCGCGGCGAACGCCCCGCAAAGAAGGGATTCAAGAAACAGAATTTCAAGAAGGTTTGCCTGTTCTGCCAGGAAAAATCCGCAAGCATCGACTATAAGGACGTCGGCAAGCTCCGCAAGTACGTTGCGGAAGGCGGAAAGATCTTGCCCCGCAGAATGACGGGCACTTGCGCCAAGCATCAGAGAGAGCTCGCGACGGCGATCAAACGCGCCCGCATCGCCGCCCTTCTCCCCTTCAAGGCAGACTAAATTACAAACAGCGAAAATCCATCGGCCGAGCCGATGGATTTTTTATTTTTATCAAAGAATGTACCCCTCCTGTCGAGCGACGGGTTTTCCCGAGAGCTTGCAAACCCCTTTGGCTCACTGCGTTCGCCCACTTCCCCTCAAGGGGCAGCGAGTGGAGCGGAGAAATCTTACTTTATAATGAGGCAGAGATTCCTCGACTGCGCTCGGAATGACAAAGGGAGAAGCCTTAAGCCCTCTTTGTGGTGTCCCACCGCGCAGTTTTAATTCCCCGAGAGCTTGCAAACCCCTTTGGCTCACTGCGTTCGCCCACTTCCCCTCAAGGGGCAGCAAGTGGAAAAGAGGCTCGGCGGAATCCTCGCGGGGACGCTTTGTCCGCGCTTATTTTATCTTCACGGTGACGAGGTTTCCCTCCTCTTCGCCCGCATATTCATAGGCGACGCTCTCCGCCGCATTTTTTATGAGCTTCAGCGAGAGCACATTTTCGGAAGTATTGGGATCGAAGGGAGCGCCGTCGTATTTGAAAAGCATGGTGGCGATCTCCCCGTCCTGCGAATACTCAAAGGAGACTTGCAGGCGGAAGCTGTCGCCGAGCACGGGGAGCAAAATCTGCACACAGAGCTCTTCAAACACCGACTGCGCGCGGTAGATCGTCTTCTGCGGCGTTTGATTTTTTCTGCAGAATTCCTCGAGCGCCGTGTTAAAGCCGATAAAGTCGAAATTTTTGGATTCGATCAAACGCTCGAACACTTTGATGTGTTTGATAAAGCGGATGGTCTTTTCCCGCTTGGGGTGGTCGAAGATCTCCTCGGGAGTGCCCTCTTCGTAGATGCCGCCCTCGTCCATATAGAACACGCGGTTGGCGATTTCCCTCGCAAAGCGCATCTCGTGGGTGACGATCATCATGGTGAGCCCCTGCCGCGCAAGATCGCGGATGACCGCCTGCACCTCCCCCACCATGGTGGGGTCGAGCGCGGACGTCGGCTCGTCGAAGAGAATGATCTCGGGCTTCATGGCGAGCGTTCTGGCGATCGCTACCCGCTGTTTTTGTCCGCCCGAGAGCTCGTCGGGAAAGTTGTTCGCCTTGTCCGCAAGCCCCACGGCGCGAAGAAGGCGCATCCCCTCTTCGTAAGCCTCTTTTTTGGGAGTTTTTTTGAGGTCCATGGGCGCCGCCATGATGTTCTCGATCACGGTCATGTGGGGGAAAAGGTTGAAGGATTGAAACACCATGCCCATTTTCCGCCGCACTTTACAGATGTCGCACTTCTTGTCCGTAATGCACTCATCGTCCACCCAAATTTCCCCCGAGGTGGGCGTCTCCAATCGGTTGATGCAGCGGATGAAGGTGGACTTCCCCGTGCCCGAAGGACCGATGACGGAGATCACGTCTCCCCGTTCAATGGTGACGGAGACGTCTTCCAGCGGGGTGACATTGGGATATTCCTTTCTCAAATGTTCGATACGGATCATCTCATACCTCTTCCGAAAGATTTTTGCGCTTTTTTCTTCTTGCATCCGTTCTGCGCCGCACAAGATCGAGCAGGGCGGAGATCCCGCAGGTGATCAAGAAATAAATGACCGCCACGGCAATGAGGGGGAAGAATGCCTCGTAAGTATTGCTCCGTATGATGTCCCCCACCTTCGTGAGGTCGTTTACCGCAATATATCCCACAACGGAGGTCGCCTTGACAAGCCCCACGATCTCCGCGGAATAGGCGGGAAGGAACATCTTCATCGCCTGCGGTAAAATGATGCGGAAGAAGGTGCGGCTGCGGCCGTAGCCGAGCGCATACGCCGCTTCCGTCTGCCCTTTGTCCACCCCCTCCACCGTGAGTTTGAGCTGGGTATAGACGAAAGAGCCGAAGGTGAGAATAAAGCCGATGATCGCCACGATCACGCCGCTCAAGTCCGTCTTCCCAAACACGACATAGAAGAGAAGCATTAAGACGACGAGGGTGGGCGTGCCCGTGATGATCTTGGAATATACCTTGGCAAAGCCGCGCGCGAAGGCGGAAAGCGCTTTGAATTTGGACCGTGCCGCGAGATAGAGCAAAAATCCGAGCACCGTACCGCCGAGCACGGCGCTGACGCTGATGAGGAGGGTGGTCGCAATTCCTTCTAAAATCATCTTCCAGCGCCCCTCACGGACAAAGGTCTTTTGGAAGCTCTCGCCGACGGAACTCCAGAATCCCTCTCCGCCGCCATCGATGACGAACGCCATCACGACGTCCGCGTTCATATAGGGGTCGCTGAAACCGACGCTCTCCTTGCGCTCGGAGGTCATGTACAGCCCGCCGCAGACGAGATCGTACTTTCCCGTTGCAAGCCCCGCAAGCCCCGACGCAAAGGAGACGTCATCTATCGAATCTACTGTGATCTTGTAATCGTATTCTTCGCAGAAGAGATACAGCACCTCGATCTCGAACCCGACGGGCTCGTTGTTATATCGGTAGACGAAGGGTTTGCGCGTCGTGTCGATGGAAACTTTGAGCGGCTTTGTGTTATCTTCGAGCTCCCCGAGGGGCACGGAGGCATTCGGCTCTTCCTCGCCGTACCACTTTTCGAGCAGTTCATCGCGCTTTCCGCTCTTTTCGAGCTCTTTGAGAAAGTCGTTCATCTGCATCTGCAGCTCGTTTCCTTCTTTCTTCTGGAATCCGAACCCGATCTCCACCGAATATGCGGGTACGGGGATACAGAAAAGATCGCGCTCGGTGCGTTTGACCGAATTGAAGTTGGGGCGGTCGAGCATAGTGCCGTCCACCTTCCCCAGCTTGAGCGCCGCCAAAACGTCCGAAAAATTTTGGAATTCGCTGATAGAGGCGTCGGGAAACTGCTCGCGGGAATAGCCGCCGAACAGCGACCCCGTAACCACGCCCAATTTAGCGTGTTCGAAGTCGGAAAGTTCCACTTCCTCGGCAGTCTTTCCGATCCCCGTCTCCTCGCTTGAACATCCCGCAAAGCACACAAGGATGGACAGCAGAGCGAGGACGGTGCATAAAAATTTCTTGACTGTTTGCATTTTCTTCTCCTGCGCCCAAAGCGTCTCAACCGAAGGACGGCGCGACGCCGCAAGGCGCATATTACAAAAAATATGATATACTTTTCATGGCAAGATGTCAAGTTCCAGAAGGGATTGTACGTGACTTTTGGGTGAAAATTCTGCACGGAACGTCTGAGCACCTTCCATGCGGCGCACCAAAATTATAATTTGACATTGCACAGCTTCCGCTTTATAATAGTGGCATGGACAAAAAACAATTCAAAGAAGCCGTAACCAAGCGAGCGTACATCGAAGCGGGTTCCGAGATGCACCTTTATATGCACGAAATGTCGCAACGCGCGCTGACGTATACGGCAAAGATCAACGGAACGTATCATGAGCCCGAAGAACTCAGACGGCTCTTTTTCGAACTCATCGGGCAGGAATCCGACGAGACGTTCGGATTGTTCCCGCCCTTTTCCACCGACTATGGGCTGAACATCTCGATCGGCAAGCGCGTCTTTCTCAATTCGGGCTGTTGCTTTCAAGATCAAGGCGGGATAGAGATCGGTGATGATTGCCTCATCGGGCAGCAGGTGGTGATCGCGACCTTAAATCACGATCTCGATCCCGAAAGGCGCGGCAATATGTTTCCCGCACCCGTGAAGATCGGAAACAAAGTCTGGATCGGCGCACATGCCACGATCCTGCCGGGGGTAACGATCGGCGACGGAGCTGTCGTCGGCGCGGGTGCAGTCGTCACAAAGGATGTTCCCGAAAATGCCGTTGTAGCGGGCGTTCCAGCAAAAATTATAAAAAGAATCAAGGAGTAAAAAATCATGGAAGAATTGAAATTGACGAAAGGGTGGGACAAAGTATTTCCCAAGAGCGAACAGGTAGAACATAGCAAGGCGACGTTTCATAACCGTTACGGCATCACGCTTGCCTGCGACGTGTATCAGCCGAAGGGAGCAAAGGGAAAACTTCCCGCGATCGCCGTTTGCGGACCGTTCGGAGCAGTCAAGGAACAGAGTTCGGGGCTGTATGCTCAGGAACTTGCAAAGCGCGGCTTCCTTGCGATTGCATTCGATCCCTCGTTTACGGGCGAGAGCGGCGGGCTTCCCCGCTATGTCGCCTCGCCCGACATCAATACCGAGGACTTCTCGGCTGCGGTGGACTTCCTCTCTTGCCGAGAGGACGTGGACGCGGACAAGATCGGCATCTTGGGCATCTGCGGCTGGGGCGGAATGGCGCTCAACGCCGCCGCAATGGATACGCGGATCAAGGCGACGGTCGCTTCCACCATGTATGACATGACGCGGGTGAACGCCAAGGGCTACTTTGACGCGGCGGACAGCGAGGAAGCGCGCTTTGAAACGAAAAAAGCCCTCAACGAACAGCGCACCGCCGATTACAAAAACGGAAGTTACGAACTCGGCGGCGGGGTGGTAGATCCCCTTCCCGACGACGCGCCGTTCTTCGTAAAGGATTATTATGACTACTATAAGACCAAGCGCGGCTATCATGCCCGCAGCTTGAACAGTAACGGCGGCTGGAACAAAACTTCCTCGCTCTCCTTCATGAATATGCCCATTTTGGCTTATAGCAATGAGATAAGGAGCGCGGTACTTATCATTCACGGAGAAAAAGCCCACTCCTGCTATTTCTCGAAAGACGCTTACGCTGCGATGACAAAGGACAGCAACTACGCGGCAAACAAGGAACTTCTCATTATCCCGAACGCCGTGCATACCGACCTCTACGACCGCTTAGACGTCATTCCCTTTGACAAGATCGAGGAATTCTTCAGACGCGCCATGCAAGACTGAGAAAATTTTTCGCCGCTTTTTTCGGAAAAACGCTTGACAGAAATACGAACTCGGATTATAATTAAAATACGAAATAGAATTTCACGGATAAACTTATGGACGAACGCATCTTTTTTTACAGGCTCGGAAAGCTCGTTTACGGGATCGACGGCGTGTATGAGGATTACGGGAAGGGCTGCAAGCTCGGCTCGCCCAACCTTCTTTGGATCTTGTATGCCTTGAACGACGGGAAGCGGCACAGCCAAAAGCAGATCTGCGATGACTGGGCGATCCCGCGGAGCACGGCGAACACCATTATCAAAGATTTGGAGAGCAAGAACTATATCGCCCTTTCTCAGATCAAGGGGGAGCGGCGGGAACTGCTCGTATCCCTCACTCCAAGCGGCAAGGAATATGCGGACGGGATCCTCTCCGACCTCTACCAAAGGGAGCGGGAAATCTATTCTCAGATAGAAAACCCCGAAGAGCTGCTCGCTTCATTGCAGGAATTGGCGGCGAAGATGCAGAAGATCGCCGCAAAAGGAGATAAATGATGAAAAAGATCTTAGTGGCGTATTTTTCGGCAGGCGGTGTGACGAAACGGGCTGCGGCTCTGCTTGCAAAAGCTGCAAATGCCGACCTCTTTGAGATCGAGCCGAAAGTCCCCTACACGGCGGCAGACCTCGATTGGACGAACAAAAAGAGCCGCTCATCTTTGGAGATGAACGACCCTTTTTCCCGCCCCGAGATCAAGAGCGGTCCCCAAAATCTTTCGGACTACGACGCCGTATTCCTCGGCTTCCCCGTCTGGTGGTACACCGCGCCCACGATCATCAAGACCTTCCTCGAAGCCCACGACTTCTCGGGCAAACAGATCGTCCTCTTTGCGACGAGCGGCGGGAGCGGACTTGGGAAAACGGAGAGCGCGCTTCGTCCGTGTGCCCCAAACGCCGTTTGGAGGGGCGGAAAACTCTTGAACGGCGCGAGCGAAAGTTCGCTCAGAGCCTGGGTGGAGAGCCTGAATTTATGAAGATCGTCGTACTCACGGGCAGCCCGCAAAAGCACGGCTCGTCCAATATGCTTGCCGAGCAGTTCATCAAGGGGGCAACGGAGGCGGGAAACAGCGTCTCCGTCATCGATACGGCGCGGGCGAATGTCCGCACGTGTTCGGGGTGTGTCCGTTGCGGATACGGCGGTCCGTGTGCGCAAAAAGACGACATGGGGTCGGAAAACGGCGCAAAAAGCGGGATCAAAGCGGAGATCCTCGGCGCGGATATGGCGGTATTCGTCACGCCCCTTTACTACTACGGAATGAGCGCGCAGCTCAAGACGGTCATCGACCGCTTCTGCGCGTTCAACGGCGAAATTCAGCGCAAACACATGAAGTCGGCGCTCATCTCCGTCGCTTGGAACGCGGATAGTTGGACGTTTGAAGCGCTCGAAGCGCACTATAAAACCCTCGTGCGGTATCTGAATTTCAAGGATATGGGAATGATCCTCGGCAAAGGGTGCGGAACGCCCGATATGACGGCCCGTTCCCGCTACATGGCTCAGGCCTATGCGCTCGGCAAGAGCCTTGAAAATCAATAAAAAAGGAGACATGGTATGGAAAAGATCACACAGGATGCGGGAAGAAAGTCGCTCGGCGAGTTCGCCCCCGACTTCGCGCACTATAACGACGATATCCTCTTCGGCGAGAATTGGAACAATCGGGACATCGACCACAAGACGCGGTGCATGATCACCGTCGTCGCGCTCATGGCTTCGGGAATTACAGACAGTTCGCTCAAATATCACCTCGAGAACGCCAAGAAAGCGGGCGTCACGAAGAAGGAGATCGCCGCCGCGATCACGCACGTCGGCTTTTACGCGGGCTGGCCCAAGGCGTGGGCGGTGTTCAACATGGCAAAGGAAGTTTGGGCGGACGAAACGGCTTACACCGCGATGGCGGCGCACGCGAGCGAGATGGTGTTCCCCATCGGCGCGCCCAACGACGGTTTCAAGCAATACTTCAGCGGAAGGAGCTACCTTGCCCCCGTCTCCAAAGAACAGGTCGGCATTTTCAACGTCACGTTCGAGCCTTCCTGCCGAAATAATTGGCACATCCACCATGCGGAAAAGGGAGGCGGACAGATCCTCATCTGCGTGGCGGGCAGAGGTTGGTATCAAGAGTGGGGCAAGGAAGCCGTCGAAATGAAACCGGGCGACTGCATCAACATTCCCGCGGGCGTGAAGCACTGGCACGGCGCAAGTAAGGACAGCTGGTTTTCCCACCTTGCGATAGAAGTTCCGGGCGAAAACAGTTCCAACGAATGGTTAGAGCCCGTGAGCGAAGAAGAATACGGCAAATTGTCGTAAAACGGAACACGGTATGGCATTTACGGTCAATATCCTCTATACGGGCGCGGACGGGAGCGCGAGAAAATTTGCCGAAGAAATGAGAGCGAGCGGGCTTGTGGATAGAGTTCGCGCCGAAAAGGGAAACCTGCGCTACGAGTATTTCTTCCCCATGGACGATCCAGAGGCCGTTCTCCTCATAGACGCTTGGGAAGACGAGGAAGCCCTCAATTCCCACCATAAAAGCCCGATGATGAAGGAGATCGCCGCCCTCCGCGAGAAGTATCGCCTCAGAATGCGGGTGCAAAAATTTACGGAAGTTTAAGGAGACCTTATGAACAAAAAAGTTTTGATCGTATCGTCAAGTTACAGAACAAAGGGCAATTCGGCGAGGCTTGCCGAGGAATTTTATAAGGGTGCAAAAGAGGCGGGAAACGAAGTGGAGTTCCTTTCCCTGCACGACAAAACGATCGGTTTTTGCCGCGGGTGTCTTGTATGCCAAAAGACGAAACGGTGCGTCATTTCCGATGACGCCGACAGTATCCGCGAAAAAATGCTCCATGCGGACGTATTGGTATTCGCAACGCCCGTTTACTACTATGGGATAAGCGGGCAGCTCAAAACCCTGCTCGACAGGTGCAACCCTCTGTATTCTTCGGACTATAAATTCCGTCAGATCTATCTGCTCTTTGCGGCAGCGGAAGACGGCGAAGAAGCCGAACAGAGAACGCTCGCGAACTTCGACGGCTGGGTGGTGTGTTATGAAAAGGCGGCCCTTTTTGGTCATGTCTTCTGCGGCGGCGTGAACGACGTCGGCGACATAGAAGGAAACCCGAAACTGGGCGAGGCATACGAAATGGGGAGATCTGTATAAATCAAACGGAGCGCAAAATGAAGAAGTTTTTGACCATTCTGTCATTGTGTCTGCTGTTCTTTCCCCTCTCGGCCTGCGGCGAAGGGGACGACAGAGGAAGGCTTGAAAACGCCGATCCGTCGAAAATCCTCGTCGCGTACTTTTCGGCGACGGGAAATACCGAAAAAGCGGCGGGCTACATTGCCGCGGCTACGGGCGGAACGCTCTATGAGATCGTGCCCGAAATCCCCTACACCGACGCCGATCTGAATTACAGCGACAGCACCACCCGCGCGACGAGAGAGCAGCGCGACCCCAACGCCCGTCCCGAAATTTCGGGGAGCGTTGAGGGAATGGAAAACTACGACGTCGTTTTCCTCGGCTACCCCATTTGGTGGGGGGAAGCACCCAAAATCATCTATACGTTCCTCGAAAATTACGACTTCTCGGGGAAGACGATCGTTCCCTTCTGCACGTCGGGTTCGAGCGGGATCGGCGACAGTGCGACCCATTTGCACCCCCTTACAAGCGGCGCAAATTGGCTCAACGGCAAGCGGTTTTCTTCCTCCCCTTCGCAGAAGGATGTGGAGAGCTGGATCGGCGGCTTAAGGGGCTGACGAGGCGCACTATGGCGATAGATTTTCATGCACATATCATAACCCCAGAATATAAATGGGGCTTGAGATCTTTGAATATCGACCCCCTTGCCGCCGACGGGTTTCCCCTTCCCGATTGGAGCGAGCAGGCGCACCTCGAATTTATGCGGGAAGCGGGGATCGAGCGGAGTATCCTTTCCTCGCCCACGCCGCACTTGTTGGGAGACGATGAACGGCTTTCGGCAAAGATCCACAGGGAAGTCAATGCTTCTATTGCGGAAGTTTGCGGGAAATATCCCGACGAATTCTCTTTCGTCGCTTCCGTCCCTCTGCCCTTCGCGGACGCGGCGATCGAGGAATACCGCGTGACAAAAGAAAAGCTCGGCGCGGTCGGCGTAAAACTTACGACGCACGCGGGCGGCGTCTATTTGGGCGATCCCTCGCTCGACGACTTTATGGCAGAATTGAACAAGGACAATGCCCTTGTCATCATTCATCCGCAGAGAGCGCAAGAATATCCGAAAACGCCCATTACGGGAACGGTCGCCGCGATCTATGAGTACCCGACCGACACGACGCGCGCCGTCCTCAATATGATCGCACATAAGGTCATGACGCGCTTTCCTAATATCCGCTTCGTCGTTCCGCACACGGGATCTTTTCTTCCCTATATGTTGCAGAGATTTACGGGCGTTTCGGCCATTCTTGCCTCAATGGGCATGATGGAAGCGGTGGACGTGCAAAGAGAGTTTCAAAACCTGTATTTTGACATCGCGGGAGACCCCGAACCCGTCGCGCTCGATATGCTCCTCTCTGTCGCGGGCGAGGATAAGATCGTGTACGGGAGCGACTTCCCGCACTCTCCCGCGAGAGTCGTTCTCGCAAAGAAAAAGCATTTGGACGAAAACCCGCGTTATGAGCGGCTTCTCCGCAAGGTTTACGGAAAAAACGAAAGAAACTGTCTTGGGATAGATCCCCGGAGGATCAGACCATGAAGAAAAAGTTTGCCTTTATTTTGACGGCTATTTTGCTGTGCTTTTCCTTTGCTCTCTCCGCTTGCGGGGAAACGGGCGGCGGCAAAACGATCGATGGCAATCGCGATCTTGACGACGATACATATTACACCGTGACGTTCGACAGCCAAGGAGGAAGCGTAATCGAAAGCAAGCGCGTTCCCGCGGGGAATCCCGTCGCTGCGCCTACTTCTCCCACGCGGGATAATTTTGACTTTCACGGTTGGTTCCGTTCGGCAGACGAAAACGCCGCAAGGTGGAACTTTTCCACCGACCGCGTAAACGAAGATCTCACGCTCTACGCGCATTGGACGGCAAAGGAACAAACGCCTGCGCCTTCGGATACGCTCACGTTTGAACAAAATGCGGCGAAAGAAGGTTATATCGTCACGGGAGATAGCGGGCAGTCGGTGAATATCGTTATCCCCGCCGAACATAACGGGCTTCCCGTCGTCGAAATCGGAGAAAGCGCGTTTGCCTATTCGCGGCACGCTTCCGATATTTATTCGGTGACCATTCCCGACAGCGTGGAGCGCATAGGCCTGAACGCTTTCCACAACCGTCAAACGCTTGAGGAAGTGAAGATCGGCGAGAACAGCAATTTGAAATCGATCGGAAACAACGCTTTTTCGGGGAACAGCGCGCTCAAATCCATCTACTTGCCCGCGGGCTTCGAAGCGCTCGGAAACGACGTATTCAACAACTGCGGCGCACTCAATGCGATCACCGTCGCGGCGGGGAATGCCCGCTATTCGGGCGCGGGAAACTGCCTTATAGACCTTGAAACAAACACGCTCATCCGCGGAAGCAACAAGAGCGTCATCCCCGAAACGGTTACAAAAATAGGCGTGGCGGCGTTCCGCAGGGCGACCCTCACCGTGCTCACCGTTCCCGCATCCGTCACCGTCATTGAAAAATACGCCTTTGCGGACAGTGCGATCGCCACCATAATTTACGAGGGGACTTCCGAGGCGTGGCAGAGGGCGGTCACGGGCACGAACGGGAAAGAAGTGCCTTGGAGATCGGGCGATCAAGAGATCACCGTGAAATGCTCAGATACGGCAGAAACGGACCATATCCTCGTTGCGTACTTCTCGGCGACGGGAAATACCGAAAAAGCGGCGGGCTACATCGCCGCGACGTCGTCTTCCTCGGCTACCCCATTTGGTGGGGGCGGGCAAGGAAGTTTGGTTGTGCGTCATGCTGAGGTGAAAAGCAATTACGCAGTCCCACAATGCTCTCCCCGAAGCATCTGATGTCCCCGCGAGATCCTTCGAGGAAAAATCTCGGTTTTCATGGAACAAACAGCCTCAGGATGACGCGGGACTGCGTACTTCGGGATGTTTCGCTTCGCTCAACATGACGCGGGGGCGACCGAATGATGCGGGGGGGCTTCGTCTTAGGATGACGCGGGGGCGGCCGCTACGTCGTCGACGAGGGCGGGGAAGCGGGCCGAGGGGTGGGCTCGGGAAGTTTGTTATCGCCGAGAAGCGCCGCGGGTTTGATGGAATCTTCCCCGAACTTTTGACGGATCTTATCCACCGCGCCCTCCACTTTCCGCAGTTTCCCTTCCCCGCCGCCGAAGAGGGAAAGCTGGCAGGGCTCGCCCGCATCCTCGAGGTGGATCGCGCTCAGTGTGAGCGCACGTATCGGTTTTTCCCACCCGTATCGCATTTTGAGCAGTTCCGTCCCCGCCTTTGCAAGGTCGCCCGCGCACTGCGTCGGCACGGCGAGAAGCTGCTGCCACGAATGGAATTCGAGATCGTTGTCCCGCACGGTGACCTGTACTCCCCGCGCCTGCAGGCCGAGCGCTCTCAACTTCTGCCCGATGTCCTGCGTGAGCGCCAAGAGTACGACGCCCGCCTCCTCCATGTTTTCGAGGTCCGCCACGCAGGTGATCCCGTGCCCCACCGATTTCGCCTGTTCCCCTTCGCCGATCTTCGCAACGGGGGAATCGTCGAGCCCGTTCGCATATTTCCAGAGCGTTTCGCCGTTTTTCCCAAGGACGGACACGATCTTTTCGAGGGGATGGGCGGCAAGTTCGCCGATCGTAAAAATGCCGAGCGTCTTGAGTTTTTCGGTCGTGGAGCGCCCGCAGTAGAGCAGATCGGAGCAGGGAAGTTTCCAAACCGTATCCTTGAATCCGTCCCGCAAGATCTCCGTCACCGCGTCCGGTTTTTTCATATCCGAGCCGAGCTTTGCAAATACCTTGTTGAAGGAGATCCCCACGCTCACCGTGATGCCGATCTCCCCCTTCGCCGCCGCACGCAGTTCCTCCGCAATGACGCGGGCGGGTTTCGGATGATCGGAGACGTCCAACCAGCATTCGTCGAGCCCGTAAGGTTCTACCCTGTCGGTATAGCGTGCATAAATTTCGTGCATACGTCTTGAAAATTTCGCATACACATCATGATGCGGCGGGATGATGACGAGCTCCGGGCACAGACGCTTTGCCTGCCAATTCGCCATACCCGTTTTGACCCCCGCCCGCTTGGCGAGTTCGGATTTTGCGAGCACGATGCCGTGGCGGTTCTCCGCCGCCCCGCACACCGCCACCGCCCTTCCCTTGAGCGAAGGGTTCAATACCGTCTCCACCGAAGCATAAAAAGCATTCGCATCGCTGTGTAAGATCGCCCTGTCTTTCATACTTCTATTGTAAAACAAACGTTTGTATTTGTCAAGATTTTTTTAGACTTTTTTGTCGAGAATGGATTGACAATCCCCCCGTAAAACTTTATAATAGTTTTGTCATCATCCCGAAGAGCGGATGGACAAAGGAGAGACCATGATTTGTAAATTCTGCAACTCACTGATTCCCGACGGCGCGATGTTCTGCCCTTCGTGCGGAAAGCGGCTGGACGGGAAGACCCCTTGTCCCGAATGCGGCGCAATGAACGAAGAGAATGCAATGTTTTGTATCTTCTGCGGCGCACGCATGGACGGGAAGAAGGTCTGCGGAGCGTGCGGCGCGCTCTATGAAGGGCATTTCTGCCCCGAATGCGGCGCTTCCGCAAGCCAAGAAACTCCTTCGGCCGTGAATGTGGCCAATAGTGCTACCCCCCCCCGTAGCCGAGCCTGCATCTGAAACGACCGAAAGTGCCGAAGAACCCCAAAAACCCGCTGCGTGGAAGAAGATCCTGCTCATCGTTGCGGGCGCGCTCGGCATGGCTGCGGCAGGACTTTCCCTCATCTTCACCCTGCTCATCGGCTTTGTGAGCGTCCCTGATACGTCGCAAAGCCAAAACATCTTCTATTATTTCTTCCAGGGCTTTAAGGACACCGCGGATTCGTTTTCTGCAATGTCCGTTGGCGGTTTGGTATCCATCCCGTTCATGACCTATCTCACCGCGTATCTGCGCGTGGGACTTGGCGCTATCATTGCCGCGGCGACCATCATCACCGTGCTTGTACTTGCGATCAAGACGACGACCCACTATGTCGCCTATGCCCGCGGAAAGTCCGAAAAGGGCATCGGCAAACTCGCGTGCGGCACTTATTTCGCCTATGTGGCGGGCGTCGTCGCATTGCAAGCACTGGAGCTCTATTCGGAAAGCGCCGACGGTGAAACCATGGCTGTAACGCTCAACGGCGCGACCGTTGCGGGGCTTGTGCTCGGCGGCATCTGCGTGGGCTGCTATCTCTTGCTCACCGCTGCTCCCCGCGCCAAAGCGCTGCTCAAAAAGCGTACCCTTGTGGAACTCATCTGTTCGGGCGTCGGGATGATCCTGCTCATCGTTCTCCTCGCTCTTGCGGCAGGAGCGGGCGCGAGCTATTCCGGCTCGTTCTTCGGGACATCTATATCTATGTCTTATAGTTTTGGAAATGTACTCCAATCCATCGGCTTCTATTGGTTTGGAAATTCCGCAAATCCCGACGTTTCACAGCTAAACCTTTGGATCGACTTACTGCTCAACCTTGCGGCATTCGTGCTCCTCGGCGTGCTCGTGCTCATGGTGGCGAAAGAGATCGTCTCCCGTACCCGCTCCTTCGAAAAGGACACGACGCTCTCGCTCGGGCGCTCGATCGGCATTGTCATTCTTGCGGTAGTGCTCGCCGTCGTCGGGATCTTTGCCATCAAGCGTTCCGCGACCTATTTTGAAATCGACCTTGACGCAGAAGGTTTCAGTGCGGGCTACGGCACGCTCATCGGCATCGCCGTGCTTGCAGTTTTCAATCTCGCGCGTGCAATTACGCAGAACGTTCTGCAAAATTCCATGTCGAAATAAATATTCTTTCGCCCGCGGCAAACTGCCGCGGGCGAAAATATTCTAAAGGAGATAACTTATGATCTGTCAGAACTGTCAAGCCGAGATCCCCGATGACGCCGCGTTTTGTCCCTTCTGCGGCGCAAAGTATGTGAGAAAGGATATCTGTCCCAAGTGCGGAAAGCCCTTCGCGGAAGGGGAGATCTACTGTACCGCCTGCGGAGCAAGGCTGGACGGGAAGGCCGTCTGCCGCAACTGCGGCACGGTGTTTGAGGGGAATTTCTGCCCCAAGTGCGGAACGGCGGCGGAGATCGCCGCAGAGAGCGAACAAAAGGCTTCCCGTGAAAAAAGGGCGTTCGATTGGAGAAAACTGCTCTTCATCATCGGCGGCGCCTGTTCGATGGCGGCAGTGTTCTTTTCCCTGCTCTTTACCTTCTTCATCGGCTTCGAAGTTACCGGGGCGCAAGTGTCTTTAGGCAATCAGAGTTCGGTCAATATATGGTACTACTTCAGCAAGGCCTATAAAGACGTAGACGCCGCATTGCAGGCTGCGATCGCCGCAAATGAAGAAGTCTCCACGTTCGCGAAGTCTTCGCTCTACATGGAGGCTGCGATCGGGACGGTCGTCTCTGTCGCCACGCTCGTCACCGTCGTTGTGTTCTCCGCGATCGCCGTAGCGCGCTATGTGCGGTACATGCTCCATAAATCGGACAAGGGCGCGGGCTTGTTCGCCTGCCTCGCAGTCTTTTTCTTTATCGCTGGGACGCTCACGTTGCGCGCGCTCTATGACAAGCAAGTGTCCGCGACGGTATTCATTACAACGCAAACGGTTCAGATCGACGCCGCGCTCGGGGCGGATGCCGCAACGACAGCGGGCATCACGCTCTCTGCGATCTTCCTCGGCATTTGGTTCGGCTGCCTCATCGCAACGCGGGGCAAGGAACTCATCGGCAAGCAAGGGCTATGCGAACTCATTCCCCTCGCGGCGGGAATGGTTCTGCTCATTGTGGTTTTGGCCGTTGCGGGCTACGGCGCGGTGGGATTCCTGTATTCCTCTAACGGCACATCCGTCGAAGCGGCGTTTGGATTCCCGGTCATTTTGGAAGTTCTCGCAAGGATGTTCATCACTCTCCCGTACGACGGTGCGGCGGACGCGGCGGCGGCTTACAGTTACATTGCGGCGATCTTCACCATTGCCGTGATCGTGCTCGCCTGCCTGAACTTTGCGCGGCTTGCAAGCTCCGCCGAGAAGCGCGTGAGTACGCTGCCCGTGGCGATCGTCCTCTTTGCGTGCTGCGTTGTCTATACGACGTTCTCCATCCTCTCGATCAATACCACGGCTAACGTGATTCTCAACGAGTTAGGAACGGCCGACGCGGTGATCGATACAAAATTTGCGACTGCCATTGTCGTCTGCGTATTTGCCGCGCTCAACCTTGCCGCGGCGATCGTACAAAAGGCGCTCGCACGGAAAAATTGACAAAACGAATATGCCCGCCACGCGCAAAGCGCGTGGCGGGCTTTTTTATTGTCTTTCTTTTACGTCTTCGAAGGGAGGCGGAATGGGTCAGAAGATGTCCTTCTCGATCGGCGTGTTGAACAGGGCGCGAATGCGGGCGGGGTCTTTGGTCTGCGCGAGGATCCACATGAGCTTGGCGACCGTCGCCTCGACGGTCATACTGCGCGCCTCGAGCACGTTTTCGAGCTCCTTGAGCCGCCGCCCCACCTCGTAGCTTTCGAGCGCGCTCCCCTCCCGTTCCACCTGCGTTGTGACGACGACCGTCTTGCCCTGCTTTGTGAACTCCTTCACCTGCCTGAAAAAGGCGTCCTGCCCGTATTCGGGAAGCCCGCCCGAGCCGAATGTCTCTAAGATGAGCCCGTCGCAGTGGGTGGCGAGGAAGCCGAGGATCTCCGCCTTCATCCCGGGGAACATCTTCAATACAAAGATATCGGGGTCGAGCGCATGGTAAAACCGCGGGGCGTTGGGACGCTCTTCCGTGAGATAGTAAAACGGCTTGCCGTCCCGCATGACCGCAACGGGCGGAAAATCCACGCTTGTGAAGGCATTATAGCTGCGCGTGTGCGTCTTTTTGGCGCGCGTGCCCAAAATGACCTGCCCGTCGAAGACAAGTTTCACGCCGTGTGCGCCGTCGTCCACGCAGTAGGAAAAGGCGTCGAGCAAATTCGCGCGGGCGTCCGTATCCCGCAAAAATACCGACTTTTGCGAGCCCGTGAGCACGATGGGTTTGGGGCTTTCCTGTATGAGATAGGAGAGCGCGGCCGCCGTGTATGCCATGGTGTCCGTGCCGTGCGTGATCAAAAAACCGTCATACGTATCGTAATTTTCTTCCACAAGGCGGGCGATCTCCAGCCAGTGCGCGTAGAAGACGTTCGTACTGTCGAGATTGAAGGGCTGGATCTCCGTCACGCGGCAAAGCTGACCGATCTCGGGAACGCTCGCGAGCAGTTCCTTTGCCGTGAGCGCGGGCGCGAGCCCCGCCCCGCTGTTCTTGGAGGCGATCGTGCCCCCCGTTGCGATCATGAGGATATGTTTCAAAGCAATTTCTCCTTTAACTGTTCGGCGAGCGCTTCCGGGATCCCGCACTCCTCGCCGCGGCAGAGGGCGATCAACCGCGCAAAAGTCTTCTTGCCCTCTTCCCCGATGAGGAGCACGCCGCCCAAGCTGCGGGCGATCTCCTCCCAAAGTTCCTCTCCGTCCCCCATTTCGAGCAATTTTGTCACCCCGTATGTGCAAATCTCCATCATATTCGCGGGAGGAAACTCCGCGAGGAGCAGCCGCCCAAACGGGGTAAAGTGCCTGTCGTCGTACTTGAGGCCGCCGAATTCGAGAAAGGGTTCGCCGCCGATGACGAGCTTTCTTGCACCGTACTTTGCCGTCACCTGTTTGATGAGCGAAAGGTCATAGGGCGCTTCCGCCTCCTCCGCCCAAACAACGCGTTCCACTTGGGCGCACTGAAGGCGGTCGTGCACCCCAACGGGCGCGAGCACCTTTTCTCCCTCCTGCAACGGAATGAGGGAGAGATACCAATAGAGCCTGTCCGAAAGATTTTTATCCGCGGTAAAACGCAGCGCGGCGAATTCGTATTTCATCTGTTTCAATAAAAACCGCGGCATTTGCCGCGGCTGTCATTTACGATCGGTCTTCTGTATCCGCGTCCGTCCCTCCGCCGTCTTCCGCGTTCTGCGCACTCTCCGTATCTTGCGCGCCCTGCGGCTGTTCCTCCTGCGCTGCGGGCTGTTCCGCTCTCTTGCGCTTCGGAAGTACCACGATGCAGGCGATGACACAGGAGACGATGAAGCCGAACAAAACGCCGCAGACGATGTTGAGCGCCCAACCGAGCCCGCCTTCGCGCACGACCCGCGAAGAGTCGAAAGTGACGCGCACATCGTCGTACAGCCCCTTGCCGACGGCGCTCACGGAGGCGGCGATCCCGCCTTCTCCGTTCTCCCCGTTCATCTCCCGATATGCGGCGTCTAACCTTTCCTCGAAATCGAGGATGTTTTCTTCCGTAAGGACAGAAAGCTGGCTGTCGATCTGCACGTTGCGCACGATGAGCGAAGCAAGCGTCTCGGAAAAGTCGAGGGCCTCTGCCGCAGCATAGGTCGCGGCGGTCAGAACGGCAGACGATCCCCCCGCTGTAAGCACTTCCCGCAGGGCGGCGATCTTCTTTTCGTTCTCCGCCTTTTCCGCCTCGAGCGCCGCTCTGCGCGCGGGAAGATATTCCACAGGCACATAGCCGTTGGTCTCCAATTCCTCTATAAGGGAATCCCGAAGGGTGGGGCTGAAGGCGATCTCCGCCTCTGCGCGATAGTTCACAAGGGTAGTGCCCGACACCGAATAGCTTCCGCGGTAGAGTTCGATCCATTCGTCATATTGCGCGAGAATGCGCTCACGTTGGCTTGAAAGCAGGTCGATCCTGTCCCTGAAAGGCGCTTTGGAAAAGGTCGCCTTGTCCAATTCGAAATGGATATTTTCCACCTTGTCGATGACGCTCTTGCGGGGATAGCGGGCGATGGCATAGAGAAACGCAGTTGCGAGCTCGCGGTTGGAGAAATAGGAACTCTTCACCGAGAGGATATAATGATTGGTCTCCACTTCCGCCCCGTTGACCTCTTTCGTCACGGCGGTGATCGTGATGTCATCCTCCTCGGACATCTTCCCGATATCGACCCCCCCCATGCGCCCGTCTTCGCCGATCGCCTTCTGCATTGTCTCAAGGGAGATGATGTCGCGATAGTAGAACGGCGAACCGTCGGGATATTTCTGGGCGTCGCTGCCGGGGTAGGAGAGTTCAAAGCCTAATTGATAGGTGCTTGCATACGGGTTGTATAAAAACTCCACGGTGATGCAAAAGAGAACGGCGAGCAAAAGGGTAGCCAAAAGCACGAGTTTGAGCTTTTTGCGTATCGCCATAAAAATATCTCCGAAGCTGAGCCCCTCTTCCGCCATGTTGCGCCTCCCTTCTGCAGTTACGTTCATTATAGCTTTTTTGGCTGCAATAGTCAATTGATTTTGTAGATTTTTCCATTTCGGTCATAAAAGGCAAAACGAGTGCGCAAATTTTCTTGGGGAAATGCTTGACACACGCACCTCGCAGTGATATAATCCCTATGAAAATGGTAGGATTAAAGGAGCAAGCAATGTTTGTTTATGCCGACAATGCCGCAACGACCAAATTGAGACCCGTTGCGCGCGAAAGGTATCTGAAAACGTGCGAAGAATTTTTCGGCAATCCCTCCTCGCTGCACACGGCGGGCCAGCGCGCCAAGGAAGAACTCACCCGCTGCCGCGAGAGCGTGGCGCGCATTTTGGGCGCGGAGGCAAACGAGATCTACTTCACCTCGGGCGGAAGCGAGGGGGACAATCAGGCCATTCTGAGCGCGGCGCACTTCGGCGCGAAGAAGGGAAAGAAAAAGATCGTCTCCACGGCGATCGAGCATCATGCCGTACTGCACACCCTCAAAAAGCTGCAAAAGGAGGGGTTTGAAGTCGTCCTCCTTCCCGTTGGAGAGGAGGGGATCGTGAAGGCGGAGGACGCGGAAAAAGAGATCGACGAAAACACCTGCCTCGTCTCGGTGATGCTTGCGAACAACGAGATCGGAACGATCCAGCCCGTGGAGGAGATCGGGAAGATCTGCCGCGAGAGAAAAGTCCCCTTCCATACGGACGCCGTGCAGGCGGTGGGACATATGCCCGTGAACGTGAAGGCGCTCAACTGCGATTATCTCGCCCTCTCGGCGCACAAGTTCGGCGGACCGCGCGGCGTGGGCGCACTCTATGTGCGGCGGGGAATGCCGCTCGAATCGCTCATCGAGGGCGGCGCGCAGGAGCGCGGAAAGCGCGCGGGAACGGAGGACCTTCCCGCCGTTGCCGCCATGACCGCGGCGCTCGAAGAGGCGACGCGCGATCTTCCCGCCTATATGAAAAAAGTGTCCGCTCTGCGCGATACGCTCATCGAAAATCTCTCCCGCATCCCCCACTGCGCCCTCAACGGCGACAGAAAACGGCGGCTGTGCGGGAATGTGAGTTTCTGCTTTGAGGGGATCGAAGGGGAGTCTCTTCTGCTCCTTTTGGATGACGAGGGGATATGCGCTTCGTCGGGTTCGGCGTGCACTTCGGGCTCGCTCGACCCTTCCCATGTGCTGCTCGCGATCGGAAGAGTGCACGATGTGGCGCACGGTTCTCTGCGGCTCACCCTGAACGAGGAAAACACCGAGGAAGACGTCGCATACATGTCCGAAAAGATCCCACAGGTCGTTGCCTATCTGCGGGGCATGTCCCCCGTTTGGCGGGATCTCAACGAGGGCAGACGGCAATTTATTTTATGATCGAAAGGAGAATACGGTAATGTCTTTATACAGCGAAAAGGTAATGGATCATTTCAAGCATCCGCGGAACGTGGGGGTCATCGAAAATGCGGACGGCGTGGGCGAAGTGGGCAACGCCAAGTGCGGCGACATCATGAAGATCTATCTGAAGATCGACGACGGGATCATTTCGGACGTGAAGTTCGAGACGTTCGGGTGCGGAAGCGCGATCGCCTCGAGCTCCATGGCGACGGAACTCATCAAGGGAAAGCCCCTCTCCGACGCGCTCACGCTCACCAATAAGGCGGTAGCAGAGGCGCTCGACGGACTTCCCGCCTATAAGATGCACTGCTCCGTGCTGGCGGAAGAGGCAATAAAGGCCGCCATTCTCGACTATTACAAGAAGAATCACATCGCCTACGACGAGAGCCTGTTCCGCGAGACGTCGTGCGCGCACTGCGAGGACAGACCCGAATGATCGTCTCCGCAAAGGGCAGGTACGCCCTCCGCGTGATGATCGCGCTCGCCGCGCGGGGAGGGAATGCGCCCGTTCCGCTCAAAGAACTTGCCGAGGAGGAGGACATCCCGCACAAGTTTTCGGAGCAGATCATGACAGAACTTGCGAAGGCGGGGCTCGTAGAGAGCGTGCGCGGCAAAAACGGCGGGTATATGCTCGCCCGTTCGCCCAAAGACTGCACCGCGGCGGACGTTTTGCGCGTGACCGAGACTTCGCTCGCGGCGGCGGAATGTACCGAAAAAAACGGCTGCCCGCGCGCGCAGATCTGTCCCACGCTCCCCATGTGGAAGGCGCTCGACGAGGCAATGGAAGAACTGCTCAAAAAGTACACGCTGGCAGATCTCTGTTCGCACGAATAAACCTTGCTTGCAAAATGAATAAGCGCCGCCGACCGCAAATGCGGTCGGCGGCGCTTCCTTTACCTTGTTTTTCAGCCCCCCTCCTTAGGAAAGGGATAAGGGGGTGGTGTCCTTGGCTGCCCGTTGAGGGTGGAGCAACGCATTCTGCCAACGGTTGATAACCGTTGGCACGTTGCGACATGAGTGTCCCGCCTTTCTACTGTATGATTCCTTAGGCGGCACGAGGAGCGCCAGCGACGAAGTAGCGCACCAGAGGCGCGAACGGTGACCGCCCCGCTTTTCTACTGTCATGGTTCATTGGGCGGCACGAGCCCGCAGGACGAAGTTAGGCGGCGTTCTACCCGCGTGAGACCTGGCGAGGCGTTAGCCGAGACTGAGGGGGTGTCTGCCCGATTGCGCTACACCCCTTCCGTCACGCGCTTTGCGCGTGACACCCACCCCTCAAGGGGTGGGCAAGGAGGCGAGGCGCTCTTCACTTGGCCTCTACAAAGTCTGTGGGCGGCGTGATAGTCGCTTCGCCGTATCCGTAAACCAAATAGAAAACATGCACTTCTTCCGCCCCTCCAATAGCGCACAACTTTCCGTTTTTGAATTTCAAAGCAAATGTTACGTCCGCAAATATTCCGTGTGTTTCATCTGTTTCGGTGAAAAGATAGGCGCCGATCGTCTCGTCAAAAGTGACTTGTGCAAATTTCTCTTTCAGAGACCGCAACTCCGCGGCAAACCCGGTGGTAGCAAAAACTCTCGGACGAATTTATCCGAGAGTTTTTGCCATCGCTTGAAAGCACAATTCAAAAATTTTGTTTTGTTCCCTATGGGAAGTGCGCTTTACGCGGAGTTCTTTTTCTTTTGCGATCGTCATTTTACAAAGTTCATTCCCTCGGGAAGAGCGAGCAAAATGCCGTTGCCTGCTTCGAGATGGATCGTGACCCTGCCGTCCGAGAAACCGCGATACGCCTCGAGCTCGCCGTCCGAATTGCGCACGTAGTCGAGCTCCGTGATCCCGCTCTGAAGACTTCCCGTGATGTCTACGGGGGAATTGAAGTCGTTATTCACGAACATCATATAGTTCCTGCCCGTCGTCTTGTCCTTCATGAGAGAGACGGTATACTCCGTGTTATCCGCGGGGATAAAGGGGAAGTCCCCTCTCACCGCGCTCACGCCGCCGAACTGTTCGCCGTTCATGTAGACCTCGGAAGCGTCGAGGCGGATGAGCGTCTTGCCGAGATTGTGGATCTCGTAGTTGAGAAGGGCGATCTCGTCATACGTCTCGGGATTGGGCGTACCGTCTTCCAAAATTATGGAATCTTCGAACCATTCGCCGTTGCGGTTGGTGGGCTGAAACCATGTGAAGTAGGAGAGCTGCTTATACCCGAACGCGAGCGCGACCATCGCCTCGTAGCGGATCTGCTCGGGTCTGGGGCGGCAGTATCCCACAGCGCCCGTCGACTGCAAAATGCCCCTGCACGATTGCAGGTACATCGCCGTCTTGACGTCCTTTTCGAGCCCCACCTCCCGCATGAGATTGAGATTGGTGAAGAAGGTGGCGCGGTCGAGTTCATAATCGGGCGAGAAGGGATAGAGGTCGAACATCGCATAGTCCTGCTTGAAGCCCGAATCCTCGTTTGCCTGCAGCCAGTCGCCGATGACTTCGCGGTAGCGCACCAATGCTTCCTCATAGGGAAGTCCGCCGCCCGCAGCCGCATAATACCATGTGACGGGCAGGAAATTGAGGTGGGCGTAACCGTTCGGGTCTGCCTGCTTCATCTCCTCGTAAATTTCAAGGTAAGGGAGCGCGTCGGCGGGTTCGTCCTTGATGTAATATCCCCCCACGCCGGGAACGTTGCGATACTCGGAGACGATATTATACACGTCTGCGCCGTTCATATTCGGGAACGAATTGAACCGCTCGTCGGCGACGGAGACGCGCATTCCGTACTTATAGGCGAACTCCGCCATTTTGAGGTTGGTCGCCTTGGAATTTTCCCCCACGAGGGCGGGGTCGATGTTCTGCTGGCGGTCTCTGCCCGTGACGTTGCACAAATAGTCCACGTGCGCGTCGGCGAGGAGTTTGAACTGCTCGTCCCAGCGCTCATCCCCCACTCCGCCGTTCATGTATTCCGCTGTGGGCGGCCAGAACACGGAAATGAGAATGTTGTCTTCAAAGCTCTTTTTCTTTTCGACGACGTACACCGTGACCGTGCTCTGCTCCTCGCCGCGGGTGGCGCGGACATAGGTCTTGCCGACGCCCGCTCCCCTGATGACGCCGCTCTGCGTGACGGTTGCGACCTTTTCGTTGTCGCTCGTCCACACGACGTCCTCCTCCGCATCGATGAACTCGGTTTGCCCCACTGTGAGCTCGAGTGCCTGTTTGAAGAGGGTGAAGTCGTAGCGCGGCGGATCGGCGGGAGGTTCTTCCGTGCCGCCGCCGGGATCGTCTCCGCCGGGGGTCTCCCCGCCGGGGATCTCGGTCTGACCGCCCCCATTGGGATTTCCCGTACCCGTGTTATGCGAGCCTTCGGAACAGCCTGCGGCGAACACAAGAACGCCGCAGAGGAGAAGCGCCGCTGTTTTGAAAAGTTGTTTGATCTTCATAATTCTCCTTTTTTGCGGGAAATCCCGCACCTTCGGCAAAGGACCCACCCGTAGGTGGATCCTTTGTTTTCAGGTCAACCGTTTAATCCTTCTTTCTGTAAAGAACGGTCATGAGCACTGCGCCAAGCGCGAGCACCGCAAGGAAGATGAAGCCGCTTCCAGCGACGACGCCGCCGCAGCCGCCCTGTTCGGTCTCTTCATTTCCGCCGGGGGTCGTTCCGCCGGGATTGTCGCCGCCGGGGGTCGTTCCGCCGGGCGTGTTCCCGCCGGGATTGTCGCCGCCGGGCGTCGTGCCGCCGGGAGTGGTCTCGCCCGTGTACATATCGTCCTCATGGACGCCCTCTTGAATGGCGACCTTCACGACGCTTCCCGCGGTGGAGCCTGTTGCGTCCACGGTGAGCACGCAGTTCGTGGCGTTGAAGCCGTCGAGATCGGACTTCGTCAGTTTGTAGGCATAGCCCGCATAGGTGATCTCCAGATCGCCGCTGTCCGTCGTGGTGAGGGTGAGGTTGTGGTTTCCGCTTGCCGTTTTCGCCATGACGCCGATCCTTCTCGTTCTGATCGCGCTGCCGTCCTCTCTCAAGGTCTCGTAACGGAGATAGAGGGCCTCGTTGCCCGTCGAGATCTTATCGTCGGAGAAGTTGGGATATAGGGTAAGCTGGACGGTGTAGCCCTTGCCGGGATCGTAGAACTTGATGACGAGCACGGTGTGGGGATTGAGGTTGAGGTTGTTTTCGTTGTAGCCGTCGACGGTGGCGAATTCAACGCCAAAGGTGACGCCGCCGCTCAAATCGTAGGACTTCATATGAGCGAACGAAACCTTGCCCGTGAGGGTGAAACCGCTTGCCTCGTCGCCGCTCAAAGAGCCCTCGCCCTCTGTCGCAACGCCGTTTTGCCATTCGTTGACGTAGACGTAGCAGGGATAGATCTTGCCGTCCAAGCCGCCGACGATGAACTCCTGAAGTCCCTTCTCATTCTTGAGTGCAGCCACCTTTACAGTGAACTTGCCGTCCTTCAGTTCATACATCTCGGAGGGCATCGCCTCGCCGCTCATGAGGACGTAATTGATCCCCGTGATGCCGAGATCGAAAGTGACGTCCTTGAGTTCGCCATAATTGAGATATTCGACGTGCGCGGATTCCATGGCGCTGTTCGTGAAGTCCATATAGAAGCCCGTGCCCGTTTTCTTCGTCTCATCCCAGATGAGGATCTGTCCGCGGACGGTGAACGGTCTTGTCTTGAAGTAATCCGCCTTGATCGTGAGCGTGCCCGTGTCGTTCTCGCCCGCCTTAAAGGTATACATACTCTTGTCGATCGTGGTATCCCCGTCCTTCAGCGTGAGGTTGCCGCTCGTGTTCATGAGCTCGACAGCAAAGTCATCCGCCTTGCCGATATCCATTGCGTATTCTTCGTTCGCCTGCGGCGCGGTGATCGCAACGGCGTTGAGGTGGGTGTTGATCGTGAAGTCGAACGTCTGCTTGTTGTTGAGGAAGAAGCCGACATATGCCGTTCCGTTCGGGAAAGCGTCCTGCGTTCTTCCCGGCTTGACCATCATTTCATAGCCGTTGACCTTGATGTAACCTTCGTCGAGCGTCTTGCCGAAGTAAATTTCAACGATGTTGTTCTTGTTGTCCGTGACTTCTCTGAAGCCCACGGTATTGCCCTCGGGCTTGCCCGCTCTCTGGAAGGCGTTATTGAAGCCCTGCATGTCATGTCTGCCACCGCCGAACATGATGAACGGGAAGGTATTGCCCGCCTCATAGGACGTGTTTTCGTCGAAATATTCGGAGACGGCAAGATCCTTCATGATAGAGATGAGCATCCACTCCACCTGTGCGGGAAGGTTGCTATACTCGATGACGATGGGCTTATCGACGGGAACGGGATCTTCATAGACGACGCGCGAAGCGTTGATCGCGGGCTTGAGGATATTGATCGTCGCAGAGGAATAGTACTCATTCTGCTCCAAAGTTCCGTCCACATAGTCGACGCCTTCGCGGTAGCGGATGTGCCATTCGTTCGTATGTCCGCCCTCGAGCAGCACCGACAGAGAAATGGGATCTCCGAGGCCGACCTGTGCGAGCAGGGTGACGGAGACGTGACCGCTAAAGATCTTTTCCGCGCCCGCTTTCGTGATCGTGAGGGTGTATGCGTGCTCCTCCGCGTCCTTCTTCGTGACCGTGAAGTCAGTTCCCTTTTCCAGAGCAACGGCGGCGTTGGAAGCGAAACGGTAGGAGAGGGTGGCGTCGTTCACGGGATTCACGCTGCCGTTGTAGGTGAAGTCAAAGGAGAACTCCTCTTTTTCGGTGAGGGTCTTTCTCGTTTCGGTAAACTCAGCGGGAGCTTCGAACGAGATCTTTGTCGCCACGACTGCGCTACCGTAGTCCGTTCCGCCGTTCTTCACGTTGAAAGAGAAGTAAGAGGTCGTCGCCAGCCAATCTTTCTGAAGGCCGTTGAGCGTTTCCTTCGAGATGCGCACAGACGCGCTGTTGTCGTTCGTCTTGGTGACGGTGACGGCGCCGCTGTCAAGGGCGTGTCCGTTGACGGAAGCCGTTACGGTATAGCCGTCCTTGAATGCGTCGGGAGCGGAGAGATCCAATGTGAGATCTTTGGAAAAACGCTCCACTTGCTGTGCCGCCGTCATATCCATGGAAGCGTTGAGCCCGACGACGCTGCCGACATTGGAGAGCGCAAAAGTGTGGGAGCTCGCATTGCCGATATTGTAGTTTACGGTCACATAGCAGCCCTTGGGGAACATCGAGGCGACGAGCTCCTTGACAGCGCCCGTATCGGAACGGGTCTGCGCCTGCGTGACGGAGATCGTCGTATTCTCATGCAAAAGTTCTACGCCGCCGATCTTGATGTAAGAAGGATCGTTTGCGGCAGTTCCTTCGCCAATGTGCACTTCAACGGGCACCATGCCGTCGAGAAAGTTCTCTCCCTCCACGCCGCTGATCCCGCCGTGCGTGCCCCCATGACCGTTGGAAATGCGGGAATCGTGGAGAATCATGTGTTGGTTGATCTTCTCAAACGCGACTGCGTGCCAAGGGAAATCTGTCTCGGTGGCGCCGCCGCTCAAATTCCATGCATACCCAATTCCGTCATTGCCGTTGCGGAAGGAGAACCCGCTCCATTCCGCGGAATCGGAATAATACATGTAGAACACGCCCGTCTTGTTGGGGAGCTTGGTGATGTCCACATTGTTGCGCACGGCGACCGCCGCATGTGCAACTGTGACGTCACCGATCACTTCTCCGCCCATGCCGTCCCAGTACGTGTCTGCCGCGGCAACGGGGGTTGCCGTGGTGAGTGCGACACCTACCGCCGCCGTGCCCAAACAGCACACGGCAAGCGCAGATGCCACTGCCAATTTCCATTTCTTAAATAATTTCATAAAGATTCCTCCTTTCTTTATTTACGATTTTTTATTGTTCACGAGGGAGAGTTCCCCCCCACCACCGCCTACGGCGGAGCTGTCTCACGCGGGTGGAATCCCGCGTTCGGTCACCGTTCGCGCCTCTGGCGCGCTCACTCCTGTCACAGCGCGCCAACGATTATCAATCGTTGGCAGAATGCGCTGTTCCACCCCATAGGGGGTAGGCCTTTGCCCCCTCCTCAGGAGGGGGGAAGGGGGGTGGTGTCCTTTGCTTTAAGATTTTTCACCACCTCAGTCACTTCGCCAGCTCCTCCTAAGGAGGCGCCGAGAAGCCTCTTGCTGCCCCTTTCAAGGGAAGAGTGGCAAAACGTCATGTTGAGCGTAGTCGAAACATGACGTCACCCATTCGACTTCGCTCAGGGTGACGTGAAGAACACCACCTCAGTCACTTCGTGACAGCTCCTCCTTAGGAGGCGCCGAGGGTCCTCAATACGCCATACGGTAGGTGTAATTGAGGCGGCCGACGGGGGCGCAGTCGCCGCCGCAGTAGAATGCCTCGATATCGCCGAAGGCGTATACGCCCACTCCGTCGTTGCTCTCCGTGCGCTTCACGCCGAAGATGTTATCGCACGCCTTGATCCCGATCTCACTGCCCGAATCGATCTCCAAAGCGGCGAGCGGAATGCGGTAAACAATGGCGTTCCCCTCTACATAGTAGTCCGCGCGCGCCTTGAGCGCCGTGGAGACGATCTTGCCCTCGCCGTCGGTGGTGAGCCGCTCGATGCTCGTCGTCTTGCCGTCGGGCGCGCGGTTGATAACGTAATCGTATCCCTGCCAGCCCCTCTTCCCCGTTGCGAGGTAGAGGTTCATCCAGCAAGCGTCGTCCTCGGTATAGGGAGTGATGTCCTCCCGCGTGCGCACGAGCACGTAGAGGTTTTCGCTGTCGTTCGCGATCTGCAGATAGTCGATGTCGTTGCGGGCGGAATCGTCCGTATAGTGATAGACGTGTCCCACACTGTCCTTTTTGCGCATGAGGGTGTTTCCTGCGAGGTCGAGATATTTCGCCTGCACTTTGTCCCATGCCGAAAGGTCCTCGATCTGCAGGGTGCAGCGCTTCCACATGGCGGCGTCCGAATTGCGCGACGACGCCTTCTTTGCCTTGAACTGCGCCGTGTTCGACGCGAGCAGGAGATAGAACGTGTCCGAATACCCCCCCTTGTCGCGCATCATCTCCGCGTCGCGGGAGAATGCAATGGAGAAGGTGTCCACGAAATCGGCGTGAACGTTCCCGACGGAGAGTTTCTGCGCGGTCCACTCGTTCCAGCCCGTGACCGTAATGACGGACGGTTCGCGCTCACCCGTCGCCTCGAGCGCATTCTTCCATTGCTCGGCGAAGTTGAGCCCCAGTATCGCAAGATCAACGCTGTCCGTCTCATAGGCGTATTTCTCGTTCCCGACAGCTCCCCTGCCGCGGTAACGGTAGCCCGTGTTCTTCTCCGCCTGCGCAAGAAACGCCATGGACGACCAGCTCCCGCCCGTGTGTTGGGCGACGGAGACGTTCATGAAACCGTCGTAGTTTTCCTGCGGGAGGGCGTAATCCATCCACGGGAAGCCGTTTTTATAGGAATTGCTCGTGACCTGCGTGGGCCACACGACCTGTCTCAGCCAAAATGCGTCGTACCCGTTCGGGTCGGTGAACAGGCTGCGGAATTTGCCTTGATCTTCGATATAGGTGACGAGAAGGGGCTTCCCCGAGGGGTTCAGTTTCCCGTCCGCCGTAAACCAGCAGCTCTTGTACTTGAAGTTGTCCTTTGCGTAGTAATTCGCATACACCCACTGCACGACGTTCGCCCGCCGTTGATCGCCCCCCGTCATCGGATTGCACACAACGGGTACGATCCTGGGACACGCGATCCCCTTTTGCTGCAATTCGAGGATGCTGTCGAGAAGGACGTAGGTCGCCTCGGGGTAGATGTTCGCGGGCTGTTTTTTGGGGTCGCCCGAATTGGCGTTGGTGAAGTCCAAATACAGGAAGTCTATCCCCGCATAGGTGAGGAGCTCGAGGTGCTTCATCACCACCCACTTGTCTGTCGAGGCATAGTAGCCGTAGAGGGGCTCTTCAAAGTAGTGGAAGGCATTCATCGGGGAGATCGTCTTGTCATACCCGGGTTGGTTCTCGAGGATCCAGAGCGGGTTGTGATCGATATCGTACGGTCCGTATTCTTCGAGCAGTTTGGAGATATCGTACAGCCCGTTTCCCTCGTTCTGCCAAAGGAAATAGAAGATGCCTACGTACTTGCCCTCACGGTTGCCGCTGTTGGGGGTGCGCTTACGGCCGTAGGAGTCTTCGCCCGAAAGTTGGCTGTAAGTAAATTCCTGCAAGCCCATATCGAGCAATTCCCGCGTGTAATTGCCATCGTAAGAGTCTGCCCAAAGTTCGCCGTATTCGTAACTCTCCCCCGACACATCGGGGACGTCGGGCTTGTCGGGCTTGTCGGGAGCATCGGGTACATTCGGTGTACCGCCTTGATTTTCACCCGGTCCTTCCATAGCCTGATTTCCCGATATGGTACAGGCGGACGCCGAGAACAGAAGCAGACAGCTCATGATGATCGACGGCAATGTTTTCCGTAAAGACATGCACACTCCTTATTTCGAATAATAGCTGTAGTTGACTCTGCCGATGGGAGCGCAGTCGCCGTTGGTGTAGAGGTCGGTGATATCAAAGTCCTTCTGCAGATTGTCCGTCGCCTTGAATTGCAGACCGAATTTATCGCTGCCGATGCCGAGAAGGGACTTGGGGATCTCCACGAACATGTATCTGCCCGAAACGACGATATTGCACTCGCCGATGTTGGTGAAGTTCCCGTTTTCGATCCTATCGACGGAAGCCCTGCCGTTTGCGGACGAACGGTTGACGACATACTGCAAGCCGTTCCAACCGCCCTGCGCGCCGTTGACGCCCACCCACAGGTTCATCCAGCGGGTATCGTCCTGCACGCGCTCCGTGATATTTTCCACGGTGGAGACGAGGAAGCAAACGCTGTCGTCCGTCGTCGCCACGCGCACCTCGCGGATGTCGTTCCTGCCCGTGTCGTTCGTATAGCGGGTATTGAGCCCTGCGCCCGCACTGTCGCGCGGGAGCGTCTCCCCGACCAGATCGGCATAGGCGGTCTTGTCCGCCCAATTCTCGAGCTTGGTGAGATCGGCAGCGGAGGTCTTCGGACTTTCGATCTGTTTCGCGCCCACGCCCTTATAGGCGCGCACGTTGCGCACGAGGGCGAGATAGGCGTTGTCGAGATATCCGCCCGCCATCATTTCAAGGTCGCGGGAGAACTCCATGTTGTAGGTGTCTACATAGTAGCCGTAGTCCGAGCCGAGCACGGGGTCTTCGGGCTGGCGCTGGGCGATCCACTCGTTCCAGCCCGTGACGAATACCAGATTGACGTCATCGTTCTCGAGCGGGAACTTCCACTGTTCCTCGAAATTGACGTTCTTGATGATGTCGGCCTGATCGTTCTTGCCCGTCTCCTGCGAATATCCCCTGCCCCAGTTGGCGTTGTAATAGCGGTCCGCCATGGAAGCGCCCCCGAGCTGTTGCTGCAGTTCGGTGCGCAGGGTGGGAAATACGGAGGGAGAGCACAGCCCCGAGAGGGAGAAGTTGACGCCCTGACGAATTCCCAAATGTTGGGAAACGGAGACATTCACGATAGTGAGATCGTGCTCTGCGTCGGTGTATCTCGTCTGAGGATATCCCCAATCCATCCACGGGAAGCCCTCTTGCACGATGCCCGCGTTCGGCCACTGCGAACGCTTGAAGTAGAAGCGGTCCATGATATCGGCGTCATCGCAACGGGAACTGCCGAGGATCCACGGCTTATCGCCGCCGCCCGTGAACCAGATGTCGTCGTAATAGTCGTCCTTGTAGAAGGCGTTATAGATGCTCTTGATCATGCCCGGGGAATCGTGGTTGGTCATGAACATCGCCTTGGGCACGTCGTAGCCGAGATTGCTGTATTCGAGCAAAAGATCGAGCACCGTCTGCGCCGCCGTGCGGTAGTAGTCGTTGTTCGTCGTATCGAAGCACAGGAAGTCCAACCCCGCATTGATGAAGAGTTCGATGTGTTTGCGCACGACCCACTCGTCCTGCACGCGGTAGTAGCCGTACATCGGCTCTCCCCACCATGTGAATTGGGGCATGTCGGGAACGCTTTCGCCCGTCTCGGGGTCTTTTTCCCCGCTCAGAGTGTATTCCGCTTTTCCCGCGGCGTTCCACTTCTCCACCGTGACGGCGCTCGAAGCCTGCCCGAGCCACAGGAAATAGAAGATGCCGACATAGTTGCTGTTGTAACTTTCCGTCTCGGTGAAGGCGCGCCCGAAATCGTCCTGCCCCGCCGTGCGCAGAAAGCCCGTCTTTACGTCGTCCTGCGAGAGCGCGCCCGTGACCTGTGTTTCTTGCCCGCCGCCGTGCGTTTCGCCCTTCGTCCCCTGCTCCGCGCAGGCGGCAAAGGAGAACACACAGAGGATACTCAAGAGGACGCAGAGTAATTTTTTCATGACGCCTCCTTATGCGGTGGTGTTATAGGGGGAATTCTTCAATCCGCCCGTTGCCGCAGAGACATTTGCGGGATCGGTAAAGATGAGGGAATAGTGGTCCGCATAGTCCTTGAATCCGCTCTTGTAAACATTGAGAAGGTCAACGCCCTTCGTCCAGTTACGGTCGCCGCCCGTGAGATAGCCCGAGAGCACATTCGCAACGGAGGTGGAGACCTTATCCATCGTGCCGTCTATATTGCAGATGGAAAGGCCGTTGCCCGCGCCGAAGTTGAGATAGGGGTTGGAACCGCCGTCGCCATGGACCGCCGAAGCGACCTGCGTGAAGTCGATCTCTTCGGGGATCGTGATGCCCTTGACGAGCTGGTGCATCACCTGAGGCGCGTAGTTCTCTTCCATGTACTGCTGGCAGATCCTCTGCTGTCCCAAGGGGGAGACGAGATATTTCAAGAAGTCGACTGCGATGGCGTCCTTCGTCGCCGAACCTGTGGAGAGCACGCCGTAGTTTTCGAGAGGGCCGCCCCATGCGCGCACATCCTTCGCGACGCCGGGAAGGTCGGACTTCATCGCGGGCATCAGGAACCAGCCGAGACGGGAATCGATCTGCTCTGCGCTCGGATAGCCCGTTTGCCCCTTGTCGTTGAATCCGTCGCGGTATGTTCTCACATACCCGAGCGTCTCCACATAGAAGAGCTTCAGATCGGAATAGCTGCCGCCGATGTGTTCATAGGTGAGGGTGCAGCGGTTGAAGTTCTGGAACATATCCGCATAGCTCTCTTTCTCTCCGCTGTACTGCAGAAGATCGTAGAGATTTTCCATACATTCCTTGAAGCGTGCGGACTGAGGCCCGTACTCTTCGCCCTGATTGAAGAAGTAATCGACGACCTTGTTGAAGTTGTAGGTGTACCGCGAAGGCAGATCGATGGACTGATCGGTCTCGTCATAGGCCCAATCTTCGTCGAAGGCGGGGATGTAGCTGTAATCCCCCTCCTCGGAGTGGACGGTCTCGATGAAATCGCGGAAATACTGGTCGAGATACATATTCAGGAAGGAGGTGAAGAGATTGAAGCTGTCCTGCCCGCAGGCCTGCGCGTCCCGCGCGAGCCCGAGGGGATGAGGGAAATCGGGATGCTGCGACGCCGTTTGAAGGGCGTTCATGAGCCATTCCCAGTTGAACGCGGGATCGTCGATGTCGATCGTACCCGTCTCGTCGTCCACGAGGGGATCGCTCCCCATGACCTCCTTCATCGCCGCCTTGTCGTAAAAGACGCAGGTGTAGTTGGAGGAATAGCTGATGCCGGGGATAGTCGTAGAAGAGCCTGCACGCACGGTGCGGTAAGCGTCGGGTTCGAGCGAATCCGCCCACGTGTCGTAATCGGGGCTGTATTCGTTGGGTTCTTCGAGATAGCCCGAAAGGTCCACGATCTTATCCGTCCCGTGGTATTCGGGCACGGTGGCGATGGAGATGATGGTGGGATTTTTCACCCCGTTGCCCGCCATGTTCTTCATGTTCATGTTGTAGGCGTCGGGGTCGGTGACGTTCTCGATCGCAACGGAGATCCTGTTCCCCCTCTTTTGCTGCTCGTTCTCGTAATTTGCGGCGACCGCTTCGAGCGAATGCTGCTCGATGATATTCACCGCAGTATACATCGTGATCGTCTCGCGCGTGCCGCTCGGAATTCCGCCGGGGGTCTCGCCGCCGGGAGTTTCACCGCCGGGGGTTTGGGTCTCCGAGCCGTTGCCGCCGCCCTGATTGCCCTTAACGGGCTCGGTGCAGGCGGGAAGCAGGAACGCTCCGCACATGAGCAGGGACATTATGCCGATAATCCATCTTTTTTTCATACATTTTCCTCCATTTTCCAAAAATGTTTTGATTTTACAGTTACATCTTCAAGCCGCTCGCATAGTCGCCCGAGACGAAGAACTTGATGCTGATCGCCGTCGAAATGATGAGCGGGATACCCGAAACGAGATACATTGCATACCGTGCGCCCTGTCCGCCCGCATTGAACGCCTTCTCCTTGAGTATGGACATGATCGTACCGTCCGAGCGGTGCTCGATGAATACGAGGGCGGGCCAAAGGAAATCGTTATAGATCGCCGCGAAGATCCCGATGCCCTGCACCATCATGATGGGATAGGCAAGGGGCAGGCAGACGTGCACAAAGAGATTCCATTTGTTCGCGCCGTCGATCTGCGCCGCCTCGTAGAGCGATTTGGGATGTTGCCGCATGAACACGCGGAGCATGAACACCGAGGCGATCTGGTTGCCCGCAAGATAGGGCAAGATGATACCGAAGTAATTGCCGAGCACCGTGCTTCCCCTTCCCGCAAGCCCCAAGTTGCATACCACGAGATAGGTGGGCGTGAGCAGCACGACATTGGGCACGAGCATGGGCAGGATGAAGAGCGCGAACAGGAGCTTGTTCCCCCTGAAGCGATACCACTGGAAGAGAAAGGCGACGTAGCAGCTTCCAAGCATGACGACGACCGTGACGCCGACGTCCATGAGCAGGGTGTAAAACAGCGGCGAGGAGAGCACCGTAAACGCCTTACTGTAATTGTTCTTGATGTTCAATCCGCTCTTGGGGAAACTCCAGAGGGAATTTGCCGAGATATCCACCTCCGTCTTGATGGACATGATAAAGGTGATGAAGAGCGGCACGAGCGTGAGGAAGAGCAGGAGTACGAGCAGGATGACGAGGACCGTCTGCACGGGGATCCCCTCCAACCCACGGCGATGGCGGCGGATCTTTCTCGGCGGTTCCTGTACCCGAAGAGGTTCGCTCTCCATGAGCGATTCGCATAATGTCTGATCTAAATTATTTTCACGATCCATGTTGCGCCTCCTCAGTCAAGCTGCTCTTTCTGAGAGCGGAAATTGAAGAACGTTGCCGCGGCAAGGATGAGGAAGAGGAACACCCCCATTACGCTCGCCGCGCCGTATTGGGCGCCGCTGATGCGGTCGTACATGAGCAGCGCGGGCGTCTTTAACAGAGCGGTGTCCGACTGACCGTTATACACGATATATAGAGTGCCGTAGTTCTGCACCGAAGCGATGAAGGAAGTGATGAGCACGTATTTGAACTGGGAGAGGATCATGGGGATATCGATGCGGATGACGCGGCGGATCCACGAACAGCCGTCGAGCTTCGCCGCCTCGAACACCGAAGTGTTGATCCCCCCGAGAGCGCCGTAAAAGATGAGATACGCCCCCACCCATGGGAAGCCGAAACAGATGATGGAAAAGAGCGCAAGGGGCACGTTGTCGAACAGCCAATTCTTGGCGACGAAACTCGGCACGATCGCATGGATGATCGCGTTCAATCCGCTTCCCAGATCGCTTCCGAAGATGCCCTCCTGCCACACGAGGGTGGTCGCAACGCCCGGCAAGATCCCGGGCAGGAAGAGCAGGATGCGCACCCATAGCGAGAAACGTTTGAGCTTCACCGCAAAAATGAGTTCGGCGATGATGAACGGAGGGATGAGCGCCTTGAGCAGGTCGGCAATGAGCAGGATCACCATGTGCCCCGTGCTCTCCCAAAAGACTGCGCTGCGGAAAACCGCCCCGTAATATCGGAAGCCCTCGAAGACCGACCTCACGCCCGGCACGTAGTCCATAAACGAAATGGAAAATCCGAGCACGATGGGGATGTAATAGAAAATGATGAGCAGAACGAAGGGAATGACGAGCGCGATATAGATGCTCTTATTCTTCCATACGTCCTTGGCAAAGGACTTCGTCTGAGCGGCGAGTTTGCGTCTTCCCGTATCCTGTACGGAGAAGGCGCAGATCACCAATCCGATGACCGCCGCCAACGAGACGCCGAGGAAGACCCACCGCAGCGTTCCGAAGAGCGCAACGCTCCGCGCCACCGAGAACGTATAAAAGATGACGGACGGATGCTCGATATCCCCTCTGTCCCGCAGGGCAAAGCAGTCATCGTTCCAGAGGATGAAATCGGAATCGTTGCTCGCGCTGAGGGAGAGGATGATGTTCCGCTCCGCCGAACCGATGAACGCCACCCCGCCGTTTTTGACCTTGACGAGGAAATTCTCTCCCGTCGAGAAGAAGGCGTCCCCTTCCACGCCGACCGCGCCGCGGTAAAGCTCCGCTCCGCTCTGCGGATCGAGCGCGATGAGCTGTCCGTCCTTGGTGAGAATGGAGAGTTCTTCGGAAGACGCGGACAGCGCGACGATCTCGCCCTCCCAAGAGTAGAGCTGCTTTTCGCCGCAAAAGACGCCGTTTGCGCGGGAATAGTAAAACGTTCCGCCGCAAAGCGCCATGCCCGAAATGCTGTTCGAGCTCGGACTGCGGCAGATCTGCTCGTATTCCCCGCTTCCGACCGTGAAACGGTATAAATAATAGCGGTTGGAACCGTCGTTAAAGGGAGCGCGGAACCAAAACTCCCCGTCGCCGAGGAGGATCTCCGTATTGTACGATTTCGCATTGGTGGAGAGATTTGCCTTTCCCGCCGAATAGACGGTGCAAAACTGCGAAAAACTCTCCGTCTCCGCCTGTTCGGGCTCGCCATCCTCCGCTGCGGGCGCGGGCTCGTTTGCCCGCCCGTAGAACGCGAGGGCGTCCGCCTCCGAGAAGGAATAGATCTTCCCGCTCGCATAGGCGGCATAGACCATGCCGTCCTTTACTTTGATGTCGAAGACCTGCGTGGAATCGACCTGCCCCACATCCCAGAGAAGCTCCCCGTCCTCGTTGAACGCAAAGAGCTTGCCCTCCTGCGTGCCCGCGATGCGGTTTCCCTCCTCGTCCACGGAAATGCGCAGAACGTTTTCTTGGTTGATATCGTATCCCAGCTCCGAGGTCTGTTCCGCCTTGACGCAGGAGACGATAAACATCACGACAGCAGCAATAAAGACCAGAGCAAGAAAGATCGCTCCGGCGAGAAAAAATTTCCCTTTCTTTGAAATTGACCTCATCCGTCCCCCAATGACAATGAAGAGTTTTTGCGGATTGCTTATGCAAGCCGCAACCGAAGGGGCGCCCCTTCGCATTCCAAAATAAAGCTGATTATGATTCTATCACATTTTGAAAATTCCGTCAATGCTTGCGCGTTTTTTTGACAAAACGACACTCGCGTAGCCATAATATACGCACAAACAAACACGATGACGCTCAAATGAGCACGTAAAAGAACATTGCTTTCAATAATTTAATAAAACAAACAAAAAGCCCGCCTTGACGGCGGGAAGATCAACGGAAGAATTCTTCGTATACGGCGCGGACGGTACGTTCGTAATTTTCATTGTCCACGCCGACGATGATATTGAGTTCGGAAGAGCCCTGATCGATCATCCTGACGTTGACGCCCGCGCGGGCGATGGCGTCGAACAGCCGCGCCGAAGTGCCCACGTTCCTGCTCATGCCGTGCCCCACGACGGCGATGAGCGCGATGTCGTCGAACACCCGCAGTTGGTCGGGCCGCACTGCCGCCTTGATGTCCTCGGTGATCTTTTCAAGCGTTCCGCCCTTGAGCTGTTCTTCGTCGATGACAAAGGAAATGGTATCGATCCCAGAGGGCATGTGCTCGAAGCTCACATGATAGCGCTCGAGAACGGAGAGGATGCGGCGGGCGAAGCCGATCTCGCTGTTCATGAGCGATTTTTCCACATATACGACGGCAAAGTTCTTCTTTCCCGCGATGCCCGTGACGATGCGCCCGTCGTAGCGGTAGCGGGACATGGGCAGAATATCCGTGCCCGCCTCTTCGGGGCGGAAGGTATTCTTGATACGGATGGGGATATCCGCCTCCCGCACGGGAAAGATCGATTCGCTGTGCAGAACGTTCGCGCCCATGTAGGAGAGCTCGCGCAGTTCCTTATAGGAGAGGGAGCGGATGTGGGCGGGATCGTCCACGATACGGGGATCGCAGGCAAGAAAACCGCTGACGTCCGTCCAATTTTCGTACAGATCGGCGCCGACGGCGCGGGCGACGATCGCGCCCGAGACATCGCTGCCTCCGCGGGTGAAGGTGTGTATCCTGCCTGTGCGGTCCGCGCCGTAAAAGCCGGGAACGACCGCCCCCTTCTTTCCCTTCAGCGCCGCCGCGGTGAGCGCAAAACTCTTCCCGTCGTCGAGTTTTCCGCCCGAGGAAAAGCGGACGATATCGCAGGCGTCCACAAAGGGAAGCTCCAAAAACGCCGCCATGAAGCGCCCCATGAGATATTCTCCGCGGGAAGCCGTGAACTCCTCGCTCCTCTCATGTTCGATCTCCTCCTCTGTGCGCGCGAGCAGCGCCTCTACGTCGAAGGTAAGCCCGAGCTCGAAGGCGATGCCGCGGAATCTTTCCTTGACCTTTTCAAACGCTTCTCCCGCCTTGCCACACTTCTCCACCGAGCGGTGGCATTCATACAGAAGATCGGTGATCTTCACATCTCCGCCGTACCGTTTTCCCGGGGCGGATACGACGACATAGCGCCGTGTGGGATCGGCGGAAAGGATTTCCGCGACGCGGCGCATAGTCGTGCCGTCCGCAAGCGACGTTCCGCCGAATTTACATACTTTAATCATAGGAGATCTCCCTCGCCTCCATCGGGAAGCGGGGCGCCGTAAGGCGCAGCGAATGTGCGGGCAACCGCTTTCCCGTCTTCCAAAGGGAGAGCAGTTCTTCCTTTTTCATGAGACAGCCTTCCCTTTCCACCGAGACGGCGGGGTCGAAGAGGTCCACGAACTCCGCAAGAAAAAACCGTGCGGGGTGATTGAGCGCTTCCCGTTCGGAGATCTCCTTCTTCAGCTCCTCCCAGCGCAGCTTTGCCGCAGCGAGAGCGTGATCTCCGTCCAGTACGCCGAAACAAGGGTCGGCATAGCGGCAGAGGTCCTCTATGACCTCTGCGGAAATATAATCGGGAATGAAAAAACCCTCGAGCCGTTCCTCTGCCCGAGGCGAAAAATCGTACAGCTTTTCCAATTCTTCCTCTTCGAGCGCGCGCAAGATCTTTGCCTTCTTGTCGCGATAGCACAAGACGGAATGCGGGATCTCGAGCGGCGACGCGGCGCGCACCTTCGCAAGCTCCTGAACGAGAGCGGGATCTGTCTCCGACGTTGCGCGGATCATGGCGGTCTTGCTGCCCTGCGGGGCATATTCCTCGAGATCGCATGCCGCAAGCAGTCCCTTCCTCACGCCGAGGGCATACGTGCGCTTGACGAGCACCATCCCCCTGTAAAGCCTGCTTATCGTTCCCTCCGTAAGGGCGGAAAACATGTTCTCCCGCAGTTTTGCGAGCAGTTCCGCGTCGGCGCTTCCCCCGCGGAACAGACAGCCCGCAGCGCCCTCCGAACCCTCTTTTTCGGGAACGGCGCACCAAGTTTCAAAGCCCTCTTCGGGCAAAAAGAGCCGCGGAATTCTCAAACAGCTCTTCATAATGCGTTGATGAGCACGACCGCGACCGCCGCAAGCGCCGCCGCCGCGAGTTTGAGAGGAATGTTTTTGGTGAATATCTTCTTCAGGATCTCGGTGAATTTCATGCCTTCTTTTCCTCCCTGTTATATTCTTTCCAGTAGTATTCGCGCAGGAATTTCTTCAAAAGTTCGGAATCCGCATAGCGGGTGATGTCCCCTCGTTTCGCGATAGAGACGATGCCCGTCTCCTCCGAGACGATGATAGTGGAGACGTCCGCGACCTCGGTGACGCCGATCCCCGCGCGGTGGCGGGTGCCGTAGTCCTTGGGGAAATCCCTTTGGGTGAGGGGAAGGAAACAGCCCGCGGCCTGTATCTTGTCGCCGTAGATGATCATAGCGCCGTCGTGAAGGGGCGCTTTGTTGATGAAGATCCCCTCGATGAGCTGGTTGGAGATGCAGGCGCCGAGTTTCACGCCGCTGTCCATGATGTCCTTGGGAAGGTTTCCGTTGGAGAGCACGATGAGCGCGCCCGTATTGTTCTTGGAGAGGTTTTGGACGGCGCGGACGATGGAAGAGATGTATTCCTCGGCGCGCGCCGTGACGGCGGAACGGGAGGTCGTCTCGTTCTTGGTCTCCCCTCCCCGCTTGCCCGTCCAGATAGAGCGCTTGATCTCCTGACTGAACAAAAGCAGGAAGAAGAGGTTGATGATCAAAAACGCCACCAAGAAGAAGGTATGGTCGAGCTCCTTCGCACAGAGGCAGATAGCGCCCGTTGCCAGCACGAGCACGACATATACGATGATGAGCTGTTTCGCATTGTTCTCTTTGAGGATGCGGAACACAAAGTAGATGAGAAGGAACAAGAGTATCCCCTCTGCGAAATAGGCGAGCCAGTTCTCGCCGAAATGAAGAAAGACGTCTTTAATGTTCTGCCACATGTTGATCTCCTTGCGCTTGCGGCAATTTCCCCTTTATTATATCCGCTCGGAAGAAAAAATGCAAAGTATTTTGGGCGGTTTGGCGCATTTTTCTCTATCCGAAGAAGATTTTCGCGATCGCCGCATTCAGCGCCCCCGTTTTGAGGTAGAGCCCCCCGCGCATTCCCGCGAGCAAACGATAGAGACTTTGATAGAGTTCCTCCGCCCGTTCCGCGCCCATCCGCCTCACCGTCTCCCTGCTCCGCTTTACGCCGTAGGGATGCATCCCGATGACCTTGCCGATCTCTTCGTCCGAGCCCTTCATGCGGGAGATCTCCGTGAGACTTTTGAAATGGGAGACGAGGGAGGAGAGCACGGCGTTCTCGTCGAAGCCCTTCACGAGAAGGTCGTCGAGTATCTCCGAAAAGCGCGTAAAGTTGCGCCCCGACGCCGCCTGCGTGAGCTCGTACAGCTTGTATTCGACGTCTTTGGCGACATTCTCCTCCACGACGGCGGGAGTGACCTTCCCCCCCTCGCCGAGGAGGAATTTCAGTTTGTCCGTCTCCTGTTTCAGCCTCGCCGCGTCCTGTCCGCAGTAGTCCACCATGCGCTCCACGCTCTCCGTATCCGCATTCAAGCCCTCCTTCCGCATGAGATTGAAGAGCCAGCGGGAGAGCATTTCCCTGTCTTCCCGCGAACAGTCCACATAGACGACCCCCTTCTTGCGCCTGAGGTCCACTCCGCCCTTCTTCCCGGCGTTGACAATGACGAGCACCGTCGTGGGACAGGGCGATTCCGCATACGGTTTGAGATCGTTTTCCCATTCGCGCTCGGTGGGATAGAAATCGTACACCCGCACGAGCCGTTTTTCATCGAAGAGAGGGAGGGCATAGAGCTTGCTCGCAAGAGAAGTCCCCTTCACATCCTCCCCTTCGAGGCGGACGTCGTTGAACAGGGGCTGCGAGATGTTGCACGCCGAACGGATGCTCCTTACGGCATGGTCGCGGAAATAGCCCTCCTCCCCCTCGACGAGGTAGAAGGGCGCGACGCTCTCCTTCAGTTGCTTTGCAAGTTCGGTAAATTTCATGAGCGGCCTCACAGATAATAGCGGTATTTCCCGTCCGCGCCGCCGATAAACAGATCGGCTCCCAGTGCGGGCGGATGCCCGAAGTCGAATTCCACCGTCCGCCCGTCGAAGAGAAGGGTGAGCTTTTCCCTGTTCTCATAGCGGAAGGAGAGAGCGCCGACCGAGAAGATCTCGCCGAAGCGGACTTCGGTGTTTTGAAGCCCCGTCTCGATCTCGTCGCGGTGGCGAACGGTATCCGTATTGAGAAAACATGCCACGTTGATCCCCGCAAGCTCTTCCTCGGAGAGCACGACTACGGCGTCCAACCTGCCGCCAAAGGTGCGGCGCAGGAAGTCCTCGCAGTCTCTCACATCGACGTCGCCGTCGATGACGAGCACGCTCTCCCCGCCCGTCCGCACGAGGGCGAGCGATTCCCCGTCGAGAGAAAATACGTCGATACGTGCTCCAGAAACGACGACGTTCCCGAATGTAACGATGAGGACGAAGAGCACTGCAAGCGCCGAGGCGGCAATGCCGCGGGACTTTGGATGGAGACGGAAGCGGGAAGAGAGGGCGACCGTCCCGATAAGATAGAGCGTTCCGCCCGTCCCGAGCGCAAATCCCGAGAGAACGAGGGAGAGATCGGTGAGGGAAATGAGATAGACGAAGGCGGAAAACATCCCTTCGGGAAAGAGCATGAAGATCCCCGCCGCGGGCGGGATGACGAGGGACAAAAGAGAAAACGCGAGCGTTCCCAAAAAGAGCACGGGAAGGAGGGGGATGAGAAAGAAATTGCAGAGCGTTCCCCAAACCGAAACAAACCCGAAGGCTTCCATCAGAATGGGAAAGGTGAAGAGCTGCACGGCAAGATTTGCCGCAAGGTATTCGCGCAGGATACGCGGAATTCGCATACGGGTGAACAATCGGGTGAGATCGCCCCCGAAGAGGGCGAGCCCGAGACATGCTCCGAAGGAGAGCTTCATTCCCGCCGAATACCATTGCCCGGGGAGAAACAGCAGAATGGGGATCGCCGCAAGGGAGATCGCGTTCAAAAAGTCATGCTTCCTGCCCAAGGCGCGCACGGTGCCGATAGCCCCGCACATGAGCACGGCGCGCAGTGCGGATACGGTAAATCCGCATACGCCCGCGTATAAGAGGGCGATGCCGAGCGCGGGGAGAAAGCGATATTTCTTGAGAAAACCGCAGACGGCATACACCGCGCCGTAGAGAATTCCGATATGCAGTCCGCTCACCGCAAAGATGTGGGCGATCCCGCCCCGCCGCGCAACGTCTCCCAAGTCTTCGTCCATGCCGCCCGAATTGCCCGTGAGCAGCGCATACGCGACGTCCGCCTCGTCCGTCTCGAGGTGGGAATGGAGGCAGTCGAAGAGAGCGCCGTTCAGCCGAAGGAAGGGATCTTTCGACCGCCTTATGAGTTCGATCCCGCCGCCCGTCCCCTTATAGCGGATGTCCTTGGAGAATAAATTCTGCGTATATCCGTCAAAGGAGATCTTGTCGGGATCGACGCCCTCGAGTTCCGCGTCGAAAAGGATGATATCCGCGGGGCGGAGAGAGGTGTCCGGAAGGAGAATGGTGCACTTCCCGCCGATCTCCCCGCCGTCCGCCGCCAAATCGTCGAGCACGATGACCGAATAGCCGCGGTGGCGGGAGACGGAGACGACCGTCCCCGACAGGCGGTATTCCCCCGCGGGCAACGTGGCGTCGAACCGCTCGGTGTAGAGATGAATGGAGAGGACGCCGAAGCCCGCAAAACAGAGAACGGTAAGCAAAACGGCGCAGAGCCGCTTCCATGAGAAGGGAATGAGGGCAAAGCCCGCAAAGAGGGCGGGAAAGAGAAAATCGGAGGGGAGCAGCCCGCCGAAGCGGATCTTCCCATAGAGAAAGATGCCGAAGGCGATCCCCAACGCGCAAAAGAGCAGGATGCGAAAATTGACGCGCGTTTTTCTTCTTTCGCCGTCCATTTCATTTCCTCGTTATGCAAGCGAAATGCGGTCGGAAACGGAGCGCACGAGAATTCCCTTCTGCTCCCCGAATGCGACGCATTCGCGGATAAAGCCGTTGAACCGCTCGCTCGGGCGCACTTTATAAAGACTGCAGACGAGCAGACCGAGTTCGTCGAGATAGACGCTCACGCGCTCCTCGAGGAGCGCCTTGATGAGGGAGACCGTCTCGAAGGGGGTGAAGTCTTCCGCCGCCCTGCGCAGTCCGCTCTCGTCGGTGCGGAAGCGCCCGATCCGCAGCGCGCGGTCGTTCTTGTAGAAGTACTCCGTCCCGCCTACCCGTTCCATGCGGAATTTACAGCCGTCGATGAGGAAATCGAGCTTTGCGAGTACGCGCGCTCCCGACTTGAGGATGCCGAAGGTAGCGAGACAGCGGGTCTTCAGGAAATTGCGGGAAATGGGCTCTTCGGCGGCAACGATCTCCTTGAGCCGCGCCGCGATCGCCCCGTCGTTCTCCCCGCAGGTGACGAAGGCGGAGATCTCCGCGCCCTCCGTCTTGACGGCGCGATAGACCCGTGCATACCGCGCGAGGGAAGCGCCGCTCTTCTTCTCTGCGCCCGTGAGCTTGTCGAGCATATCCTTGATCCGCTTGACTTCCCGCTTCGGATTGTTGTAATAATTGACGCAGTTGACGCGCGCAACGTTCCAATTCGCCCGTTTGAGGGTCTGTATCTGCAATACGTTCCTGTCTTTGACCGAAAATTTGTCCGTGCCGTCGAAGAGGATCGCGAGCAGGAATTCCTGCGGGTCGGCGGGATCGACAACGGCAACGTCGATCTTGAAGTCGGAAGCGCCGACGTCCACGCGGCAATCGTAGCCGTAGCCCTTGAGTTCGGCGGCAAGATACCTGCCGATGCCCACGCCCTCCTTGACCGCGCCCGAGCGGACGGGAAGTTTGCCCCGTTCCGCGTAATCGAGGAAGGCCTTGAGCCCCGCAACGCCCTTGGAAGAGGTCTTGGAAAGGTCGATCATGCCCGCGGTCATCGTGGAAAAGACGATCATCTCCTCCCTTGCGCGGGAGACGGCGACGTTCAGCCGCCGCCAACCGCCCGCCTGATTGAGAGGGCCGAAATTGAGGGAGATCCGCCCCGACGGGTCGGGTCCGTAACACACCGAGAACAGAACGACGTCCCTCTCGTCCCCCTGCACGTTCTCCAGATTCTTGACGAACAGAGGTTCGTCGCGGTCATAGGCGACGCTCTCGAGCTTCTGCTTTGCCAATTCCTGCGAGAGCAGCCTTTCCACGAAGCTCTGCTGCGCACCCGAGAAGGTGACGACCCCGATGCTCGAACGGGACAAGACGGGGTCTTTGAGACGGCGGACGACCTCGCCCACGAGCGCCTCCGCCTCCCTCTTGTTCCGCTTGGTAAAGCCGCGGTCGTAGCTCCCCTCCACCTGCACGAGCCTGACGCGGCTCTTGAGGGAATCGGGCGAAGGGAAGGTGCAGAGCATGTTGTCGTAATACATGCCGTTGGAAAAGGCAATGAGGCTCTCGTGTTTGCTCCTGTAGTGCCAGAGGAGATGACGTTCGGGCATTCCGAGGGCAAGACAGTCGTCGAGAATGCTCTCGAGATCTTCGTTTTCGAGATTGTCTTCATCCACATGATCGGCGCGGAAGAAGGAAGTCGGGGGGAGCTGGCGGGGATCGCCGACGACGATGGCAGACTTGGCGCGGGCGATGCACCCCACCGCCTCCGCCGTGGTCATTTGGGACGCCTCGTCGAAGATGACGAGATCGTATAGATCTGCCTGCGGCTGCAGATATTGCGCCGCTGTGGAGGGGCTCATGAGCAGACAGGGCGCGAGCCGACCCAAAAGTTCGGGGATCTCCGCGAACAGCCCCCTCAGCCCCATTCCCCGCAAATTGCTCTTGGAGAGCCTTTTCAGGGCGGCCGTCTCCACCGCGAGGCTTCCCTCCCCGTCCGGTTCGGGAAGGCGGGAGATGAGGTCGAGCCTGATCTTCTCCCGCGTGAGACGGGTGAATTCCTCCGTGGCGGCGCGGAATTTTTCCACCGTGTCCTCGAGCGTGCCCGCCGTGAGCCGCGAAAGTTCGGGGTCGGAGGGAAGATTGATCTCGAGGAAGTTTTTATAGACGTTCTTTTCAAAGCCCGCGAGCACGTTCTCCCCCGTGAGCTTGCCGCTCTCGAGGGCGTCCGTCACAAAACTGCAGCCCAATTCCTTGAGCCGTTCGCCCGTTTTGCGATACATACACCAATTCGCGAGCAGGTCGATGTTGTCGATGAGGGCGCTCGCCTTGGCGGAATAGTCGTCGAGAACGTCCTCCTGCGCAAAGCGTTCCCTCTTGGCGTTCGTGACGGCGAGAAATTCGGTGCGCGCCTGCGAAAACGCCTCCGCCGCCCGCAAAAAGCCCTCGAGTACGGGCGCGGTGTAGCCGCTCTGCGCGCGGATACACATCCCGTTGAAGGCGTCGGGACGGAAATCGAGGAAGGTCTCCCTGCACAGATCGTGCAGACGGTACAGCGGCGTGAGATATTCCGCCCTGCGGCGGAAGACGACCCGTCCGCTACGGTCGAGGAAATTCGCCGCCAAGGGGACTGCCGAGATCTGTTCCATGCAGGAACAGATATCCACGACGACCTGCAAAAATTTTGCCGTATCCTCCCCCGTCAAGGGATGAAGGGCGGCACGGGACAGCTTTTTCGCAGCAGAGACCGCCGCCTTGGAAGTGCGGATGTCCCCGTTTTCGAGGGCGCGGCGTATCTCCCCGCATTGGTCGGGTTCTACGAATACGCGGAAATGGCGGTTATAGAACACGAGCAGTTCATCCAGCCTGCGGTTGGCGTTGAAGAAGGCGGTGAATTGCTCCTCCGTCACGCCCGAAAAATAGGCGGAATAGAGCCCGCTGTTCAGATTTTTTATGACCGTACATAAATTTTCGAGCTTTTTCGGCGTAAGCGTCGAGATCTTTTGACGATAAAATTCGAGGAACAACCCCAAGAAAGCGCGCAGGTGTCTGATCTCCGCGAGCAGAACTTCCGAAGCGCAGTAGAGTTTATCGCGAAGGTCGGAGGAATACTCGGTGAGGTTGACGTTCTCGAAGGGAGAGCGGAATACGCCGCCGCATTCCTTGGCGGCTGCCGCAGCCGAGAGGATGCGCATCTTGCAGTCGGCGAGCTTGCGCTCGCTGAGGGTATCGTAAAATCCGCTTTCGATGTCCATGACGTCGGGAGCGTCCTTGTTTTTGAGGTAGAGCAAGATCGCCTGATAGACGGAAATGCCGAGACGGCGCTTCTTGTGCAGAGCGCGCATGGGGCGCAGAAGTTCTCCCCGAAGCGAGCCGATCTCCTCCGCACAGCGGTTGAAATCTCCCGTGTGTTCCCCTCCCGCAAGGGCGGCGGTATCCTCCAAGCGCTTGACGCAACTGTTCTTGTCCGCCTTGTCGGAATGCAGCTCGAGGCAGAACTCCCCGATGCCGATCGCGTCGAGCCGTTTCTTTACGACGTCGAGCGCCGCCTTCTTTTCGGCGATGAAGAGCACCCGCTTCCCGTCCTCGAGGGCGTTGGCGATGATATTGGTGATCGTCTGGCTCTTTCCCGTTCCGGGAGGGCCGTGCAGAACAAAGCTCGCTCCCGTTCGGGAGAGCGCGATAGCGGCATATTGGGAACTGTCTGCGGGGAGCGGGGTGAGCGTTCCAGCAGGGTCTCCCTCGTCTTCCTCCTTGAAGGCGGGCAGGGGGGCGCGCTCCGCACGTCCTTTGAGGAGCGCTTTGAAGAGCGCGTTGGACTTCAGATCGTCGAAATGGGCGTGCAGATCCCGCCACATGAGATAGCGGCGGAAGGAGAATGCGGCGAGGTAGACTTCGTTGATCACCGTCCAGCCCTTCATGCCCGCGACCTCGGCAAGCACCATGGCGCAGATCTCCGTCGCCTTCAGTGCGGAGACGTCTCCGCCCAGCCCAAGGATATCGATGTTGAATTCCTGCTTGAGAAGTTCGAGAAGAGTAGCGTTGACAAAATATTCGCGCTCTGCGGCACGGAGAGAGAAATCTTCGTTCCCCTTTGCCCGCACGAGATCGACGGGCAGAAGGACGAGAGGCGCATAGCGGGGAGCGCCGTCTTCCTTGGAGACGTAACGCAAAAATCCGAACGCAAGATAGAGAAGTTTTGCGCCCGATTCCTCATCCGCCTCCCTGTTCTTGCGCTGCAGAAGGCGGGCGGTCTCGGAAAGCTCCTCTCCCTGCGCATAGGCGCGGACGAGCCCGCTTTTGCGTTCGAGCTCGCAGAGCTCTCTTTGTGCGGAACTCATCTTTACCCCGAAGAGGGGCTGCGTGGGAGCGTCGGAGAGCTTGTATTCCTCCCCGTCGAGAAGTCCCCGCAAAAGGGCGTCGGGGTCTCCCGCGCGCAGATGCAGCGCATTCTTCCCCGCGAAGACGAGCAACGTGTTCCGCGCGGACAGATCGAGCAATCTGCGCTCCCAGATCTTGTTGCGCGTCTGCTTTTCCGCCTCGGGTTTATGAAGTGCGGGCAGAGGTGCGGGCGCGCTGTCGAAAGACATCTCCGCCTCGCCCACGAGTTCTGCGCCGTGCAATCCCTTTTCCTTGAGCGGAAGCACGGGCATCCCCGCGATACGGCAGCGGCGGATGTCGATGAAATATTCAAAGTAGCCCTCCTTCAGCTTTTCGGCAAAGTGCTTTCCCGAGAGGGTGAAGGAGAGATTGCGGGCGGAGAAGAGGTCCTCCGCGTCGAAAAAGGCAAGATTGTTGATCCCGTCCGAGATGAATTTCTCCACCGTTTCGCAGTCGTCGGTCACGGGGTCGGGGAAACAGCTTTCATACAGCCACGTTCCGACGCCCACTCCCCCCTTTCCGACGGCGATGACGGGATCGAGCTGCGCCTGTTCGAGACAGGCCGCAACGTGCAGGGCGAGCGCGAGCGGCGTCGTCTTCCTCTCTTTGGGGAAAACGGGCGAAAAGGCGCGGACGGGCGAGGAAAGCGCACCCTCCTCCCGCTCGGGGTCTTTCGCCTTTACGCTTGCAAACAGGGCGGCGAGCGTGAGACGAATGGTGTTTTTGTCCGCGCCGGCATAGCCGTAGATCTCGGCGGTCTCGCTCCATTTCTTCAGCCGTTTGCCCGCGTCCTCGAGCGTTCGGGAACACTCCGCGAGCCGCGGGCGGACAAAGCAGGCGAGGCGTTCGGCATTTCCCGAGAGCCCCTCCCAATAGTCGAAGGGCAGACAGACGATCTCCGCCTGAGCTCTGCCCACTTCCCCGCCCTCCGAAAGGAGGATCGCTTCCGCCGTGACGGGAGTGGGCTCTTCCAGATCTGCGAGAAAGAGGGGGGAAAGGATTCCCTCCGCCGAAACTTCCACCGTCTTTTCAAAGGGAGCGGAAAAGCGATTTTCGTAGGGGATGAAAAGACCCTTGCCGTCCTGCAGAACAAGCCTCAGCGCCAACTCCTCCTCGCATCCGTTCGTGACGCGGAAGGTGATGGGCGTGCGGAGAACGCAGTCGAGATAGCCCACGTACTTCGGGGGGACGACTGCGAGCGAAATTTTTTCCCGTATGCTGTTTTTGAGCTTTGTTCTGCCTGCCATAACTCCACCTGCGCGGAAGAGCTCCGCGCGACCGAAAGTTTTTTCCGTCTTACGATTATACCATTTTTTTCCGCAAAAGGCAACCCCCGCAGAGCACTTTCCCCAATTTCCGAAAAAATTTTTCCGTGCAAAAACGGGACGCCCGTCGGCGTCCCGTTTTTGCATACGTTCGTTACTTTTCTTCGAGAATGACGTCGAGATAGCTCGTGGGATCGACCCGTTTCCCTTCGATGCTCATTTCAAAGTGCAGATGAGTGCCATCCTTCGCCTCTGTGCCGTAGGCGGAAGCGACCTTCCCGATGACCTGCCCCTGCTTCACGCTGTCGCCCTCCTTCAACCCTTCTGCGGGCTCGATGAAGCGATAGGTGCTCTCCACGCCGTCGGCATGTTTGACCGTAACGACATTCCCGAGACGTTCGGAAAGATCGATGCAGGTGATCTCCCCGTCAGCGATGGCGCGGATGTCGGCGCCCTCTTCCGCCGCATAGTCCACTCCCTTGTGGAAATACCATTTGTCGAGCGTCGTATTCCCATAATAGGCGTTGTGCGTGACCGTGCTCTCTGCCCCTTCCACGGGCATGATATAGGCTGCCGTCTGTCCGCCGGTGGGATCGGAAGGTTCGGGGTCGCCTTTGTCGGCGGGAGGATCGTTCTCCGCGGGAGGATCGTCCGTGACGGGCGGAGCTTCGAGCACTTCATGTTTGTTCCCCGCAACGAAATAGACGGTGAGCACGGTGGCGACGATGAGAAGCAGCGCACACACCGCCACGATAACGGAATATATGAGCTTCTTTCTTCTAGTAGTAGGTACGGTATTTTCCTTTTCTTTCATAGGAACTCCTCCGAATTTTTTATGTAATGATTGCCACCCGTCTGCGGTTTTATACATGAGAGGCTTTTAATTTCGCACATTTCTTTTCCCTGTGCTATACGCCAAACGCTTTAATTGTCATTTCGCCCCGCGCACAGTTCTGATTCTCTAAGCGCGGCACGAGCCCGCAGGGCGAAGTAGCGGAGCGCAAAGCGCGAAGTCGAGAAATCTCACTATGGAAAAGAAATGTGCGAGGGGTTAGGTGGTCTGCTCCGTAGTCACTATCTGCCCGCCCGATAACTGCTCCGTAAAAACGGAAAGCCGTAAGAGTGCGGCAAATTGTGTGCGCTTATGGAAAAGTGTGATTTTCCAACGCGCAGATTTTGGGAAGCACCCCCACCTGTCATGGCTAACGCCATGCCACCCGCCCCCTTAAAAGGGGGCAGGTAAAGGCCTACCCCCTACGGGGGGAGGCTCCGCCGCAGGCGGTGGTGGGGGGAATGCCCGATCAAAAGCCGCCGAAGATGAGAGGCGTTCCCACAGCAGTTTGCTCCGCACTCACCGCGATCTGCAGATTGACCGTCTTTCCGCCAAGTTTGATCCCCGCTCCGAGAAAGGGCGAGTGAAGATAGTAGCTCGTCACCCCGCCGACGGTCTCCGTAAAGAGCAGCTTTGCGCGATATTTTTCCTTGAGTTCTTCATAGCGGTCTCCGCTGTAGACGGTGCTTTCCCCCTTGACGTCACCCAAAAGAAGTTTCGCCCGCACGGGCGCGTCGGTGTGGACGGTAAGCGCGGAAGAACTTTTTCCCAAATAGAAGGTGTAGCCCTCACCCCCTTCAAACGCGGGCGCGCGGCAGAGCAGAAAGAGCAATACCATACACCCGAGCACAACGGCAGTAAAGAGCACCCCGCCGAACGAACGCAAGAACCGTTTCATAAAAAAACACCCCCTCGCCAAAACCGAGAGGATGTTTGACAGCTTCATGAAATTTTATACGGGGATATGGTGAACGAGTTTTCATTGCCGCGTGAAAACCCCTCAGTCACCTGCGGTGATAGCTCCCCTATGAGGGGCGCCAAGTGCCCACCCCCCTACCCCCTCCATTGGAGGGGGTGGCACGAGCGAAGCGAGTGACGGGGGTGGGGTGCTTCCCCAAATCTCTTCCGCGAGCAAAACCACGCTTTTGCGCTGCGGGACTGCATTTGCGCGACACCTCGCGCTTTTCGTTTTTACGAAGCGATTATCGGGCGGGCAGAATGCTCTTACGAAGCAAACAACTTAACCCCGCGCACATTTCTTTTCGAACGACATCCCGCAGTTTGCTTATGGGACGAGATCCCTCGACTTCGCTTCGCTACGCTCGGGATGACGTGTCGGTGGGCGGGGTGGAAGTTAGCAAAGAAATGTGCGAAACCATTTCCAATTACTGCGCGGAGCAGGGTTTCCCTGCGTCAGCGCACACAATTTGCCGCACACTTACGGCTTTTCGTTTTTACGAAGCAGTTATCGGGTGGGCAGATAGCAGCTACGGAGCAGACAAACTAACCCCTCGCACATTTCTTTTCCGTTGTGAGATTTCTCGACTTCGCGCTTCGCGCTCCGCTCGAAATGACAATTAGAGCGTTTGGCGCATAGCACAGGGAAAAGAAATGTGCGAAACTCTTATTTCCCCCACGGCAAAGTTTCGCCGCCGAGAATGTGGATGTGCAGATGATGAACGCTCTGCCCCGCATTCTCCCCTTGATTGATCACAAGGCGGTAACCGTCCCCCAAACCGAGTTCGTCCTTCATTTTTCCGATCTTCTTAAGCGTCCGCCCGAGCCATGCCGCGCGCGCCGCGTTCAGTTCGCTCAAATAGGCAAAATGCTCCTTGGGAACGCACAGAATGTGGATCTTCGCAATGGGCGCGATGTCTTTGAACATCAAAACTTCATCGTCTTCGTACACCTTCGCGGACGGGATCTCCCCCGCGATGATCTTGCAAAAAATACAGTCGTTCATTTGATCTCCTCCGAAATTTCGGCAAAAACGCCGTCTTTATAAAGTCTCGAAAATTTTACGCGGGCGAGCATTCCCTCCTTCGCGTCCTCCGCGTAGACGCGGATATAATTTTCGGAATACCCGCCGTCCGATTCGAACAGAACTTCCCGCTCCGTGCCCAAAAAACGCAATACGTATGCGGTTTCCGCGCGCTTTGCCTCCTCCGAGATGCGCGCCATGCGCTCCCGCTTCACTGCTGCGGGCAGGTCCTTTTTCTTTGCCGCGACCGTCCCCGGGCGGGAAGAAAACGGGAAACAATGCACCCGCGCAAAGCCCGCTTCCGCGATGATGGAGAGGGACGCTTTGAAATCCTCCTCCGTCTCGTCGGGAAAGCCCACGATGATGTCGGTGGTGATCGCGGCGTCGGGGAAATGTTCGTATATTTTTTTGCAGCACGTAAGGAATTCTTCGCGCGTGTAGCGTCTGTTCATGGCTCTGAGCACGGCGGTGGAACCGCTCTGCAAAGAGAGATGGAAGTGCGGCACGACGTTTCCCGCTTCCTTCATCTGCAGAAGGAATTTTTCGTCCGCGACGCCCTCTTCCAGTGACCCGAGACGGATGCGCGCGGGCACGTCCTTGAGCAGGAGAAGAAGCTCCCCGAGCCCCGTTTCGCCGTCGCGGTAGGAGGAAATGTCGATGCCCGTGAGCACGATCTCCTTCGCCCCGCACTCCGTCGCCTCTTTTCGTATGCTCTCCGCACTGCGCGAACGCGTTCTGCCGCGCAGATAGGGAATGATGCAGTAGGAACAGAATCGGTTGCAGCCGTCCTGTATGCGCAAAAAAGCGCGCGTCTTGGTCTGTTTGGGCGCGGGAAGTTCGCAGAAAGCCCCCTCCGTCTCGCGGAAAACGCCCTCCTTTTCGAGCAATTCGAGCGCCCTGCCCTTGTTCTGCGCGCCGACGACAAGGCGCACCCCCTCTTTGCGGAAGAAGGCCTCCCCATCCCGTTCCGAGGCGCACCCGAGCACGATCACGGGAGCGGCGGGGTTGAATTTCCGCATACGGTTGACCGCTTGGCGGGATTTGCGCTCCGCTTCCGCCGTGACCGCGCAGGTGTTGAGCAGATACAGATCGGCATACGAGAGCTCGTCCGTCACCTCATAGCCGCGCTCCTCCAGCCCGCGCATCAAAGAGGCGCTCTCCACTTCGTTCATCTTGCACCCGAGGGTGAACACGCACGCCTTCATTTCAACTCTCCCAGCTCATACATGACGACGGACAGAAGGGCGATCGCCGCCGTCTCCGCGCGCAATATTCTTCTGCCGAGGGAAACCCCCCGAAAACCCAAAGACTTTGCGAGGGCGAATTCCTCCTCCGAAAAGCCCCCTTCGCTTCCCACGACGAGGGCGCATGGACCGTTCAGTCCGTTGAGCCCTTCTTCGCTTTGCTCCAAAAATTCGCACGCGAACAGCTTATTTTGATACCCGTTTGCACTTTTTAAGGCGTCTTGGTAGTTTTCAAAGTAGACGACGGGCGGCGCGATTTGGCGCATACACTGTTTTGCCGCCTCGCGGGAGACGCGGTTGAGCCGCTCCAGCTTGTTCTCATTCATGTAGGCGGCGCAATAGCGGGAGGAAAACACGCCGATCTTCGAGACGCCAAGTTCCACCGCCTTTTGCACCACGAGCTCCGTCTTGTCTCCTTTGAGCGCGCCGACGAGAAGGAAGACTTCCGTCTTCGGCTCGCGGTCTGTGTCCGTTTTTTGAAGGACGTGCAATAAAATTCTGTCACGCTCCACCTTGGTGACAATGGCGGAATACTCCGCGCCGCTGCCGTCGAGCAAGGTGACTTCGCTCCCCTCTTTGAGGCGCAGCACATTCTTGGCATGGCGGAATTCGTCGCCCGTGAGCGCGGCTTCCTCTTGGATATGGTCGATGAAAAAACGGTTGCGTGCCATGATAGTTAAGGTTAGTTCCGATAGACGAGCGCGTACCATTCGCCCTCGTTTCGCTCTTTGAGAAGGGTGAGCCCGAGCGCGGAATAGGTCTTCTTCACAAACCCGAGCCGTTCCTTGATAATGCCGCTCAAAATGAGGACGCCTCCCTCTTTGAGGGCGTTCTTTGCCGAAGGGGCGAGTAGGGAGAGCACTTCCGCCGTGATGTTCGCAAGGATGAGGTCGGCCTTGAGGTTTGACCCGTCCAGCAGATTCGCCTGCGAGATAACGACCTTTTCCGAAACGCCGCTCTTTAAGGCGTTGTGCTCCGCGCTCTTGACGGCAATCGGGTCGAGGTCGGAAAGATAGCACAGTTTCGCGCCGAGCTTCGCCGCCGAGATCCCTAAAATGCCGCTTCCGCAGCCCACGTCGAGGACGACGTCCCCCTCTTTGAGATACTCCTGCAGAAGTTCCACGCACATGCGCGTCGTCTCGTGTTCGCCCGTGCCGAATGCCATGCTCGAATCGAGCGAGACGGTCTTTTCATCCCCCTCTTCGGAATAGGAGATCCACTCGGGCACGACGACGATCTTGCCGATATGGATGGGGCGGAAGTGTTTTTTCCACACGTCGATCCAATCGTCCCCGTCGATCTCCCGCTTGGTCTCGTCGAGCGTGCCGAAGTCGATCTCCCCCCCGCAAAGCTGCATACGGGTGCGTATTTCCCGCATGACGGCGGCGATTTTTTGCTCCGCCTCCTCGGGCGGGAAAAAGCATTTGACGAGAACGTCCTTTTGCGGCGTTTCCACCGCTTCGTCCATATAGTCCCAAAAGACGGTGGAATCCCTCTGCAGGGCGAGGATGTCGTTGAAATCGCATACGGTGACCCCGAGGTCGGTATGTTCCCACATGACGTCGGAGATGATCTCCGCCGCCTCTGTCGTGGTGTGTACGGTGAGTTCGATATATTTCATAACGTTTCCTTTCAATGAGTGGGTTATTGTTACGCGGCAGCAGAGACAGAATGACGCAAAGGACACCACCCCCCTACCCGTTTTGGCGGCAGGGACCGCCAAAACCCCGTCGCGCTTTTACAGCGCTCCTGTCGCGGCGTCCCTCACAGCCCGCAGGGCTGTTGAGGAGAATGACGCCGCTCCACCCCTCAGGAGGGGGCAAGAAAGGCGCCTCCTAAGGAGGAGCTGTCGCCGTAGGTGACTGAGGTGGTTTTTCTTAAATCTCTTCCGCGAGCAAAACCACGCTTTTGCGCTGCGGGACTGCATTTGCGCGACACTTCGCGCTTTTCGTTTTTACGAAGCAGTTATCGGGCGGACAGATTGCGGCTACGGAGCAAATCGCTTAACCCCTCGCACATTTCTTTGCGAAGCGACACCCCGCGGTTTGCTTATAGGACGAGATCCCTCGACTTCGCTTCGCTACGCTCGGGATGACGTGTCGGTGGGCGGGGTGGAGCGGAGCAAAGAAATGTGCGAAACCATTCCAATTACTTGCCTTAGGCGGAATTCACTTCCGCCGTGGGCGACTCAATTTGGCAATTACTTTTGCCTTATTGTCCTTTGAAGCGAACGAGAGGATAAGAAAGTTAAGGCAGATAAGCCCTTTTCCTCGCACATTTCTTTTCCGTAGTGAGATTTCTCGACTTCGCGCTTCGCGCTCCGCTACTTCGCCCTGCGGGCTCGTGCCGCGCTTAGAGAATCAGAACTGTGCGCGGGGCGAAATGACAATTAAAGCGTTTGGCGCGTAGCACAGGGAAAAGAAATGTGCGAAACCAATTAGTACAGTATCTGCGCTCCGTCGGGCAGGGAGAGGATGGGAGAATTGTCTCCGTGAAGGGCAAACCTTTCCTCGGGATAGGCGGAATGGGGGATGAAATACACCCGTTTGTCTTTCCAACCGTCTGCAAGTTCTGCCGAAAAATACCCCTCGGAGAGGATCTTGTTCATGAGCCCTCGGTTGAGTTCGATGATCGCAGTGCCGTACCCCTCCGAAAAACAGTTCAATATGGCGGTGCGGATGCGCATTGCCATATACTTTTCGGAAAGCACGTACCCCTGCCGCGTACAATGGGAACAGGGCTTGAGCAAAAAGGAGCTCAGCTCGCGGGTGAGCCGCTTTCGCGTGAAGAGGATCACTCCCAGCTCGTTCATGGGTAAAACGCGGCTCTTCACCCTGTCCTCCGCGAGCGCCCTTTCCAAGGTCTCCCCCACCGCGGTCCTGTGCGCCTCCTCCGTCATGTCGATGAAGTCCACCGCGATGATCCCCCCGATGTTGCGCAGCCGCACCTGCCGCGCGATCTCCTTTGCCGCGAACAGGTTCGTTTGGAATACCGTGCTCTCAAGGTCGCTCTCGCCCGTAAATTTTCCCGTATTGACGTCGAACACCGTCATCGCCTCGGTGCGGTCGAGCACGAGATAGGAGCCGTTGTCGAGCGGGATCTGCGCGCTCGTCAGAGCATAGATCTGTTCGTCCAGCCCATAGTAGTTGAACATGCTCCGCTCGCCCGTATAGCGCACAATGTGTTTTTCGTCGCTGCGGTAGCGCGCAAGCCGCACCACTTTTTCATAGAGCCCGCTATCTCCCACATACACTTTACAGTCGTCGCCGAGGGAATCCCGCATCACCTTCACGGGAAGTTCGCACTCGCGGTAGACCGCCGTTCCGATGGGGGCGGTGAGCGCGTTCTCGAGCGTTTCGCGGCAGAGCTGTCTCAAATATTCCGCCTCGATCTTCAGTTGCTTTTTGGTAGCGCCGAGCGCCGCCGTGCGCACGATGAACCCCTCGCCCCGCTTTCTGAGCTTGTCCGCCTCGGCAAGAAGTTCTGCGCGCGTCTTCTCCTCGGTGATCTTGCGGGAGATCCCCAAAAAGTCGGTACGGGGAAGGTAGATGAGCGTCTTCCCCACAAAGGAAAGGGCACAGGAGACCTTTGCTCCCTTGCTCCCGCGCGGGGTTTTTACCACCTGCACGAGAATTTCGTCCCCCTCCTTCAGTGCGGGAGCGCCGAAGCCGGGATTCCCCGAGCCGTCGTAGCGGGAGAGCAGCACGTCCTCTTCGTTGAGGGGGAGGTAGCAGTTCCTCTCCATCCCGCAGGCGATAAACGCCGCCTGCATCCCGCCCACTACATTCATCACCTTGCCCTTGTAAATGTTACCGAGGACTTCGCCGCTCTTTTCGTTCTCGACGCCCACCTCGATAATTTTTCCGTCTTCCGCGTAGATCGCGATCTGTTCCCCGCAGAAGCGGTCGAAAAACCATTCCTTCTTCATAAACCGTCCGTTAAAGCAAGTGTGTTTTATTCTACCACATTTTCATGCTTTTCGCAAGAGGAAAATCATAAAAGCGAACATTTTCGGAGAAATCCGCGAAAAGCATTGCGCCCCCACGCCCTTTTCGATAAAAAGGGCGTGGGGGCGCAGACCGTCTCTTTTTAAGGCTATCTGTCGAAACGGACGCAGGCTTTGAGCTGTTTTTCGTAGCCGCCTTCCTGTAACACCTGCCAAAGTTCTTCCTCGGTGAGCTCGCCGACGAACTCCCCCTTTTCAAAGAGCACGAGCACCAGATATTTGTCCTCCCGCAAAAACCGCATCGCCTCGCCCGCAGTATGCTCGGCGGAATAGGCGATCCGCCTCTCCTCCACGCCGCGGGAAAAATTTTTGGGAGAAAACGCGACCCGTCCGTAACTTCCCCCGCCGAAGCTGCCCGCAAAGAGCAGCGCCGCAAAGGCGAGCGCTCCGAAGTTGGGGGACGAAAAACAGGAAAAGACGAAATAGCCCATGATCCCGCCCGCCGTGACGAAACTGACGACGCGGCAGACGAGCGTTGCCCGCCTTTCCCCCAACGGGCGCAGAAAGACGCGCAGAAGCCTTCCCCCGTCCAAGGGGAACGCGGGCAGAAGATTGACGAGAAAGAGGGACAGGGAGACGTACGCCGCGACGTCGGTGTAGGGATAGGTCTCGGGAAACAGCCACCACAGGGCGGTAAAGCCGAGTGCGGTGAAGGCGTTGGCAAGAGGCCCTGCGAGCAGGACGGCGATCTCCTCTTTGGGGGAGATCCCGCCGATGTCCCCCGAGATGACCGCTCCGTAGGGCATCAGGACGATCTTATTGAGGCAAAACCCGAACCGCCTTGCTACAAAGGCGTGCGCGCATTCGTGTTCGAGCGCGGCAAACACCGAGGCGAGCAGCACGAGCAGGCGGCCCGTAAACGCAGACGCCACCCCCGCGAGCAAGAAGAGGGGGTGGACGTACAACTTGAATTTAGCTCCACGCAAGCGAGTTTTCACCGACCGTAACGCAGTTGAGCAAAGTTCCGTCCGAATAGAACATCACGCGCACCTCTCCCTCGCCGTCCGTATAGCCGAGGGGCAGATTCGCCTTCACCGTTTCTCCCTCGGCGGCATATACTGCGTCCAATCCGCTGATGATGGTGGAAAAGTGCTCGGAATGTTTCAGTTCCACGGTGTAGCCCGTCTCTGCAGTCCCATTTACGGAATGCAGTACGCCGTCGCAGGGGGAATAGACGCTGCACTCGGTCGTAAAGGAGAGCACGCCCGTCTCGGAAACGGCGATGTCGGCGTCCACCGCGCTGCTCACGAGAGGAGAGAGCGTGAAGTCGGAATAGGCGCGCGTATCGGCAACTTCCGTATCCGAATGGAAGAGCCCGCGGACGAAGGTATTGATCGCACTGTCCGACATAAAGATGTTGGTGAGGAAGATGGTCGCGCAGAGGGCGCAAACGGCGATAAACTCCCCGAGGATGATGCGCTTGGCGCGCTTCTTGCGCGGGTCGTAATTCTCTTCCCGCGCGATCGGGGTGCTCTCCGCATAGGCGGGGTCTTCCGTTTCCATGCGCTCGTTGACCTCCTGCACGAGCTGCGTCTGAAGATCGGGCTCCCGTTCCCGCTTTTTGCGCTCCTTACGGCGCATGGTCACGGTCTCAACGGGGATCTCCAGCATTTCCGCATATTCGAGTTCTTCATTCATAATGACACCTCTTGAAATTCTTTGTGTCATAATGTATGCCGTTTCTTTTGCTTTTAGAAGAAAAAAAGAGTGTCGTATCCGCTCGAATTTCTTTGTTTGTGCAAAAATCCGCTTTTTCGCCGCCGCATAAAAAAAGACCCCTGCGCTTGGGCGGGCAGGGGATCTTATGCTCTCAATAGGGAACAGACCGTATCGGCGGCATAGAGGACTTCCTCCTCCGTCGTCTCCCTTCCGAAGGAAAAACGCACTCCCCGCTTTGCCTCGGCGGCGCATCTTCCCATGGCGAGCATCACATGGGAAGGGAGGGACGCATGAGCCGAGCAAGCCGCTCCGCCCGACGCTGCCACTCCGTGCAGATCGAGCAAGTTCAAAAAGCTCTCCCCTCCCCCCGCAAAAGTGAGATGAGAGAGGTTGGGCGCACGGTTTTTTCCGTCCCGTTTGACGTTTTCGCCCAAAGAAGAGAAGATCTTCTCTTCAAACAGGTCGCGCAGACGCCCCGTGTGGGCGCAAAATTTTTCCCGTTCGTCCTGCGCAAGTTCCAACGCCTTGGCAAAGCCCACGACCCCCGCCACATTGAGCGTGCCGCCGCGGAGGGAGCGCTCCTGTTCCCCGCCGACGATGAGGGGCTTCAGCTTAACCCCGTTTTTCACCACGAGCGCACCCACTCCCTTCGGGCCTCCGATCTTGTGCGCCGAAAGGGAGATCCCGTCCGCATGGCTGAGGATCTCCTTCAAATCGCGGCTACATGCCGCCTGTACGCAGTCCGCAAAAAAGAGCGCGCCGCGGGCATGGGCGAACGCCGCGAGTTCCTCCGTGGGCTGGACGCACCCCGTCTCGTTGTTGACCGCCATCACGCAGACGAGCCCCGTATCTTCGCGGAATGCCGCGCTCAGATCTTCGGGGGTGACCGTTCCGTCCGCGGAAACGGTCGAGAGCGTTCCCCGTCTGTTCCCACGCAGGGGAAGGGCGGAAAGCGCCGCGGCGTGTTCGATGGGAGAGAGAAGGGCTCTGCCCGTTCCCATTCTGCGCACCGCCCAGTTGTCCGCTTCCGTCCCGCCCGACGTAAAATAGACCTCGCCCGGCTTTACGCCGAGGAGCGAGGCGATCTTATCGCGTGCGGAAGTTACGGCATAGGCCGCTTCCCTGCCCAAGGAATGGAGGGAATCGGGATTGCCGAACTTGCCCGTAAGATAGGGCAGCATCTCATCGAGAACGGATTGTCTGAGCGGCGTCGTCGCCGCATAGTCGAGATAGACGTTCATAGAATGTACAAGCTCTCGGAAAACCCCTCAGTCACTCACGTTGTTCGTGACAGCTCCCCTATAAGGGGCGCCGAGGAGAACACCACCTCAGTCTCGCTTCGCTCGACAGCTCCTCCTGAGGAGAAGCCATATGCCCCCTCCTCAGGAGGGGGACTAAGGGGGTGGTGCTTCTAAAATAATGGCGCGTTGGAAAACCACGCTTTTCCATAAGCGCACACAATTTGCCGCATTCTTACGGCTTATTGTCCTTTGAAACGAACGAGAGGACAAGAAAGTTAAGACATAGAGGAAGGTTTCCTCGCGGAAAAGATTGCAAAGCAAGATTTTCCGCGAAAACTATTTCACTGCCAATCGCAAACATTCACCCATTTTGCGAGGAATTCCGCTTCTTCGGGCTTGTTTTTCACCGACTGCGAAGCCGCGACAATGGGCAATACCCGCTGCACATATTGGATCGCCGTATCCGTCTTCAGGCAGAATTTCTTCAGATACCGTTCCGCAAGATCCGCCTGTCCGTGCAGGTGGAAAAGAAGATAGGTCCGCGCCGCGTCCGCAGAGCCGTTGCCCTGCGTGGCGTGCGCCCAGTCGATGATATAGGGCGTACCGTCCTTGGTAATGATGATATTGCTCGGCTGGAAATCGCCGTGGCAGAGCTTCTTGTGGCGGGGCAGGCCGTCGAGCCTCACATGCAGATCGTAGCGCACGGAAGCGGGAAAAGAGCTCGAAGATATTTTGGCGTGCATCTTGTCCCGCAAGTGCCCCAAAAGCGGCACTTTTTCCTTGCTCATTCTGATCTGCAGATCGACGAAGAAATCGAGATACTCCTCCGTCTTTTCGGGGTGCTTCTCCATGAGCGAAGCGAGGGTCTCCCCCTCGATGAATTCCCACGTCAAGGACCACTTGCCGTCGATGACGGACACCTCGAGGATCTTGGGAATATTGAGAGAGGTCTCTTCGACCCGCGCTTGGTTGAGCGCTTCATTCAGAATTCCCGCCTTGGAATATGTTTCGTCGAAAGACTTGATGAGTTTATCGCCGTCCCGATATACCTTTTTCCCGATACCCGTGTAGATGAGTTCCATAATTTCCTCCTTGATCTGCGAAAAGCCCTCTCCGCGCCTCTATTATACGACGAACCGCAAGAGTTGTAAATACCCTTGCGGAAAAATTTTTGTCATTCGCGCTCCAAAAGAAGAGCGTAGGCGTTGAGTTTTTCTTCCATTTCGGCAAGCGCCGCGCCCTCCTCGGTGGAATCGAGTTTCTCGTTCTCGCTCACAAACCGTTGCGCAACGACATATTTGCGCGTGCAGAAGATGACGGGAATGAGGTCGAGCAGGGCGAGCGCGCCGAAGGCGATGGTGAGATAGGCGGGCGTATTGCCCCGCACATGGACGATCTGCGAGCCGCAGATGCTCGTGGCGATCACAAGGACGCAGAGAACGGCGACCCAAATGAGAAGCCGCACGCGGTAATAATTGCGGTTGGCGATAAACGCAGTCCGTCTTTCGGATTGGGCGCTTTTCACCCGCTCGCGCAGCGGCGCGGCTTTCTGTTCGAGCGCGTCCCGCTCCGCTTTGAGTTTTGCGCCGAGCGCATTCAGAACGAGCGCCCGCACCCCATCTCCCGCCGCCGAAAATTCCTCCGCGATCGCGGGATCGGAGAGCCGTTTGGCGCTTTTGAGGTCTTCCGTGCGGCACAGCCAGAGCGCCCGCTCCGCCTCTTCGCAAGAAGGGTCTATGACGACCGCCTGCGCATAAAGCGGTTCTGCGTCCCGATACTGTCCCTTTTTATAGAGCGCGTCGGCGGACTGAAGGAGCTTGTCCCGCTCCGCAGCCATCTCCGCCGCCTCCTTCTTGCGCCGCTCGAGTTCCCTCTCGAGCTGGGAAGGCGCCAAGCCGATGAGATCTTCGTCGAGCTCGTCCACTCCCTCGGGAAGTTCGAGCAGGAGCTCCTCTTCGGCGGCGGCTTCCCCCTCTTCGGCGGCAAGCGCGTCCGTCGCGTCCTCGACGCCGCCGACCGCATTGCGTTTTACCTTGATCTTTCTCGGATCGTCTACGATTCTTTCTTCCATTCGATCCCTCCTTAAAAACTTATTATTCCGCGGCGGCGACCTCTTCGGGTCTTGCTCCCGCCGTCTTCAGCACATAGGCGCGGCAATTTCCGCAGTAGCGGCTCTTCGCCCATTCGCAGAGCTCTCTCGTTTCAAACAGGGCGAATACGCCGCTGCCCGAACCCGTCATGCCAGCCCCCCACGGGGAGAGCGCTTTCAAACAGGACAGCGCCTCTTTGACCTCGGGGTTGAGCTTTGTTGCCGCGGGATACAGGTCGTTGCCCAAGAGCTTTGCCGCCCATTCTATGTTCCCCGTCCGAAAACACTCGAGCGCGCGGGCGGTACGCCCCGCCCCCCTTTCTCCCTCGGGTGAGGACGAAAAAGTTGTATACGTATCGCAAATTTTGTAACATTCCGCCGTGGAGACCCCCTCGGGCGGACACAGAAGAAGGATGTGCAGGTCGGGCGCGTCCCCCAAAAATTCCACCTGGTCTCCCCTTCCGCGCATGCGGGCAAAGCCGCCGCGGAGAAGATAGCCCGTATCGCTGCCGAGGCTGTCTGCAAGCTCCTTCAGCGGCGCGGAGATCCCGTAGAGCATGGAAAGGGCGTTCAGAACGCCCGCGGCGTCCGCCGAAGAGCCGCCCAATCCCGCGCCGATGGGGATATCCTTGTAGACGTCGATATCCGCACCCGTTGTGGAAAAAGCGGAGACGAACGCCTCCCCCGCGCGCCAAGCGTTGTTCCTTTCGGGGGGGATGCTCTCGCTCCCCATGCCGTGCATCGTGACCGAGATGAGCCCGTCCTTGCGCTTCTTTGCGACGATGCGGTCGGAAAGATCCACCGTCGTCACGAGGGAATCGAGGAGATGATACTCCCCCTCCTTCCCCAAAATGTCGAGGGTGAGATTGAGCTTGGCGAATGTGCGGAGTTTGACCGTGTTCATCCTCTCTATTGTAGCACAGTTTTTTGGAAATGGCAAGAGTTTCGCCCCAATTCCGCCCTTTCCCGCCAAAGGACATGAAAGAGCCCGCCGTGAAGGCGGGCTCTTTTCTCATTCGATCGTTTGCGTTCCGCTGTCTGTGCGGTATTTGCAGCCTTTCAGGTCGAAAAGTTCGGGGGAGTTCATACATGCCGCCGAAAGTTTCACCGTGGCGCGCATGTGCATACCCTTTTCCGCTTCCGCCGCGGCGCTCTGCACTTCGTCGCCCTGACCGTCTTCGGGGGTCGTCCCGCCGTCGGGCTGTTTCTCGCCGGCGTCTAAGTCCGCTTCCGCCGAAGCCTCGATCGCAAACCCGAGCAGCCGCTTTTCCTCGTCAAAGGAGAGGGTCACCGCAAGTTCCATCGTCTCCGCGGAAGGTTCGCTCTCCATGCCGAACAGCGACAAGACGGTGGATACGATCTCCCGTTTGAGGGTCGTGCGGATGGTGTGCACCATGTCCTTGAGCCCGAGCGACGCAAGGTCGGTCTCGCCGCCCGAGATGAGCTCTACAAGTTTTCCGACGGGCACTTCCCCGAGCGTGCGGAAATCTCCCCACGCTTCGTCTCCGCCCGAGAGGGTCTCGAAAAATTCGCCCGAACGGAGAAGCCCGTTCACATAATCCTGCGCCGAGCCGTTGTCCGCTTCAGGCAGGAAGGCGACGATCTCGCCGGGAAATTTTTCCGCAAACGCATACAGTTCCTTTGCGGTGATGCCATCGAGGAGCTTGGTGAGCGTTCCCGAGACAAAGGGATGGGCAAAGAGGGCGGTGAGCGTCATGTTCACATCCTTTTCCACTCCCTCCAGCAGCGCCTCCGCGCCCGCAAGCAGGGTGTCTGCGCCCGCAAAAATATCATAGGACAACGAATAGCCGCCCTCGGTCTTGGTGACAACGCCGTCGAAGAGAGTGCCGACGTTCCGCAGCAGTTTGAGCGCCGCGGGAGAGGTGATGAGGGCGGGAATTCCCTGCGCTTCCTCGCGGTCGAGCACGATCGGTTCGGACTTCAGCGCCTTTTTGAAAGCGCCGAAGTCGGCCTTGTCGTCTTCGGCGGCCTGCGCGGCGGCATACAGATCGTCCCCGCGCACAAAGTAAACGCTGTAACCGTGCGCCATGTCGGTATCGTCGGGATATGCGAAGGAGACAAAGGCGTCCGCCTGCGGCGTTTCCGAAAGCCGTGCGCCCCCTTCGACCACGAGCCGATATTCCTGCGCTTCATCGGCGGAAGTGAGTTTCATGCCCGCGCTTCCCGAATAGGAGAGCCCCTTGACCTCCGTCTTGGAGAGCGTGCCGAGCAGATCGCCGCGCACTGTCTCGTCGGTGATCACCGTTCCGGGTTCTATTGTTCCGTCTGTTTCCCCTCCCGCCTTGGGAAGTTTATCGCACGCCACCGCGCCGAACAGGGTCGCGACGGCGAAAACCGCAGAGAGCGAGAGGTTCAGAATTCTCTTTTTCATGATTTTTTCCTCCGTCTGCAGTATGGGCAAACGGAGGAAGATTATGCGGTATGGATGGGCGGATCAGAGGCTTTTTTTGCGATAAATGATGACCCGTTGTCCGTTTTTGATGGGGAACTCGATGTCGGGATTGCTCTCGGCGACTTCTTCGGGGGACTTCTTCAAGCTCTTTGCAAGCTCCCAGAGCCCGTCGCCCGCGCGAGGGATATAGACGCTCACGGCGCAATCGGGGATGGGGATGAGCTCGCCCTCTTCCGCTCCCGTGAGGAAGGTGACGTCCGCCGTCTTGATCGGCACGAGGGTGAGTTTGAGGGTCGCCTCCGCCTCGACCTCTCCCTCCTGCCGCTGGCGTGCGGACATCCCGCATACGAGCACGGAAACGGCGCACCCCTCCTCCGCCGCAACGGGAAGGGAGAAGGGAAGGCTGATCTCCACGCCGCGGTGCGTTCCGTCCGTCCCGAGCACGATGAGCGTCGCCATTGCCACGCCCTCGGCGCGCGTTTCCTCGCCGCTGACGAGATTTGCCTCCGCGCGCTGCAGGGTGACCGCCTGAAAGACATCCGAGAAATCGACGGGGGAAGAGAGGGCGGCCTTCCCCGAAATGCGTTCGGTGAGCCGCACGCATTCCCCGACGCCCGAAGTCTTGACGCTCTCGCTCGAGAGCGTCACGGCATGGGTCGCCGAAAAGGCGTCCGTCACCGCGTCGAGCTCCGTCTCTTCATAGACGCAGCCCTCCGCGTTGAGCGTGAGTTCGGCGGTGATCGTGCACTTCCCGCGTTCCTCGTCCGCAACGGCATTGAGGGAGGCTTCCGTAACGCTCACCCGCACCTCGGCGTTCCTGCCCGCCGCGGCGGCGTCACAGGGGATCTCCACGCGGAAGGGCACGAGCCGTTCAAAGGAGACGAGCTCGTTCTCTCCCTTGAGCGCAAGGATGCAGAGATTGACTTCCCCGTCCGCGACGAGCGTGCCCGTTTCGCAGACCGCGCCCGTGACGTTCACCGTTTCGGCGTGAAGGAGGATGTCTCCGATGAACTCCGTTTCAAATTCGTCGTCCGCCTCCGCCGCCCCGCCACAGAGGTGCGCCGTGATGAGGGGAAGGGCTTCCCGCTTGCAGATGAGATCTCCGCCCGTGAGATAGTCGAAGGTCTTATCTCCGAAGAGGGAAATATCCGCCCCGATGAGCACGGACAGATATACGCTCGCGCCTTCGCGGCGGACGGAGATGTTCTCCGTCTGAAGGCCGACCCGTGCCGTGAGCGCGGGGGAACAGGCGGGGACTTCCGCCTTTGCGGAGAACTCCACCCCCTTCTCGGAGCGGCAAACATGCCTTTCCCCGTCTTCATAGACGAGAGAAAAGTGCACCCGTCCCGTATAATGTACTTCTCCGTTGCTCGCTTCCGCGCTCAGAAGCACGACGCTCGCATGAGAAGAGAGCACCGTTTCGGGCTCTCCTCCGAAGCGGCATTCCACCGCAGTCTGTGCGCTTGCCCGCGCAAGCCTGCCATATCCCCGAAAGGTTTCCGTTTGCGTATTGATCATAGTCTCCACTCCCGTTTTTTAGGTTTCCCTCTATGATATGCGGGAGAAAGGGGGATTATGATATTCTTCTGATTTCTCTTGCCTCGATAATTTTCCATGGGCGAAACGTAACAAGATCTCCTCGGAGAATTGCCAAAACGGACTTCGTAATAATAACACCCCTCTCGTCACTCACTTCGCTCGTGACACCCACCCCTCAAGGGGTGGGCAAGGAGGAAGAGTGGAATGACGCGGGAAACTTTTGCTGCCCCATGAGGGGTGCTAAGGAGGCGTGACGGCGCGTCATGCTGAGCAGAAAAAGCAATTACGTAGTCCGCACAAGCTCTCCCCGAAGCATCTTGTTACGTTCACATTCGTTATATCGGGCTGGAACGTAACAGGATTCCCTCGGAGAATTGCCAAGGCGGTCTTCGTAAAAATAAGCTTGTGAGAGAACCCCTCAGTCACCTTCGGTGACAGCTCCCCTATGAGGGGCGCCAAGGGCTCTCGCTGCCCCCACATGAGCGCCAAGGGCTCTCGCTTTGGTATAAAATTTTGCAAACGTGTCTACAATTCAGGTATGATAAAGCGCAATAACGATATGGAAACCATTAAAAAAACGATCGCCGATTACTTCCGCACACAGGTGGACGTCACCGTCAATTTGGGCAGGAACAAATATCTCAAATACTGCGGCGAACTCTCGGGCGTCTATCCCGCCCTCTTCACTGTGCGCCCCAACGACAAGAACTTTTTGGGCAAAACCTCCTATTCCTATGCGGAAGTGCTCTGCGGGAGCGTCAAGGTGAAACCCGTAAAAAAGGCGGAATAGTTCTTCTGCCGCGTGCCGCAGAGGGCGCTCTTTTCCAAGAGCAGGCCTTCAAAGGAAGGGAATAAAAATTGCTTGCTATCCGCGCGGATTTGTGCTACAATCATGCGCGGATTTTTCTTTTGTGAGGAAACTTACATGCTGCCTGCCGTGATCATCGGCGCGGTCACCTGCCTTGTCATGATTTTGAGCGTGCTGTTCTTTCCGAAATTGAAGCTCGGAAAGCTCACCCTCTCTACATATTGGATCGTCACCGTGCTGGGGGCTGCCGTTCTGCTGCTCTCGGGTCAAGCCGACCTTCCCGCTCTCGGAAGGGCGCTCGTCTCAAACACGGCGGTAAACCCCGTCAAGATCCTCGTTCTCTTTCTCTCCATGACGGTGCTGTCCGTCTTTTTGGATGAACTCGGATTTTTCCGCTATCTTGCGGGCGTGGCGCTCCGCCATACCCACGGCGGACAGAAGCGGCTCTTCCTCTCCCTGTACATCATGGTCTCGGTGCTCACCGTCTTCACCTCGAACGACGTCATCATCCTCTCCTTTACCCCCTTCCTCTGCTATTTTGCAAAGAGCGCCAAGATCGACCCCATGCCCTATCTCGCGGCGGAATTCGTCGCCGCCAATACGTGGAGCATGGCGCTCATCATCGGCAATCCCACGAACATCTACCTCGCCACCGCCTATGGCGTGGACTTCCTCACCTATCTGCGTTACAGCATTGTGCCGACGCTGTTTGCAGGCCCTGTCGCATTTTTCGCACTCTGTCTGCTCTTCCGCAAAAAGCTCTCCGCGCCCGTGGAGCACACGGTGGAACGCGACGCGATCGCCGATAAATTTCTTCTGTGGGTGGGGATCGCCCACCTCGGGATCTGTACCGTACTGCTTGCCGTGAGTTCCTATATCGGGCTCGAAATGTGGCTCGTCTCCCTCTGCTCGGCGGGAAGTCTGTGCCTGTTCGTTCTCATCTCCTCCCTCGTGCGGAAAAAGAAGCCCGTTGAGCTCGGGCGATGCTTCAGGCGTGCCCCCTATCCCCTCATTCCCTTCGTCCTCTCCATGTTCGTGTTCATCGTCGTTCTCGAGCAAAAAAACGTGACGGCGGAAGTCGGGAAATTCCTCGGGAACGATTTCGCCGTTCTGAAATACGGCACGCTCTCCTTTGTCGCCGCAAACATCGTGAACAACATCCCGATGAGCGTGTTTTTCTCCTCCGTTCTGCAAACGGGCGGAGGAATGGGCGGAATGCTCGCGACCGTGATCGGTTCAAATATCGGCGCTTTCCTCACCCCCATCGGCGCGCTTGCGGGGATCATGTTCAGCTCCATCGTGAGCTCGCACGGCGTGAAATTCGGCTATCTCGACTTTCTGAAGATCGGGGCTGCCGTCGCCATCCCCACCCTGTTCGCGGCACTCGGAGGATTGATGATTGTAGTATGAGTATAGTTCACACGTTTCTTTTCCTTGCCGCTAATCTTATTCGCACATTTCTTTGCTCCGCTCCCCCTTGCCCACCCCTTGAGGGGTGGGTGTCACGCGCAGAGCGCGTGACGGAAGGGGTGTCGTTCGAAAAGAAATGTGCGAGGAAACGTTCTCATCACCTTATCCTACTTATCCTCTCATTCGTTTCATCGGACACTAAGCCGTAAGTGTGCGGCAAATTGTGTGCGCTGCCGCAGGGAAACCCTGCTCCGCGCAGTAATTTCAGAACTCGCCCCACCCCCGTCACTCGCTTCGCTCGTGCCACCCCCTCCCACGGAGGGGGCACTTGGCGCTCCTATTGGGGGAGCTGGCGAGGCGTCAGCCGAGACTGAGGGGTTTTCCGAATACAAAGCCGCGCCGCCCAATGGTTTGGGCGGCGCGGCTTTGTACTGAATTTTGCTATACGTATTGCATTTTTTGTTACTCTTCGCTGCCGTCATCGACCTCTTCGACGGGGACGTCCGCCGCCGTCTCCTCGGGAGCGGCAACCTCTGCTTCTTCGTCGCGGTCGGTCACGGCGACCGTTGCGACCGTGCCGCCGCGCAAGTTCATGAGCCGCACGCCGCGCGTATTCCGCCCGATCTGCGAAATGCTGTCCGCGTGCATACGGATGACGATGCCCTGCGAGGAGACCATCATGATGTCGAGATCGTCGCGCACGAGCTTCATATTGACGAGCAGCCCCGTCTTTTCATTGAACACGCCCGCCTTGATTCCCTTGCCCGCGCGGGACTGCATTCTGTAGTCGGCGGGGTCGGTGCGCTTGCCGTAGCCGTTCTCGGAGACCGTTAAAATATCGAACCCGTCCTTCAAAACGAGCATGTCGACGACCGCGTCGCCCTTCCCGAGATTGATCGCGCGAACGCCCATGGTGTCTCTGCCCATGGGGCGGACGTCCTCCTCGGAGAAGCGGATGCACTTACCCGAACGGGAAGCCACGATGATCTCGTCCTCGCCGCCCGCGAATTGCACCGAGATGAGCTCGTCGTCCTCATTGATCTTGATCGCGATCTTCCCGCTCTTCATGATGCGGTCGAATTCGCTCGTTGCCGTCTTCTTGATGAGCCCGTTCTTCGTCGCCATGACGAGATACCCCGTGCCGTTCTCATAGACGGGCAGAATGGCTGCGATCTTCTCTTCGGGCGCGAGCTGCAAGAGGTTGACAATGGCTCTTCCCCGCGCCTGCTTGTTCGCCTCGGGGATCATGTAGCCCTTCATGGAATACACCTTGCCGCGGCTGGAGAAGAACAAAATGGGGATATGGGTGGAGCAAACGAACATCTGCTCGATGAAGTCGTCCTCCTTGGGGCGATGCCCCGTCACGCCCACGCCGCCGCGGTTCTGCGCGCGGTATTCCGCCACGGGGAAGCGCTTGATGTATCCGCCGTGGGTCATGGAGATCACGACGTCCTCCTCGTCGATGAGGTCCTCGTCCTCGATGTCGCCGAGGTCGACGGAGACCTCCGTCTTGCGTTCGGAGGGATATTTTGCCTTGATCGCCGTGAGATCGTCGCGGATGATCTGCATGACCCTCTCCTCGTGCGCCAAAATGTCCTGAAGATCGGCAATGGTCGCACGGAGCGCCTCGAGTTCTTCCCTGAGCTTTTCCACTTCGAGGGCGGTGAGCCGTTGCAGGCGCATTTCGAGAATGGCGTTCGCCTGCTTTTCGGAGAGTTCAAAGGCGGTCGTGAGCCGTTCCACCGCGTCGTTCTTGTCCCGCGATTCCTTGATGATCTTGATCACCTCGTCGATATTTGCGAGCGCGATGACAAGCCCCTCGACGATATGGGCGCGTTCCTCCGTTTTATTGAGGTCGTAGCGCGTTCTGCGTTGAATAACTTCCTTTTGGTGGGCGAGATAATAGCTCAGGATCTCGCGAAGGGTGAGATAGCGGGGCTCTGTGCCGTTTTCGACGAGCGCCAGAAGGATGATGCCGTCCGAGATCTGCAGATTGGTGTGTTTGAAGAGGGTATTGAGAACGACCTGTGCGTTGGCGTCCTTCTTGCATTCGATGACGATGCGAAGTCCCTCTCTGCCGCTCTCGTCGCGGATGTCCGAAATGCCCTCGATGCGCTTATCCTTCACCATGTCGGCGATCTGGATGATGAGCTGGGCTTTGTTTACCTGATAGGGAATTTCGGTGACGACGATGCGGGAACGGACATTTGCGCCCGTGCCGTGTTCCTCGATCTCGCACTTGGAACGGATGACGATATTGCCCTGTCCCGTTCTGTACGCCTTGCGGATACCGCTCCTGCCCATGATGATGCCCCCTGTGGGGAAGTCGGGAGCAGGGATATACTGCATGAGTTCCTCGACGGTGATGTCGGGATCGTCGATCATGGCGATCGTGCCGTCGATGACCTCGGCGAGGTTGTGCGGGGGGATGTTCGTCGCCATGCCGACGGCAATGCCGTCCGAGCCGTTGACGAGAAGGTTGGGGAAGCGCGCCGTCAGGACGGCGGGTTCCATTTCGATGCCATCGAAGTTGGGGAAGAAATCGACCGTTTCCTTGTCGAGATCGCGCAGCATTTCGGCGGCGAGTTTGGTAAGGCGCGCCTCCGTATAACGCATGGCGGCAGGCGGGTCTCCGTCCACCGAGCCGAAATTCCCGTGCCCGTCCACGAGCGGGAAGTTGATCGTGAAGTCCTGCGCGAGACGGACGAGGGCGTCGTACACCGACGAATCGCCGTGCGGGTGGAATTTACCCATGACGTCACCGACGATACGGGCGCACTTTCTGTATGCCTTGTCGTTATACAGTCCCATTTCGTGCATGGCGTAGAGGATACGGCGGTGCACGGGTTTGAGCCCGTCTCTGACGTCGGGAATGGCGCGGGATTTATTGACCGCCATCGCGTAGGCAATGAAGGAGCGCTTGAGCTCGTCATTGACTTCCACGTCGAGGACTTTTGTCATTTCAAGCGTCTTTTTGAATTCTTCGGTAAGTTCGGGTGATGTCTCTCTCTTAGCCATAATAATGATTCCTTAAAAGTTGTTCATCGGAAGTGTATTATTCCGATCTCTCGGCTGCCCCTTGAGAGTGGGCAAAGTCTTCTCGGCTGCCCCTTGAGGGGGAGCTGTCACAAAGTGACTGAGGGGGTGTTCATTCCAAATTTAAGTAATATAGGATCGCATTCTTTACTCTTTCAAAATTTTTGGAAACTTCATAGTTCGAAAACCGAACCACGGTTATTCCGTTTTCTCGAAAAAATTCCGTTCTCTCAAGATCGTAACGCTCTTGTTTTGCCTCGAAATGTTGCGAGCCGTCCAATTCAAGGACAAGTTTCTTTTCGGGACAATAGAAGTCTGCGATATAATGACCGATCACCTTTTGTCTGACAAATTTACAAGGTAAATATTTGAGAAAGGTGTACCACAGTTTTCTCTCTTCCTTTGTCATTGCCTTGCGTAAGGCTTTTGCATTTTCTATTAGGTCGGGGTTGTATAACTCATTCACGACACCCCTTCCGCCTCCTTCGTCGGCACCCACCCCTCAAGGGGTGGGCAAGGATTTGGTTCTCGGCTGCCCCTTGAGGGGGAGCGACCGCCCTGTGCGCAGTTCTCGTTCTATTCTGTGTTACGTTAAAACGCGGAGAAGCAAGCAAGGCAAGGATCATTCCTATTCTCTTTGCACTTCCATTGCTTGCCTTAGGCGGAATTCACTTCCGCCGTGGGCGACCCCATTTGTTGCACTCTTGCAACTTCTTGTAAGACAAGGCGAACGAGAGAGCATCTAAGTTAAAGCAAACAAGCAAATTTCCTCACGGAAAAAGATTTTGCGTAGCAAAAGATTTTTCGTGAATTTTTTAGATATCCAAATCAGTTACAAGTGTGGCGTTTTCTTCGATAAATTTCCGCCTCAACGCCGGGCTCTCGCCCATGAGGATGTTGAACATCTTGTCCGCCTCCACTGCGTCCTCCATGGAGACTTTTATGAGGGTACGGGTGGCGGGATTCATCGTGGTATCCCAAAGCTGTTCGGTGCTCATTTCGCCAAGTCCCTTGTAGCGCTGATATTCCACTTTGTTGTTGTTCGCCGCGTCGAAGAGCACCTTCTCCTCTTCGGAATAGAGATACACGTCCTCCTTTCCCTTCACGCTCGCCTTGTAGAGGGGCGGCTTTGCCGAATAGACATGCCCGTGCTCGATGAGCGGGCGCATGTAGCGGAAGAGGAAGGTGAGGAGCAGAATGCGGATGTGCGCGCCGTCCACATCGGCATCGGTCATGGAGATGATACGATCGTAGCGGAGCTTGCTCTCGTCGAAATCGTCCAAGATGCCGCAGCCGAACGCCGTGATCATCGCCTTGATCTCCGCGTTCTCGAGGGCGCGGTTGAGGCGGACTTTCTCGACGTTCAGTATCTTCCCGCGGAGGGGCAAGATCGCCTGAAACCGTCTGTCTCTGCCCTGCTTTGCCGTGCCGCCTGCCGAATCCCCCTCGACGATGTAGATCTCGCACAGCTCGGGGCGCTTGTCCGAGCAGTCGGCAAGTTTGCCGGGAAGGGTGGTGCTCTCCAAAACCCCCTTGCGCCGCGTGAGTTCACGGGCGTTTCTCGCCGCGTCGCGCGCCTTCTGCGCCGTAATGCAGCGAAGCACCAGCTCGCGCGCAACGGAGGGGTGTTCTTCGATATAGGTGCCGAATTCATCCGCCACTGCCTTATTGACAAAGGGACGGATAAAGCTGTTATTGAGTTTATCCTTGGTCTGCGATTCGAACTGGGCGTCCTCGAGTTTGACGGAGACGACGGCGGTGATGCCCTCGCGCACGTCCTCGCCCGTGAGACGGTCGCTCTCCTTGAGCAGGTTGAGCTTTCTGCCCGCGTCGTTGATGACCTTGGTGAGCGCCAATTTCAAGCCCTCGACGTGCGTTCCGCCGTCGATGGTGTTGACGTTGTTCGCATAGGAATAGATGACTTCGTTATAGCTCTCGTTGTATTGCAGGGCGACCTCGCAGACCGTCGTTCCCTCCTGCGCCTCGAAATAGAGGGGCTGTTCAAAGAGGACTTCGCTCCCTTGGTTGAGCTCCTCTACGAGCTCGCGGATGCCGCCCTCGTAGCAGAAGCTGTCCCGCCGTTCCTTCTCGCCGCGCAGATCGGCAAGGGTGATCGTAAGCCCCTTATTGAGGAAGGCGAGCTCCTTTAAGCGGGTCTTGAGGGTGTCATATTTGAAGACGATGGTCTCGAAGATCTCCGCATCGGGAAAGAAGGTGACCTTCGTCCCCGTTCTGTCAGTATCGCCGATCACGGCGAGGGGGCGCTGGGGAACGCCGCGGTTATAGACCTGTTTGTAGATGTGTCCGTTCTGGCAGACCTCCGCTTCCAACCATTCGGAGAGGGCGTTGACCGCCTTCACGCCGACGCCGTGCAGCCCCGAAGAGACCTTATAACCCGAATCGCCGCCGAACTTCCCGCCCGCGTTGACCTTGGTAAAGACGACCTCGACGGTGGAGATGCCCTCTTTGGGGTGAATTTCGGTGGGAATGCCCCTGCCGTTGTCCTCCACGGTGCAGCTTCCGTCGGCGTTGATCGTGACGTCCACGCGGTCACAGTAGCCCGCCAATGCCTCGTCGATGGAATTGTCGACGACCTCACTGACGAGGTGGTGAAGCCCCTTTTCGTCCGTAGAACTGATGTACATGCCGGGGCGCTTGCGAATGTGTTCGAGCCCATCCAGCACCTGAATTTGTTCGGCGCCGTATGCGCCTTCGACCTTTTCCGCCATAAAAATTCTCCTTCTCGCGCGCACCCGCGCGTATGTGCTCGCGTGCGCGTGCGCGTCACAATTTATTATAGCATGGTTTTGTGGCTTTGTACAGCGTTTTGCGCCGCTTTTTTTGGTTTTTTCGGGAAAAGAGCGACCTTTTTCCCATGAAAAAAGCCCCCGTATGGGGGCTGATCTTCAGGAAACGGTGATCTCCGTTCCTTCGCTTCCGCCGAAGATCTGCTTTGCGTACTTGTCTACCTCCTCGCAGGTCTCGGCGGAGAAGAGTTTGCGCTTCCATTCCGCAGCGCCCCGCCTGCCCTTCAGATAGAACGCCGCCATCTTGCGCATGAACACGCAGGCGAAGTGTTCTCCGTAGAGCTCCTGCGTCTCCTTGAGCTGAGCCGGGAAGAGTTCGGAAAAGGGCGTTTCCTCCCGCTCGGTGATCTCGGCGAATACCTGCGGGCGGTAGAGCGCGGCACGGGCGATCATGATGCCGTCTACCCCCGTGCGGTCGAACATCTTGCGGGCGTCCTTGTCGTTCCAGACGCCGCCGTTGCCGATGACGGGGATCTTCACCGCCTCCTTCGCCTCGCGGATCTGCTCGAAATCGACGGGGCCCGCATAGATCTTGTCCCGCGTTCTGCCGTGCACGGTGATCATGCACGCACCCGCGCCCTCACACAGTTTTGCGAATTCCGCCGCGCGCCTGTCGCCCTCCTTCACGCCCACGCGGAATTTTACGGCGATGCGCTTCCCGCTTTTGGCGCACTCGGAAATGATCTTCTCGGCGAGCACGGGCTGCTCCATGAGCGCATTCCCCTCGCCGTTGCGCACGATCTTGGGCATGGGACAGCCCATGTTGATGTCGATGAGGTCGAACTTCGACAGTTCCTCGCTCTCGCAGGCGGCGCGCATCAGAACGGGCACACTGCCGAAGAGCTGTATCGCCTTCGGGCTCTCCCCCTCTTCCGTGTATAAAATGCGCTTGCTCTCCTCATTGCCGAACGCAAGTCCCTTCGCACTCACCATTTCGTTGAATGCGAGCCCCGCGCCCAAGCCGCGGCACATCTTGCGGAAGGGTTGGTTCGTATATCCCGCCATGGGCGCGAGAAGTACGTTGTTTTCGAGTTTCAGTCCGGCGATCTCAAGTTCGTGCAGCAGCATTTTTCGTCCTCCTGTAATATTCGTCCCTCTCTTCTGAGGAGAGCTTTGTCGGGTCTTTTCCGTCCTTGCGTACAAGATCTTCGTATACGTTATATCTTTTTTGTATCTTTTTCACCGTATCGAGGAGCGCCATTTCGCAGTCCTCCCCCACCGCGCGCCCGAGCTCTACGGCGCAGAACAGCACGTCGCCGAGTTCCTCGTACACCGCGGCTTTGTCGCCTGCATCCACAGCCTCTTTGAGCTCTGCGTACTCCTCGCGGAATTTTCTTTCAAAGTTCTCGAAGGTGGCGGGATCCCAGCCCCCCTTCTCCACGCGCTTTGCGATCTTCTGCGCGCGCAGCAGTGCGGGGAAACATTCGGGCACGTCGTTCACCGCGTCCGAATAGGTCGTCTGGTGCTTTTCCGTCATCTTGTTCTTCTCCCACACGGTCAGAGCGCCGTCCGCGCCCGAAGCCTTGTCCTGCCCGAAGACGTGCGTATGCCGCGTGATGAGTTTTTCGCACAGCTCCGAGAGCATGTCCGTCACCGTGAAATTGCCCGTCTCTTCCTCGATGAGGGTATGAAAGACAGACTGCATCAGAACGTCCCCCGCCTCTTCGCACATCTTGTCGGGGTCATGAAGGTCGATGGCGTCCACGAGCTCGTAAGCCTCCTCTATCGCGTTGATGCGGATGCTCTCGTGCGTCTGCACCCTGTCCCACGGACAGCCGTCGGGGGCGCGCAAGCGCCGCATGATCGCAAGCAGGTCTTCGAAATCGAACCGATGTTTTTCGAGCAGGGGCTGTTTTTCGAGCACGAGCCCCGCAAAGGAACAGCTGCCCTGCCTGTCCGCCTCGAAGAGGGGAATGGCGCGCTTTTCCGTCCCGCGCACAAAGATCGCGGGCGCTTCGTCGCCCAATCTCTCCGCGAGAAAAAGTTTGACGTCCGAAATGTTGTCATCGGTGAGATCGTACACAACGAGGGGGAGCGAGATCTTTTCCTGCGAAAGGGAAAAGGCGGACACGGCGGTATATTCCCCGAGCCCGCAGATCTGCGCGAAATACGCCCCTTTGGACCTGCCGCCGACGCCCTCCGCGCCCCTGCCCGCGAGCAAGATCCGCGCCGCGGCGTCCTCTTCAAAACTGCCGTCTACGCAATAGCAGACGGTTCTGCCCTTTGCTCTCCGCCGCACTTCGGCGGCAATGTTTTTTGCAAGCGTATCGTAATTTCTGCTCTTTTCGTAGAGATGATCGAGCGTGGAATAGGGAATTCCTTCGTCATCCAGCGTCTGCACCGACGGAATTTCGGCTGTGCGCACAAGCACCTCTTCCGCCTTCAGAAGGGTCTCCCTCCCCTTGAGGGTCAGATCCCCCTTCCCGACGCCGAGGCTCACGATATAGATCATTCGCTCTCTCCTTGGGTTTTTTTACAGTATAAAACAAATCCAGGAAAAAAGCAAGAAGATAACAGAAATTTACTGCGAGCGCCGCGCCGGAAACGGACAGACGGGGCACGAAAATAAATTCGAGGACGAATTTCCCGCACACGGCGAGCAGCATGGAAAACGCCGCGCGGTTTGCCCTTCCCATGCCCACGAGGCAGGCGGCGAGGGTATCCACTCCCGCCAGAGAGAGGGCGGAGACGGAGATGAGGCGGATGAGACGGACGAGGGTGTCCGCCTCCGCCGCCGCAAGGGTGGGATAGAGCAGACTTACGATCGTCTTCGAGAAAAAGAAGAGCCCCAGCGCGCACGGGAGGGACAGGAGCAGCGTCAAGGAGAGCACGGAAAGCGCGCGGTCTCTCGCCCCGTTCCCGTCGCCGAGCGCCACCGTGCGGGACAGGGAGGGAACGGACGCCGCCGCGAGCCCGTAGCAGAGGGTGGCGGGCAGAGAGACGAGGGAGAGCGCTCCCCCAGAAAAGAGCCCGTAGAGCGCAACGGCACGTTCGCTCTGCCCTCTGAGCAGGCGGACGAGGACAACGCTGTCCACCGTCTGCGAAAGGGGAAGGAGCGCCGTCGCCGCCATGACGGGGAGCACGGAAAGAAGGAGCTGCGCTCCGCTCGTGCGGCGGAACGGGAGCGTTCTCTTCACGCCCTCCCCCCGAAACCGCATGGCAAGAAACAGGAGCGCCACAAGCTCGGAGATCGTTACCGAAAGCAGGCAAAATTCCGCGGCACGCGCGGGTGTTTTTGCATAACGGGTCGCAAAAAACAGCCCGAAAAGAGCTTTCACGAGCTGTTCGGCGATCTCGGAGAGCGCGGTGGGTCTCATGTCGTTCTTTCCCTGAAACCAGCCGCGGAAGACCGCGATGAGCGCCACCAAAAAGACGGAGGGCGCGAGCGCGAAATAGCAGCCGATGAGTTCCCTCTCCCCCTGCAGCCTGCTCATGTGGGGAGCAAACAGGCACATTAGGACGCTTCCCAAGAGCCCGAGGATCGCGAACAGGCGAAGGGCGGCCTGCAGCGTCTCCCTGCCGCTCCCGCCCCGCGCCCTTTCCCGCGCGACGAGCCGCGCCAACGCCGAGGGAATGCCCGCCGAAGAGAGGGTGAGCAGAAGGCAAAATAGGGGATATGCCATTTGATAGAGCCCCATGCCGTACCCGCCCAAAAGCCCCGTGAGCGGGATACGGTAGAGCGCGCCGATGCCCTTGGCGAGAATGCCGCCGAGGGAAAGCACCGCGGCGGACTTGAGAAACCCGTTTTTTTTCATGGTATGTATGCCGCCCTTTCTCGAGAAAGGGTGCGCGTTCTTGCCCTCCCCCATATGGAGGAGGGCAAGAACGCGGTTTGCGCAAAAAATCTTTCGTGAACTTATTCGAATTGGTTCGCGATGATGTCCGAAGTGAGCCGCGCGAGCTTCACTGCGGACGCCTCCATTACCGCCCCCTCGTCGGTGGAGAGCAAAACGACGGCGCCGAGGCAGTCCCCGCCTGCGACGACGGGCACGATGACCTGCGCCGTGACCGTGAGTTCATTGTCGGAGGTGATGGGAAGAATGTCTCCCCCCTCCGATTTGTTCGCGAGATAGCTGCGGCGGGAGAGCATGACTTCCGTCATCTTGTCCGAGACAGCCTTGCCCGCGAGCGACTTCTTTCCCTGACCGCTCGCCTGTAAAATGCCGTCCGTATCGCAAATGACCGCAAGGTATCCGCTCTGTTCGCTCAGCGATTTCGCAGTCCCCTTTGCAAATTGCTCGATGCTCGCGATGGGCGAATACTTCTTGAGCATGAGCTCGTCGCGATCGGTGAAGAGTTCCAAGGGATCTCCCTCGCGGATGCGCAGCGTCCTTCTTATTTCCTTGGGAATGACGACCCGTCCGAGCTCGTCGATCCTTCTTACGATTCCCGTTGCTTTCATAAAAACCTCCGTATACTTTCAATATGCGGAACGTTTTCATGTTCTATGCAAAATTCTCCAAGACTGCAATAAAAATTTCATTTTCTACCATGCTTGACTTTTTTTATATTTTCTGTTATACTGTAAACAACAATTTTATAAGAGCTTAACGACACATGTGGCGCATCCCGCGCGTAAATCTGATTACGGTACAGGAGCTGCTGCGCGTGTCGTTCGAAGAAAACGGCATGGCGTTCCGCGCGCGTGCCGTTTTGCTTTTTGAGGAGGTATTTATGGAAAACAGCGAATATTTGGGAACGGAGCGGATCGGGAAACTTCTTGTAAAGTTTGCCGTGCCCTGCATCCTGTCCCTCATCATCTCGTGCCTCTACAACATCGTCGATCAGATCTTCGTCGGGAACAGCAGGCTGGGTTACCTCGGCAATGCGGCAACGGGGGTCGTCTTTCCGATCACGGTGGTGGGTTGGGGAGCGTCCCTCTTCTTCGGCGACGGCGCGGCGGCATGGCTGTCCGTCTCCCTCGGGGAGGGAAAGCGGGAAAAGCTCCACCGCGGCGTCGGGAATGCCATGCTCGCTTCCTTTCTGTCGGGCTGCGTCATCATCCTCGTTGCATATCTTTGGGGAGACGATCTTTTAATGCTCCTCGGCGGCACGGAGGCGAATCTTCCCCTCGCGCACAGCTACGGCATGATCATCTACGCGATGATGCCGCTCGCCCTCGTCCAGAACTGTCTCGCCGCGATCATCCGCGCAGACGGCTCGCCCGGTTACGCCATGATCGCCATGATCGCAGGGGCGGCTTTGAACATCATCGGCGACCCCATCGCGATCTATGCCCTCGATCTCGGCATCGAGGGGGCGGCGTGGGCGACCATCGTCGGACAGTTCGTGAGCTTTGTCATCTGCGTCTGCTATCTGTTCCGCAGCAAGACTTTCAAGCTCAAACTCTCGGGATTTATCCCCGATCTCAAGCTCCTGCTGCGCATCATGGCGCTGGGGCTGTCGAGCCTTCTGACCCAACTTTGCATCGTCGCCACGGCCATCGTAAACAACGTCTTGTTTGTGCGCTACGGCATGGAGAGCGAATTCGGCGCAGACATCCCCCTTGCGGCGTTCGTCGTCATCATGAAGCTCTTCCAGATCGTTCTGAACGTCGCCTTCGGGATCGCGGCGGGCGCACAGCCCATCGTCGGCTACAACTACGGCGCGGGGCGGTACGATCGGGTCAAACAGCTCTTGAAGCTCATGCTCCTCTGGACGGGAGGGATCTGCCTTGTATTTACCGTCCTCTTTGAAACCGTCCCCCGCGCATTCATCATGATGTTCGGCGCGGGCGGGGGCGCGGAAGGGATAGACGTCGCCCTCTATATGCGCTTCGCCGTTCCCTGCCTGAGGATATACCTCATGTTCTTGACCTTTACCTGTCTTCAGAAGGTATGCGCGGTCTTCGTGCAATCCATAGGGCTTGCAAAGATCGCCGCTCCCCTCTCCTTCTTGCGGGACATCCTGCTCATTTTGTGCGCCTTCCTCATCCCCCTCGGTCTCGGGGTGATGGGCGTCGTATGGGCAGCCCCCATTGCGGACGCAGTGGCAGTTCTATTTACCGTTCCCGTGATGGCGTGGGTCTTGAGAAAACTCAAACGGCTGCAAAGCGGCGGGCAAAACCAAAACATATAAGCAAAACGGCGGGACATCCCGCCGTTTTTGTATGACCGTATACTGTTTTACCGATATTCGCCGATGAGTTTTTCAAAGGCGGGAAGACTGCGTTCGATGACGCCCATGTCCACGCAATAGGAGATGCGGACGTATCCCTTCACGCCGAAGCTGTCGGACGGGACTAAGAGGAGCTCGTACTTCTTTGCCCGCTCGCAGAAGTTGTTTGCGTCGGGCTCGGGGGATCTTACGAAGAGATAGAACGCCCCCTCGGGCTTCACGCAGGAATACCCCATGCGAGTGAGCGATTGGTACAAGAGATCTCTGCGGCGGCGATACTCCCCGATGTCCGAGACCTGCCCGAGGCAATTTGCGACGGCGCGTTGGAAGAGCACGGGAGCGCAGACGAAGCCGAGCGCCCGACCCGCGCCGCAGATCGCCGAAAAGAGTTCCTCGGCGCGGTGGCACTTCGGCGACACCGCGATGTAGCCGATGCGCTCTCCCGCAAGCGAAAGCGCTTTGGAAAAGGAATACAGCACGAGCGAATGTTCATAAAAGTTCATGACGTGTGGAACTTTTTTGTCATAACTGAGCTCGCGGTAGGGCTCGTCGGCGAGCAGGAGAATGGGCTCTTCCCGCTCCGCCGATTTTTCATGCAAGAGCGCGGCGAGCGCTTCGATCTCCCCTTCTGAGTAAACCGCACCCGAGGGGTTGTTGGGCGAATTCAAAATCACCGCCTTGGTGCGTTTATTGAGATACGGTCTGAGTTTTTCTGCGTCGAGGTGGAAGTTTTCATCCGTCGGAGCGACGACGAGTGTTCCGCCCGCGTGCTCCGTAAAAACGCGGTACTCGGGGAAGAAGGGGGCAAGAACGACGATCTCGTCCCCCCTGTTCACGATCCCGTTCAGCACCACGGTGAGAGAGGCGGACGCGCCGCAGGTCATATAGATGAGGTCGGGGCGCATCTGCGCGCCAAAGGCGGTCTCTATGTAGCCCGAGATCGCTTCCCGCACCTGAAAAAGTCCCGGAGCGGAGGAATAGCCGTGGTCGGAATCGGCGAGCCGTCTGATCTCTTCCCGCACGCACGCGGGAGGCGGAACGGCGGGATTGCCGATGGAAAAATCGAATACGTTCTCCACTCCGACGATTTTTTTGCGCGCATTGCCGTATTCGAACAGCTCACGGATGACCGACCGCTCTTCGCCCAATTTTATCATTTTTTCGTTGTACATTTTTTCTCCTTTCGGCGTAATTTGGAAAACCCATGCGGGCGGGGCGGAATGACGCGTATCCCACCACCCCCCTACCCCCCTCCTTGGAGGGGGTGGCACGAGCGAAGCGAGTGACGGAGGTGGGCTGCTTCCCCAAATTGCTTCCGCGAGCAAAACCACGCTTTTGCGCTGCGGGACTGCATTTGCGCGACACCTCGCGCTTTTCGTTTTTACGAAGCCGTTAACGGGCGGGCAGATTGCTTTTACGGAGCAAACTACTTTACCCCTCGCACATTTCTTTTCGGAGCGAGCCCATGCTCATTGGAGCAGTCCCCCCCACCACCCGCTACCGCGGGAGCCTCCCCCCATAGGGGGTAGGCCTTAAGGCGAGCGGAGCAAAGAAATGTGCGAAACCTTACAGTACCTTTTTCAAAAATTGACCCGTGTAGCTGTTTTCAACGGCGGCGACTTCTTCGGGCGAACCCGTGGTGACGATCGTTCCGCCGCGGTCTCCCCCTTCGGGCCCCAAGTCGATGATGTGGTCGGCGACCTTTATCACGTCCAAATTATGCTCGATGACGATGACCGTGTTCCCGCCGTCGCGGAGCTTCAATAAGATCTTGACGAGCTTATCCACATCGTAGCTCGAAAGCCCCGTGGTGGGTTCGTCCAAGATGTACACCGTCTTGCCCGTGGAGCGCTTGGAAAGCTCGGTGGCGAGCTTCACCCGCTGCGCCTCCCCGCCCGAGAGGGTCGTACTGCTCTGTCCGAGCTTGATATAGCCGAGCCCCACCTCGTTCAGCGTGGAGATCTTATTGTAGATCGTTGTAACGGGTTTGAAGAACTCGCACGCCTCCTCCACCGTCATATCGAGCACGTCGGCGATCGTCTTTCCCTTGTAGTGCACCTCGAGCGTCTCGCGGTTGTACCGCTTCCCGCCGCACACTTCGCAGGGAACGTACACGTCGGGCAAAAAGTGCATCTCGATCTTCATGATCCCGTCGCCCTGACAGTTCTCGCACCGCCCGCCCGCGACGTTGAAGGAAAACCTGCCCGACTTGAATCCCATCGTCTTGGCGTCGGGGGTCGCCGCGAACAGCTCTCTGATCGCGGTGAACACTCCCGTATAGGTGGCGGGGTTGCTCCGCGGCGTTCTGCCGATGGGAGATTGATCGATGGCGATGACCTTATCGAAATATTCGAGCCCCGAAAATGAACCGCTCTTTCCGAAGGGAAGGCGCGCTCCGCCGAGATTGTTGGACAGGATCGGCAGGACGATCTCGTTGACGAGCGAAGATTTTCCCGACCCGCTCACTCCCGTGACGAGGGTGAGAAGTCCCGCGGGGATCTCAACCGTAAATCCTTTGAGATTGTTCTGGCGGCAGTCTTCCACCTTGAACCACCTGCCGTCCGGCTTTTTTCTCACGGGCGGCACTTCGATCTTCCGCCTGCCCGCAAGATAGTCCCCCGTGAGGGAATCGGGAGCGTTCATCACGTCCTCTATGCTCCCGCAGGCGACGACCTCGCCCCCATGGATGCCCGCGCGCGGACCGATGTCCACGAGGTAATCCGCCGCCCGCATGGTATCCTCGTCGTGCTCGACGACGATGAGGGTATTGCCGAGATCGCGTAGCCCCTTGAGCGAGGCAAGCAGCTTTTCATTGTCCCGCTGGTGAAGCCCGATGCTCGGCTCGTCGAGGATATACAGAACGCCCGAGAGCGCGCTCCCGATCTGCGTTGCGAGACGGATGCGCTGGCTCTCTCCCCCCGAGAGGGTCGCCGCGGAACGGGTAAGCGTGAGATAATCGAGGCCCACGTTCACCAAAAACGTGATACGCGCTTTGATTTCTTTGAGAATGAGGTCGCCGATCGCGTGCTCGGTGGGGGTGAGTTGGAGGTTTTCAAAAAAATCTCTGAGGTCGCTCACGGGCATATCGCACGCTTCGAAGATGTTCTTCCCCCCCACCGTGACGGCGAGCGCCTCCTTTTTGAGCCGCTTCCCGTGGCAGGCGGGGCAGTCGGAAGTGCGCATATACCGCTCGATGTCCCACTTCACTCCCTCCGAGGAAGTCGTATTGTACCTGCGCTGCAAGTTGTTGACAAAGCCCTCCCATGCGCTCTTGTAGGTGGAATGGAAGGAACGGGTCTCATATTCGAGCTCCAGCTTCTCCTCTCCCGAGCCGTACATCAAGAGCTCGTACACCCCTTTGGGCAGTTCTTTTACGGGAACGTCCAGCGAAAAGCCGTAGTGGCGGGAAAGAGCGGAGAGATACATTTGCGTGACGGTGGAACTGTCGAGATTCCACCCGCTGATCCTGATCGCGCCCTCCCGCAGCGTCTTGCTCTTGTCGGGACAGATGAGGTCGGGATCGACGAGCTGGCGGAAGCCGAGACCCGAGCATTCGGGACACGCCCCCCACACCGTGTTGAAGGAAAAGAGCCGCGGTTCGATCTCCTCGATGGAGATGCCGCAGTCGGGGCAAGAATAGCGGGAAGAATAGAGGGTCTCCTGTCCGTCGCAGTCGATGACGACGAGCCCGTCCGCAAGTTTCAAGGCGGTCTCCAAGCTCTCGGTGAGCCGCTTGAGAATGCCCTCCTTGACGATGAGACGGTCAATGACGACGGAGATGTTGTGCTTGATATTCTTTTCGAGCTTGATCTCCTCCTGCAGATCGTAGACGATGCCGTCGATCTTTACGCGGGCATAGCCGCTCTTGCGGAAGCCCTGCAATTCCTTGGCGTATTCCCCCTTCCGTCCGCGAACGACGGGAGCGTTCACCAAAATTTTGCTCCCCGCGGGAAGTTCCATTACCCTGTCGGCGATCTCGTCCACCGTCTGACGCCGAATCTCCCTGCCGCAGTTGGGACAGTGCGGAATGCCGATACGGGCATACAGAAGGCGCAGATAGTCGTAGATCTCCGTCACCGTTCCCACGGTACTGCGCGGGTTGTGGCTGGTCGTCTTCTGGTCGATGGAAATGGCGGGAGAGAGCCCGTCGATGCTCTCGACGTCCGGTTTTTCCATCATGCCGAGGAATTGGCGGGCGTACGAAGAGAGGCTCTCCATGTAGCGGCGCTGACCCTCGGCAAAGATCGTGTCGAAGGCGAGGGTGGACTTTCCCGACCCGCTCACCCCAGTAAAGACGGTGAGAGAGTTCCGCGGAATGCGCACGTCGATATTTTTGAGGTTGTTTTCTTTCGCCCCTTTTACGAATATTTCATCTTTCATGCTGTTTCGATAGGTCTCCAAAGGTCTATTGCTCTTCCCTGCCCGATTGCAGAATGTGTCTCACAGCTGCGTCGATCTGCGCCCAATTTGCGCCCCCGTATGCGATCTCCCGTGCACGGGCGGCGTTGTGTCTGCCGATCGCAAGCACTGCGGGAACGCCGTTTTCCTGCGCGCCGAGGCACGCCTCCACGCTGTCGTCCACGAGGACGGAGACGCCGTGTTCGGCACAGTAGCGGCCCTTTTCTTTGAAGGGGATCTCGGCGACGATCTCATCGTAGGGGATGTGCCGCTTTTCCAGCCAATCGCGGCTGACCCGTTCGGGGCGCACGAACCATTCCTTGAACCGTCCCGTTAAAATGACGATCTCATGCCCCGCCTTTCTCCATCCCGAAAGCGCCTCCCGTGCGCCCTTGCGGGCTTCCGCGTCGGTGAACGCCACAATGCCCCCCTCGTCCCGCACGAATTTCGTCGCGTCCTCGTACGTCCAATCGAGGACTTTTGCGAACGCGCGCGCATCGGGGTCTGAAAGTTTGAAGGGAAGCCCCTTGCGTTTGACATACTCCTCGGCGAGTTCCGCCCGCCGCACGATATTCAATGTGTCGTCGATATCTACTGCGATTTTCATAAGCTACCTAATTTTTCGCACATTTCTTTGCTCCGCTCTCTCGGCGCGCCGCAAAGCGGCGCGCCTCGTTCGCTTCAAAAAGAAATGTGCGAGGAAACCTTCCTCCTGCATCAACCGAGTGTTCCTCTCGTTCGCTTGGCTTGTACACTAAGCCGTAAGTGTGCGGCAAATTGTGTGCGCTGCCGCAGGGAAACCCTGCTCCGCGCAGTAATTGGAGAGACACCACCTCAGTCACTTCGTGACAGCTCCTCCTTAGGAGGCGCCCTTCTTGCCCTCTCTTAGAGGCGTTTGGTATTCCCCGCGGAAAGCCGCGCACCTCATTCAATCGTTATTTCCGCATACGTTTGCGCAAATCGTTGATCGTTTCACGGATCTCGATCGCCCGCTCGAAGTCGAGGGCGTTCGAAGCGACTTTCATGAGCGCCTTGAGTTTTTCGATCTCCTCGGGAATGTCCTTCAATTTGATGTCGTCCGTCTTCTTCGCCTTGCTCGTGATGACAAGGGAAGACTTCACCTCTTTGACAATGGTCTTGGGAACGATCCCGTGCGCTTCGTTGTAAGCCTGCTGTTTCGCCCGCCGCCTGTTCGTTTCGCCGATGGCGCGCTCCATGCTGCCCGTCATTTCGTCCGCATACATGATGACCCGCCCCTCTGCGTTCCGCGCCGCTCTGCCGATCGTCTGCACGAGCGACGTCTCGCTCCTCAAGAACCCTTCCTTGTCCGCGTCCAAAATGGCGACGAGCTTGACCTCGGGAAGGTCCAGCCCCTCCCGTAGGAGGTTGATCCCGCACAGTACGTCGAATTCCCCCGAACGCAGACCGTTCACGATGTCGATGCGCTCGAGCGTATCGATATCCGAGTGCATATAGCGCACCTTGACGCCGCTCTCTTTGAGGTAATCGGTCAAAGATTCCGCCATACGTTTGGTCAAAGTTGTGACGAGCACCCTTCCGCCGCCCTCGGTCACCGTGCGGATCTCGGAGAGAAGATCGTCGATCTGCCCCTTGGTCGGTTTCACCGTAACGGGGGGGTCTAAAAGTCCCGTGGGACGGATGAGCTGTTCCACCGTCTGCCCCGACTGTTCCAATTCATAGGGCGCGGGAGTTGCCGAAACGCAGATGAGCTGCGGCACGCGCTCGTCGAATTCTTCAAAGGTGAGCGGGCGGTTGTCGTATGCCGACCGCATCCGAAAGCCGTAATCCACAAGGTTGATCTTGCGCGCAAGGTCGCCGTTGTACATCGCGCGGATCTGCGGGATCGTCATGTGGCTCTCGTCGATAAAGACGAGAAAGTTCGGGGGGAAATAGTCGAGGAGCGTAAAGGAAGGCTGCCCGGGGGAGCGCCCGTCGAAATAGCGGGAATAGTTCTCGATCCCCGAACAATACCCGATCTCGCGCATCATCTCAAGGTCGTGTTCGGTGCGCTGTCTGAGCCGCTGCGCCTCGAGCAGTTTGCCCGCGTCCTCGAACGCCTTCACTTCCCCTTGAAGATCCTCTTCGATCATGGAGAGCGCACTTTCGAGCCGTTCGCTCCCCACCGCATAGTGGCTGGCGGGAAAGATGACGGCGTGTTTCAAGGAGGAGACGATCTTGCCCGTAACGACGTCCTCTTCCCCCAAGGAATCGATCTCGTCCCCGAAAAACTCCACCCGTATTGCAACTTCGGAGTTGGAGGCGGGGAAGATCTCCACCACGTCCCCCCTTACGCGGAAGGTGGAACGCTTGAAATCCATGTCGTTGCGGGAATAGTGGATCTCCACGAGACGGCGCAGAAGATCGTCCCGCGCCATCTCCTGCCCCGGGCGAAGGGAGATGCCGAGGCGGAAAAACTCCTCGGGCGCGCCGAGCCCGTAGATGCAGGAGACCGAGCTCACGACGATCACGTCGTCCCGCTCGCCGAGCGAACAGGTCGCGGCGTTGCGGAGCTTGTCGATCTCGTCGTTCATCGAAAGGTCCTTTTCGATGTAAGTATCTGTGGAGGGGATATAGCTCTCAGGTTGGTAATAGTCGTAGTAGGAGACGAAGTATTCCACCCGATTGTTCGGGAAGAATTCGCGGAATTCGTTGCACAGCTGCGCCGCGAGCGTCTTGTTGTGGGCGATGACGAGGGTGGGACGTCCCACATTTTTGATGACGTTCGCCATTGTGAAGGTCTTGCCGCTCCCCGTTACGCCCACCAGAACTTGCGTGCGGATGCCGTCGAGCACCCCTTCGGTGAGTTTCTCTATCGCCTCGGGCTGGTCTCCCGTAGGAGAAAAGGGAGAAACAAGCTCGAATTCATAATGTTCCACGCTTTCTCCTCCTTGGCAAACATTCGTTTATAATATGATACCCCCATTCGGGGGAAAAGTCAACCGATTTTCAATGAAAGATCGCCTTCAGAAGAAGCCCGACCAAAAAAGTTATAACGGCGCCGAACGCCGCGAAAAAGATGCGAAAGACCAATCCCCTCTTGAGTTGGTGATCGCGGCGGCGGTAGCTCATGCCCGCTTCCCGCATGTGCACAACGTAAGTCTTCTCGCCCTTGCGGTCGGTCTCCACAAAGTCGAAATAGCCGTCGAGGGCGAGGCTGTTGAGCGTCTTTTCGAGGGCGATCTCGTCGAAGTGTCCCCGCGCGGGAAGCACGGCGGAGAGTTCATAGGGAGAGACGAGAAAGCGCTCCTTCCCGCCCGAAAGGGTAAACACGGCGTTCATCACCTCGTCCTCCCGTCTGTTCAGTCTTTCGTTGATCATCTTCCCCCCATGAGGAAAGGAAGCAGAACGATGAACGCCCCCATGAGCGCGCCGAAAAACGCGCCCGAAAGGGAGAACAGGAAGATCTCCCGTCGGCGGGAACGGGTCTCAAGGCGGCGCTGCCGCGCCTGCTCCGAATAGAGCCGCCCTTCCGGCAGCGGACAGAGGCAGTAGACCCCCTCATCCGCATATTTGACGTCGATATACCGCCGCTCTTCGAGATAGCCGAGAATGCGGGAAAGCTCCTCCCTTCCGATTTTTGCGGTCTCGGGAAAGCAGGAGAGCAGTTCCCCCTCCTCTACGATCTTGGACCCGCCGTCCGAACAGGTCTCGTTGATTTTTTCGAGCAGAATGCCCGTTCTCTCGTCCAACATACCTTTTCCGCTTTCAGTATTTCCTTTTTGCGGATACGGTATGCAAATTCGGAACGGCAGAGTATTTGCGATCTATTTATTGAAATTGTCTTTGAGCGAGACGATCTCGGAGAGGACGAGCTTGTCCCCCTCCGTGCACTTCTTGTAATAGCCCGTGCGCATGAGCTGGAACGCCGTCCCGTCCTCCGCTTCCGAAAGATAGGGCTCTGCCTTGCCGAAGAGGATGTGCTCGCTGTTTTCGTTCATCCGTTCGGAGAAATCCTGCCCCGCGTAGTCCGCGTCGCGCAGAAGATGTTCGTATTGGCGCACCTCGGCGTCCACGCAGCTTTCCGCGTCCACCCATTGGATGACCCCCTTCGCCTTGACGCCGCTCGTATCCGAGCCGCTGCGCGATTCGGGAAGATAAGTCGCCTTGACTTCGACGACGTTCCCGTTTTCGTCGGTGACCGCCTCGTCGCAGCGCACGATGTAGGCGTTTTTGAGGCGCACGTAGCCGCCGATCTTCCCGCGGTAGTACTTGGGGGGCGGGTCGAGCATAAAGTCGCTCCGTTCGATGTAGAGCTCGCCCGAGAAGCGCACCTTGCGCGTGCCCGCGTTCTCGGCGGTCTGGTTGATCTCGAAGTCCACCTCTTCGCTGCCCGTGTAGTTGGTGACGGTGAGTTTTATGGGGTCGAGCACCGCCATGGCGCGGGGGGCGTGGGCGTTCAGATAATCGCGCACGACCGCCTCGAAATAGGAGATCTCACACTCCGAATTCGCCTTGGCAACGCCGATACGGGAACAGAAATCCTTGATCGCCTCGGCGGGTATTCCGCGGTTGCGAAGCCCCGCAAGGGTGGGCATTCTCGGGTCGTCCCAGCCGTGCACCGAGCCGTCTTCGACGAGCTTTTTGAGGTAACGCTTGCTCATGACGAGGTTGGTGACGTTGAGCCGCGCGAACTCGATCTGCCGCGGCTTGGGAGAAAAACCGAGGTTGATTCCCACCCAGTCGTAGAGGGGGCGGTGATCTTCAAACTCGAGGGTGCAGAGGGAGTGGGTCACTCCCTGCAGATAGTCGCAGATGGGGTGGGCATAGTCGTACATCGGGTAGATGCACCACTTGTCCCCCGTTCTGTGGTGGGTGGCGTGGAGGATGCGGTAGATCACGGGGTCGCGCATATTGACGTTGGGCGAGGACATATCGATCTTGGCGCGCAGGCACTTCTCGCCGTCCGCATACTTCCCGTCCCGCATTTCACGGAAGAGTTTCAAGTTCTCCTCGACGCTCCTGTTCCGATAGGGGCTCTCCGTCCCCGGTTCCGTGAGCGTGCCGCGGGTGTTCTTGATCTCCTCGGCGGAGAGGTCGCACACGAACGCTTTGCCGTCCCGTATGAGTTTTTCGGCAAATTCATAGATGGTATCGAAAAAGTCGGAAGCGTAGCACTCGCGCGCCCACTCGTAGCCGAGGAAATGAATGTCCCGCTTGATCGCGTCCACATACTCCGTCTTTTCCTTGGACGGGTTGGTGTCGTCGAAAAAGAGATTGCACTTGCCGCCGTATTTGAGGGCAGAGCCGAAGTTCACGAACATGCTCTTGGCGTGCCCGATGTGAAGATAACCGTTGGGTTCGGGCGGAAAGCGCGTCTGGATGCTCGTGACTTTGCCCGATCTGAGATCGTCCTCGATGATCTGCTGAATAAAGTTTTCCGCTTCTGCCATAGTGATTCTCCTTGTATGACCGCCCGCTTGAATTTTCAAGCTGTATTATACCACGTTTGCGCAAAAAACGATAGCATTTGAACGGGGAAAACAAAAAAAATCCCGCCGTTTCATAAGGACAAGGAAAACCCCCTCCGTGGGAGGGGGCAGTGGGGTGGACACAGGACTTCGCTCGGGGTGACGTAATTAAGCCCTCGGCGCCCCTTGCAGGGGAGCTGTCGAGGCGTTAGCCGAGACTGAGGGGTTTCAGAAACCCTTTCCCCCTCGCTAACACTCGGGGACTTCCCCTAAAAGGGGCAGCAAGGGCACCTACCACCATGGGTGACGGTGCGTCATTCCGAGCCGTAACGGAAATTACGAAGTTCGACATGGCAATTCCCCGAGGGAATCTTGCTACATCCAAGTACGCTTAAAACCACACCCAAACGTACCAAGATGCCTTCGCGGACTTGCTACCACGAACTGCGTAAATACTTTTCGGCTCAGCATGACGCGGGCGGGGCAATTTCCGCCTCGCCGTAGCCGTAGACGACGCTGAATTGATAAACTCCTTCCACGCCCACGCTGAGCCCGCACAGTCTCCCGTTTTTGAATTTGAACGCGAGATCTTGACCTGCAAAAATGCCGCTTGCCGCGTCCGTTTCGGTGAACAGATACGCCCCGAGCGTTTCATCGAATACGGCCTGCGTAAACTTTTCTTTTAAGAAGCGGATCAGCGAACGGATTTCTTCTACATAACCGAATACGCCTTGCATTGACTCATAATGATCTTCCCCTTTTTGAAATGTCATGTGCTGCCATTTTCCATATTCGTCCGTTTCGTAATATTCGAGTTTCTCTTCCGCATATATGCCGATCGCAACGTTCCCCATGCCTTGCTCCGAAGGAGCGAACCGAAAATTCATTCCGGCAAACGCCCAGTCGCTCTCCTGCTCGCCATCCTTGGAAAATAGCATAAAGTTTTCAAAAAGTTCTTCCGAAAAAGCTCCCTTCCACTCCTCTTCGGTGAGCTTGTCGGAGACGATCGCGGCGGCGTCCGTCTCCTTATCGATTTTGAAATAGTGGCAGACGGTACATTCCCCGTCCGTAAAGGAGTGGGCTTCCTTTGTTACGGCGTCCGCATGTCCGCAAAGAGCCTCGTGCCAATGGTATTCCCCGTCGCTCGACCAACCGTCCGAGAACGTATGGGTGTGAGATTCTCCCTGCTGTGTTCCGCCGCTCTCACCGCAGCCGACGCATGCGCCGCACACGAGCGCTCCCGCAAGCAGCATTGCCAAAATTGTTTTTTTCATATTTACTCCTCCGTTTTTTCTTTTAGCATACTCTCAGATTTTGAGAAAGTCAAGCGTTTTTCTCAGATTTTGATACATTTTATTTATATGAAGTTTGGAGAAACCTTGCGGGGATTGCGTACCATGCGCGGCTTGGGGCAGCAACAGCTCGCCGATCTTTTGAAGATCAGTGTAAAAACGGTATCGCACTGGGAGACGGGATACAGCGAGCCCTCTCTTTCGCAGCTCATCGCGCTTGCCGATTTTTTCGATGTCACGCTCGACGATCTTGTCGGACGCGATATTTGAACGCCGTCCCTTATGCGGGCGGTTTTTTCTTGCTATTTCCCCAAAAGCGTGGTATAATAAAGAAGTATGGAAGCGGCGATACTGAAATTCTTTGAAGGGATACGCTGTCCCTTCCTCGATTGCTTCTTCGGGCTCTTCTCCATGCTCGGCGAAGCGATGATCGTGGGTGCTGTGGCGATCCTCGTATTTTGGCTCGCGCCCAAACGGGCGGGAGAGCGGATCATCATGACCGCGCTCACCTCCTTCCCCCTCAACGCGCTGCTGAAATTTCTCGTTCACCGCCCCCGTCCCTTTATCAAGGGCGTTGTAGAATATCGCGAGCCCCCCTTCTATGCCGATTCCCTCGACCCGAACGCCTCTTTCCCGAGCGGGCACACCCAATCTTCGGGAAGTTTTCTGTTCGACGTGGCGAGCGTGTTAAGGCGCGTAGCCGCATGGATCGCTTCGGGAACGCTCGTGCTCGTCGTGATGCTGTCCCGCCTCTATTTCGGCGCGCACTATCCGAGCGATGTGCTCACCGCGCTCGTCCTTGCGCTCACCGTCGTGCTCTTTTGGTGGACGGTGTTCCGCTATGCCTACCGCTATCGCTATCTCATCCTGCTCGTTTTGGCGGCGCTCTTTCTTCTTCCCTGCGCCCTGCCCAACGCCGAGCACGACTTTATCCAATCCGCAGGGCTCTTGGCGGGCGCGGCGGTCTCCCTCTCCGCGGCGCACCTCTGCATTCCCGAACACACCTCCTCCTTCCCCCGCAGATATTGGCGTATCGTGGTGGGCGTTGCGCTCATCGGAACGGCCTATGTGTTCTGCCTGTTCCTTCCCGAGGGAACGGCGTTTTCCCTTCTGAAATGGTTTTTGATCGCCTTCACGGCGGGACTTATCGCCCCGCTCATGTTCGAGCGGTTGCAAATTTAAGCGAACGTTATAACTTTTTTATGACAAGGAGTATCATATGGCAAATGTGACGATGGAAAAACTTGTAGCGCTGTGCAAGGCGCGGGGCATCATTTTCCCGGGAAGCGAGATCTACGGCGGCATGGGCAATACGTGGGATTACGGCCCCGTCGGCGTAGAGATCAAAAACAACATCAAGCGGGCTTGGTGGAAACGCTTCGTGCAGGAGAGCGACAATACCTTCGGCGTGGACGCCGCCATTCTCATGAATTCCCGCGTGTGGGAGGCGAGCGGGCACACGACGTCCTTCTCCGACCCCAAGATGGACTGTAAGTCGTGCAAGACGCGGCATCGGGCGGATAACCTCATCGAGGCGCATTCCAAGGGCGCGGTCGATACCGACCTCATGACCAATGAGGAAATGGAGCAGTATATCAACGAACATCACGTCAACTGCCCCGTGTGCGGGAATTTCAACTGGACGAACATCCGCACCTTCAACCTCATGTTCGAAACTTCCCGCGGCGTGACCGACGAGAGCCAGAACAAGATCTATCTCCGCCCCGAGACGGCGCAGGGGGAGTTCGTCAACTTCGGGAACGTCCAGCGCAGTATGCGCGCGAAAGTCCCCTTCGGGATCGCGCAGATCGGCAAGGCGTTCCGCAACGAGATCACTCCGGGGAACTTTATTTTCCGCACAATAGAATTCGAACAGATGGAGCACCAGTGGTTCTGCAAAGAGGGCACGGACGGGCAGTTCTATGAGGAATTCAAGCAAAAGGCGCGGCAATTCCTCATCGACCTCGGCTTTGCTCCCGAACATCTCCGCTTCCACGACCACGAAAAACTCGCCCACTACGCAAAACAGGCGTGCGACATCCAATACCTCTACCCCATGGGCTGGCAGGAACTCAACGGCATCCACAACCGTACCGACTACGACCTTTCCCGCCATCAGGAATATTCGGGCAAATCCCTTCTCTATGTCGACCCCTTCGACGGGAGCAAGTTCATCCCCTACGTCATCGAATACTCCATCGGCGCGGATCGCCTGATGCTCGCAGTGCTGTCCGAGGCATACGACGAGGAGACCCTCGAGGGCGGCGAAACGCGCAACGTGTTACATTTCCACCCCGCGATCGCGGCATACAAGGCTGCGGTCCTGCCCCTTCAGAAGAATCTCTCCGAAAAGGCGAAGGAGATCCTTGCGGTCCTCAAAAAACACTTTGCGGTCATCTACGACGAGGCGGGCTCTATCGGAAAGAGGTATCGCCGTCAGGACGAAATCGGCACTCCCTACTGCGTCACCATCGACTTCGACACTTTGGAAAACGGCACGGTGACGGTGCGCGATAGGGACAGCATGGAACAGATCCGCATCTCCGCGGAAGAGCTCGTTCCCTTCCTCGAAGAAAAGATACACTTCTGAAAATACGCGGGCGGCAAAAAGCCGCCCGCTTTTTTATTGGAGAGCCAAGAATAAATTTGTCATAAAAACCTATGATATTCTTGACAAACCTTTTTCAATGGACTATAATACCGATAATGAATGCCTTGATCCGCTTTTTGCTCATATTGTACGGCGCATTTGCCACATTCGCGGTGCTGTTATACCTGCCGAAGATCTTCGGATTTCGATACGGGTTCAAAAAACCGCCCTATAAGCGCGCCTTAAAAAAGCGGAAGATCTCCGTTCTGATCCCCGCCCGCAACGAGAGCGAGATCATCGGCGACCTCTTTGCGTCCCTGAAAAAGCAGACCTACGACCGCGCATTCTACACCGTCAACGTCATTGTGAAAGACCCCGACGACCCGACCGTCGCGCTCGCGGAAGAGCTCGGAGCGAAGGTTTTCGTCGTTCCCGAACAGCGCTGCAAGGGCGACGCCCTCGACGGCTATTTCAAGGCTCTTCCCGAAGAGGAGCGCCAAACTTACGACGCGTTTGTGATCGTGGACGCCGACGCCGTACTCGCGCCCGATTATCTCCGCGAACTGAACAACGCGCTCGAACACCCCTATGATATCTATCTCACGCGCAAGTTCGCCAAGAATTATCTCGGCAAAAAGAAGGACCGTTCGCTGTTTTCCAACTGTTCCACCCTCACGTGGCCGATGATCGACGACCTCGGAAATTTATACCGTATGCAAAAATCCATCCCGCTCAATCTCTGCGGACAGGGAATGATGGTGCGCCGTCGGGTCATCGACGAGATCGGCGGCTGGCCCTATCGTACCCTCACCGAGGACTACGAACTCAAGCTCGACAGCCTTCTGCACGGCTTTACTTCGATGTTCTATCCCTACGCCATCATCCACACGGAGGAAGCGCTCGGACACAGGGAAAACTACACCCGCCGCGAGAGGTGGCTCATGGGCTATTCGCAGTGCGATAAGAAGTACAAGGAGGAGATCAAAAAACAGGCAAAGGCGCGCGGGAAGCTCACGAGCGGCGAACGGGAATATTTCTTCGGCGTTGTCCCCCTTCTCATCTTTGCCGCGGTAACTATCCTCACCATGCTCGCGGGGGTCGGGCTCGCTCCCTATTATGCGCTCCACCGCGATTTCAACTGGTTTTACGCGAGCTGGCTGCTCATCTTTATGCCCTTCTGGATCATGTATACCATGCTGTTCCTGTTCGGCGTGCTGGCAATGTGTACGGACATCGACGCCTTCCGCGCCCTCTCGGGGGGAGAAAAATTCGCGATGCTGCTGTTCAATCCCTTCTATTTGCTCGAATATATCCCGCTCTTTCTCACGAGCCGCATGAATGTGCGGAAGAACAAGGACACCGCATGGAAACAGACCGAGCGCATCCACTACGACGCTCCCGCCTCCGCAGACGGGGCGAAGGGCGAAGGAAACGGGGAAGCGGAATAACGAAATAAACGGAAAAGCGCCGCCGCGGCTATGCCGCGGCGGCGCTTTCTTTATTCAACCGAGATATTCGAGCGGGACGCCGTATGCGCTTTCATAGCACTCCCGCCACTCCCGCTCCGCCGCCGCCTTCATCTGCGTGAGCTTTTCGCGACGGGAGAGCTCCTTCCGAGCGAACACGGCGGGCAGGATATTGATGCGCAGTCTGCGGATGTGCCCCTTCTTCGTCTTCTTGAAAGTGCAGAAGATGGGCAGGACGGGAACGTCGTGTTTGAGCGCATAGTGGAACGCGCCGTCCTTCATGGGGCGGGGCTTCTGATAATTCCCCCACATCGCCTGTTCGGCATAAAAATTGACGATCTTCCCCTTTTTGAGCAGCCGCTCGATCTCCGCATTGAGATTCCTTGCCGCCGCACGGTCGGGGCTGAAGGTGAGCATCCCGCCGTGCCGCATCACCCAGCCGCCGAACCCCTTCTTGTTGTTCTTAGGGCCCATGGTATGATAGGAGCGATAGTGCCCCACGGCTTGGCGGACAAAGAGGGTATCGAGATAGTTGATGTGGTTGCACACGCAGACGGCGCCCATTCCCTTGATCGCCCGCAGATTTTTTCTGCCCTTCACCCGCGCCCCAAAGCAAACGCCGATGAGTATCCACCCGAACAGGAACATAACGGTCCGCCAAAAGAGTTCCCAAAATCTGTCCTTTCCGCGAAGACGGTATTGATAGTTCCCGTCAGGCGCGGTCCAGTGCCCGATATAGGGAATATAGTCATAGTCGAAGCGGCGGCGGCGTTCGAGAATGGCCTGTATCTTTTCGCGCTGTTCGTATTTTGTGCGTTTTTTTGTGCGTCCCATCGTTTAACATTGTACACGCCCAAGCGGGTTTTGTCAATCTCTCCGCAAAAATTTCCCCACGCTTGGAGGAAGCCTTCCCTCCCCCTTTCTGCTCACTCAAAAAAAGCAACGGGAAACCGTTGCTTTTTTATCAAAATCGAAATTTACGATTCTCCCTGCGCTGACGGAGCGGCATACAGATCGAATTCCCCGTCTAAATCGAAGGTCTCCCCCGCGTCGAAGGCGGCGAGCTTGGAGATGGACACCTCGTAGGCAGTCATCGTGACGATCTCCGTCTCCGAAAGTTTTTTCTGATATTCGCGGCTCTGGATCCTTCCCGAGAGCGCCACCCTGTCCCCCACTTTGAGGTTTTGCACGAAGCGGGCGTTTCTGCCCCATGCGATGCAGGGAATGTAGTCCGACTTGTTATAGGCGCGGTTGACCGCGATGAGCAGGTCGGCGATCTCGCGGTTGAAGGGCGTTGTCCGATAAATGGGCGGCTTGCAGATATACCCCGAGAGGACGATGCTGTTCGGATTGCGGGAGGGAACGTTTTCGACGAGCTCCCGCACAAATACGGTAAGCATGAGCCGCGATTTTCCTCCCTCGAGTTTGTTGTAGCTCCTGAATTGCCCGAGCGCGCAGATCGTGCTCCCAACCTTGAGGTCGTTGGTGTGGATGATGCGCTCGGAAATGGTAACGGGCAGGATATCCGCCTGACCCGAGAGCCGCATCACTTTGACATACAATTCGTAAAATCCTTCGCCGTACACCTCGTGCGAAAAGGTAGCTTCCGACACGATCTCTCCCGTAAAATACACCTTGTTGTTTTTTTCCGCATTGTAGTCCATATGTTATTCTGTACCTCCACAGTATTTCCCGAGGTTGGCGCGGCGCTATGCCGCGTTATTTGCGTGCTGTCTTCCCGCACTGTCTATGGTGTAGTTTTCCTTATAGATGAGCTCCCCGATCGGAACGAACTCGAACCCGCGCGCATGCAGGGTATCGAAGATGACGGGCAGCGCTTCCGCCGTATGCAAGCCGTTGTTGTGGCATAAGATGATAGAACCGCTCTTCACCCGTTCGACGATGCGAGCGGCGATATCCGAGGCGGACAGATCTTTCCAGTCGAGGGAATCGACGTCCCACTGAATGGGATAGAGCCCCATGGCATTCGCGGTGTCGATGAGCAGATTGTCGTAATCGCCGTAGGGCGGGCGGAAGAGGGTGACGGGCTTCCCCGTGACCGCGGTGATCGCTGCGGACGAGGTTTCGAGCTCCCCCCTTATCTCCGTTTCGCTCTGGCGGGACATGTAGGAATGAGTGGCGCTGTGCGTGCCGACCTCGTGCCCCTCTTCGTCTATCTTTTTGAGATATTCTGGATATTTTTCCGCCCAGAACTGTACCGTGAAGAAGGTGGCGCGCACCTTCGCTTTCTTGAGGTTTTCGAGAATGGCGTCGGTGTGTTCGACCCCCCATGCGCAGTCGAAGGAGATCGCGATCTTGTTGTCCTCACGCTCGACGGCATAGATGGGCAGGGAACGTTCGCCGCTCCAAAACACTTCCTCCGCGCCCGCCGCCTTTGCGGAAAATGCGCCGAGCAGTACGAGCAGCAGCGCGCCGAATACCGCCGCGACCGATCTCAGCCTCAAGGTGATGACCCGCATTTGCTTACCTCTCTATGATAGAATATTTTACATGGCGGAATTTGGGAAAAAAGAGGGGATTTGAACGTCTTTTGTCACATCCGCCGCCCATGGGCCTCCAAAAGGGAGACTGTTCTATCATTATGGCGTTTCAGACCTATTTATGCCGAAAAAACCAAAGAAAAGCCACCGCGCGGTGGCTCGTGGTTCTCATGGCGCATTGCCCTCGGGCGGCTCGGCCGGCAATACGCCGAAGGGGTTCTTGCGGGGAACGCTCGTAACGGTGAGCAGATAGGTCTCCCGAGCGCCTGCGCGCAGCAGAACGGAGGAGAGCTCGTCCGCCGTTGCGCCCGTAGTCATGGTGTCGTCGATGATGAGGAGCTTTCTTCCGCGCACGAGCTTACGCTCCTTGACGTGGAAGCAGCCCTTGAGATTTTCCTCCCTCTCCTTTCTGCCGAGAAATTTCTGTGCCGCCGTCTCGCGCCGCTTGACGGCGGGAGCGAGCAATTCTATCCCGCTTTGCTTTGCGAGCTCTTCCGCGAGCAGGAAGGATTGATTGTAGCCGCGCTCCTTTTCTGCGCGCTCGGTCATGGGGACGAAGGTGATCGCATCCGCCGCCCCGAATCCCTCCTTCAGAAGGGGGAGCATGAGCTCTGCAAGGGTGCGGAAAAGATATTTCTGTCCGCGCTTAAAGCGCACGACGAGCCGCGCCGCTTCCCCCTCATGGACAAAACAAGAGCGCGCCTTCTTGATCGAAAGCGGCTTTTCCTTACAGTCGAGGCAGATCCCCGGTTCGCCGATCTTCCTGCCGCACAGGGGGCAGACGACGTTGTTGTTCCATGGAAGGCTCTTCATGCAGGACGCGCAGACCCGCTCGTTCGCAAAGACTTCGCGGTCGCACACGTCGCAGGTGAAGTTGTGCGTCTCGTCGTATCGGGCGACCGCGCCGCGAAATTTCTCCCAATATTCGCGCAGTTTCATTTCGCCCTACCGATAGATCTTCGCGCCCGTCTCGTCTTCCAACCCGAGGAGATAATCCGCAGACACCTTGAAGAGATGACAGAGGGAAATCAAAGTTTTTACGCCAAGTTCCACCTGTTCCAATTCATAGCGGCTCACAGTTCTCTGCGTGCATTGTAGCAGTTCCCCGAGTTCTTTTTGGGTCAATCCCTTTTCTTCTCGCAGTTCCTTGATTCTTTGTCCGTACATGCCTCTATTTTAGACAGTTTTTGCCTAAAATAGAGACGACAGACATCTACTGTCTGTCGCTTGCATTTCATAGGATCTTGCGCTAAATCTTCGCGCCCGTCTCGTCTTCCAACCCGAGGAGATAGTCCGCCGACACCTTGAAGAGATGACAGAGGCGGATGATCACATCGGTGGAGAGATCGATCTTTTCCTGCTCATAACGGCTAACCGTCTGCTGATTGCATTGTATCTGCGCCGCCAGATCCGACTGCGTCCAATTCTTTTCGATTCTTAATTCTTTGATTCGTTCTCCGAACATACTCCATTATAGAGTACGCCATTTTGGAGTATTCTTTCTTGTTTTACGCCATTTACGCGTAAATTTTAAGACACCACCTCAGTCTCGGCTGACGCCTCGCCAGCTCCTCCTGAGGAGGAGCCTTAAGCCCTCTCCAAGGAGAGGGTGCCCCCGCAGGGGGCGGGTGTGGTGTCGGTGTCATTCCGCACCCTTTTTCGCGGGGACAATAGATGCTTCGGGGAGAGCTTTATCGGACTGCGTATTTTGTCCACGGCTCAGCATGACGCACAACCAGTCCCCTTGCCCACCCCTTGAGGGGTGGGTGTCACACGCAAAGCGCGTGACGGAAGGGGTGTAACGCAAATGAACAGACACCCCCTCAGGCTCGGCTAACGCCTCGCCAGCTCCCCCTCAAGGGGCAGCCAAGAGACGACTCGCCCCCCGCGTCTTTCTGCCCCCGCGTCATTCTGAGGTGAATTGTTATTACGCAGTCCGCAGAAGTTGTCCTCGAAGAATCTCGCGGGAAACAATAGATGCTTCGGGGAGAGCTTTGTCGGACTGCGTAAACACATTACGGCTCAGCATGACGCATCGTCACCCATTCGACAGGCTCAGGGTGACGTGTGGACACTCCCCCGCATCATTCTGAGCGAAGCGAAGAATCCCGAGGAACGAAGTCCGCCCCCGCGTCATTCTGAGGTGAATTGTTATTACGCAGTCCGCAGAAGTTGTCCTCGAAGAATCTCGCGGGGACAATAGATGCTTCGGGGAGAGCTTTGTCGGACTTCGTATTTTGTCCAGGCTCAGCATGACGCACGTACCACCCCCTCCATTGGAGGGGGACTAAGGGGGTGGGCACTCGGCGCCCCTGTAGGGGAGCTGTCACGAACAACGTGAGTGACTGAGGTGGTGAAAAATCAGAAGCCAAGGACACCACCCCCCCCTACCCCCCTCCTTAGGAGGGGGCAAACCCCCACCTGTCTCGCTTTGCTCGCCACCCGCCCCCTTAAAAAGGGGGCAGGTCTAAGGCCTACCCCCACTGGGGGGAGGCTCCGCCGTAGGCGGTGGTGGGGGGGTAACTCGGGGGCAGGTCTCTTACACATAAAACTCCCCGCGCACCGCGGGGAGTTTTTGCTTTTTTGATCAGAAGTCGTCTTCGTCGCCTTCCTCTTCATCGTCGTCATCGTCGCCGCCGAGGGTGTAGATCTCATCGCCTGTTACATAGTCGAGATCTTCTTCCTCGTTCTCGTATTCCTCTTCTTCCTCTTCCTCCTCGGGTTCATCCTCATCGAAGGTCTCCCCGATGTCGAGGTCTTCATCAAGATCGTCCGTGTCGTCGTCGAGATATTCCCGCCATTCGTCGTCATCCTCTTCGAGCCCGGGCTCTTTCTCCTCGAGGTCGGCGCGTTTACGGCACTCTTCGCACATCTTCTCACCCGCACGCATCATGTTCTCGCCGCAGATCGGGCAAAGCTCGGTGGGAAGTTCCGCGTCTTCCTCTTCTTCGATCTCATCCGCGTCCGTGCGGATTCCCTTCATCTCCTTGAGACAGACGTCGCAATACTCCTGCTTCTCCGCGTCGATGTAATTGAGCTCACACCGCGGGCACTTCGTATATCGTACCATATTTTTCTCCTTATAGCATCTCGCGCCCTCTTGCGATAGGCTAATAAATTATATTAGGAAATTTCCCATTTGTAAACTGTTTTTCCCCGCCTTTTCAAAAAAAGTTAAAAAATATTGGCGAAAAAAGTCATAAAGTTTCTCTTCCACCAAAAAACCCGCCACGCGGGCGGGTTTGAATTTTTACTCGGCAGGCTTTTCCTCGCCGCCTTCGTCTGTCGGCGCTTCGGCGGGAGTTTCCGCAGGAGCTTCGGTGGGCTCTTCGGCAGGAGCTTCCGTAGGAGCTTCCGTAGGAACTTCCGTAGGAACTTCCGCGGGCTCTTCGACCGATTCCTCGGCGGGTTCTTCTGCGGGCTCTTCCGCGGGCTCTTCTGCGGGAGCTTCGGTATTGTTCTCTGCGTAGACGTCGATGTCGCGGTCGTCCGTCGTGTCGACAAATTCCTTCTCTTCGGCGGGCTCGTTCTCTTTCTCTTTGCGGGCGCGGAGCATGAAGTAGATGAGCACGCCCACGCCGATCACGACAAGCCCTATGGCGATGCCGATGAGCGCCCAGCCCCATGCGGGAAGTCCGCCTTCCTCCTCTTCCTCCGAAGCGGTCGGCTCGGTGTAAACCTTCAAAACGGAGGTGCGGAAGTATTCCTTGAGGGTCTCGCTGTCGTTATCCGTCCATTTGCCGATGCGGGTGATGAAGTCGGAACGGAGCAACGGCTTGCCTTCCTGCCCTTCCAGCTCGCCCGCGACGAATTTGCGGAAGTCTGCCGTATCGTCGGCGGAATAGAGGGTGTCGGGCTTGCCCGTCTTCTCCTCGGCTTCCTTCACGTTCGCGTCGAACAGGTCGGTATTGCCGACGTAGAAGTAGTAGCGCACGGCGTCCGCAAGATCGTCTCTGTCTTCGTCCTGCAATTCTTTATAGTAGCTGTCGTCGCCGATGGCTTCTTCATACTTCTTGTTGTAATCGGCTAGCTCGGTGTTGGTCATTGCCGTGCCGCTCTCGTTTTTGAGGCTGACCGCGGACAGATAGTTGTATGTTCCGCCGAGCGATTCCGAATCCCAGAAGTAGAGGGTGTCGTCTAACAGCTCGAAGGGATAACCGTTCGTTGCATGCGAGATCTTCAAGATCTGCGTGGGTTGATATTCGACTTCGGCGTTGAGGTTCTTGTAATTCTCCTCCGTGCCGTTATAGACGATGCGGTAGATGCTGCCCGAGACGGTGTAATAGAGGAAATGGTGCTCCTCGTCTATGCGGGAAAGGGAGACGCTGCCCACGCCGATCGCAAGGCGGGTGGGTTCGAGAACGCCGGCCTCGGCGCGGAAGATGGAAGAATCTTCCACGAACAAATAATACTGCTTTCCGTTCTCGTCGTAATAGAGCGCCGAGCTGCTTGCCCGCGTCGTGTCCTTGGCGATCGTTTCAGGCCCTGTAATGTTTGCGGTAATGGAATTCCATTCGCCCGTGATCTTGTTTTCATCGAGATAGAGGAGACCGTCGTCTTCCTTGGGGGAAGAGGTCTGCCCTTCGGCATTGCTGCGGGTGAAGTAGATCCCGCCGTTGGTATACGATTGAAGAACGTAGGAATAGCCCATGGGAGAGAGCTTGTTCCACGCGATGCCTTCTTCCAAATCGTGCGTGAAGCGGGTGGGGTTATCCTCATAGTTAGAGCCGATCCCGTCGAGCACGATCTCGCCGAGGTTGACATAGGGCTCTACGCCGTCGTTCGCGTCGAGATACGCCTGATCCCAATTATAGTCATATCCGTCGGGCGCTTTCGTCGCGTCGGCGCGGACGCGGTAGATCTGATTGTAGGCTCTCGCCTGTCCTCCGCCCGCTCCGACCACGTCGATGTTCGCCGTGACCGTCATCGTGTAGTAGACATAGGGGGTTTCCTTGGCGTCCTGTTCGCTTCCCTTGTAGAACTGGTACGACCCCGCGCCCTTGACGAGCAGGGTGTCCGTTCCGTCTGCCGTGTTATAGGAGTGAAGATCGCTCCCGTCCACATAGAGGAGATACACTGCGCCGTTTTCCTCGGGCTGCACATAGCGGTAAGTGATGTCGCTGTTGGAAACGTAGAAGTAATCCTTTACGTCCGTTCCGTCAAGCCGTGCGCTCTTGAAATCGAGATAGCTGTTGGCGACATTGCCCGAAATATCCTTGTCGCTGTTGGGAGTGGCGTAATAAACGCGATCTCCGTAGATGAAGATGCCCGCCTCGATATCGCCCGAGACCATGAGGGAAGGGACGACGGTATCCACCTCGTCTCCCTTGCCCGCTTCGACGTCGCTCTTCGCGATGCGCATGAGCGCGCCCTTGACGGGAGTGCCATAGGTATTGTCGGCGGTAGCGGCCTCTACCCCGTTGATGAAATAGACGTAATCCCCTTTCTCGACGACAAATCCGCCGTTGGAGACCACGCTCCCCTTGGAGTAATCCCCGCCGAGCGGGTCTTGGGAATAGCCGCAGGCGGCAAGGGCAGCCGCGCTGCACGCCAGCACGCCCGCCGTGAAAACAGTCATGACTTTTTTCAGCATTTTACGCATAAGTAGCTTCCTTATCGGTATCGGGTAAAATTCTTGTTCTAACGATACGCTTCCAATTATATACTAAATTGCGCCGTTTGGCAATCAAAAACCGCGGCGTCTTGTGTTTTTCTTGCGAAATTTTTATTGGGTGAGGTATTTTTCGTGGAAAAATTCGGCATTTTCGAGCTTTTGGACACTCTCTCCGCGCTCACTGCGGACAAAGAACCCGCCGAGCCGACAGCCCCTGCCGCCGCAAACAAAACCCCCGGGCAGGACGAAGCGTTCGCTCCGCCCGCTTACGGCGCACAGCCCGCCAAGGGGCGCACGGGAGCGGACGCGCTGCAGGGATTTCTTTCCCGCCACGACGCGGTAGCGCGCAAGGCGGACGGCAAAAAGAGTTAGATCCGCACTTCAAATCCGCGCGTCTTCAGCCAGCTCAGCGCAAGGTCCGCCCAGATTGCAAGGTGGGAGATCTTCGCGAGCGCCTCTTCCTGCACTTCCGTTTCGCGGCTCACGACGCTCACGCCGTGCCAGCCCTTTTCGAAGATGTGCAGTTCAAAGGGAACGCCCGCCTTCCTGCACGCCTCGGCAAAGAGCAGGCAGTTTTCCACGGGCACGCAGCCGTCTTCCAGCGTGTGCCAGAGGAACATGGGCGGACAGTCCGCCGTTACGCGCTTTTCGAGAGAGAGGCCGGCGCGCAGGGTCTCGTCGCCCCCCGAAATGACGGAGGCAGTGCTGCCGTGCGTATTCACGCCCGTCGAGAGCACCGCATAGCTCAAGATCGCCGCGTCGGGACGGACAAGCCGATCCCCGAGCGCCGCACGGACGGGCGGGTCATTAAAGAGCGTCGAGAGCATTCCCGCAAGATGTCCGCCCGCGGAAAACCCCACGACGCCCACCTTCGTCGGGTCGATCCCGTACATATCCGCCCGTTCGCGGATGAACGCCATCGCCATCGCCGCCTCGATGAGGGGGACGGGATAGGCGGTTTTTACCGAGTATTCGAGCACAAAGCTCTGGAAGCCCGCCGCGAGAAAGCGCATTGCCACGGGCTCTTCTTCGCGCGCGGAGAGGACTTCGTAGCCGCCGCCCGGCAGAACAAGCATCGCGGGGCGGCTCTTTTCACAAAGATCGCCATAGCGTTCGCGGCAATACACGGTGAGGCGTCCCCCTTCGTGCCCTTCCCTCGGCAGGGAGAAATGCTCATACAGATCGATTTTTTCGTAATACATATCTTTCCCCTTCTTGGTTTTATCTGTGTTTTTCACGGACAAGCCCAGAGCGATATGCGTCGAGTAGCTCGTAAAGCTCCTCGATGCAGAGACTCATCCGCTTTCCTTCATCGGTATCCCGCACCAAAAGGCGGCGGGGGTATTCTTCCACCATTTCGGAGACGGGGTTTTCCCTGCGCTCCCCCGAAACGGCGTCCTCGCGCGAAAGAAAGGGCGCATGGGCGACGAGGCGCAGCCCGTAAGAATTGCTCACCAGCGTGTACCCCGCGATGCCCGTCTCAGAGCGGTATGATTCCGACATCCCGCCGTCGATCATGAGGAGCTTCCCGCCGCAATGCACGGGACGTTCCCCCTTTTTGAGGCGCACAGGAACATGCCCATTGATGATGTGTCCGCCCTTGAGCCCGAATTCCCGTAAGATCGCTTCTACGGTTGCGGGGTCGTCGAGATGCGCGTAATAGGGATTGGGCCGCTCGCGCACGACCCCCTCATCGTCCACGAAATACCGTTCGAACACCGCCATGCGTTCCTTGCCGTAGAGCGGGGATGCCTCGCTCGCCCAGAGAAACCACATCACGTCCCGTGCGTAATCCCGCTCTTGGCATTCGGGGAGATAGACGCTGCGGCGCACCCAGCTGTCGAGCGCGTCGAACAGGACTCTGCCGCGCAGCCTCTTCCCGCCGAGCGTCACGGAGCGCAGTTCCCCCTGTTCAGTGAGGGGCACACAGCCGTGATAGAGCAGATTGCCGTTGCAGACGGCGTACATGCTCCCATGAGAGAGCAGAAAATCGGTATGACGTTTCAGCTTTTCGCTGCACAAAAAGCTGTCTTTCAGACGTTCGGCGACCTTCTGTTCGGCGGGGGAGAGGCGATACGGATCGCGCGCGTCCACGGTGGGAAGGTTGCGGTCGGCAAGCGGATATTTTTTGCCGTCGATCGTCACTGTCCCCGCGGAGAGGTCGAGCTTGTCGAGAAGGAGCCTGCCTTCCAGCCCAAACTCGGGGCGGCGCATCGCGAGCTGACCCTCGAGCTTGAACAGGATCACAGAGATCGCCTTGTGCATCTTGCGGTCCATGTCGGGATCGAACGGCTTGTAGCCGCGGTTGCCCGTGATCGCGAACCGTTCGCAGGGATCGTCCGCATAGGCTTCGAGCGCGAAACGCGCGAGCGGGAGCAGATTCAACCCGTAACCCGTCTCCAACGTCTGAAAATTTCCGTACTTGATGGAATTTCGAACCACCGACGCGGCGCAAACGAGGCTGCCCGCCGCCGCACCGATCCAGCAGACGTCGTGATTCCCCCACTGGATATCCACATTGTCGAACCCCGAGAGGGCGTCCAAAATCATGTGCGCTCCGGGACCGCGGTCATAGAGATCGCCGAGAATGTGGATCCGATCTACGGCAAGTCTGCGGATGAGGACGGAGAGCGCGGACAGAAATGCGTCCGACTGTCCCGTTGCCTCGATCGCATTTAAGATCCCGCGGTAATACGCCTCCTTATCTCTGACCTCCTCGCGCTCCGTGAGCAGCTCTTCAATGAGCGGCGCATACTTCTTCGGAAGATGTTTGCGGACGGCCTCCCGCGGATATTTCGAGGACAGGCGGCGGCTCACCCGCACGAGATTGTAAATAGAGCCAAGCCGCCACGCGGCGGTATGCGGGCGGGCAAGGGTTTCGGAGGGATAATAAATGAGGGCGGCGAGTTCGCGCCGCTCCTGCTCGGAAAGTTCCTCCAGCTCCTCGGCGATCTTCTTGCGAATAGATCCCGAGCCACTGTGCAGAATGTGCAGAAAGAGGTCTGCTTCCCCGTGAACGTCTGAGATAAAATGCTCTGTCCCCTTGGGAAGATCGAGCATCGAAGAAAGCCGGATCACTTCCGCAGCCGCATCGTCCGCGGTGGGAAAGCGAAGGGAAAGCTGTTCGAGAAAATGGCGGTCGTTTTTCATATACGGATCGGTATAACGAAAAAAGAGGCACGAAAGTACCTCTTTCCCGATTGGAATTATCTCTTGGAAAATTGCGGAGCTCTGCGCGCCTTTTTGAGACCGTACTTCTTCCTTTCCTTGACCCTCGGGTCGCGGGTGAGGAAGCCTGCCTTTTTGAGGGCGGGACGGGTTTCGGGCTCTGCTTCGAGAAGGGCTCTCGCGATCCCGAGGCGGATAGCGCCCGCCTGGCCGGTATAACCGCCGCCCACAACGTTTACTCTGATATCGTACTTGCCTTCCGCGCCGATCTCGACGAGGGGCTGTTTGACGATGTATTGCGTAGTGCCCTGCGGGAAATAATCCTCGAGCGTTCTTTCGTTGATGATGATTTCTCCGCTGCCGGAGGGAATGAGACGGACGCGGGCGATCGCGCTCTTTCTGCGCCCCGTGCCCCAGTATTGCAATTTCTTCTTCAAATTCGCTTTCGCCATTTCAATACTCCTCACACCTTAAAATAATTTCAACTCTTCGGGCTGCTGCGCCTCGTGCTTATGCTCCGCACCCTTGTAGACCCTGAGCTTCTTGATGGTCTGTCTGCCCAAGGAATTCTTGGGAAGCATTCCCTTGACTGCTTCCACCACCGCAAGGTCGCTGTGCTCGGCCATGAGTTTGCCATAGGCGATCTCTTTGAGCCCGCCGATATAACCCGTATGATAGCGGTAAAATTTATCTTCGCGCTTTTTGCCCGTGAGAACAACTTTGTCGCTGTTGATGACGATCACGAAATCGCCCGTATCGACGTTGGGGGTGAAGGTGGGCTTTCTCTTGCCGCGCAAAACAGACGCCACTTCGGAAGCGAGCCTTCCGAGCGGAATGCCCGCCGCGTCAACGACGTACCACTTTCTCTCAACCGTCTGAGCATTTGCCATGTAGGTTTTCATATCCGTACTCCTTGAATACTTGCCGCCCGCCAGAGCGGCTGCTCGATCGGGCAAAACGGGGCGTATTGCCGATTTACCCCTTCATTATAGGCTATCCCGCCCCTTCCGTCAAGCTGTTTTGAGTTTGAAAAACAAGATTTTTTCGGAAAAAACAAAAATTTTTACCCGATGGCGGAGCGCGCCGAGCTTCCGTGCCCAACGGCTATCCGCCAAAATTGCCTGCCCTTCGTCCTCGCTCCGTTTGCCTCTCCCTTAGGGGTGTCATTCCGCAGGGCAAGGGAACGCCGCTCTCCCCGCGTCATTCTGAGCGGAATTGCCATTACGCAGTCCAATGACAGTTGTCACCCGAAGAATCTCGCGGGGGGTTCAGATGCCTACAGGGGTGCTAAGTGATCTATTTGCGGGGGAGCGTCTTGATCACTTTGGCGGGATTTCCCACCGCCACGCTGTTTGACGGGATGTCGTGCACCACCACGCTTCCCGCGCCGACGACGACGTTGTCGCCGATCGTGACCCCGGGAAGAACTCTCACCCCGCCGCCGAACCATACGTCGCTGCCCACCACGATGGGCTTTGCGAATTCGAGCTGGGCGCGGCGCATGTCCGCTTCGAGGGGATGTCCCGCCGTATAGAAACCGCACTGCGGCGCGATGAACACGTAATCGCCGAAGATGAGTTTGTTCGTGTCGAGGAACATGCAGTCGTGATTGGCGTAGAAATTTTCGCCGACCTCGGTATTGTAGCCGTAATCGAACCAGACATTGCTCTCGATATGGAAGTTTTCCCCGCACTTGCCGAGAATGGAGCGCATGATGGTTTTGCGCTCCTCTACGTTATCGCGCGGGGTGTGGTTATAGAGCTCGCACTTTCTCTTGCAGGCGGCGAGCTCTTTCGCAAGCTCCTCATCTACCTTATATAATTCCCCCGCGAGCAATTTTTCCTTTTCGGTCCGCTGTTTCATTTCCTTTCCTCTATTATTTTATATGAGAAAATCATATCATACCCCTTCTCCGTTGTCAAGACCGAGAAGAGATTCCAGCGTTTCGTCATAGAGGCGCGCCAATGCGATCAGATTTTCATACTCGGGGCGAGAAACATTGTTCTCCCAATCGCTGACATTCGATTGCTCGATCCCCAACTTCATCGCCACTTGTTTTTGTGTATAGCCATTTTGCAGCCGATATTTTTTGAAATTTTCGCCGAACTCCATAAAAGAAAGTATATCAAAACGGCAAAAAATCATTTGACAAATATGTGCGTTGCACATATAATAAAGGAGATACTTATACTATGGAGGTAAAAAAATGAAATGTAACAACTGCGGCACAGAAGTGCCTGAAAACAGCGCTTTTTGCCCGAAATGCGGACAGGCAATGGTTCCTGCATCGCCCGAGGCAGAGGGAGGCGGACGATCTCCTGCCGCACAGAAAACGGATCCACCCGCCCCGCCCTATCCGCCGCAAGGATACTATCCCCCTGCCCTGCCACAAGTAATTGTGACGGCAAACCAACAAAAACCGACCAACGGCTTAGCGGTTGCGGGGTTTGTCTGCTCGCTTGCTGCGTTATTTCTGCCTTTTACGATATTTCTTAGTTTCCTTGGCTTGATTTTCGGCGCTATCGGTCTTTCGAAAGCAAAAAGCCTCGGTGCGGGAAAGGGCTTGGCGATTGCGGGAATTATTCTCAGCATCCCTTCCTTGGCACTTGGAGTGACGATCATTCTTTTATGGTCAGGGCTCTTGGCGTTTGGAACGGCAAACGCAACTCTTGCCACCGCAACCGCCACATTGATTTTTATCTAAAACAACAGAGCAAAAAATGAATGCCCCCCACTTTACGTGAGGGGCATTCGTTAATACATAAAGGAAATGTGCTGTCCCCCGCATCGGCGGGGGAGGGCGAGAATGCCCGCCCCCTTAATTCCCCTCCAATGGAGAGGGTAAAAAAGGCGCCTCCTAAGGAGGAGCTGTCACCGTAGGTGACTGAGGTGGTTTTTCTTAAATCTTTTCCGCGAGCAAAATCGCCATTTTGCGCTGCGGGACACAATTTGCCGCACTCTTACGGCTTTTCGTTTTTACGAAGCCGTTATCGGGCGGGCAGATAGTGACTGCTAAGCAAACAACTTAACCCCTCACGGAAAAAGATTTTGCGCAGCAAAAGATTTTTCGTGAAACCATTTCCAAATTACTGCGCGGAGCAGGGTTTCCCTGCGGCAGCGCACACAATTTGCCGCACTCTTACGGCTTTTTGTTTTTACGAAGCCGTTATCGGGTGGGCAGATAGTGACTACGGAGCAAACAATTTAACCCCTCACGGAAAAAGATTTTGCGCAGCAAAAGATTTTTCGTGAATTATTCAAGAATCGCCTTTATCCTTCTCACGCCGGCGGAAGAGGACTGCTCTTTCTGTATCTTGAAATGCCCCAGAACGCCCGTGTGTTCGACGTGAGGGCCGCCGCACATCTCCTTGGAAAAGTCGCCGATCGAGTAGGTCTTGACGACTTCGCCGTACTTACTGTCGAACACGCCGACAAAGTGTTCCGCCCGCGCCTCTTCGAGGCTCATCTCCCTGTAGACGACGGGAAGGTCTTCCCCGATCTTTTCGTTGACGAGATCCTCGACCGCCTTGATCTCCTCGGGGGTCATGGCGCGATCGAAATTGAAGTCGAACCGCATACGCTCGTCGGTGATGTTAGAGCCCTTCTGATTGCAGTCGGGGGAGAGCACCGTCTTGAGCGCCGCATTGAGCAGGTGGGTGGCGGTATGATATTTGACCGCCATTTCGCTGTGGCTCTCCAAGCCCCCCTTCGCCTCGCCCTTATTGAGGACACGGCTCTTTTCCTGATGCTCTTTGAACGCCTCGTCAAAGCCCGCTTTGTCCACGGTGAGCCCGCGCTCTCCGGCGAGCTCCTCGGTGAGTTCGAGCGGGAAGCCGTAGGTGTCGTACAATCTGAACGCCGCCTTGCCGCCGATAACCGTCTCGGGGACATACGCGGCGTTTGACTTCTTCATGAATTCGTTCTTCCGTTCCAGTCCCGAAACGCACTTTTCAAACTCCTTCATCCCCGTGACGAGGGTCGTCTCGAAGCGCTCCGCTTCCTTTTTGATCTCCTCGAGGATGAATTCCTCCTTCTCCTTGAGAAGGGGATATGCCTCGTTGTAGACCTCTTCGATATATATTTTGGCGACGCTCTGCAGAACGTCCGAAGGGACTTCGAGCTGGCGGCAATAGCGGATGGCGCGGCGCATGATGCGGCGAAGGATATAGCCCGCTCCCGTATTGGAAGGAAGCACGCCCGTCGAATCGCCGATGAGCATGACGGTCGTCCGCGTGTGGTCGGCGATGATGCGCATCGCTCGCTGAGCCGCCCCGCCGTCGTCGTACTTCTTGCCCGAGACGCGCTCGAGTTCTTTGAGCACTCCCGTGAAGAGGTCGGTCTTATAGGCGTCGTGCAGGCCGTTCAAAAACAGGAGCATCCTGTCGAACCCGAACCCCGTATCGACGTTCTTGTTTTCGAGGGGCGTGTAGCCCTTTTCGAGCTTTTTGTACTGCATGTAGACGTCGTTTCCGATCTCCACATAGTCGTCGGGGAACACGGGATCTTTCTTTTCGGCGTCGAGGGGATAAAACCACTCGTTGTCAGGACCGCAGGGAGTTCCCACCGTGCCCTCGAGTTCCCACCAGTTGTCCTCCTTGGGAAGGTAAAAGACATGTTCGGGTCTGATCCCGAGCCCGATCAAGAGCTGCGCCGTCTCGTCGTCGCGGGGGGCGCTGTCGTTGCCCTCGAACACGGTGGTGCACAGCTTGTCCTTGTCGAGCCCGAACACTTCGGTCAAAAGTTCAAACGTCCACGCCGTCTTTTCCTTTTTGAAATAATCGCCGAGAGACCAGTTTCCCATCATCTCGAAGAAGGTGAAATGGGAAGCGTCGCCGACCGAATCGATATCGACGGTGCGCATACAGCCCTGCACATTGCAGAGCCGCTTGCCTGCGGGATGAGCCTTCCCGAGGAGATAGGGCATGAGGGGCTGCATTCCCGCTACATTGAACATGACGCCCGTTGCGCCGTCGCCGATGAGCGACACCGCACCGATGTCCACATGTCCCTTGCTCTTATAAAAGTCCAGCCACTTTTGTCTCAATTCCTTGCCTGTGATCTTCATAATATATTCCTCAATGAATTTGTTGTCTGTTTGGTGAATATCAGATCTTGCTCAACGTATACCCGTCCTTGGCGTCTTTGACGGAATAGCCGAGCTGCTTCAGCTTTTCCCGCAGCTCATCCGATCTCGCCCAGTCCTTCGCAAGGCGGGCAGCCCAACGCTCCTCGGCGACCGCCTTCACCTCTTCGGGAACGTCCTCCCCCTTGGGCGCGTACTTCTCCAAATATTCCTTTGCGTCCTTTTTGAACAGTCCCAAAAGGGAATACGTCTTGCGGATCTGATTTGTCATTCTGCGCGCCGTGGGATCTTTTTCGCCCAAAAAACGGGATACGTCCTTAAAATATCCGTACAGATCGGACAGCGCGAGCGCGGTATTGAAGTCGTCGCTCATCGCCTCGTCGAACTTTTTATCGATCTCGGGGAAGAGCCCCGTCTCCTGCGGGAATGCCCCTTCCGCCTCGCCGATCAAGCGGTAGAAGCGCACGAGGTGGCTCTCCGCGTTCGGAAAGAGCTCGTCCGTGATATTCACATCCCCGCGATAGCCCGTGGAAAGCAGGGCGAATTTGATCGCCTCGTTGGAATACTTCGCCAAGAGATCTTCCAATAAGAGACTGTTGCCGAGCGATTTGCTCATCTTTTGCCCGTTGACTTTGATGAGCCCGTTGTGCGTCCAATATTTTGCAAACCGTTTGCCCGTCAAGGCCTCCGTCTGCGCGATCTCGTTCTCATGGTGGGGAAAGATGAGGTCTCTTCCGCCGCCGTGGATGTCGATCTGGTCGCCGAATGCCGCATGGTTCATCGCCGAGCACTCGATGTGCCAGCCCGGCCTGCCCTTCCCCCAAGGGGAATCCCACGAGATCTCCCCTTCCTTTGCCGCCTTCCAGAGCGCAAAGTCATAGGGATGCTTCTTGGCGTCGTCGTTTTCGACGCGCACGCCGTCGAGCATGTCCTCCTTGTCCCTGCCCGAAAGCTGCCCGTATGCGGGAAAACTGTCCACGTCGAAATAGACGTCCCCGTTCTCCGCGGGATAGGCGTGCCCCTTTTCGATGAGCTCTTCAATAAAGGAGATGATGTTTCCGATGTTCTCGGTCGCTTTCAGCCACAGGGTAGGCTCGTCCACGTCCAATTTTTGCATGACGTCATCGATTTTTTCGATCATCATCGCCGCATATTTGTCGGCGGGAATGCCCGTCTCGCGGCTTCTTGCAATGATCTTGTCGTCCACGTCGGTATAGTTGCGGGCATATGTGACTTTATAGCCCTGCTTCTCGAGGAATTTGCGGAAGATGTCATACAGGATCGCCTGAAAGCCGTGCCCGACGTGCGCCTCACCCGATACGGTGATGCCGCAGGCATACATCTTGACCTTCCCCTCTTCGAGGGGGATGAATTCTTCCTTTCGTCTTGTCAGTGAATTGTATATCTTCATAAAACGTTACCCTTCCACTCTTTTGCCGCACAGCCTCACGACGCGCGCGGGGATTCCCACCACCGTCGCATGGGGCGGGACTTCGCTCAAAACGACTGCGCCCGCGCCGATCTTTGCGCCCTCTCCCACCGTAAATCCGCCGAGCACCTTCGCCCCGCAGGAGATCGTGACCCCCCGTTTTATGGTGGGGTGGCGCTTCCCGCGCTCCTTGCCCGTGCCGCCGAGGGTGACGCCCTGATAGATGACGACGCCCTCCTCCACTTCGGCGGTCTCCCCGATGACGACGCCCGCGCCGTGATCGATGAAGACCCCCGCCGCGATCTTTGCCGCGGGATGGATCTCGATCCCCGTCGTGAATTTCGCCCATTGCGAAGTGATGCGGGCGAGGAGTTTGAAGTGCATCCTGTAGAGACGGTTCGCCCAACGGTGCCAAGCGAGCGCGTGCACGCCCGAATAGGTCAGCAATATTTCCAGTTTATTGCGGGCGGCGGGGTCGTTGACCAGCGCCGCGGCAATATCCTTTCTCAACCTTGAAAAGAACACTTCCGCCCCCTTCCTTCAGTGTATGAATGGGCGGGAAAATTTGCCCGCCCCTACGGGCGGAGCGGGAGCGTGTCGATATGATATTCCGCAAGACAGCGGTCGATCATTTCGCGGTTGAAGATCTTTTGATTGAGCAAATACTCGAATACGACGTCCCGCACGTTGTCCTGCTTGAGTTCCGTTCCGCAGACGATGAAGAGATTATTGACGTCCGACGTCTGCATCCTGCACACGAGCGCGAGCGCCATGAGCGTATTTTTTTCGGGCAGGAATTTTCCCTTGACGATCCCGTGCCAGATGACGGGGTCGAGGGCAAGCAGTTCCCCCGCTTCCTGCGGCGTCGTTTTATACCGCTTGAGCACGATGGGAAGAAGTTTTGCAAAGGTGTACTTGCGGAAACGGTCCTTGATGCGGCGGCGCAGGGAAAGACAGGAGAAGTTGAAGGTGAACTCGGTGTCGACATAGGACGCCTTGAAGCGCGCCAAGATCTCTCCTTTGTTTTGCTGGTGGCAGATCCGCATGCAGGAAGGGTCGCGGCGGGCGATGTTCCCGTCCGCCCCCACCGTGAGCATTTCCGGCATCCGATAGCCCTCGATCGCGGCGATCTTCACATAATCCGAATACTGCTCGCAGAAAAAATCATCCAGTTGCGTAAGATAATCGTATTCCATCTTTTCCTATTCTACCATTTTATGCGGAAAAAAGCAAAGTATTTTGCGGTACAGATAAAAAAATTCGGAGCGCATTGCTCCGAATCCGTCATTTGCCGTCCCGCCTTCGCCTCGGGAAGGTCAGGCACAGGAGTACTGCGCCCAGCCCCACCAGAAGAAGGGAGATCCATTGGGCGGGAGAAAGACCGGGCAGCAGGCTGCCGCGATCGTCCGCTCTTAAAAATTCCATCAGAAACCGCTCGACGCCGTAAAGCACGAAATAGAGGGGCAGCGCGCGATCTTTCCCCCACGCCGCAAGGAACAGCGCCAAAAAAAGAAGAAACACCGCCTCGTACAACTGGGTGGGATGAAGGGGCAGAGCTCCGTACTGTTCGTAGGGCAGACTTCCCGCGGGAAAGACGACGCCGAATACCGTATCGGTCGGACGGCCGTAACAGCAGCCGCCGAGAAAGCAGCCGATCCTCCCGAGCGCATGCCCCGCCGGGATCGCCGGCGCAAGATCGCACAAGCGCTCCCAAATGGAGACGGTGCGGTTTTTCTTCAGGAGAAGCAGCAGGGGGAAGAGCGCCAAAGCGCAGAGAAGTCCGCCGTAAAAGGTCGCTCCCGCGAAGCGGAAATGTCCCGTTTCCGCCCACTTGAAGAGGGCGTCGAGCAGCATGGCGGCGGGCAACGCCGCCGCCATGCACACAATGAGCGCTTCCACCGCAAAGGCATTGTCCCCGCAACCCTTCCTGCGGGAGACGGTAAAGTAGACGAACAGACCGATCGTCAGTCCCGCCCCCGCGATCATCAGAAGGGAATAGGGATACAGCGTAATGCCGAACAGGGAAAATGACCGTTTCACCGTTCCCGCCTTACGGCTTTCTCGCCGCAAAGACCGTGGCGATGACGAGCATAATCAGGGCAAGGATCGTCCAAAGGGAGAGCACAAAGGAAAATCCCCCCAAAAAGACGCATTCGAGCACGAGATTTCCCACCTGCATCAGAAGCCCGACCACGGAGAGCGCAAGCCCCGCCCGCTTAAAGCCGAACGCCTGAATGCCACCGATGAGGGAAATGACCGCCCCGCCGATGCCCAGCGCAAGAAAACCGACGGTGTAGCCCGTGGAACTCTGCACGACCTCCGCGCAGGTGTCTGCGCATGCCGCCCACAAAATGCCGCCGATGACCGCGAAGATCGCCCCGAGGATCGACAGCACAAGTGCCGCTGTGTTCTTTTTCATAAGTTACCTCCGATAATATATTTTTAACCGTTTTCGGTTAGCTCCTTGCCCCAACGAGACCGCCGTTTTGGACAGCAGTTCCCCGTTTGACTTGCATTATAACTCATTTGAGTTTCATTGTCAACTGTTTTTGGTTATTATTTTAACTCATTTTCGCTATAAAATGAAGCAGACCGAGGAGGTAAGATCATGGATGTTTTGCAAAAGATAGACCGTCTTCGTTTGGAGCGCGGTTGGTCGGTGAACAATCTTGCCATGGAGGCGATGCTGACGCAATCGACGCTCAATAATCTGTATTCGCGGAAGGCCGAGCCGAAGCTCTCCACGCTTCGGGCGATCTGCGGCGCCTTCGGGATCACACTGGGAGAATTTTTCGCCGAGGAGCGGGAAGAGTCGCCAGACGATGAACTTTTGCGGCGCGTGCGCTCCCTTTCCCCTGCAAAAAAACAAGGACTGCTCACTTTGCTGAAAGAAGATTGAACTTTTTTATCTGTGCGCCCTCTTCGCGCCCCGAAAAATGTTGACAAAATTCTTCACATTTTCATCTTTTGGCAGCGTTTAGATATTTTGTTGCGAAAATTTTTTTCATGATTTCAAGAAGTTGTAAGTTGCGTGCGATTTTTTGATAATTTTCACTATATCAAGCATATTTTTTGCAAAAAACGCTTGCAATTGTCCATATTTTGTGTTATTATCTTACAGCAAAGATATATTATAAGGAGTTATGTCATGAAAAAGGACCGCATCGAAGAAATTGCCGAGCTGTTAGACAAGCGCGGCAAGCTCACTCTCAATCAGCTTGACACCTATTTCCCGGACGTCTCGCAGATGACCCTTCGCCGCGACCTTCTCCAGCTCGAGCAGGCAGGACGCATCATACGCGTGCGCGGCGGCGCCATGTCTGTGAAGGAGGTGCAGAAGGTTTCCAGCGAGCCATACGCCAAAAAGACCGCGATGCACACCGACGAAAAGATCAGGATCGCGCAAAAGGCGGCAAATCTCATTGAGGAAAATTGTTCCCTCTTTATCGACGGCGGCACGACTGCCATGTGCCTTGCCAAAGAACTGCCGGATATCCCGATGCACATCTTTACGAACGGGCTCGCCGTTGCCATTGAGCTCGCGCAGAAGAAGAACCTCAACGTGACGATGCTCGGCGGTCAGGTGATGAAGGAAAACCTCTCCACCGCTTCCCCCGTTGCGACGAGCTATTTCGAAAACACCAACTTTGAGCTCGCGATCATTTCCGCCTCCGCATTTACTCCCCAGAACGGATTTTCCTGCGGATCGATGGTCGAGGCCGATCTTTTGAAGATGGCGCGCAGAAAGGCGAAATCCATGTACATGATGCTCGACAGTTCCAAGATCGGAAAGATCATGCCCCATACCTTTGCCCGTATGCAGGATATCGATGTACTGATCACCGACGACGAATTCCCTCAGGATCTCAAGGACGAATTTATCCGCAACGATATTGTGGTAATGTAAAAAAAGCATAAACCCCCCGCGCCTGTTTGCACAGGCGCGGGGGGTTTTGTATAGTAGCTGTTTTTGGGGAAAGAGAGCGCGCAACTTGACGCGAAAGAACACCACACCCCCCACCACCGCCTACGGCGGAGCCTCCCCCCAAAGGGGGTAGGCCTGTTCCCCCTCCCACGGAGGGGGACTGAGGGGGTAGGCACTCGGCGCTCCGCCCCCGCGTCATTCTGAGGTGACCAAGTGACATGAAAACCGAGGGCTGTCCCCGAAGAATCTCGCGGGGACAAAAGATGCTTCGGGGAGAGCATTATCGGACTTCGTAATTGTTCCTCGGCTCAGCATGACGCCCGCCCAGCTCCCTTGGCGCTCCCCGCAAATATCACTTTTTTTCGACATACACGATCCCAACGGCGTTTGGGCCGATGTGCGCGCCGACGGCGCAGCAGATACGAAATATCCGCCCTTCCCGCTCAAGGGCGCTCATCAGCGCGCGTGCGGGAGCGTCGGTATCCGTCTGTAAGAAATAGACGGGATAATTCTCGTCGATTTCCGCCCCCATGTACCGTTTTTGAAGTTCCGCGAGCGCCTTTTTCTGTCCGCGCGCCCTGCCCGCCATGCCGATGCTCCCCTCCTTCGTGACCTCGATGATCGGTTTTATCCCGAGCAGGTCGCCCACAATGCTGTATTATATGTCCATTAGTTCACTTTGTCAACCATTTTGCGGCAAAAAATCATATGGGAAAGGGCGGCGCGCAAATCTTGCGCGCCGCCCCTGTCTGTTTGCTCTTTAATTTTCGCAGTTCTTTTTGAGGGTCTGAAGGCTCTCTCTGAGCTCTTTGGGCAAACGGTCGCCGAATTGTTCGTAATATCCCGCGATCTCGTCTGCCTCGGCGCTCCACCGCTTTTTATCCACATAGAGGATGCTCTCGAGCGTCTCCTCGGTGAGATCCAACCCCGTGAGGTCGATATCCTTCGCGTAGGGAACGTAGCCGATCGCAGTCTCCCGCGCCTCCACCGTGCCCGCGCAGCGCTTCAAGATCCAGTCCAAAACGCGCATATTGTCGCCGAAGCCCGGCCAGATGAACTCACCCGCCTCATTCTGTCTGAACCAGTTGACGTTGAAGATCTTGGGCGGATTCTTGATCTTCTTGCCCATTTCGATCCAATGTCCGAAGTAATCCGCCATGTGATAGCCCGCAAACGGCTTCATTGCCATGGGGTCGTGGCGCAGAACGCCCACCGCGCCCGTCGCCGCCGCCGTCGTCTCGGAGCTCATGATAGAGCCGACGAACACGCCGTGATCCCAGTCGCGGGACTGGTAGACGAGCGGGGTCGTGGTCGCCCTTCTTCCGCCGAAGATGATCGCGTCGAGCGGAACGCCCTCTTTGGAGTTGAATTCGGGGGAGAGGCAGGGGCAATTCACGGCGGGAGCGGTAAAGCGGGAATTGGGGTGCGCCGCTTTCACGCCGCTGTCGGGCGTCCACGGATTGCCGAGCCAGTCGATGAGATGCTCGGGCGCGGGCTTTGTGAGCCCTTCCCACCACACCGTGTTGTCCGAAGGGTCGATGGCGACGTTGGTGAAGATCGTCCCCCGTCTCGTTGCGGCGAGGGCGTTGGGATTGCTCTTTACGTTCGTGCCGGGCGCAACGCCGAAGAACCCGTTCTCGGGATTGACCGCCCAAAGTCTCCCGTCCTTGCCGATCCTGATCCAAGCGATGTCGTCGCCCACGCATTCCACTTTATATCCCCTTTCGAGATAGTGCTTGGGGGGAATGAGCATGGCGAGGTTGGTCTTTCCGCAGGCGGACGGGAACGCCGCCGCGACGTAGTGTTTGCTTCCGTCGGGATAGGTGACCCCCAAAATGAGCATGTGTTCCGCCATCCAGCCCTCGTTCTTGCCGAGATAGGAAGCGATGCGCAGGGCGAAACACTTCTTGCCGAGGAGCACGTTTCCGCCGTAGGCGGAGTTCACCGAGATGATGGTGTCGTCCTCGGGGAAGTGCATGATGTACCGCTTTTCGGGGTCTACATCGCACTTGCAGTGGAAGCCCTTGATAAAGTCGCCGTCCTTGCCGAGATAGTCATAGCAGTCCGTTCCCACGCGCGTCATGATCGCCATGTTGAGAACGACATAGATGGAGTCGGTCACTTCGATGCCGATCTTGGAGAAGGGCGAGCCGACGACGCCCATGGAATAGGGAATGACGTACATGGTACGCCCCTTCATTTTGCCGCGGGCGATGTTGCGGCAGAGGGCGTATGCTTCCTGCGGGTCCATCCAATAGTTGATAGGACCTGCGTCTTCCTTGTTTTTGCAGCAGATGAAGGTGCGATCCTCGACGCGCGCAACGTCGTTCTGCGCCGTTCTGTGGTAGTAACAGCCGGGGAGCTTCTCTTGGTTGAGCTTGATCATCTCTCCCGTTCTGACACCTTCCTCTCTGAGTTTTTCGAGCTGCGCTTCGCTGCCGTCGATCCAGACGATGTTGTCCGGGCAGGCGAGCTCGGCGCTTTCCCGAACGAAATCGAGAACTTTTTGGTTTTCGGTGAGTGCCTTTGTCATATCTGACCTCCGTATGTGATTTTCCGTTGAATGGGCCGAACGCCCAACTTCTTCCACTTACATTATACCACTTTGATTTGTCAAAGTAAACGCTTTCGAAAAATTTTCACGGGAACAATTTGTGCTCAGGCGAGGTCGACTTTCACGTATTCCCCCGTGTCCGCGTCCTGAAAGACGACGAACAGCCCCTCGTCGTCGGAGAAGGGGGAGAAGGGGACAAACACGCTCGCCTCCTTCGCTTCCTCGGGCGGGTCTTTTTCGAGCGCCACGCACAGATACCGCGGAACTCCCTCGGCATAGACGATCCCGAGAAGCGCCTGTTCCGTCTTTACCCATTCGGAGTGGGGAATGGCGGCGGTAAGGCGCTCGTCGCGCGGGAATCTCTGGAATGCCGTCTTCAGTTTTGCCGCGATCTTGTTGTAATAGGTGAGCCCGCCCCTTGTGAGGCGGAACGGGTGGAGAGCAGTTTCATCCTCGCATACACCCTCCCCTTCGGGCGGCGGATCCGAAGCAGAAGGGTCTTCATCTGCATGAGACGCACCGTAATAGTCGGAGGAGGCGATCGCCTCGTCGTCATATCCCCCTTCCCCGCCGCGAAAGGGGGGCAGGTCCTCCGCGAGCGCGCTCTCCTTGGGCTCGGCGGGAAGAGAGGGCGCGGAGACCGCCGAAATGAGTTCCCCGTAGTCGGAAGGGGCGCTTCCGCAGTGCCCGAAGGCGATCGCTTCCGCCTCCGCGTTGACGTAGCATAAGAGGACGGAAAACCCGTTTGCGAGCGAGGGCGCGGCGTCCACGCGCAGGGGCTCGTTCCCGCGAAGGGCGAGACAGAATTTGAGTTCCCCCGCCGCCACAACGAGGGCGTAGCGCCCCTCTTTGAGGGGAGACAGCCCCGCGATCTTGGGGGTGATGACGAGCTCGCTCCCCATCCGTTCGGCATAGACCGCCCCCGAAAGGGGCGCGCCGTCCGCCGAAAACCCGCGCTTTATCTGTTTGAGCAAGCAAAGTCTTTTTTCGTAAGCCATATCATAACCTCGTAATGAAATTTGCAATATCATATCACATCACGGCTGGCGAAAACGGCAAACGGGTGTAAAAAAACCGCGAATTTCGCGGTTTTTGTTTTTTATCCAAATGCGGTTTTACAGGGCGAAGAGCTCATCGGGAGGGGCGGCGGCGCTCTCCGTGGCAATGCTCACGCAGCTCTCCGCGTCGGCGACCTTGCGGCACGCAGTTCCGTTGAGATAAAAGATATGCCTGCCGTTGGTGCAGTAGATCCCGCCGTCCGCGCAGAGCGCAAAATCGCATACGCCTCCCTTTATGACCGTCTCCTGCCCGCCCGCAAACCGAACGAGTTTCCACGTGAGGGGAATGAATCCCGCCTCTTTCTCCTTGGCTTTGCGGTTGCGTTTGAGCTCCTTTTCCGTCTCGATATAGCTCCCGTCGAGGAAGAGGCGGCGACCGTCCGTCTTTCTTCCGCGGGTGGGATTGTCTCCCCCCTCCGCCGCGGAATTCAAGGACGTGTGCCCGAAGATCATCACGAACGCCTGCAAAAATCCGAAGATCGCCTTCAAAATGCGGAACGGAAAGAGCACAATGTCGAGAAAAAGATTGCCCCTCTTCTTGCATTTATTGGGGCGCTTGATGTAGTACAAATCGCCGTTTTGTGCAATTTTCGGCTTGACGTATGCAAATTTTTTGTCCTGTTTCACTTCTTTGAGTTCCAAGGACACGGCGTCGAGCGTGAGGATCGCGGCGGGGGAGAATTCGCCCGTGAAGTTCCCTTCCCCGTCCCTTCCGACGCCCGCGCTGTCAAAATAGATGAGGTTGGTTTCGGGGGAGAAATAGGGATTCGCGTCGCGGCTGTCGCCCTCGGTGAGGGTCTTGAGCTCGGTCGTCTCCATGTTCAGAAGCCCCACACAGGACGTGCCGTCCCGCTTTCCCACCGTGACCGCAAGCGTGTTGCCGCCGCGGTGAAGGGAGAGAAATTCCTCGTCGGAAGAGGAGATGATGTGCTCCTCGCGCGCCTTTTTATCGCATACGTCCTTGCAATAGACGCCCGACGAGCCGTTGACGGTGAAGGAATAGACGACCTTGCCGTCCTTCCATTGCACGCCGTTGACGGACGCATAGACCTTTTCTTCCCTGCGCATCTGATACCGCTCATAGTCGCCGCGGAAGCGCGCCCCCTCGCCGCCGAACTTCCACTCGTCGTTTTTGTTCCTCGTTTCGGCATATTCCCGATAGCGGAGAATGTATTCGCTCTCGAAGAGTTCCGTCCGTTCGCCGTCGAACACGCCGATCTTGTCCCCGTCGGCAAAGCACAATTTTTCCATGAAAAAATTATAACATAACTTTTCATGCTTGTAAAGCGGAATTTGGGTAGGGGGTGACCGTGTCCCCTCGCGTCATTCCGCCCTGCTCCCTTGCCCACCCCTTGAGGGGTGGGTGTTACGCGTTTTGCGCGTGACGGAAGGGGTGTTATTATCGCGCAGTCCAACGAGGCAACTCTCCGAGGGAATCCTGTTGTGTTCCGGCCCGTTCAAACGAACCCGAACGCAGCAAGATGCTTCGGGGAGAGCGTTGTCGGACTGCGTATTTTGTCCACGGCTCAGCATGACGCACGCCCCGCCCCCTTGGCGTCCCTATGAGGGGAGCTGTCACCGAAGGTGACTGAGGGGCTTCTCCGAAAGCATCCAAACCGTGAGCCGTGCGTGCTGTCCGTTGAAAAAGCGCAGAGATATTTCGTCTCCGCAAAGGCGGATCTTCGCAAAGAAGCTCTCTTTTAAGAGCGATAAAATTTCTTCGAGCAATTCTTCGGAAGTGATCTTCGGCTCGTTTTTTAACTCTTCTGTAAATTTTTCGTTTTGTTTTTCCATTTACATCTCCTTTGTAAGAATATTATAACCCTACTGTGCGCATAATTGCAAACAAAATATGCGTTTGGTTGGGATAATTTTTTGTCGAAAGGAGGGAAGTTTATGGAAATCATGTCGAAGCTGTCCGAGCGGCTGAAAGAATTGATGTTCGACTGCGGGCAAATCAAATCGGAAGCGCTCGCCGCAAAGATCGGGGTCGCGGGAACGAGCGTTCGCGCTTGGATGAACGCGGAGCGCAATATCAACCTCTTACATGCCGTCGGATTGGCGGACTTCTTTCATTGTTCGCTCGACTATCTTGCGGGAATCGGCGATACCGACAGGGAAGTCCTTCCCCGTCCGTTGCCGCCGTTCTATGACCGGCTGCGCGAAGTTATGCGGGAACAGGGGGTTTCCCGCTATAAGATCTCCCGTTTGCTGCACACCGACGTCTTTTTTACAAATTGGGCGCACGGGGAAACCCCCATGCTCTATACGGTGTGCGCGATCGCCGATTACTTGCACGTCTCTCTCGACTATCTCGTCGGCAGAACGGATTATTGAAATTCTATGGAATATTTGTCCAATTTCTCTGTGCGGTTGAGGGAGTTCATGGAAGAACGCGGACTGCGCTCGGAAGAGTTTTCGGAGACGATCGGGGTGGCGGGATCTGCCGTTCGCGCATGGCTTCGGGGAGAAAAACTGCCGAATTTGAAAAATGCCGTTTTGCTTGCCGACTATATTGGCTGTTCGCTTGATTATTTGGTCGGCCGCAGCGAGCATTATGAAGAGGTTTTGCCCCGTCCGCTTCCGCCTTTTTACCAAAGGCTGCGCAGCATTATGAAGGAGCAGAATGTCAAGCGTTACGCTCTTACCTGCAATACGACGGTGAAGGATTCCCGCATAACGAATTGGGCAAAGGGGGAATCCCCGTCCCTCACCTCTCTGTGCGCGATCGCCGATTATATGCACGTCTCCCTCGACTATCTCGTCGGCAGAACGGATTATTGAACATGGCGGGGGCTCTACGTCAAAAATGACGAAACGTCACCCATTTTCGCTGTCCCCCGCAGCGGGGGGAGGCAAGACACCACCTCAGTCACTTCGTGACAGCTCCTCCTAAGGAGGAGCCCTTAAGCCCTCTCCTAAGGAGAGGGTGGAACAGCGCATTCTGCCAACGATTGATAATCGTTGGCGCGCTGTGACAGGAGCGAGCGCACCAGAGGCGCGAACGGTGACCGCCCCCGCTTTCCTACTGTCATGGTTCATTGGGCGGCACGAGCCCCGCAGGGCGAAGTTAGGCGGGACTCCACCCGCGTGAGACCCCCCGCAGGGGGCGGGTGTGGTGAAATTTTCCATACAAAAAACAGAGCCGAATGGCTCTGTTTTTTGTATACGTATGCTAAAAATCAGTCCTCTTCGGAAGGTTCGGGCTTTTCCTCCGCCTTTTGCGGAGCGACCGCTTTGGGAAGAGACAGCCCCGCCATGTTATAGATCTCTTCAAGCGGGGGCAGGCTCTTCAATAGCCCCGAAAGGAAGTTCGCCGTGGACGTCTTTCCGTCGGCATTCGCGCCGCCGTCCCAGACCGTCACCTTGTCGATCTTCACGCCCGAGATGGCCTTGACCTGCTCGGCAACGATCGTCTCGAGCTTGTCGGCAATGAGCAGGCGCACCGCTTCGTCCGAAGTGCCCGCGCTCTTCACGAGCGCGTCCATGCCCTCCGCTTGTTTGCTCAGCTTTTCGCGAAGACCCCGCGCTTCGGCGTCCATCTTCGCATAGATAGCGTCCGCCTCGCCCTGCGCCTTTCTTCTCGTCTGTTCGGCGACCGCTTCCGCCTCGATCTCGAGCTTGCGCTTTTCGATATCCGCCGCGACGATGACGTCCGCCTCTTTGGTGGCCTTTTCGCGCGCCGCACGGGCGATCTCCGCGCTCTGTTCTGCGGAATAGCTCTCCTCGAGCGCCTTTGCGGCCTGCACCTTTTCCGCGGTGACCGCAAGTTTCAACGCCTCCGCTTCCTTCTCGCGAAGGAGCGCCTGCGAACGGGCGATCTCCGCCTTTGCCTTGTTCTCTCCGTCGATCGCCATGGACTCCGCTTCCGCAACGCGGATGCGCTGTTCGCGCCTTGCGTTCGCCTCGCCGATAGAACCCTTCTTGTCCTCTTCCGCGACGGAGATCTTCGCGTCGTTGATCGCCTTCGCCGCCGCCTCTTTCCCGAGGGCGACGATGTAGCCGCTCTCGTCGGTGATGTCGGTGACGTTCACGTTGATGAGCCTTAGACCCACCTTTTTGAGTTCTCCCTCGACGTTGCGGGAGATCGCCTCGAGGAACTTATCTCTGTCGGCATTGATCTCTTCGATGTTCATCGTGGCGATGACGAGACGGAGCTGGCCGAAAATGATGTCCCGCGCGAGGTCGGCGATCTGGTTCATTTTGAGCATTCTCAGCCGCTCGGCGGCGTTCTGCATGACGCCGGGGTCTGTGGAAACGCCCACGGTGAAGATGCTCGGAACGTCGATACGGATGTTCTGTTTGGAGAGCGCGCTCTTAAGGTCCACCGAGATCGAAAGGGGGGTGAGGTCCATGAAGGTATACTTCTGGAAGAAGGGCGCTACGAAGGACGCGCCGCCATGGACGCATTTTGCGCTGCGGTAAGTGCCGTCGGGATTGGGGCGGATCTTACCGTAGATGATCATGATCTTGTCGGGCGGACAGGTCTTGTAGCGCACGGCGATGGTGAGCACGATGAGCACAACGATGAGGACCGCCACAACGATGATCGCAATAATTGCAGGGGGCATATCTTTTCTCCTATAATGAATTTTTAGATTGATAGAGATTCCTCTCTTGCCCACCCCTTGGAGGGGTGGGTGGCACGAGCGAAGCGAGTGACGGAAGGGGTGTCGTTCTGAATAACTTTACACCCCCTCAAGGGGCAGCCGAGATTTCTCCTCCCTTCGGTCGTGTGAAATGGCGTAGGGGAGCGTTCCGAAGGACGGTATGCGCTTAGGAAAACGCGAGAAGCTACTTTTTCTTCACGATGGCGAAGTCGTCGGAGTAGCCGACGATCTCCACTTCCTCGTCCACGGAGAGTTTTTCTCCGTCGGTAACGGCGTCGATCTCCATGTATTTTCCCTGCGCGGTGAGGGTGATCTTTCCTCTGCCGGAGCGGGAAGCGGGAACGCCCACGTAGACCGTTGCCGACTTGCCGATGAGTTTTTCCGTCTCGAGATTTCCCGCGCACTGCAGCTTGGAAATGCCGCGGAGGGCGAGTGCGACGCCGAACAGGGCGACCAGCCCCGTCCCCGCAAAGATGAGGATGGGCGCCCAGATGTTCCCGAGAAAACTCGCCGCCGCAAATCCGCACCAGCCGCCGAGGGCGAAGAACGCCGTGAGCCCCTTCAGGGTGAAGATCCCCAGTCCGCCGTCCGTGTCCGTATCTCCGTCCATATCGAAATCCCCGTCGGCGTCGAGATCTCCGCCGCCGAAGGAGACGATGAGCAGAATGATCTGCACGACGAGCAATACGCTCGCCACGACCGCGATCCAAAAGAAGACCTGCTCGAGCACGGACATCCCCGTGAACCAGTTCTTTCCTTCCGCCAACAGGTTGAATGTCATTTTTGTTCCTCCGAAGGGGAAACAAAACGCTTCCCCTTTATTCTATAACACTTTTTTCCTTTCTTTAATCAAGCCCGCTCAGAGGTAGATCACGGCAACGCCCTTCCTTACGGCATAGTTCACGGTGTAAGCCGTCCCCCCGCTGCGGCGGACGAGGTAGGCGAGAACGACGTCGGCGCAATCCACCATATAGCGGTCCCGTGCGAGGAAACAGCCGTTGCGGTATCCGTCGAAGAGCACCGTCTTCCTGTCGCACATTCCGAGCAGCCGCTCATAGCGCTCGCGCTCCGCGGGCGGAAGCCGTTTTTCATGCCCCTTGTAGGGGATACACGCTTCAACGTAGAGTGGTCTCTTCTCCTTGAGCTTTACGATCTGTTCGAGCGCCAGAAGGTCGAATCCGGGCGCCATGCCGCACAGAAATCCGTCGCATCCCCCCTCTACAAGGAGATACAGTCTCTCCGAAAGCGCCTCCCTGTCGAAGTCGGCGGGAAGTTCCCGATGCCCCGTCAAGGCGCACATCATCGTCCTCTTCAAAGCGGGTCCCTCCTCTCCCTTCCGTTTCCGCGCGGATATTTTTCGGGCGTCCTCTTTTCCTTTCTCACGACGATCAACGCGCGCTCCCCGTATCCGTCCGGCAGCGGGAATTTCACGATACGTTCGAGCTTTCCCCCCAAAAGGGAGAGCGCGCGAGCGCACTCCTTTGTCTCCTCTTCGCTCCCCTTCCAAGCGAGGAACGCTCCCCCGACGCGCACGTAGGGCAGGCAGTATTCGAGAAGGGTATTGAGCCGCGCGACCGCCCGCGCGATGCAGACGTCGAACTGTTCCCTCAGCTCCGTGCGAGCGCCATCCTCGGCGCGCAGATTTCTTACTTCCACCCTCTCCAATCCGAGCTCTCTCACCGCCGTCCTCAAGAACTCGCATTTCTTTCCCGTGCTCTCTATGAGGGTGAAGGAGAGATCCTCTCTCACGATGCGGATGGGCAGGGAGGGGAATCCCGCGCCCGACCCGATCTCTACGACTGTGGAATTCGGGGGGATAAGTCCCTCTCCCGCGAGCGAATCGAGGAAGTGTTTCACATAGATCTCCCTCCCGTCGGTGAGCGCGGTGAGATTGAATTTTTCATTGTATGACAAAAGCAGCTCCTCAAAACGGGAAAAACTTTCGTCTTTTTCGCCGATGAGCGCGCGGTATCTTTCAAAATCGGGGAAATTTTCCATGTCCCCTTCATTATAGCACAAACCCGCCGTTTTTTCAACTCCCTGTCGAAAACCTATTCCCTTTTTTCCACATTTCCCCCGTGCGCGGTGGAGATCTCTCCCTTCGCTCCTCTTTTCCTTCCCTTGCGCTCGCCCTCTCTTCCTTCTCTTACTTTTCCGCCCCCTCGCCTCGTGGAAAAGACAAGTTCATCCACAACTTGTCCACCCTTCTTTCCACAAAGAAAAAAGAGGGGGAATTTCGGAAAAACCCCTTTTTTACTTGAATTTTTCCGCGTTTTTCGCTATAATAGCGTTGGAAAGGACCGAGAGAGCGGAATTCTCCACATTTCCACGGCCCTTAATAATATTATTATTAAAATCTTCTTTTATAAAAGACCCATAAGGAGGAAATTATGAAATTTGTCTGCGACGGGCTGTCCCTCTCCGAGGCGGTGGGAAAGACCAGTAAAGCGTGCGCCGTGCGCACGACGGCGCCCATTATGGAGTGCATCAAGATCAGCGCGAAAAACGACGAAGTGATCCTGCTCGCAACGGACGGAGAACTCTCCATCAGAAAGACGCTCAAAGCGGAAGTGTTTGAAGAGGGGGAAGTGTGCGTGACGGGCAAACTGTTTGCCGACTTCCTCGTAAAACTGACGGACGTGGAAGTGACGGTGAAGACGGGCGAACGGGGCATGGAGATCGGATATCTCGATTCTTCCTCCTATATGCAGACCCTGCCCGCCTCCGAATTCCCCGAGATCGACCTTGAAGTCGGGGAGAATTATTTCGTGATGAAGAGGGCGGAACTGAAAAAGCTCATAGCGGACACCACTTTCTGCTGCGCGCAGGAGGATTCCCGCCCCATTCTGAAAGGATGTCTCTTCGAATTCAAGGAGAGGCTCGAAGTGACCGCGCTCGACGGCTACCGCCTCGCCTCTTCTTCCGCGGAACTCCTCTCGGGGAATGAAGAGAAGAGCATCATCTGTCCCGCAAGGACGCTGCTCGAGATCTCGAGGATGCTCTCCGACGGAGAGGAAGAGGTCACCGTCTATACGCAGGGCGGAAATCTGCTCGTCACGGCGGACAATATGACCATCGTCTCCCGCCTCTATCAGGGAGAGTTCATCCGCAAGGAGAACGTCGTTCCCTCCGCCTTCCAGACGGACGTCACCCTTTCCCGCCTCGAACTCATCTCGAGCGTGGAACGCGCCGCCATTCTCATAAGGGGAGACAAGAACAACCTCGTCACCCTCGAGATCGGCGCAGAAGAGGTGAGAGTGAGATCCAACTCTGAGATCGGGAACGTGTTTGAATGCGTGAGCGCCTATGCGACGGGGAAAGATCTCGTCATCTCCATGAATGCGAAATACCTGCTCGACGCGCTGCGCGCCCTCGACGAAGAGGAGTGCACCCTCTCCTTCAACGGCGCGGTTTCCCCCTTCATTCTGCAAAATAAGGAAAAGAAAGACAGTTTATATTTGATTTTACCGGTCAGAAACGCCCAATAATCGCTTGACGAAAAGCGGGAAAAACTTTATAATCAAACAGTAGAAGTCAATAATAGGAGTATATTGTTATGAAAAGGACTTACCAGCCCAAAAAGAGACAGAAGAGCAAAGTGCACGGATTCCGCAAGAGAATGGCAACAAAAGGCGGAAGGAACGTGCTCAAGAGAAGAAGAAACAAGGGGAGAAAGCACATCTCCGCATAACGTGAATTATCTTCGTCTGAAAAAGAGGAAGGAATTTCTTCGGATCTTGAAGGAAGGAAAGAGGGCGTACGGCAGCACGCTCACCGTGGTCTATCTGCCCGCGGAGAGAACGGCGATGGCGGTGTGCGTTGGGAAGAAATACGGAAAGAGCGTAGAGAGGAACCATATCAAGAGACTGCTCCGGGAGGCATTCCGCAGACAGAGGCTTGCCGTTCCCGTACAGATCCTCCTCCTTCCCAAAGTTGCGGAAAGCTACGCCTTCGCTCCTTTTTGCCGCGATCTCGAAAAGATCTTCAGAAAGGAAAAACTTGCGGATGGTTGAGCTCGGCGTCCTGATAAGGGAGAACCTTCGTTTTTTGAGGAAGCGGCTGCGCTGTCCTCTGTTCAAGGCGCTGTGCATCCGCATGATCTGTTTTTATCAAAAACATCTCTCCCGCCACACCTGTCTGTACCGACCCACTTGCTCGGAATATACCAAGCGCTGTATCAATAATTGGGGCGCAGCAGTGGGGATCGTGCTCGGCATTTGGCGCATTTTAAGGTGTAATCCGCTCTCCAAGGGAGGGATAGATCCCGCACCCGAAGTCTTCTGGAAGGTGCGCTGGCTCGTTTGAAAAATCGTATGTTATCTTCTGCTCTCGGCACAGTATTTGCCGACTTACATCTTTTACAGGAGGGATTCAGCATCTCTCTCAACGCGCTTGGCAGATTTGTCAAGGTCATCGTCGAAAGCATCGGCAATATCGGTGTCGGCGTCATTATGTTTGCTCTCATCCTCAAGGCGATCACCACCCCTTTCGACCTCTACCAGCGCATCAAAATGAGAAAGCAGAGCCTCATCATGAAGAGGCTCAAGCCCGATCTCGAGAAGCTGCAAAAGCAGTACGCGAACGACAAGCAGACATACAGCATGAAGATGTATGAGTTGCAGAAGAAGAACGGATACAGTATTTTCGGCGCATGTCTGCCCATGATCGTCTCCCTCGTCGTGATCATCATCGCGATCACGGCGTTCCAATCGTATGCCTCTTACGCCAATCTCTCCATGTACGAGGAGATGGCGCGCGGCTATAACCGAACTCTCCTCTCCTATTGCGTGGAGAGCGAGAAGGACTTCCGCTTTCTCGCCGAGGGGGAGACCCCTTCGGAAGAGGACGAAAAGTGGATCATCACTTCCTTTGACAGTTTCGGAACGGCAAACGAGGACGGTTCCCGCACCTATACCGACGGGGAGACGGGCGTTTCCTATACGCTTTCAAGAGAGGGCAACAGCTTTGTCATGGCGGTGGAATCGAACGCCGCGGACAAGTATATCTCCTATACCTACACCGTCGGCACGACGGTCGGGGGAAAGAGCTACCGTCTCAATATCGACAAGGTAAAGAGTTCTCCGATCTGGGAAGAGATCAAGGGAAATATGGCGGAGGGCGAAAACGAAACGAACGCCTGCTGCGAGTATTTCTACCGTCAGGGCTCGCAAGCGGCGGCGGATGTGTTTTTGAACGAGAAAGATCCCGGTTTCCTTTGGGTAAAGAACGTTTGGTATCCCGACGTCTCTTATGAGCACCCCATTCAAAACTACAACAATTTCAAAGGGGCATTCAAGAACGTAAGAGACGCAAACGGCAACGCTACGAGCATCGAGGCGCTGTTCGGAAGCGACGAATTCAACGATTACGATATGCGGCTCACCCCCTACCTGAGCGAACAGAAGGGAGAGGCGAACGGGTATTTCATCCTCATCATCCTCTCCATCGGGCTCATGCTCCTCTCGCAGTTCGTTACGATGAAGAGCCAGAAGGACGCCGATAAATATCAGACGGTAGACGGGCAGGGCGCGCGCACCCAAAAGGTCATGATGATCATGATGCCCATCATGTTTGCGGTCTTCGGCTTTTTGTGGAGCGCGGCATTCACGATCTATAACATCATAAGCAGTTTTCTCTCCATCATCTTCACCCTTGCGACGAACCTCATCATGGGCAAGATCTACCGCAAGAAGGAAGAGGAGGAGATCAAGGAGCGTTTCACACGCACCGTGCCGCAGAGGCAGAACCCTTCCGCCCGCGGCAAAAACGCAAAAACCAAAAAATAATACTTTGTAAGAAGGTAGTAATATGGTAAGACAGGAAGAATTCAGCGGAAAGACGGTGGAAGAGGCCGTCGAAACGGGGCTCGGCGAGCTCGGCGTCACGCGGGAAGAAGTGGAGATCGAAGTACTCGACGAGGGAAAAAAGAAACTGTTCGGGTCTGTTCCCGCGCGGGTCAAAATCACGGTGAAGCCCAAACTTACGGACGGCGAACGCGCCGTGGAATTTCTCAAAGGATTGCTCATCCATCTCGAGATCGAAGCCGTCCCCGAACTGAAGGACGAAGGAGAAAAGATCGTCATCGACCTGCAATCGTCGGGAAAGGGGATCATCGGACGGCGCGGAGAGATGATCGACGCCATTCAGACCCTTGCAGGCGCGGTCGCAAACACAGGCAGGAAGGACTATAAGAGAGTGGTCGTGGACTGCGGAAATTACCGCGAGGACCGCGAAGAGACCTTGAAACGGGTCGCGGAGAAACTTGCGGCAAAGGCGGTGCGCCTCGGGAAGAGAGTGCGCCTCGAGCCCATGAATCCCTACGAGCGCAGGATCATCCATTCCACCCTCGTGAACGATCCCAACGTCACCACCAAGAGCGAGGGAAAAGAGCCTGCGCGGTTTGTCGTGATCATTCCCAACAATATGCGGGAGCGGGACAGAAGAGACCGCTACGGCAAGGACAGGGGCGGCCGCGGCTACGGCGACAAGCGCGGCAGAGACCGTGATCACGGGAAATACGGCGACCGCGAGCGCTATCCCAAGCGCGAGCTCCCCACCGAGGGAACGCCCGAATCCTCGGGGACGAGCTTCAACCGCGGCGGCAATTCGGGGTACAAAAAGGGCGGATTCAGCGGCTTCTTCGGAACTTATCTCGGAAACTCCCGCGATGAGGAGACGACGGAAACGCCTTCCCCCGACGAAGAATAAGAAAGAAAGGAGCTCACCCGAGCTCCTTTTTTATCCCCTTAAAAAGAGAGCCCCCGAGCATGCTCGGGGGCTTGCGTTTAGTTGTTTTTCAGCCATTCCTGCGCCTTTGCCTTGGCATAGGCGGCAATGCCTTCCTTGGGATAGGGCGAAGCCTCCCCGCCGTTGGTGTAGAGGAAATAGTCCCCCTCGGGCGTGAGCATCATCGTCATCTCATAGCCCGCAGGATCGCCGTATGCGCCGCTCGTCACTTTCTTTACGACCGTCGCCGTGTCGGTGTCGTAAGTCTTGCACTTGGTCTTTTTTACCATTGTTTTTTCTCCTTTTTCTCTTATTCTATAACATCTCTTCGGATTTGTCAATTATAAATCGAAAAATTTGAAAAATCGGTCAGATTGTGCATTTTTCATGCAAACTGTGAATTTTTATCCGTCTCCTGCTCGCCGAGATAGATCTTGATCGCGCGCGACACCGTTTGCGCCATGCGGAACACTCCCCCCAGCCGCGTGAGATTGAGCATGGAATAGGAAAATCCCGCCTTCTCCCCGATGATCCCCAGCACCGACACGTCCCCCACCTTTCCTAAACGTTTGTTTGCTCCCGAGCCGGGGCGAAGGGGGGAATCGGTGATCTTGATGAGCCCGAGTTCGGAGCTTTCCCCTACCGCCGCGTCTATGGCGATGATGGGCGAATCGGGGTGCGTTCTACGTAAAAATTCACCAATATATTTGATTTCCTTCGCAGTAACGGGGTGGCGCAGAGTTCCATAGACGAAGCTCCGCGTTCCGCCCTCCCCCTGCACCAAGAGCGTTCCCACAATCGGCCCGAGGCTGTCGCCGATGGCAAGGTCGCTGCCGATACAGAGAATGACGGGAGGAGATGCGGGCTTTCCCAAGAGGCGGCGAAGTGCCATTGCAGCCCCCTCTTCCGCCAAGGTGTTATAGGTGTGAAATGCAAATTCCATATCGTCTCCTGCGGAAGAAGTATTGCCGAAACAAGAAAATTTATTCGAATGGCTTAAAATTTGTGTGATTTGGGAAAAAATGGTGGTATAATAGATTCAGAAACCTTCGGAGGATATAATGACAGACCTTTTGCTTGCTTCAAGCGGGTGGGTGCTCGATCTGGTGTTCTTTTTGATCATCTTCCTCGGGATGGCATGGGGGGCTTACAGGGGCTTTGTCGCGGGCGTATGCAAGCTCGCAGGGAAGTGGGTATCCCTCATCTTTGCCGTTGTATTTTGCATCTCATTCGCCAACTTCCTCGAGCTCTGCTTCCATATGACGACGGGGATCACGAACGGGATCGCCGCAGCCATCGGGAAGGAGGGAAGCGCCTACGCCGCAGCCATTCCAAGCGGAACATCGGGGGCGGCGCTGAACGACACACTGACGGGCATGGGCATCGGCGGATTCCAGCGCTGGCTCATCCGCCTCTCCTTTTCCAAGTTGGAACTCATTCCCGAGGGCGCAACGCCGGCAGT